>JBLHME010000014.1:0-58534 GCA_047623225.1 Cryomorphaceae bacterium
CGACGCTTCTTTATCAAGGCAGCATGGCACCAAGGTGCCATCTACCAATACACCGAAGTGCGATGACAAGCCATAACATGTACCGGCGGTGCCCAACACTGGCAGGTCTAGGCTGGGCCAAACAAATTCAGTATCAAAATGCAGATAGAGTCTGTTCTTGATATTAATGCTCTTACGCTTTCGAACATCCAATTCAGTGGGTACATCAAACTCAAAACGCTCGCAAATACGCTGCAGCATCTGTGTGTTGGGGGTTTGGCTGCCCAGCGGATCATTGAGATTCCATAATCTGAAATTCAAATAGAGTTCTGGCCTCTCGAGAAGCGCGCGTTCAGTAAACCCAAATATTCGTTCCAGGTAATTGGTCGGGTCTTTGTCGGGGAAGTTATCGAAGAAGCTGTGCAGAGAAAAATTTATTTGATAAAAACGCTCATGCAACATTAATTGGTATTTTTCAGGTCGAAGTAGCACACCATTTGTAACTAAAAATATGTTGGCCTCATATTCGTCGCAAATACCAATCATCTCGGCCAACTGCGGATGCACCAATGGGTCGCCCATTAGATGAAAACATACTAGCTCTGTGATTGGCGCAACCTGCGCGACAATATCTCGGAACAAATCGATGTCCATCATCTTATTATCTCGAATAACCGCTGGGCAAAAGCTGCATTGCAAATTGCAAATATTGCTTATCTCGATGTGAACTTTATGGAATCGCTTCTTCATTGGCGCGAGCATGCGCTGAGCCTCTTAAGCAGTCAAGCCAAAAGGTGGTTGGTGCCCATATGTCAGAATGTCTAGCTCTATTAGCGTGCGTGAATTGCGCAAGCATGCCAGTCAAAAGCCAAACTAGACTGCACCACAAGACTCGGCTACTCTGTTATTTCAAACAAACAAACAATTCAGCTTCATCTTAAACCATTCCATGAACGACGACGCAATTCTCTGTATGTTCTCCGGCGGCATCGATTCTGCCGGCGTATTGCATCAACTGTTTACCAATCCTGAATTTCAGCAGCGACCGCTGATCGTGCATCATATTTACCTGCAGAACCGAGAAAATCGTGCTCAGGCGGAAATGGACTCGGTAACCAAGATCTTCAGTTTCTATAAAATGAATTATCCAGAGCGGGAATTCACCTATACCAGTAGTATTTTTAACACCAACGGTTTCGCGCCACTCAAAGCAAATCGGTTTCCATTTGATGTGGATGTGTGTGCCTTTGTTGCCGGTAATATTTGTGTGGCGCGTAAGGATATCCGGCAGGTCGCAACTGGCCGAACCAAAACCGACATTGATTCTGGCGACATTAGTTATCAGAAACGTATCCAGCGCGCTCAAGCTGTATTTCACAGCCTTTATTGCATGGAAGTTGAGGCAGTGCCGGAGTATATCTTTCCAGTGGCAAACAAAACAAAAAAGGAAATCTGGAATGAACTTCCGCAACCGGTTCAAGCAGCCTGCTGGTATTGTCGCAAACCACAATATGCCGAAGATGGCAGTGCCAGTAAATGTGGGCACTGCAAGACTTGCAAGCAAACCCAAGAGTTTATCGATGAGTGATCTGCCGGGCACTTTTTTCGCCAGCTCTTTCCCCAAAAATCTAATTAGTGTTCACGCGTGACTGCGAGCAACAAACATAATGGACAGACACAAAGCATGAAAGCGACACTCAGTATTTCTATTGCTCAAATCGCGCCTAAATGGTTAAACAAAACGGCCACAATAAAAAAAATTGAAGATGCCATAGAGGAAGCCAGCGCACAACAATCAGAGCTCGTCTGTTTTGGCGAAACATTGCTTCCCGGTTATCCCTTTTGGCTCGAACTGACCGATGGGGCAAAATTTAACAGCACCTTGCAGAAAGAACTATTTGCTCACTATCTAAGTGAAGCGGTAAGCATTGAGCAGGGCGACCTTAATAGCATTTGTGCATTGGCTAAGAAAAACAAGATCGCCGTGTACTTGGGTTGCGCCGAAAGAGCGGGGGATCGGGGTGGCCATAGCATCTATTGCAGCTTGCTCTATATAGACAAGATGGGAATCATTCAGTCTAATCACAGGAAGTTGATGCCCACATACGAAGAACGTTTGGCCTGGAGCATTGGTGACGGTAATGGTCTAAAGGTTCATTCACTCGGTGAGTTTACCGTAGGAGGACTAAACTGCTGGGAAAACTGGATGCCTCTTGCACGCACTGCGTTATACGCACAAGGCGAGAACCTACACGTGGCTGTGTGGCCAGGAAATGTTAGCAATACCATTGATCTGACAAGGCATATTGCACGAGAAAATCGCATGTATGTTTTGTCTGTATCTGGATTGATGCGTAAGCAAGACATTGGAAGCAATGTTCCTCATCACGCATTGATAAAACAAAACGCCAACGAACTTTTAGGCAATGGCGGTTCATGCATTGCGGCCCCTGATGGTAGCTGGCTTATTGAACCTATTGTGGGAACCGAGGCAGTTGTCACTGCAACCGTAGAGCTAAACGAAGTAAGAAAGGAAAGGCAAAACTTTGACCCTTCGGGCCACTATTCAAGACCTGATGTGTTTGAATTGAAGGTGAAAACACAAAGACAAAAACTAGTTAACTTCAACAGTGAGTAAGTCAACGACTGATGCGACACTTATACGCTCGATTTAGGCTTAGATACCCAGTCTATTTTTTTCACCATTTACCAAAGTGTGGTGGCACTAGCGTGCGGCACGCTCTAGATCGTTGGTTTCATGTCAACGATGACTATTTTGATGAGAGCGGTGCTGTGAATAACCCGCCGGTGGACCTTACTAAAGTTAATACAAAAAACTGCATTAGCGGGCATTTCGGACATAAAGGGTATTTTATTTATCAGCGATACCCCAAAATATTTCGCGGATTTAGGGCTCGCCAGCGCTATCGAGCATTCATGTTTCTGCGTGATCCTTTAACAATGCGCTGCTCGCTTTACCGACATCAATTAAAAGTAGGCAAGACCAAGCACCATGATTTGGCCACTGCGATTATGCCATTTAACAATTATTATGCGCGGATTCTGCATGTTAATGAAAACAATTGGAAAGATCGCATTGATCAATATTTTTTCGTCGGTATCGCTGATGAGTTACAACAGAGCTTTGATATTCTAGGCAAATTGATTGGTAAGCCTCATATCGAGCTACCTAACACAAATACCACTCAGATCAATCAGGCAACTTCATCGGAGGCTCTTACAGCTGAACAGGTAGCCAAGTTCAAAGAAGAGAATGAGTTGGATTACAAGATCTTCAATTATGCGAAAGATCGGATGGCCGAGCTTGGCCAGGGGCTAAGTTGATCATTATCAGATTAACAAGCATTGGACATAAAAACGGTTTAGGACGGAATCATCTAAAGCCGACCGTGTAAGCAAGTTTGGCTTTCAGTAAGCTTTGTTTTAGCAGTCACCCCGTCTAGTATTGATCTTTCAATTGTTTATTCATGAGTAGGCCTACATATATGCGCAAACTTCCATTGCTTCAGAGAAATGCATCTGGTTATACACATATTTTGCGGAGTCGCGGACAATTGAATTTATACTCATAACTTTCCCCCTATTGATTGCTTATGGTCAAATGCTTTACTGCATGACGATAGGGCGCTCTATTTGCACACTTGCTGCAATAAACGCTACACCTTATAAGCAAAGTTCTTTTTCAAGAATTTCAGGTGTATCACTCGATCATATTCGAAGCAATACAGTTAGCAAAGAGCAAATGGATATCAAAGACAAACAATAGCGCTCTATAGAGCGCGTTCAGTTAACCTCTCAAACGCGCCCTTTGCTAGCTTGGTATTCGTCGTAAGTGCCTTCATAGACAATCATCTTTTTGTCTTTGATTTCCAGTATTCGGTTAGCTAGAGTTGAAACAAACTCGCGGTCATGGCTGACAAAAATCAAGGTGCCCTCATACATTTTCAATGCGTTATTTAACGCCTCGATCGCTTCCATGTCCATGTGATTGGTTGGTTCATCTAGAATCAAAACATTGGTGTCTTGCATCATTAGCTTACCGAACAAAAGGCGATTTTTCTCACCACCTGAACAGACCTTGGCCTTCTTGTTGAAATCGTCTTCAGTAAACAATAAGTTACCCAACAAGCCACGAACCTTGAGATCATCATGCTTGGGCGTACGCCACTGCATCATCCAGTCAAACAGCGTCATTTCGTTATCAAAGTCTAGCGTATTATCTTGTGGGCAGTAGCCGATAACCGCGTTTTCAGACCATTTATAACTACCGCCATTTGGCGCAAGCTGTTCGATTAGGCAACGAAGAAAAGTTGTTTTTCCCATACCATTATCGCCAAGCACAGCCCAGCGTGACCCAGCATCGAAAATCACGTCATTACTGGTAAACAATGTCTCGCCATTAAAACCATGCGAAAGGTTTTCGAGTACCACAGCATTACGATGTAGCTTTCTATGCTGTTTGAAGTTAAGTTTCGGTGTCATTCTGCTCGACCGTTTAACGTCATCCAACTTAATTTTGTCCAGCTTTTTAGCACGAGAACTTGCTTGCTTAGCTTTAGAGGCATTCGCGCCAAAGCGGTTAACAAAGTCTTGTAGCTCTTCGATTTCAGCGCTCTTTCTAGTATTACCGGCCAGTAACTGCTCTCGTATTAGGCCTGCTGCGGCTTGGAAATACTCATAATTACCAGGGTAGATTCGCAGCTCACCATAGTCAATATCGGCCATGTGTGTGCAAACGGTATTTAGAAAGTGCCTATCATGCGAAATAATCACCATCGTGCACGTTCGCTTATTCAGCTCAGTGGTCAACCAGCCAATGGTGTCTATATCCAGGTTGTTGGTAGGCTCGTCGAGTAACAAAATGTCTGGGTTTGCAAACAAGGCTTGAGCGAGTAACACGCGTAGTTTGCGGCCTGGAGCCACTTCACTCATTAAACCAAAGTGTAACGATTCTTCGATTCCCGCATTGAGCAAGATATCACCGGCACGGCTCTCAGCCGTGTAGCCATCCATCTCGGCAAACTCACCCTCAAGATCGCCCACTCGCATGCCATCGGCGTCAGACATCTCAGGCAAGCTATAAATGCGCTCACGTTCAGCCTTAACAGCCCACAGCTCCTTGTCACCCATGATCACAGCATCTATAACGCTGTACTGTTCAAAAGCGAACTGGTCCTGACTCAAGGTACCTAGCTTCTTACCTGGAACAATCGAAACATTACCAGAGCTGGGCTCAATTTCGCCGCTCATTATTTTCATTAAAGTCGATTTGCCACAGCCATTAGCACCGATCAAACCGTATCGATTACCTTTGTCAAATTTGGCCGAAATGTTCTCAAATAATGGCTCAGCGCCGAATTGCATGGTGATGTTTGCTGTGGAGATCAAAACAGGGTCCGAATGGGTATAAGAATTAAGGCAGCGCAGTCTACAGACTAATTGTTTTTGAGTATACCTAGGCTCTGCGCAAAATTTTTTTAGCAGCCAATAATTACAATTTATTTACATAAAATGAATATTCGTTAGCAAAAGGTGGGCCTTTAGCTTCAGAGAGACAATGTTTGAGCCTCGCAACAGCGAGCGGCACTTAAGAGAGCTCGCTCTTGTCTTTTGTTTTTGCCACAGTAATCGCAATGTGGCAGAGGATTTACCTAGAAAATACGCGTCGGATGTCGCTACTAAACCGTGCATTGTTACTTACGCAACAGCTCATTTGACATATGCTAAATGGCTGTTCATGCTGCCTAATAATCCTTATTTCATAAAGCAACCGGAAGCAAACAAGCATGAATCAAAGTTCGATGAAGGCGATAGTCACAATAGGCAATGGAGGCTATGAAAAACTTATCTATCGCAACGTAGCCATGCCTAGGATCAAGCCGCGTGAGGCCCTGGTAAAAGTGTTGGCCGCGGGTATAAATAACACCGAAATAAATACCAGACTTGGTTGGTACTCTTCATCGGTAACGGGTTCCACCGAGGCAGCTTCGGAAGTAGACGGGATCGTAGGAGGAGATAGCGGCGATGAGAGTTCTGGCGGATGGAACAAGCAGACCCCATTTCCTTTTATCCAAGGGACGGATTGTTGTGGCTTGGTGGTTGATGTTGCTGAGGGTGTGGATAAGGCGTTACTTGGTACGCGTGTGCTAATTCGCCCATGTATCCGTAGTCACGGTTTTGATTCATTAGATAATATTTGGATGGGCTCTGACTTTGATGGTGCGTTTGCGCAATACGTGTCGATACAGGCCAGTGAAGTATTTCCTCTGAAATGCGATTGGAGCGACGCAGAGCTTGGATCTATTCCCTGCGCTTATGGCACATCTGAGAACATGCTTCACCGAGCAAATCTCAAGGCTGGTGAGACTGTTCTGATTACTGGCGCATCTGGCGGAGTAGGGTCTGCTACGGTGCAGTTAGCCAAACGAAGAGGTGCAAGAATTATCGCGATTGCAAGTGAGAGTAAACATCAGATGATGTCTGCTCTTGGTATTGATACGTTGCTAGACCGATCTGCAGATTTGTTGGCTGAGTTAGGTGAAGAGTCGGTAGATGTGGTGGTCGACAATGTTGCAGGCAGCGCGTTCTCCACCATGATAAAATTATTAAAACGTGGCGGTCGGCTGGTTTCTTCCGGTGCAATTGCAGGACCTATGGTTGAATTTGACATGCGAGATATGTATTTGAAGGATGCAACGCTGATAGGTACAACCGCATGGGATGAGGATGTGTTTCCTAATCTTGTTAAATATATTGAACAAGGTGAGATTCAGCCGAGCTTAGCAAAAACGTTTCCACTCTCTTCAATAGTTGAAGCTCAAAAGGAATTTGTCACCAAACAACACGTTGGAAAATTTGTGCTGATTCCCGAGCATATCTGATGATGGATTCGCGGCCCTAGCAGCCACAGTTCTGATGTTATTTAGATTGGTGCATTGCCCACCAATTGAAACTTCTCTTATCGATTCTTTGTTAAGGCATATTCTAGAAGACCATGCTCTACTACTAGTGCTCCTTAAGTGACATCGTTGAATGACTTAGACCAAACATAGAAAGAATATTATGGCTTCAGTGCTAATGATTTTGCCAAACTCAGAATTTGATCCTACGGAATCGTGTATTCCTTGGAAGGTATTGACTGATTCAGGCCATCAAGTTTTTTTCGCAACTGGAAATGGAGAAGCTGCTGTATGCGACCAAATCAATCTTACTGACAAAGGGCTGCCAGCACACTTAAATTCATTAGTTGCAAAGCCTGAAAACAAACTAATTTATCAACAGATGGCGGCTGATGAGCGTTTTCAGAACCCTACCGCATGGGTTGATATTAACGCTGATGAGTTCGATGCGCTGGTGCTACCTGGTGGTCATGCACCTGGCATTAAGCCCTACCTGGAAGAGCAGGCTGTTTTTGATATATGTCGAAACTTCTTTGACTGAAAGGCGCCAGTATCAAGTGTCTGCCACGGCATTCTGGCCTTGTCACGAACTAAACGTGATGATGGTAAATCGGTGCTATGTGGGTATAAAGTAACAGGGCTGAACAATTTTCAGGAGTAGATAGCGATCAAAATAACGTGCAGGTCAATGGGCCAGCACTATCAAACCTATCCTCAAACAGTTCAAGATGAAGTGACAGAACAGTTAGCTAGCGAAAAAGGTTTTCTATCCGACCCTATGCTTCCAAGTTATGGCAGTGCGAGTAAGCCAAACAAAGGCTTCATTGTTGAAGATCAGCATTTGATCTCTGCACGATGGCCTGGTGATGTGTATAAATTGGCGTATTAATTCAACGCCATGTTAGAGCGCGTGAAGTAAGCATGATAATAATTGAAACTCCCTAGAGGCGTGACCACGAGCAGTCAATACTAGATTGAAAACGAAGCCCAATTAAGGGCCGTTATAGGCCGCGTAACGATGCTGTTGTGCAAAAAATAGTTCCATCTCTTGATGATTCAATGTGTGAATTTGTTCAAAGGTCACCGCTGATTTTCCTCTCGACCATTGATCAACGCGGTCTGGCAGATGTTTTGCCTAAAGGTGATGGGCCAGGTTTCGTAAAATTTTCAACTGATGGCGATCTACTGATACCCGATCGACCCGGCAACAAATTGATCATGGGTTTTGAGAATATTCTGCGTAATCAAAATGTTGGAATTATTTTTGTTATTCTAAATACGCGCGAGACCTTACGCGTTAAGGGCACCGCCAAACTCAGTAACGACCCCGAGTTGTTGGATCAGCTTAGCGCTAAAGGAAAGCCTGCCTTGCTATGTACCAAGGTGACCGTGACTGAATGTTTCTTTCACTGCGGCAAGGCGATGATTCGATCGGGCGTATGGAAGCCTGAGACCTGGCAGAATCGGGATAAATCGCTAATGATAAAGTCCATTGCACAAAAATTTTCACAGCAAGAGAACCACGTTGAAAAGAGCCTTGAAGAGAGCTATCGAGATAAACTGTATTAGCGCTTGATCATTAGCGCCATATTATTTTCTAGAGATAAATAGTAACGTCATATATGGCTCTGTATAGGCTGTAAATAAATTCCTTCGAAGATGAGACATTCAGAAGGAAGCCATATTTTGGCTATCCCAGAATGAGGATAAGAACCCGGTATCTGTGCTTGTAGCTTTAGTGAAGGGTGAAAACCCTAGATCGATTAAGGATAAGCCGATATTTTCTTTGTCGCAATTACCGGCCGAGCTATCGACGCCAGCCTTGTTTAATCTGATTAAGACCTCAGACGAGAAACGGGTTAAGAAAAATGCTTTGTTTTGGTTGGGCCAATCTGAAGACCCTCGAGCAATAAAATATCTGGAGCAAGTGCTAACTGCCTCATAGAATGAGCCTATCATGCGCTTCGAACTAAAGCGCATGAGTGTTTCATCAATCTAGAATATTGCAAACCGGAGCAGGGCGCTAAGTTATAAGTTGAGCACCAGAGCGCAGCCAATTGAACTATGCCTATTTAGTAATAGGCCAGCGGCTGCTTAGCCAATCACGAGGCTCGCAAAGAACTTAAGGTTCAGAATAAGAGAGATAAGCATAAGACTACTCGCCCAGACGAGCCAAACAAGGTAACCGGCACTGAACAGCCCTGCGCAGCTAAACGAAAATCGAGGCCGACTGCTCGGCTTCCAAATCATCCACAATATTGCTGGCCATGCAAGCAGGTGGACGTGCGTGCCAATCTCTGCCCGAGTCCACTCAGGAAATAGCATCTTGCCGACTATCAAGCCTAGAAGATTTACAGAAAATGCCAATAAGATTCAACGGGCACCGCTCTTAGAGTAAACAAAAATGACGCTGGTCAGAAACGAAATCGCCATAAGTTTCATCCATGTTTGCGTGCATAAAGGATAGCTAGATGCCTCGAGTTGTAATTGGTTTATCGCTTCTAACACTGGTTCAAACATAATGCTCCGCAGGGGTCGATTTATATTGAGTACAAGATTCTAGTTCAGATGTAGCGATTAATCACCTTTAACAAATTGATGGACGTTATGTGGGGCAAGACCTTAGTTTGTTTGATGCTAAATTTGATTAAGCAATTGCGGGTGAGTTGTAGGCTGTTGTTTCGGGTCTTTGATCGCTTAAAAGCTAGGTAATTAGGTGACTAAGCCGACCCAACACGAATCACGCCAAGAGCAATTCGTAGCGCATAGATGTTGCATCCTTTGGATCGCGTTGCGCGGTCATGCCCGAATCTCTGGTGAGAGTATGCATATGCGAATCGTCAACGTGTCGAATTGAATAAATCAGTTCCTTTTGGTGATGGCGAGCGAATTCGATCAAAGCTTTCATCAAACGCGTATCCAGCCCTGTGTTCTGCCACTCATCGGCAACAATAATACCCGCTTCACAATATTCGAGTTCATCGGTCCCGTATCGAGCAACACCAATTACTGGAGCATCATTTGCGGCCTTCTTTACAACTGCAACAAAAGCAATTTTGTTCTCATAATCAATGCCGCAAAAAGAATCCTCAGTCCTCGCTGGTGACGCTGTTGCTTGGTGTAAAAGGCCATGATAAAGACCTTCCGACGTGAGACTTCGAACAAATTTTTTTCTATTTCAATATCTGCTCCGGTAATTGGGCGTATCTCCACTATCTCGTTGTTCACTAACATGTCGATAATTAGATCATCTCGATTTTCAGTCATATCTAGCCCTCGGCTTGGCGCTTAGTCTTAATGAATTTCTCTCATTATCGGTAACTGTGGTGCAGTGTGAAGTGACTTGGATCAAGTACCAATCCAGAAGTTAGTCAATATTTTCTATTTGGCCACCAAAATCCATGGCTACACTATCTGACGAAGGTCGCAGCTTACAAACCAAGCCGCACAGTCCAAAAATAAGCTCTAGCTTGAAGAATTAAGATAAGCGCTGACGCTGACTGAAATCCCAATCACCCGAGCTCGTTGAAAATAGCGAAGCAGGGTGATTGTTATCGCGTGAACCCACGCCAAGTAAAATCTCGGCGGGTGAAGTTGGTTTGGACCAGCAACAGCCCTGATATCGTCAACCATAGGGCCAAAAAAGCGATAACAATGATCTGAGGGTTATTGAAGTGATGTGCTCGCGTGTAATCCATAAAGTGCAACATCAGCAGAAAATCGACCACTTTCCAATAGCGGTTTCGATGCGCCAACACAGAGCCATCATGCGCTGAGAGATACACACGCGTGGCGATTGTGTCATCAAAGGCCAAGCGCCATACCGCGCCAGCGTTTGGAACTTCTTCCGAGCCATCAAGCAAATATTCACTGCTGATCAGCAAACCAGCCCCTCGGTAACTGTGCATCGCAATTTCTTTAGCTTGTTGTAGCTTGAGCGTAAAAACTGCGCCTGTCTCGGCGTCATAAGATAAGCTTTGAGTGGTCGTTTTGATTGTGTAAACCAGCTTAGAAATAACACGCTCAATGCGCACAGAAACTATATCTTGGTCAACACCCTTAATCAGTGTGTGCAAAGGCACCAGATCAATAGCTTTTCCCAATGCTTGATTTGCCGGCAAGGCTTGCTTGGTCGCTCGACCGCCAACGATTTGCTGATCAAGCAGGCTAATTATCGTGCCACTGGTGACCCAGATGACTACCTGCAGGCCAATGACGATGCTTAGCCATTTATGTAGAGTGCGCAGAGTCATGACCGTTCCTTGGCAAACCATGCCTTCACGTTTAATCGAAAATAGAGATACCAAACACCGCTCAAGACCAGCATAAATGCCAGCAACGAAACCAATCGCAATAACAAATTATTGACGTCTTCACGCTCATCGTAGTCCATGATGTGCAGCATCCAGAGAAAGTCAAATACGCGCCATAATGTGTGTCGCCGGGTGGCCAGGGCACCGCTTGAAGGCGAAATATAAAAAGTGCTTCCCCATGCGTCGTCAAAATCAACTCGCCATAAGGGTAGGCCGCGACCACCAATCTCGCGAGGAGGCTCGCTTTCGATCAGTGTTGTTTTTTTGATTTGAGCGCTGCCTGCGTAATAGTTCAGCGCCAGCCTTTTAGCTTCTTTTACGTCGATCGATGCTATTGGTTCACCGCTAATCGCATCGAATAAATGGTTTTCTATCGGCATTCTCACTTCTACGGCCATTCGCCCCCCAACTGATCTTAGCTCAATGGTCTGGGCATCTGGATTCGACTCGGATAACTCGGCAAGCTTCTTTGAAAACTGATTAATGCTGTCGCTGCTCAGATAAGGGGTTGGCTGCACCAAGTGATCGCCGTGAATAATATCAATATCCACTACCACCATATAAAACCCACTGACTGTCCAGATCACCAGTTGTAAACCCGCCAGAAGGCCGAGCCATTTATGAGTTTTTTGAGAAAGACGCCTAGCTTTCATGAATCAAGGGGTACTAAATTGTTAGCGGTGTTGAGCAATCTAAACTAAGTTGCTGATAAATCCCAGAAAAAATCATCCAATTTGGTTAACGGCACCAAATCAAACTTATACCGTATTTTCACAAAAAGCTCTTGACCTAGAGTCAGCTCTAAGTATTAAGCTATGACTTAATTGAAAGACTATATGCAGAGAAACCAGTATGAACGACCATAACGCTAAGACTAAAGACACTCCATATACCATGGCAAATGGCCGTCAACAATTATTGATCGAGGGGGCGAGTTGCGCGAGTTGCGTTAGCAAGATTGAAACAGCATTGCAGGCTGTGCCGGGCGTCGAAAGCGCTGAGATGAACTTAGCCCAGCGAACCGTCTCTGTAACGGGTGTGGCCTCATCGGTACCGATTATTAAGGCAATCGAGAATATCGGCTACAAAGCTCAAACGCTGGACGATAAGTCCGATAAGCAGGTCATGGACGAAAAAGACCGTGCAGATCAAATGTATTACAAGCGTTTGATCCGTGATATGACCGTAGCGCTCAGCCTCGGCATACCTTTAATGATATACGGCTTATTTATTGGCGAGATGACCGTGTCCACCAGCGCGGAGCGCATAGGCTGGGGGATCGTTGGGCTGGCCACTTTGTGGGTTATGGCAACTTCTGGCCGGCATTTTTACATTGGCGGCTGGAAATCGATTGTATCGCACACCGCCAATATGGATACCCTGATTGCATTAGGCACTGGCACCGCTTGGTTGTATTCGATGGTAGTGGTGTTTTTTCCGCAGCTGCTGCCTGAAATGGCGCGGCATGTGTATTTTGAAGCTACCGCAATGATTATTGGGTTGATTAATTTAGGGCTGGCACTCGAGGTTAAAGCCCGCGGGCGTACTTCAGAGGCAATTAAACGTTTGATTGGGCTGCAGGCTAAAACCGCGCGCGTGGTCCGAGGCGATCAAGAAATCGATATTCCAATTGAATATGTCGCTGTCGATGACATTGTGCGCATCCGCCCTGGTGATAAAGTACCGGTCGACGGGCAGGTGGTAGAGGGCCGAACAAACATGAACGAATCCATGTTGACAGGGGAGCCCATTCCGGTAGAAAAACAAATCGGTGACACCGTGGCCAGCGGCACGTTGAATAAAACAGGCTCAATTTTGTTTAAAGCAACACGCGTTGGAAAAGACACGGCGCTGGCGCAAATCATTGAGATGGTCAAACATGCGCAAAATTCCAAACCGCCGATCGGTCGTTTGGCCGATATAATCTCGGCGTATTTTGTGCCAGCCATCATGATCATTGCCATCATCAGCGCACTGCTCTGGCTGAATTTTGGCCCCGCGCCAACGGTCGCGTTTGCGCTGGTCTCAGCCACCACAGTGCTCATTATAGCGTGCCCATGTGCCTTAGGATTAGCCACGCCTATGTCAGTTATGGTTGGTGTGGGCAAGGCGGCTGAAGCCGGTGTGCTGATTCGCAATGGTGAGGCCCTGCAAACTGCCTCTAAAATTACTGCCATGGTGGTCGACAAAACAGGCACCATCACACTGGGCGAACCGAAGGTCACCGATGTGGTGCTGGCGAATGCTGAGACCAAAGCGCAAGCCATTGGGTTTGCTGCCAGCCTCGAAGCGGGCTCTGAGCATCCACTCGCGCTAGCGATTGTGGAGTCGGCAAAAGAGCAGGGCATTGCGCCAGATAAAGTTATTGACTTCAACGCCATCGCTGGGCAAGGCATAGAGGGGATGGTTGATGATCAGCACGTTTATTTTGGTAATGAACGTTTAATGCGTGCCCAGAATATCCAAATCAACGATTATCTACAGCAAGCCCAAGCCCTTGCCGAAGAAGCCAAAACGCCTATGTTCCTAGCAGTGGAGGGTAAGCTCGCGGCCATCATTGGGGTTGCTGATCCGATCAAAGACGATTCGATTGCCGCTATTCAACGACTTCAGAAAAACGGCCTACGGGTTGTGATGCTCACAGGTGATAATCGTGCAACCGCCGCTGCCGTGGCTAAAACGGTCGGCATCACGGAGTTTTACGCTGAAGCATTGCCGCAAGACAAAACTGATAAGATCATGGTGTTGCAAATGGAAGGCGAAATAGTGGGCATGACCGGCGACGGCATCAACGATGCCCCAGCACTGGCAATGGCCAACGTTGGGTTTGCGATTGGCACTGGCACCGACGTAGCCATTGAGAGCGCTGACATTACCTTGATGCGCGGTTCACTGCACGGATTGGCCGACGCGATCGCAGTCAGTAAGGCTACGCTTAAAAACGTGAAACAGAACTTATTCGGCGCGTTTATCTACAACGCAGCTGGGGTGCCTATTGCCGCGGGTATCTTATACCCGTTCTTTGGGCTGTTACTGAGTCCGGTCATAGCTGGCGCGGCAATGGCGTTTTCATCGCTCACGGTTGTTTTAAACGCCAATCGATTGCGTTTCTTTGACGCTAAAACACATTAGCCTCTCGGAGAGATATTATGATTATTGTAAATTTGATGGGTTTGTTGGCAATTGCGATGGTGGTCTGGTGGTTTTGGTTCTATAAGCCTACAAGTATCTCAGCGAGTGAAGGTCGTATAGTAATCACCGTTGACGCTGGTTCATATTCACCCGCACACATAGCGATACCTGCGCATAAACCAACAACATTGACGTTTTTACGCAAAGACGCATCGCCATGTGCGGAGCTTGTTATGATTCCCTCAATCGACATCAATGAAACCCTGCCGCTCAACCAAGCCATCTCAGTCGATCTGCCAGCGCTTGAACCGGGGGAGTACCCGTTTCATTGTCAAATGGAAATGTACCGCGGCATGCTGAAAGTGAGTTAGGAGAATATATTATGAGTTCTATTGGCGAAGTTGCACAGCAATTGGGTTTAAGCACTCATACGCTGCGATATTACGAAAAAATCGGTTTGTTAGCACCGGTGGCCAAAACCACTGGGGGGCGGCGCGAATACGGCTCGACTGATATCCAGCGAGTTCAATTTATAAAACGCGCGCAGCGTATGCATTTCTCCTTGGATGAGATTCGCACTTTGATTGAACTAGATAAGGCCGACGCTGTAGAAAAGCCACAAGTACAAAGGCTTGTTAAGGAAAAACTTGATGCTATCGATGAAAGCCTCACCGACCTGCAACAACTCAAAGTTGATTTGGCACAAATGTTATCCGCATGCTTGAGCAGCGGCGAAGCCGAAGATTGCCCGATCATCGAAGGGATCAAGCAACCAAAGCTGCCTAACTAATTAGTCGGGTTGGTTGATCAATTCTAATCAATAACACTTCATCTAGAGTTAACTCTTTAAGCTGTAGACTGCTGCCTATGAAATTAAATACAAACATACTGACCGCGCGTATGGCGGTTTCCCTCTGGTCAAATGTCCACGCTGCCGAGTCGTCAATGACGGTCTACAAAACGCCAAGCTGCGGCTGCTGTCAAAAATGGGTTGACCACATGACCGAAAATTCGTTTTCGTCTAAGGTAGTCTCGCTGGATGATCTGTCGCCCATTAAAGCGAAATACAACATCCAAGGCCGCTATCGATCTTGCCATACGGGTGTGGTGGTAACTGAGCAGGGTGACTATGTGTTTGAAGGTCATGTACCTGCTGAACACGTCGAAGCTTTTCTCAATAATCCCCCCGCAGACGCCATTGGTTTGTCTGTACCAGGCATGCCGGCCGGCAGCCCAGGCATGGAGATGGGTGATCGCAAAGACTACTACCAAGTTCTGTTGCTGAAACGTGATGGTTCGAGCACTGTTTTTGCGCATGTAAATCGATCTACTAAATAGTGTATCGGCAATAGGTCACAGTTTAGCTATTGTTATTGGCGCAGACTTTTTTTTCAATAATACGGTACTCTCTTTTTGAATTTTTCTAAAGTCTTGGGTTTTAAAACGTCGTGGTCTGTTTCTGGCTCTCGCCAAATACTTTTAAGCCTTCAGCTTCTTAAAGCTAGAAAAAACATCCCAAATGACGATTGCGGAAATTATCGCTAAAGTAAATCGAACATTGAGCTCCATATGCCCAACAAATTCATGTAAAAAACGACCATATTCTTCGGCTGGTTCTATGCTTGCGTATTGATCAAATTGAAACATGATAACAATCACGACTAGGTTGGCGAAACCTAGCAAAATATTTAGGATTAAACTACGTCGATTCCAACCAGCGTTAAATAAATTGTAAAGTGCTAATGCGATGCCTAGTACGCAAAGTACGTTAACCGGCCATAAAAGAGAGAACATGCTTTCACTCATGATAACTTTTTCAACGACATCAGCTTGAACGAAGATATTCTCAGCACTAAATAGGCTATTCCACCAAGCCAAAAACAATCCTACAAATAAAATTTCGAAAGCAGTTTCTACCCGGCTAAGAGGAAGCTTTCTTCCTGAGCTTGATAGTTGCTTTGGAGACCACGCATAAAGGAAGTCGATGTTTATTGAATGCTTTTGTAATAAATAAAACACCAGTGTCACCCAAGCAAATACCCAGATGCTTGTTTCGGCTATGGCCCAAAAAAAAATTAGCGGCGTGGCAATAAAAGAGGCGTCCAATAAACTAGTATTGAAAGGCAGCATTTTTAGAACTGTGATGATTCCGTAAATCTACAAAGCGATTGTCAACACTTTTTTGTAGGCTGGAAAATACTCTGCACTAACCAATTGTTGGTTGGGTAAAAAGCCTGCTGCTACTTTCATCGGGTGGCCTATTTTTAATAGCAGTGCTTCTATTTCTTGCTCATTTAAAGAACGGGAAAGCTGCTCTTCTCTCTCTTCAA
This sequence comes from Cryomorphaceae bacterium, assembly GCA_047623225.1. GTDB lineage: Bacteria > Pseudomonadota > Gammaproteobacteria > Arenicellales > Arenicellaceae > Arenicella. The sequence goes on from JBLHME010000014.1 coordinate 16,675, forward strand.
TTTGGTCAAGAATCGAAGACTCTAGCTCTTCGCGTATTTCCTTTGCATTAGCCACTGAGAGGTGGTTTTCAAAATTGTCTAAATAGTTGTTAATCATTTCCATATTTGTCTCCGGAACGCTGAGCTGTTACTGCGCAAGGATTTTATTCAAAGTAGATTCTGTTTCTTGCCAGTCTCTGGTCAATTTTTCCAGAACTTGCTTACCCACTTCAGAAAGTTGGTAAAACCGTTTCTTGCGATTATTTTCCATGCGCCATTCACTGCTTAATAATTCTTGTTTCTCCAGCCTGCGCACTAGTGGATATAGTGTGCCTTCATCAATCTCTAGTCCTTTGGCGCTAAGGTTTTTGCGCAATGAATAACCATAGTGCTCGTTTTTTAGCTCTGCGAGAACCGCTAGAATCAGAACTCCGCGGCGTAATTCAAGCTTCAGCTTTTGATAATGTTGGATCTCAGTCATCGTCACTTTTTACTGTATGGCGCATAGTATTGTTTATACTGTATGCCGAACAGTGTGCGCCGTCAAGTGTTGGCTTGAACCAAGGCCGAAATCCGTTGACCTGATCCACAACGGAGAAGGGTGTCCTTTGCGGCACATAAATCTGTGGCTGTCCGAACAAATCTGTTTATGCGCTGGGCACCAGGCGCTGGGCACCCGGCGTCGAGCGCGGGCGTGCACAACGAACATCCGTAGCTGCTGTTAAAACTTAATGGATCGAGCACAATCTTTATGCATGTTAAGTAATCGAGCAAATAACTTGACTTAGATCGTACTCTAAGGTGTAAGCTACAACTATAATGAACGCCGTCAACAAAGCTATAGCCCGATTCTCGATGCTCTGCTACCTCGTAGCTGCAAGCATTGCGGCTGCGCATGCCTTCCCCATGCCCAGTGCAGCAGCGAGCAACATTGCCGCGGCAGGCAAGAGCGCCACGATGGTCATGGATATCGCATCAAGCGATAGCCAAGCACTAAACTTAGATCAAACATTAGATGTAACGGCGCACATTGGCGAGATACAGCCAGACTGTCACCAGTCCAACAAGGGGTCTTCAAGCGCAAGCTCGATGAGCCTATGTAAAATATTTTGTTCTGCTACTGGCCATGCCCTCACTACAGATTTCCTTGTGGATCTAGCATCGATCGCCCCACCAATTCATTCAGTCTCTTTAAGTGATGATTTGCGCACTCGACAACTCTCCGTGGAGCAACACCCTCCAAAATAGCCCCCTGACAATTAGTTGTTTTTTTTCGTAAACTTATTTTGTTAGGAGGGTCGTATGACCACCCCCATTTCATCTTCCAGACGTCGGTTTGTTACCGGTCTGGTATCTACAACCGCTTTAGGAATAATGCATTCCGGTGGCTTTGTTCAAGCCGCGGAGCAGCTTAGCCGCGCGCGTCTATCCCAGCCAAGCTTAAGCGGCACCAATTTCAATTTAGATATCGGTTATTTGCCGGTTAATTACACCGGCAAGACTCGGCAGGCAACAGCAATTAATGGTTCTGTTCCGGCGCCCGTGCTGCGCTGGAAAGAGGGCGATCGCGTACGCCTCAATGTGCGTAACAAACTGGCGGTCGACAGCTCGATTCACTGGCATGGCATTATTTTGCCCACAGGCATGGATGGCGTACCCGGCTTAAGTTATAACGGCATCAAGCCGGGTGATTCATTTGGCTATGAATTTGATGTCAATCAAAGCGGCACCTATTGGTATCACAGTCATTCAGGATTTCAAGAACAGACCGGAATGTATGGAGCAATAGTAGTGGAGCCAAAGGAGCCTGCGCCCTATCAGTACGATAAAGATTATGTGGTGATGTTGTCTGATTGGAGTGACCAAGCGCCTGAAGACATCTACGCTGACCTGAAAAAGTTACCGCATATTTACAACATTGATGAGCGCACACTCGGTGATTTGGCCAACGATGTGAAGGGCAAAGGGCTGAGTGCCGCGCTAAAGAATCGTGCGATGTGGAATAACATGCGCATGTCGGATACAGATTTATCTGATGTTACCGGCAAGATCTACACCTTTCTCATGAACGGGCAAACACCAGCTGATGGCTGGGTTGGTCAGTTCAACAAGGGCGAGAAAATCTTACTGCGTGTAATCAATGCGTCAGCCATGACGTTCTTTGACGTGCGCATACCCGGACTTAAGATGACGGTGGTTGCCTCTGATGGTCAATACGTTCAACCGGTGACCGTCGACGAATTTCGTATAGGCGTTGCCGAAACCTATGACGTGATTGTGGAGCCAAGCACTGAGCAGGCGTATACCTTGTTTTGCCAAGCGATTGATCGCTCTGGCTATGCGCGCGGTACTTTAACTCCCGATGCGTCACTCGTTCCTACAATTCCTGAAATGGATGAATCGCCGATTCTGACCCACACGGACATGGGTATGTCACATGGGGGCATGACAATGTCAGAAAGCAAGACAGGCGCGTCGATGGCTGGAATGGCGGCAGCTGCCAATGCTTGCTCACCTGAGCATGCGGCCATGGGCCATTGTGAAATGTCTGAAGCAAAACCTATGCCGCAAAACAATTGCTCGCCAGAACACGCTGAGATGGGGCACTGCGAGATGCCATCTGCTGAAACAGCAAAGGTCATACAGGAATTCGCTACAGGTAGGGCGGGTTATGGCAGCGCTACTCCAGTTTCGCATGACAACATCAAAATGGGGCCACAAATCGATATGTTAGCGCAAGGCGCGCAATACCGCCTTGACGACCCTGGCGTGGGGCTGCGCAATAACGGCCGACGAGTCCTGACCTACGCGGATTTGTTTAACCTAAACAAAACGCCCGACCCACGCGAACCTAGCCGTGAAATTGAACTGCATCTCACTGGCAACATGAGTCGGTATATGTGGTCTATGGACGGCGTTAAGGCCAGCCAGGCGGACCCCATTCAATTGGCTTATGGTGAACGCGTGCGAATCACCCTGGTCAACGACACTATGATGAACCACCCGATGCATTTACACGGTGTGTGGAGTGACCTTGAGACGGGCGACGCCGAGTACATTCCGCGTAAGCACACTGTAATCGTCCAACCGGGCTCGAAGATAAGTTACTTGGTGACCGCCGATGCGATCGGCAAGTGGGCCTATCACTGTCATTTAATTTACCACATGCCGGGCATGTTTCGCGAAGTCCACATAACGTAAGGAGGCCATCATGAAAAAAATACTATTGTTTGTTTGTCTGGCGTTGCCTTTGAGCCCGAGTTTGGCTGATATGCGCGACGACCCGTGGTTGACTAAAGTTATGTCGGAGTTTGAATACCTACAAGAAGAAGGCGAAGACGTGCTCGAGTGGGATATTGACGCATGGTATGGGCAAGACCTCTCTAAGTTCTGGATCAAGAGCTCTGGTGAGTATGCTGGTTCAGAGATTGAAGATGCCAACATTGAGTTCGTCTACAGCCACGCAGTGAGTGCCTATTGGGACCAACAGTTTGGCGTGCGCCATGACTTCAAACCAAAACGCGATGGCGAAACCCGCAATTGGGCGTCGTATGGCTTTATAGGGACAGCGCCGTATTTTGTCGCGATGGATGTGCGCATCTTTGTGGGCGAGGATTCCAGTAGTCAGCTGTTAATTGAGCTTGAACGCGAGATGATGCTAACTCAGCAATGGGTGCTCACACCTGAGCTTGATATCGTAGCCAATGGCCGAACCAATCAACAGTATCAAGAAGGTTCTGGTTTGGCTGAGGCAGAGCTGAGCGTAAGGCTCGGTTACGAGCGCAATGGCAATCGAAAACTGCAGCCCTTTATAGGCGTGACCGCACGCCAAACCTTTGGGCAGACGAAAGATTTTGCAAAAGCCCGCGGCCAGGACAGTGGCAGCATCGAGGCCATGATTGGCCTTCATTCCTGGTTTTAAACACTATTTAAATTTGGAGAAATATTATGAACACTAAAACGATTTACACTGCGATCACCTTAGCGTCGGTGCTCTTTTCAGGAGCCGCGTCAGCACATGACCCATCACAACACGCCGCGACTAAGGAAAAGCCGAAGTGCGAGGCCATGCATAAGATGGACTCATCTAAGATGGATATGAACGACCCTGTCATGCAAGCCATGATGCAGCAGTGTGGCAAGCCAGATATGGCGATGCATCATGACGAGCAAGATGAAAAACCGGCCTGTACTGAAGAACATGCAAAACTTGGCCATTGCACTCTACAAGCTAAGGCAAGCAACGACCCAGCAGATGACAGTCATGACTAAGGGAATTATTGGCGCATTGCTCATCTCGCTGATACTGGGTACGGGTTTTATTTACTCAGGTCTATACCCAATGGGCGCAGATGATCAACACAATAAACTCACCTATTGGGCACTCGAAACAATGCGTGAAAACTCGGTTGCTCGTGCATCAAAGGATATCGATGTTCCCGCTCTGGATAAGCCTTCACTTTTATTGGCAGGCGGCGCAGATTACAAGGACATGTGCTCGGGCTGTCACCTCCAGCCTGGCGTAAGTGAGAACGATATGACGATTGGTTTATACCCGAGCCCGCCTAATCTAGCCAATAAGCTCGATGAACGCGGTCACGACCATGGTGATCAAATGACGAAGGAGGAAGCAGCGCGCCGCAGCTTCTGGATTATTAAACACGGAATTAAAGCCAGTGGCATGCCCGCATGGGGCCCGACACATGATGACGCTCGGATTTGGGCCATGGTGTCTTTCCTACAAAAACTGCCCGAGCTAAATGAAATTCAATACCAAATACTCACAGCAAGATCCGAAGAGGACCAAAATGAACATCATTAATGTTCGCAATGTCGCGCTAGCAGGTCGAACAAAGAAACTTTGTACCATCTACAACAAACAGATATAACGCATCGGAGTGTAATGTAAATGAATCAGAAACATCAAAATTGCCTCTATCAGGGGAAACAACAAAAAAAGCTGCGTGCCGCTGTTAGTCGCTGGCTTTTGTCGTCTGTAGGGTCTCTGGTTTTCGTTGCAAGCTTTAGTGTCCAAGCCACCTCAGTTTTAAGTACGCCTTTGGCTGAACCGTTGACGTACGACGAGGCTGTCGCCATAGCGCTTGGTGACAACCCCAGTCTGGCGCAAATTCGATCAAGGTATGAGGCGCAGAGCGAGGTGCCCTCACAGGTGGGAACCTTGCCTGACCCCACGATTAGTGTGAACGCGATGAACTTTCCGACCAACTCGTTTGACCAAGGCCAGGAGGCCATGACCCAAGTGCAGATCGGCTTCAGTCAAATGTTTCCATTTCCTGGAAAACTCAGTTTGAAGAAAGAGGCTGCAGAGTTTGAGGCTGTCGCAGCAGGGCATTCGGTCGAAGAAGCTAAGCTGCAATTGCGCCGCAACGTTACTATCAAGTGGTGGCAGGTGGCGTATATGGATCGTGCGATAAAAACTATACATAGGAATCAAGTACTGTTGCGGCAATTCATAACCGTTGCCAGAACTAAGTACGAGACGGGCAAAGGCTTACAACAAGATGTGTTGCTTGCGCAATTGGAGTTATCCAAGCTGCTTGATCAGGAGATTCAGCTCAATGCCATGAGGCGAACTCAGGCAATTGCGCTCAATGTGCTGATGGACCGCCTCCCTTCAATAGGCATAATACTGCCAGAAAAAATATCGACACAAATGCCAAGCATAATCGACGAAGAAGCGCTCGGCGTATTAGCGGGCAACGAACGAGCACGGCTTAAACAAATGCAAGCCAAAGTAGAGTCTGCGCAAGCTCGTTTGAAAGCGGCCAAACGAGACTATTACCCTGACTTTATGGTGGGGATGAATTACGGCGATAGATCGGGTTCGAACCCGCTGCCTCGTGGCGGAGGTCGCGAAGATTTTGCCTCCCTAATGATCGGTATCAAGGTACCGCTGTACGCAAAGCGCAAACAAGCAAGGGCCGTGGCGCAACGAAACAGTGAGGTTGATATGAGCCGCCATGCGCTGCGTAATGAAAAGGGTAATGTACTCGCACAAGTATCAATAGCAGTGACCGATTACCAGCGTGCTAAGGAGCAGTTTATGCTTTTTGAGAGCGGAATTATTCCGCAAGCGCAGCAAACAGTGTCTTCTATGTTGGCAGGTTATCAGGTCAACCAAGTCGATTTTTTAAACTTAGTTCGCAGTCAGATAACGCTGTTTAACTACGAACTGCAATATTGGAAGGCCTTAAGCGAGGCAAATCAAGCCCTCGCTCGTCTACAAGCCGCTGTCGGCAAGGAGCCTATCTATGAATAACAAAATCATGATTATTGTTGCGGCCATAATGCTGCTTGTTGGGCTGGGGCTGGGTAGTTTGATCTTTGGTAATCACTCCGAGGCGCCATCAATCAAAAAGGGGCAAGAAAGAAAACCTCTTTTCTATCGTCACCCAATGAATCCAAAGATCTCATCTCAAGCTATGGCACAGGACGACATGGGCATGGACTACATCGCCGTCTACGCGGAGGAGCCAGATGTGGAATCCGAGAAAAAGATCCTGTTTTATCGTAACCCAATGAACCCTGCCGTGACTTCGCCCAAGCCCGCGCAGGATTCAATGGGCATGGATTATATTCCGGTCTACGCAGATGCCAACCGATCCTCGGTTCCAGGCACCGTTTCGATTGATCCTGTGGTCGTGCAAAACATTGGTGTACGTACTGCGCTGGCAGTTCAGAAACCAATGAGCCGGACCATAAGAGCAGTCGGCCGAGTTGCTTTTGATGAGCAGCGCATGGCCCGTTTGCATCCGAAGGTTGACGGGTGGATTGAAGAGATTCGCGTTAATAAAACCGGCGAGCCGGTTGAAAAAGACGCCATCTTGCTGAGCGTTTACTCTCCCAAACTTGTGTCGACACAGCAAGAGTACTTGCTGGCACTGAATAATTACGAGGCACTCAAGGGCAGCACATTCAGCGAGATCAGTGCAGGCGCAAAGTCACTGATGGAGAGCACCCGTGAACGTCTAGAAATGCTCGACGTGCCGCAGCACCAAATTCACGAATTAGAACGCACCAAAAAAGTAAAGAAAAACATCCACATACATTCACCTGTCGCCGGCACGGTGATCAATATCGGCTCGCGGCAGGGCCAGTATGTGACACCAAAGACTGAACTTTATATGCTGGTCGATCTCAGCCAGGTTTGGGTCTTCGCCGATATTTACGAAAACGAATTACCCTGGGTTGAGGCTGGCAATGAGGTCGAGATGACGTTGGCCTCTGTACCAGGCAGAGTGTTCAAGGGCACATTGTCGTACATATATCCATATGCACAATCTCAAACGCGCACCACAAGGGTCCGCCTCGTATTCGACAATGCGGATCTGGCGTTGCGCCCCGACATGCTTGTCGATGTCAGTATAAGAGCCAACACTCAGCCGGATGCGATCGTTATTCCATCTGAGGCAGTGGTTCGATCAGGCAATCGAACGCAGGTATTTGTTGTGCGTGGCGCTGGCAAGTTCGAACCAAGAAAAGTTGAGCTTGGAATTGATTCGCAAGGTGAAGTCTCCGTGCTATCTGGGCTTTCTGCAGGTGACGAGGTGGTAACGTCGTCACAGTTCTTGGTTGATTCCGAATCGAAACTGCGCGAAGCCACCGCGAAAATGATGGAGACTTTGAATGCCAATGAGGGGGGTAATACGCAATCATCTGATGCGCAGCAACATGACCACAAAAGCATGAGCGCGTCGGAGGACTCGATGGATTCAATGGACTCTATGGACTCTAAATCAGGAATGGACGCCCAGGGGCACCAGCATGATTAATGCAATTATTGATGCGTCGCTCAAAGATCGGTTTATGGTTCTGATCGCGACCACCATCATCGCGTTGACCGGTCTTTACGCTTATAAAAATGCACCATTGGACGCGATCCCTGATCTTTCCGATGTACAGGTCATCATCTTTACTGCGTATCCAGGACAGTCACCGCAGGTGGTGGAGGATCAAGTAACGTATCCGCTGACAACCTCCATGTTGGCGGTTCCGCGCACCAAAGTGGTTCGAGGATATTCGTTTTTTGGATTGTCGTTCGTCTACATCATTTTCGAAGATAATACAGATATGTACTGGGCTCGCTCACGCATTCTTGAATCAATTAATTACGTGAGCGGGCGATTGCCTCAAGGCGTGACACCAACATTGGGCCCTGATGCAACAGGAGTGGGTTGGGTCTACGAATACGCCTTGGTCGATAAAACAGGCAAGCACGATTTGTCTCAATTGAGGTCAATACAGGATTGGTATCTGCGCTATCCCTTGCAAACTGTTGAAGGTGTGTCAGAAGTGGCTTCGGTCGGCGGATACGTCAAGCAATATCAAGTGGAAGTCGATCCCAATGCATTATTGCGTTACAAGATTCCGCTAGAAAAAATAAAGATGGCCATCAAAATGTCTAATCAAGATGTTGGTGGCAGGCTCGTGGAATTCTCAGAAACTGAATACATGGTGCGTGGGCTTGGGTATATCAAATCCATCGATGATCTAAACAGCATCCCTGTGTCGGTCGATAAAGATGGCACACCGATACGTTTGAAAGATGTAGCTCATGTCCACATAGGCCCCGAACTTCGCCGTGGTGTTACCGACTTAAACGGGCAGGGCGAAGTAGCTGGTGGTGTTGTTATTATGCGTTTTGGTGAAAACGCGCTTGCCACAATTCAAGCGGTGAGAACGAAACTTGATGAACTCAAAGCTGGCTTGCCCCCAGGCGTTGAGATCGTTCCGGTCTATGACCGCGGGGATTTGATTGAACGCGCCGTAAAAAGCTTGAATACGTCATTGGCGCAGGAACTGGTGATCGTCAGCCTAGTGGTAATCATGTTTTTGCTGCATGTGCGTTCAGCGCTTGTGGTCATTGTCACGCTTCCATTGGGTATTCTGATCGCCTTCATTGTGATGCGATTTCAAGGGTTGAATGCCAACATTATGTCTTTAGCGGGCATTGCGATCACCATTGGAACCATGGTCGATGGCGCCATCGTTATGGTCGAAAATGCCCATAGTCGTCTAGCCGATGCCCGAGACAAACTCGGCCGCGACCTTAACAATGATGAGCGTTGGAATACGATTGGCGAGTCCTGCCGAGAGGTTGGTCCGGCGCTGTTCTTCTCGTTAATGGTCATTACCGTGTCCTTTCTGCCAATTTTCACAATGCAAGCCCAAGAAGGGCGTCTGTTCAGCCCGTTAGCGTTTACCGCAACCTACGCGATGGCAGCGTCCGCTATTCTAGCCATTACGCTTGTGCCCGTATTGATGGGCTATTTTTTGCGTGGAAAGATCATTGCTGAACACAAAAACCCAGTCAACCGACTGCTGCACAAGTTACACAGCCCAGCGCTACAAGCGGCAATGAATTGGCGTGGTGTGACTGTGGGCTTGGCTCTAGTGTTGCTTGGCATCACCATCTATCCCTATTCGAAACTAGGCAGTGAATTTATGCCGCCTTTGGACGAAGGAGATATTCTTTACATGCCCACAACCTTCCCAGGGATATCAATTACCAAGGCCAAGGAACTTCTTCAGCAAACCGACAAAATTCTCTACACATTTGCAGAGGTCCATCACGTTTTCGGAAAAATAGGCCGCGCTGAAACTGCCACCGATGCAGCGCCGTTATCGATGATCGAAACAACGGTTCGTTTGCGACCTAGAGAACAATGGCCTGATCCTTCAAAGACCACCAAAGAGCTCATGGCAGAGATGGATAAAGCGATTCAGTTCCCTGGCGTCGCCAATGCATGGACCATGCCAATCAAAACGCGCATTGATATGTTGTCGACTGGCATTAAAACACCGATTGGCATCAAAGTCTCAGGACCAGATTTGAAGGTTCTGCAACAGGTGTCACTGGACATTGAGCAAGCGATGAAAACTCTGCCGGAAACAACCTCAGCATTTGGCGATCGTGCCGTTGGTGGATATTATCTGGATTTTGATATCAACCGCGAAAGCGCCGCGCGCTACGGGCTCACGGTTGGTGCTGTACAAGATGTGATACAAAGTGCTATTGGTGGAATGAACATCACTGAAACGGTTGAAGGACTAGAGCGATACCCTGTTAATTTGCGCTATCCACGTGAACTGCGTGATGATTTGGAAACGCTTAAACGCGTACTAATTGCTACGCCCACCGGTGTACAGATTCCCCTGGCGTTGGTCGCGGAGATATCCTACAACCGCGGGCCACCGGTGATCAAAAGCGAAAATGCTCGACCCAATGCTTGGATTTATGTCGATATTTCAACCTCTGATATTGGCGGCTTTGTGACCAAGGCCAAAGAAGTCATGGCCTCGCAGGTAAAAATTCCAGCCGGCTATACCATTACTTGGTCGGGCCAGTTTGAGTATATGGAGCGCGCAGCTGCACGCCTGCAAATCGTCGCGCCAGCCACCTTGTTCATTATCTTTTTGCTGCTTTACTTCAATTTTCGCAACATCATTGAACCGGTTATCGTGATGATATCGATTCCCTTTGGTCTTGTCGGTGGCATCTGGCTAGTCTGGGCGAATGGCTACAATATGTCGGTGGCGGTTGCCGTCGGCTTTATCGCACTGGCAGGCATGGCGGCAGAAATTGGCGTGCTGGTACTGAGTTTTATTGATACTGAAATCGCTAAACGCCGAGCTAGATCTGAATCGGCATTGAGTCTGGACGAAATCCGCGAGGCCATTTTTAACGCCACCTCACAACGCGTCAGGCCCGTGGCGATGACAGCAATATCCACCATGGCGGGTTTGCTGCCAGTGATGCTCAGTAGCGGTACCGGTAGCCAAGTAACTCATCGCATCGCCGCGCCAATGTTGGGCGGCATGTTGACCGTCATGATACTTAACTTGCTGGTTCTGCCGGTGATTTATAGTTTTGTGATTCAGTTCCAAGAAGCACAGCGCAGGCAACTAGACGATGCAGCGAAGTGTAAGCCTGGCAGAGGCATAGCTTGATCTTAGCGTTTGGATTAATCGAACTTCGGTTTAATCATCTATACATCGGGATTTAGATCTGCGGTTAAATTTTCTAACAATGGGTGCGCCACTGAGCAGCCCCAAGAAGAATTAAGCGTAATTGCTTTTCGCCAAGATCGATCAACTCCACGATGTTTTGGTCATGGCGGTTATCAATCAATAGTTGTTCAACTATACGAGTCATCGAGCCGATCATCAGCCCAGCTAACATTTTTAATTCTTCAGTAGTCCAGGTATCAGTGTTCAACTGGCGGGCAAGGTCGGTAGACAACTCACTCTCGAGAAGTCTAAGCTCAGAATCAATTTCTGCGCGAATCGAGGCAACGCCGCCGAGGCGAGCACGAATAATAAAGTGGAATTGGCGCGGATGTGCCAAAACATAGGTCACAAATGTCTCAACTGACTTGCGAATTACATCCGAGCTTTGAGCGGGACTAGCGCGCACGCCTTGCAATAGTTGTCGCAGAGTCTTAAAGGACAGGCTAACCAGCTCAAGCCCTAGGGTATTCATATCTGGAAAATGTCGATAAAAGGCTGACGGATTAATGCCTACTTCTCGCGTTACTTCGCGCAGGCTAATCGCTTCGAAGCTTTTGTCTCTATTCATTAATTCGAGTACTGCCTCGAATAGAGCCTGCCGAGTATCAATCGGCTTGTTATCTTTGCGGCGGTGTTTCTTCTGACTACGCATCGTAATTACCAACTTATGTACAAGTGTTCACACTATATCTGATTATTAACTCAACACGGTTAATAAATTATTTTTGATAGAAATAGCTCTAATAATGTCTAAAATTGATGATTTATTTGCTTAAATTGCTAATAAAATATTAAGTGTACGGCTGTTGACATGGATTTGTTATTGGTTATAGTGTACGTCTGTTTACTTAAATTGAAGCTTGGCCTCAACGGTAGCTTCGTCTGGAAAAATACTATGGATCAAGCAATAAACTATAAATCTGACTGGTGGTCTGCACTTGGCGCGGCAAAAAAATTGATCGCCGACCCAAAGGATACGCCACAGGTGTTTGTCATTATGCAGGCGCTGAATGGCAAATCTAACAAGTCTGGATACAACCGACTACTGACGACTAAAAATGGCGGTCAATTGGCTTACAGACAAGTGGAGCTTGCCTCTCAATTAAGCGAGCCTCAAAACTTAGCCAATTTATCTGTAGGCTCAGTTGGTCACAATTATAGAAATATGATGAAGGCTACTGGATATTCCGCCAATGGTCTGGCTGCGGCTAGTAACATCGAGGGAGAGCGTATCTACGCTGAACATCCTCACGCATGGTACGCAAGGCGCACCAGAGACATACATGACATATGGCATGTGTTAACCGGTTACAGCCCCGACGAGCCTCTGGACGAAGCGTGTTTAGTGGCATTTTCTTATGCACAAACTAAAGGCCTCGGTTGGGCACTGATCGCGTTATTCAAAATTATCGATTGTCGAAAGCTAGCGTTTGGACGAATGCAGATTAGGGCGATAGTTGAAGCCTATAAAAATGGCAAAAAGGCTACGTGGCTACCCGCAGAAAACTACCTCGCTCTGCTCGAAGAGCCTTTAGAGCAGGCGCGGGTAAGACTCAATATTCAGCAACCAACCGACTATTTAAAGTACCGAAGCCAAGTGCCTATTAAGGCAGAATTATTTGCCGACACTAGTTGGGCTTAGTAACTTAGTAACTTAGTAATTATAAAAGAGAATGAATTATGCCTACCTTATCCAAACTTAATGCCGAACAGCGAGACTCTCGGCTAGAACAACTTAATCTAACTCTAAGCGCGCCTTGGGAGATCAATGCCGACGCAAAACTCGCCAAGGTACTGCTCTTCGATGACTTTATTCAAGCATGGGCATTTATGTCCAAGGTGGCTTTGTATGCCGAGAAAAACGAGCACCATCCAGAATGGTCCAACGTTTATAACAAGGTCGCAATTGAGCTAACCACCCATGACGTTGATGGGATTTCTTATAAAGACTTCGCTTTCGCGAGCTTTGTTGAAACTATTTGCTTGAAGTAAATGAGTCCTCAAATTGAAAGGTGAATGCACTGATTATTTTGCTGTGATGTTCTACGCTAGACAGCATAAGGTATAGGTAGGGGCAATTTTAATCACAAGTCTGAGTTAAAATGCTCTGATGAAATACAATCAGATATTTTTAGGTTGCGGCATTCGGGCATTCACACTGCTTGCCCTAGCTTCGGCCTTGCTCGGCTGTTCACATGCGCGAGACGGCGAGCCAATTAAGTATGATCTGGTGTTCACAGGAGGCCGAGTTATTGATCCGGAATCTGGCTTTGATCATCTGACCAATGTGGCTATTAACGGCAAGACAATAGCAGCCATCTCCGATTTGCCCTTAACCGGAATTGAAACCATTGATGCGTCAGGATTGGTGATATCACCAGGATTTATAGACCTGCACAGCCACGCACTGTCGAGGCTAGGTCAAAAACTACAGGCAAAGGATGGCGTTACTACTGCGTTGGAGTTAGAAGCAGGCGTATACCCAATTGATGCGCTAGCACAGATTATGGGCAATAATTCAGTTATCAATTACGGAGCATCTACCAGTCATCTTGCAATCCGCCAGCGGGTGATTGAAAGGATTCGACAACCACATATATCCACTAGTGCAACGCCGCTAACACCTGGCTTAGACTCCGAAATCATCCATGCGGCAGCACCAAGCAACGCAGCGTTTACTCAAGTAGCATCGGCGCACCAGCTCAGTGCAATAAGAGCTCATTTGCAACAAGGTATTACAAACGCTGGACTCGGTATTGGCTTACTACTCGATTACCTAAGCGGAGCAGTGAATAAGGATGAGTTAGAAATGATCTTTGAGGTAGCTGCTGCTGCAGAAGTCCCCGTTTTTGTACATGTTCGTAGAGGTCTGCCCGGTGATCCGGCGGGGCTAAAAGAAATTATTGACCTTGCTCGAAAGCACCAAACTTCAGTGCATGTGTGTCATCTCAACGCGAGTGCAATGGGCGGAATTGATCACTTTTTGGAATTGATTTCCAATGCTCAAGCAGAAGGTGTGGATATTACATCAGAGGCCTACCCATATAATGCTGGCTCAACCGGTATCTCAGCTGCCGTGTTCGGCAGAGACTGGCAGTCTACTTTTGGCATTACCTATAAAGACATTGAGTGGGCTGCCACCGGCGAACGCTTCACTGAGAGTATGTGGAACGACTATCGGCAACGTTTTCCGGCCGGTAAAGTAATCCATCATTATGGTAACGATAAATGGACACAAGCCGCCCTAAACGCACCTGGCATTATTGTAGCCAGCGATGCGATGCCTCTGGCCACAACGCAAGATAAAGTTCACCCTAGAGGAATAGGGACCTTCAGCAAAGTATTGGGTCGCTACACAGATATGGGCGACAATTCTACAGGCTTGAACTTAATAACGGCGCTCGCCAAAATGACGGTGTTACCAGCAAAGCGAATGGAAGGATTTGCACCTGCATTCAAATATAAGGGTCGACTGAGAAAAGGCTTTGACGCAGACCTAACCTTGTTTGATCCCAAAAGCATTACTGACATGGCGACATTCAAGCAACCACAGATCCCTTCAAAAGGCATCCAATATGTTTTGGTTAACGGCGAATTTATTCTTAAAAGTGGCCTATTCATAGAAGATGTTCTGCCTGGCCAATTAATTAAAAGAGCCGGCGGTAAAACTCTGCAAAGCCCGTGAGTCAAAAAATTCTACCTAGCAAGGCTAAGCCTTGGGCAATTAGCCGAGCCAGGTTTTACCGAAGAGTTGTAGAGTGTGCCGTATTGATGTCAGACTAACTTACCTAACTTACCTAACTTACCTAACTTACCTAACTTACCTAACTTATAGTTGCATAACTTAATGAAAGCATTTAGAAACGGACGTGAAAATAATTAGTAAAGCCTCACAAGCTGAAGTTTTGGAGCACTGGATGACTATTGAGAACCACATGGCCCCTAACTTTCGCGACGACATCCGCGGCCCGCTGCCAGCAGACTTAAGCTGGTATTTAGCTCAAATTCAAAAGTCGGATCTTGATTCTATGTTTATTCTATAAACTGATGATTGGCTGAATATTTCCGGAGAGTCTTTTCGTATGAATGATGTTGTTTCTAGATTAGAGCTAAATCTAGAAGACCAAGATTCGGTTCGAATCACGGAAGATATTCGTAGCAAGATCGCTTTTCTTGAATCCGGTAAATTATTGGATTCCAAGTTGATTTCTGTAACGGATGATAATGCTCTTAATGGACCATTTACATTTATTGAAGGCAATCGTCGGTCGGTCGCATTTACCTATTTCGGTACAATCGTAGGGTCAAAAATTTATATTGGCATATCCGATTTGATCAAAAGCTACCCCTGGGCATATAGGGCATATCAAACTTGAAAAACTAAATAGCCTTAAGCAAATTAATTATTTGGGCATCCGGCATCTTTGACGCCTACGCTTAGACACCAAGCAAGTTACGCGATTCTGATAATTATTGTCTTAGGCGAATAGCTGATGTTGTTGAATTGAATATTGAAATAGACTGGATGCAAGACCTGAACCCGTCAGTTTCACATATGTGATAACCTCCTAGACCTACGGTTTTCTAAACCAGTGACTAGATTTACCAAAGGACATCGCTAATTCATCAATTTTCTGTGATGATATTTAGTAGTCGTTTTGCAGTAAGGTTTAGTTATCTGCTTGAACCTTCTTTTTTTAAATGAAGTTAAATTTCAGCACATAAAATAAAATATGATCATATTCCCTGATATAGAAATTCAAAATGGCCAGTCCACTAACCGAGTTCGCGGCAAGGACAACGACCCTGAGGTCTACCAAATACATCCGCTGGAGGCCGCAAAGAACTTCGCCAACGCAGGTGCCAAATGGCTGCATGTAATCGATGTCGATGGCAGCCTAGAGCACGAACATACTAACCACGAACTGATTTGTGAAATTATCAAAGCGGTGAACATTCCGGTTCAAGTCGGTGGCGGAATTCGCACTCTCAGTGACGTCGACTGGTGGTTAGAACATGGCGCTGCGCGCGTTATTCTTGGCTCAACTGCGGTCCTCGATCGTTCGTTCATCATGGACGTTTGTGCTCAGCATCCCGGCAAAATCGTTATTTCCATCACGGGCAAAGAGGGCTATGCGATGACTGATGGGTGGCGTACTCAAACGTCTTTTACTACTCTAGCTCTGGCCAAGTCGTTTGAAGACACGGGGGCTGCTGCCATCATCTATACTGACCTAGACCGATTCGAGAACGGCAAGGATTATGGACTGGCTTCAACCATTGAAATCGGCACAGAGCTGTCGATTCCATTGATTTCTGCCGGAACGGTCTACACTATCGACGATGTGTCCTCACTCGCCTTATTACCGAATATTGAAGGCGCTATTATTGGCCGAGCGTTATTCCAAGAAAACGTAGACCTGGCTGAAGCGATCAAAATTGCACGCGAATCGGAAGTTGCACCGGAGTTGGCCGATCTAGGTGTGGCGCCAAAGCTAGAGGAAGTGTCGGGCATTCCGATTAAGGAAATTACTCATATCAACGTTGGCATCACTGACCTCAAACGATCGGTGGATTTTTACCAGATGCTTGGCTTTGCCGAGCAAAGCCAGCGTGGCCTGAACAAAGACGATTCCGTTATAATGCGCCATAGCAGCGGTGTAGCCATTAATTTACTGAGCCAACAAGACTCTGTGGCAAATTATCCACCGATCGCTTTAGAGGTCAGTTCGCTGACTCAGACACGAGCTTCTCTTCAACACAACGAAATCACTATCGCCGATTCTTACGAAAATGATGCTCATCAGGTTATCTGCATCAAAGATCCAGATAATAATATGATTGAATTTAATTATTTTTATTAGTATGAGACCTCAGCATAAGTCAGGTGCGAAATAAAAATAGGATGAAATGTCCCCAATTGAGGCGAGAAACGACGGTAATAGCTGGCTATTGACTAGTTCAAGGTGCCCATTTTGGGGTATCTCAACGAAAAGTAGGGGCATTTCAGTCATTTTGACTCGTGCATCGAGTTATGCTGAGATCTCAGTATGACTAAATTATTTGCTCGGCCTTAACCCCCAACGTGGCTAGTAAATTTTCATGCAGTTTAAGTCGTTTAATTTCAGTCAGATGAGGCAGTGATTTTAGCTAGTGTGAGAGGATTGAGAAGTGCCATAAGTTCTTGCTCGTCGATGTCAGTTTCCTCGCTAGCAACTTTCAAAACTGACTGTTTAGTTTGATAGGCTTTTTTGGCAATTTTGGCGGCCGCTGTATAACCGATTAGAGGTGCTAATGCTGTCGCTAGGATTGGGTTGCGTTGAATTGTCTCCTGCGTAACATCAGTATTTACTGAGAAGTTTTTAATACACAATACGCCTAAGTGATCTGCAGAATTACTTAGCAATTCAACGCTCTGTAATAAGTTAAAGGCAATTACAGGCAGCATTGTGTTTAATTGGAAATTGCTCGACATTGCAGCCATGGCGATGGTAGCGTCGTTACCAACGACTTGAGCACAAGCCATACTCACGGCTTCGGGGATAACAGGGTTCACCTTACCCGGCATAATACTGCTGCCTGGTTGCATAGCCTTAAGTTTGATTTCAGCGAGTCCCGAAAGCGGACCACTATTCATCCACCTTAGATCGGTTGAGATTTTGTATAACGAGGTTGCCAGAACGCGCAAATGGCCAGATAGGCCAACAGATAGATCTTGTGAGCTGATTGACCTGAAGAAGTTCTCAGAAGGGCTTAACTCAATGCTCAGCTTATCGGATAAATTAGCACTTAGTTGTGCCGCGAACCCCTTGGCAAATAAGCGATGCGTATTCACACCAGTTCCCACTGCCGTACCACCTTGGGGTAGGGCTGTCATCGAGATCATGAATTCTTCGAGTCTGTTGATGCCGCTGCGCAGTTGGGAGGCCCAGCCTGAAAGCTCCTGGCCAAAAGTTAAAGGCATTGCATCCATTAGGTGAGTGCGGCCAGTCTTAACGACAGAGGTCAACTCACTGGATTTGCCATCGATAATTCCAATTAGCTGATTGAAAGCTGGAATGAGTTGGTTTTCAAGCCCAAGCAGGCTCGAAACTTGAATCGCAGTTGGAATGACGTCATTACTGCTTTGGCCTAGATTGACGTGATCATTTGGATGAAGCTCTAGACCAGATCGTTGTCGGCAAATACCAACGATCACCTCATTTATGTTCATGTTTGAGCTAGTGCCGGAACCAGTTTGAAACACATCAATAGGGAATTGATCAGTGTGTTTGCCCTGCAAGATTTCTTCCACGGCCTGGCTAATCGCATCAGCAGCCTCAACGCTCAGAAGATCAAGGTTAGCATTGGTCTGCGCAGCAGCTTTCTTAATATGGGCCAACGCCATAATAAAATCTTCTGGTAAACAGAGATCACTAATATTGAAATTATTTATTGCTCGCTGTGTTTGAGCGCCATACATAGCACCTTGCGGAACCGCAATGTCTCCCATGCTGTCGGTTTCAATTCTGCTTCCTACTTTTGTCATGCTAAGGCCCCTTTATGATTAATCGCTGCTGTTGCTTTCGCTGGCCACTATTTTTCTGAGAACGTATTGCAGAATGCCACCGTGTTGGTAGTATTCAATCTCCTTTGGTGTATCGAGTCGCGCCAGGGCGCTGAATTGAATATCTTCACGTTCATCCGAGCTTGCAACAACTGTCATTTCGAGACGGCCAGACACGTTTGACTCAATATCTCTTAGCCCCAGAATGCTGAAGGATTCATTGCCGATAAGACCTAGAGATTTAGCCGATTCGTCATTCATATAGGTCAGAGGTACGACCCCCATACCAATTAAGTTAGAGCGATGTATACGCTCGAAACTCTCAGCCAAAACTGCTTTCACACCAAGTAATACAGTACCCTTTGCCGCCCAATCACGCGACGACCCAGTGCCGTATTCTTTGCCACCCAGCACGATCAATGGTGTGTCATCCGTTTGGTATAGCATGGCAGCTTGGTAAATCGACATGACAGTATTTGTCGGTAAATAAGTTGTCCAGCCACCCTCAGTTTCAGGCGCAAGCTGATTACGTAATCGAACGTTGGCAAAAGTGCCTCTCACCATAACCTCGTGGTTTCCTCTACGTGATCCATAGGAATTGAAACTGGCTACGTCCACACCTTGGTCTAATAAGTACCTACCTGCCGGGCTGTCAGGAGCTATAGCGCCGGCAGGCGAAATATGATCAGTGGTCACCGAGTCGCCTACCTTTACCAAACATCGAGCGCCTTTGACATCAGTTGCGCTTGGAACATCAGTACTCATGCCCACAAAATAAGGCGGATTCTTAATATAGGTTGACTCTTCAGACCACTCGTAGCGATCACTCGAAACCGTTTTTATCGCCTTCCACTGGTCGCTTCCTTCATAAAGGTTGGCGTAGTTTTCATTAAAAAGAGCTGGATCAATATGCTGTTTAATACACGCTTGTATTTCCTCACCACTAGGCCAGATATCCTTCAGAAAAATATCATTCCCATCGGTACTTGTTCCAAGAGGTTGTTGGTAGAGATCAATGTCCATTCGCCCAGCAAGCGCATAGGCAACAACAAGTGGCGGTGAGGCAAGATAATTAGTTTTAACGCTGGAGTGAATTCTGCCTTCAAAGTTTCGATTGCCCGATAGAACCGAGGCGACCACTAGGTTGTTATTGCTTACCGCTTGCTGGATCTCTTTTGGCAGAGGGCCAGAGTTGCCAATACAGGTTGTACATCCATAGCCAACCACATGAAAGCCAAGATGCTCTAAATCACCGAGCACGCCAGCATTATCTAGGTAACTAGTGACCACTTTTGAACCTGGCGCTAGCGACGTTTTGACCCATGGTTTGACGTCCAGCCCGAGCGCTGTTGCGTTGCGAGCAAGTAGACCTGCACACAACATGACCGCTGGGTTCGAAGTGTTGGTACAAGAGGTAATTGCGGCAATGACCACAGCACCATCACGCAATTCGAATTCACTGTCATTCATCACAACTGATATGCTTTTCACGTGACCAAACCGTTCGTTGCCCACCGCCATTCCGCCGCCCTCATTGTCAAATCGATCAAGGCTGACCTCTGACTCTCTGCCTTGATTCATTTCATTTCGTGCACGGATAAAATTTTGCTTGGTCTCAGTCAGCGGGATTTTATCCTGTGGGCGTTTCGGGCCAGCTAAACAAGGAACAACCTCAGTCATGTCCAGTTTCAGTGTTCCAGAGTACACTGCGCTCTGCTGGCCGCTGTGGCGAAACATGCCCTGAAGCTTTGCGTACTTTTCAATCAAAGCGATTTGCTGCTCCTTTCGACCAGAAAGGCGCAGGTAGCAGAGCGTCTCTTCATCGATCGGAAAGAGGCCACAAGTGGCACCATACTCCGGCGCCATATTTGCGATAGTGGCTCTATCAGCTACTGGCAGGTTGTCCAAGCCATTTCCAAAGAACTCAACGAACTTACCAACAACACCGTATTCACGCAGCATTTTTACAACAGTCAGAACCAAGTCTGTAGCAGTAGCTGCCTCAGGCAATTTTCCGCTCAACTCAAAGCCTACCGTTTGCGGCACTAACATCGAAATTGGTTGACCCAGCATCGCCGCTTCAGCTTCAATTCCACCAACGCCCCAACCCAAAATCCCAAGGCCGTTGATCATAGTGGTATGGGAGTCCGTGCCAACCAGAGTGTCTGGATATAATAAACGCTTGCCATCTTGATCACCATTGAAAACCACGCGCGCCAAGTACTCCAAATTAACTTGATGAACAATGCCGGTTGCTGGCGGCACTACTGAAAAGTCTTTAAACGCACTTTGGCCCCATTTTAAAAATTCATAGCGTTCTTTATTGCGCTCGAATTCGCGCTGTGAGTTGTACTCGAGCGCATCACTAGAACCAAAGCGATCTACTTGCACCGAATGGTCGATAACTAACTCGACAGGCGACAGAGGGTTTATTTGCCGAGGATCCCCGCCCAGATCTCTGACCGCGTCGCGCATCGCCGCGAGGTCCACTACCGCTGGTACGCCTGTGAAGTCTTGCAGCAGAACCCGAGCAGGAGTAAAAGAGATTTCGTGAGTGGGCACTTGCTTAGGTTTCCAGTTAGCCACCAATTCGATATCTTGTTTGGTTATATCGGTACCATCTTCGTGCCTGAGCAAGTTTTCAAGCAGTATTTTTTGTGCGAAGGGTAGGGCTGTTACATCAATCGAATCACCAAGCCGTTGTATAGAATAATAGTGATATGACTCCCCATTAAGTTCAAGTTCGCTTAGGGTATCGAATGAATTTTGCATCTGCGGCCTCTTGTTGGTTTGTTGTGATTTAATTTTGCTCGTATGTGGTCGCTGCTTTTAGCCCTGCGGGTATTCATGCAAAAACAAAAAATGCTGACCACAAAAATAGTCACTTGATGTCAGGCAATTGATTTCTAATCCGCAGAAATCATTAGACAACTGCAATAAAAATAATTATTCAAAGCAAATTGTTATAACGAAGTTATCATCTGTTTTGTGTTCATTCGAAGTCATCCTTCATTGAATGAGATCGTAAAGCCAAGCTTGAGCAACGCTAGTATTTGATAACTTGCTGGGGTCTCTTTAACCAGCACTGGTCATTTCATGATAGGGTAATGGCTAATGGTTAACACACATACTTAAGAGGAATTAATACGCGCCGAGATCTATTTTATTGAAAATAGGCGCAATGCTATGACACATAACGCGAATACCTATAACAAAATTATCGTCGCTGTAGAGAACGACGAATTAGATGAAAAGTTGTGCAGCCGAGCTACGCGCATATCCGAACTTTTTGGTTCAAAAATTAAATTGGTTCATGTTACTGAGCCACTGTCACCTCTTATGATACCCAGCCTTGGTGCGCTCGGCCCAGTGTCAGTCGAGAGTGATGAATACACCAAGGCAATGGGTGAACACACCAGGGCAATAAAATCAGTTAAGGCAGGTTTGTTGTATTTGGCGAATAACATGATTAGTCCTGCGGTAACCACCAAAGTGATTGAGGCCACAGACGTTAGGGCAGCATTTCAAATTGAAGCAGAAGCCTTTTCATGTGACCTGATTATTGTTGGGAGTTGGGGAAGGAGCGGGCTGGCGCCACGGTTCGGTGGAGCTACTGCCAGCAATATTTTAAAGAATTCACCCTGCGATATTCTCGCTATAAGCATGAATTAACCGCAGCGCTTACCGTAATTATTAGCTTGGTCACAAACCATATGATTATGAAGTTCACCAATAAAGAAGATCTGCACCCTTGCTAACTGAACTTCTTTATATACTCTTCATCATGGCTATTGCGACCGCGATTGTATGGAAAGCGTGCGACTACTTGGAGGATGCATGCCACGACCTTGCGCTGCGTTATGGTTTCCCCGACTCAGTCAAAGGCTCCACTGTAATGGCCATCAGTTCGAGCTTCCCTGAATTAGTCACTATCGTTCTAGCAACAGGCATTCATGGCGACTTTGAATTAGGCCTAGCAACCATTATTGGTTCAGCAGTGTTCAATGTTTTAGTGATTCCGGGAACGTCAGTATTCTTCCGCTCAGGATCTCTTGAAGCTGGGCGCAACGTGATTTACCGGGAAGCGCAGTTTTACCTGATCAGTGTCTTGATAGTGATGTTAACGCTGTCATTTGCGGTTATTTATTACCCGTCTGCAGACAAACCGCTGAACGGTACGCTCACCAGCTACATGATGATCCTACCGCTGCTGTTTTATGCGCTGTACATCTATATCCAATATCAAGAAGTGCGAGAACACCAACCCGAAGAGACAGAACTGAGCTCAACCGCATTTAGTAGCTGGATAAAGCTGGCTATTTCTATGCTGCTGGTTACCCTTGGTGTTGAAATGATGATTCGAATAGTTATCGATCTTGGCGAGATGTTCAATACTCCAAGCTATTTTTGGGGTGCAACCATATTGGCCGCGGCAACAAGCATTCCTGACCTTTTTGTCAGCGTCAAAGCAGCACAACGCAAGCTCAGTACAGCGAGCCTAACAAACGCTTTCGGCAGTAATACCTTCGACTTATTGGTGGTCTTGCCTGCAGGTGTCCTTGTTGCTGGCGCAGTGGGTTTTAGCTATGCCCGGATCCTTCCCGTTATGATGTTTCTAATATTTGCCACAGTGACGGTACTGGTGTTGGCACGCAGTGGCTTCGAGCTAACCAATAATAACGGCAAAGTTCTGCTGCTGTTGTATGTCGGTTTTGTCGCTTGGATGGGAACCGAATATATCGGTATCAGCGGCCCCATACCAGCCAGTTGAGGTAATTCAAGCGGCGCTGACAAGTTAAAAAATCAAGTGCGTAATTAGTCGGCCTTTCTTTCGCCAATTTACAGCTGGAGGACTCTTATTTAAGCTATTTGAGTGCAGCAGAATGTAAACAGGAAGAATGTAAAACCTGACCTCGTCGGTTTAATTGCTAATGAGGTTAGGCGTTTTTTAATTTGGATAATACTTATCGTCCCAGGATAATAAGGGCGTTATTATTTTCATGATTTAGTTGGGTTTGCGCCCATTAAAAGTGATCGCAAACAGACCAACATCCCACACTGCTGGGGGTGGCTTACTTCTTAAAAACTTTAAATGGCCTATCGCTGCATTGGTCTTGGCGAATATTATATTCAAACATCGACTTATCCGCTCAATAGTAAGTGTACAAAATAACCAAATTGGAAAAGTATGAAATTATCACGATTTAAATCTATCTTACGCGGGTTATCAATTGTCGCCTTAAGCAGTTTTTTGTTTGCTTGCGCATCCACTGGCCCGGCAGGTCAACACCCGCTCGATAGCTCGAGCATTGCTCAACAACACCGCACCGTAGCTTTACTCGGTGCAACTGGAATGGTCGGGCGCTTTATTATCCGTGAATCCTTGGCGCGCGGTTACAGCGTACGTGCTCTGGCCCGAACGCCCGCCAAACTCGATGAATACCAAGACCAGATTGAAGTTGTTAAAGGCGATGCCCGCGACTCAGCGGTAATACGCCAACTACTCACTGGTAGTGATGTGGTGTTGAGTGCCCTGGGCCCGGTAAAGGCTGATGGTGACGCTGCTAAGTTTGTCAGTACCGCAGTAGCTGCTAATATTCTCCAAGAAATGCAAAATCAGGCAATTTCACAATACATATTGGTTTCCGGTGGTGGTGTGGTTATACCCACAGATAAACGCAATCTGATGGGATGGTGGATTAGAACGCTGGTTCGCTTAGGCTTGAGGGGCACGCTGGCAGATAAACAAGCCGAGTACGCGCTGTTGGCGAACAGTTCTGCTGACTGGACTCTGGTGCGCGCACCCTTGATAGATCCAGAGCCGTTTATCCGCCCTGCATTGGTTTCACTCAAAACGCCACCCGCTTTTCGTTTGCGAGCGGCTGAGCTCGCGCGTTTTATGGTAGATCAAATTGAATCGCGCGAATATATCCGCCAGGGGCCGTTTCTGGGTAGTCGTTCAAAGTAATTTTCTAATTGGCGTTCAAGATATCAAGGACAGTTTACCTAGTTCCCGTTCATTGTTAACATATCAGCGACAATTTACTTAATTCCCGACTAGTGAATTAGAGTTATGTTCTTCAAACAACAAGGTACACACATGCAAGCTATCGCCTCCGTTATGTCAGCGCGCCGCATTTTCTGGACCGGCCTTTTTATATTAGTTACCGTTACGGGCTGTTCGCAAGAAGCCCCACAGCACGAGTCCCTAGAGTCGCCTGCAGTTACTGAATCTGAAACTGCGCCCGAAGTAACCGCGTTTGCTGCTGTAACCACGCAGCGCATTATTGAAACCAGCCCCGCACGAGAGTGGCTGAGTTATGGCGGCGGCTACGATGAGCAACGACACTCGGCCTTGACTGCTATTAACCGTGAGACTGTGAATAAACTTGGTGTAGCGTGGACCTACGATCTGAAAACCAATCGAGGTGTTGAATCAACGCCTATCGTGGTTGACGGCGTGATGTACGTCACTTCGGCGTGGTCGCTGGTTTACGCGCTGGATGCACTGACAGGTAAGGAACTTTGGGTCTACGATCCCAAAGTCGACAAGGCCATTGGTGTTAAGGCCTGCTGTGATGTGGTCAACCGTGGCGTTGCTGTCTACCAGGGTCAAATATTCGTTGGAGTTATTGATGGCCGTCTTGAAGCTCTCGATGCCCGCACTGGCAAGCTTAACTGGAGCGTCGTAACGGTCGATCAAAGCAAGCCGTACACAATCACTGGTGCACCGCGAGCGGTTAACGGCAAGGTGATGATTGGTAATGGCGGCGCGGAGCTCGGCGTGAGGGGTTATCTCACTGCTTATGATGCAGACAGCGGTGATAAAGTCTGGCGTTTCTACACCATACCAAATCCAAATAAAGAGCCAGATAACGAGGTCTCTGACGAAATCTTTGCCAAGCTGGCAAATGACAGCTGGGGCGATGACGGCCGCTGGGTTACTGACGGCGGCGGCGGTACCGTATGGGATTCAATTGTTTATGATGCGGTCAATGAACAGATTATTTTTGGTGTGGGTAATGGCTCACCTTGGAATCGTAATTTCCGCGACCCTGCGGGGGGTGACAACTTATTCCTTTCATCGATCGTCGCGTTAGACGCAAACACCGGGAGCTATCGCTGGCACTTTCAGACAACTCCCGGCGACAGCTGGGATTACACCGCTACCCAATCTATCATTCTTGCTGACTTGCCGTTGGGCGAGGGCGGTGCGCCACTTCGAGTGGCCATGCAGGCACCAAAGAACGGTTTCTTTTACGTGATTAATGCCGCCAGCGGCGAATTCATTTCCGGCAACGCGTTTGTTCCGATGAACTGGGCGACCGGTCTTGATGTGAATGGCCGCCCAATTGAAGCGCAAGGCGCGCGTTACGAAAAGAATCCGATCGTACTACTGCCGGGCCCTCCCGGCGCGCACAACTGGCACCCGATGGCCTACAACCCTGATCTTGAGCTGGCTTATATTCCGGCGCAAGAGATCCCCCAAGGGTACGGTCAGGATAGCCGTTTTGACAGCAAGCCCACCGTATGGAATACCGGTGTGGACTTCGCGGCTGGTATACCACCGGTTATTAGCATGGCCGACCTCAAGGCTCTCAAAGCTACTTTAAAAGGGCGCCTTATCGCGTGGGATCCAAAGACCCAACAAGCACGGTGGTCGGTAGAGCACTCAAATGCAGGCAACGGTGGCGTATTGTCCACCGCCGGCGGGCTGGTATTTCAGGGGCGGATCGACGGGCAATTTGTAGCCTATGACGCGGCCACTGGTGAGACGCTCTGGTCGCATGATGTGCACTCGGGCGCTGCCTCGGGGCCCGCGACCTATGAAATAGATGGCGCGCAACATGTGACCATAACCACTGGCTGGGGGTCAGCCTACGCACTATCAACAGGCGCCAGCTTCGACGAAAAAGTCTCACCATCAGTAGGTAAAGTTGTGACATTTAAGCTTGACGGTAATGCTGAAATTGCCAAACCAAATTTACCCAGCATAAACCAGACGACCACGGCCACCGAGTTTGGTGGCGATCAAGTGGTTGCCGATGGCACCGTTCTCTACACGCGAAACTGTGGCGTCTGTCACGGATTTTTTGCCATCAGTTCAGGCGTTCTGCCCGACCTTCGCTGGTCACCTATTGCGACCAACGCAGATGCATGGAAGAGCGTAGTCTTAGATGGCGTGCTAGCCCAGAACGGCATGGCGTCGTTTGCAGAGTACCTGAACCCTGAGGACGCAGAAGCGATTCGTGCCTACGTGGTTTCGGCAGCACTGAACGATATGAAAGAGCGCGCAGCGCAGTAGGGTGACAATTTAGGCTAGTGGCTGTTTAGAAGAAGGCAGATTAGTTTGCCTATTCACCGTTTAATATTTGACAAGTGAATTAGGCAAACTGTTGTGCAATTAAAGATAAAGAGCTAAGGAATTATATAGCGATCCTCTGCCTAATTGATCGGTCTCAATTCAATCGGCGAACGTCCTTTAATTAAATCGCCCCGCAATAGATGGCATGCTCAGGACAGAGTCGATTAGGCTGTTTTTGTATTAGCTTACACTCTTAATAATCCTTTTAAATCCTTAGCATCCATCTCTTTTACATCGCCAGACTTCATATCTGACAATAGTAATTTCTCAATTCGAGTGCGCACCAAGCGCAACACAGGAAAACCTGCTTTGGCACACATCTTGCGCACTTGACGGTTTTTACCTTCGATTAAAGTTAACTCTATCCAACTGGTTGGTATCAACTTACGGTAACGCACAGGTGGGTCACGCTCGAGCAGACCAAACCCTTCAGGCAATAATTTAGCTTTTGCCGGCATCGTATGATGGCTCGTCTTTCCCACCTTAATATCGACTCCCTTTTCTAACATCAAAATTGCTTCATCTGTGATTTGACCATCCACCTGAGCAACATAAGCGCGACTATGCGCAAAATCAGGATTCAATAACTGATGGTTGAGTTTTATATCATTAGTCAAAATCAAAAGCCCCTCACTATCCCTATCCAAACGCCCCACAGGATAAACATCCTTAGGAAACTCAAAACCTAAATCGGCTAAGGTTTTATGCTGAGGTTCGGTACGAGAGAACTGGCTCAAAACCCCATAGGGCTTGAAAATTACGTAGTAGTTATAGACTCTGTCCATGGTGTTTTTATAAGGTTTAGAAAATCTGCTGCCACTGAGATATCAGGCACAGGATATCAGGGACAGGGTATCTATTACCCATTCCTTGTTAGAAAAGTGAATTAGGTATCCTGGCTTGTCGTAACGTCTGCGCCAAATTAGACGTCTTAGTAACGGAAAGTACTTTAATCTGGTCGATTCAGTGCTTCAGTTCAGACACAACTCCATACTGATGCGAAGCTACTGTAAATTAAGTGATATTATTTAAAATATAAGATAGGCAATGAATTATGAATAGATTCAAGTACATCACATTAGTGCTAGTGGCGTTTTTGCTTAGCGGCCAACAATCGCTGTCTTTCGCCAAGCAACAAACCTTGGCCGGCAAAGCGATCGCTGCAAATGCTGCAACAGCAAAGGTTTATACAACGGCGAAAAACTCCGACATGCGCTTGGCTTTAAGCGATGAATTAATCTTTGGGCCCGGAGTTCAGCCCAGCGAAGGCGAAATCTCTGTATTTGTGAACCCAAATAAGCGCTTTCAGAAGGTGCTTGGAATTGGTGGCGCGTTTTCCGATGCAAGCGCTGAGGTATTCGCAAAGCTGTCAGAGGCTAAACAGGAAGAATTCTTACAGGCCTACTACGACAAGGAAAAGGGTATCGGTTATTCCCTGGCCCGCACCACAATACACAGTTCAGACTTTGCCAGCGGCAGCTACACCTATATCGAAGAGGGGGACAAATCACTCTCCAGCTTTAACATTGATCATGACCGCAAGTATCGTATTCCATTAATCAAGCGCGCAACCCAAGCAGCTGGTGGCGAACTAACGCTGTACGCCAGCCCGTGGAGCGCGCCCGCCTTTATGAAGAGCAACAACAATATGTTGCATGGCGGCAAGCTATTACCTGAGTACAACGATGCATGGGCGATGTATTACGCCAAATTTATTAAGGCCTATGAGGCCGAAGGCATGCCGATTTGGGGTATCACTGTGCAGAACGAGCCCATGGCAGTGCAAATATGGGAATCGATGATTTACACCGCCGAAGAGGAACGTGATTTTCTTAAAAACCACCTAGGGCCTACCTTGGAAAAAGAAGGGCTCGGCGACAGAAAAATCGTAGTTTGGGACCACAACCGCGATTTAATAGGCCGCCGCGCTAATACTATCTTCGATGATCCTGAAGCGTCCAAATACGCCTGGGGAATCGGCTTTCACTGGTATGAAACATGGGCTGGTGGGCAGACCATGCACGATAATCTGGCCCTTGTAGCGGAGTCCTATCCCGACAAAAAACTGTTATTCACAGAGGGCGCAGTAGAAGGTTTCAGAGCGGATCGCTACCAGCATTGGCCAAATGCCGAACGCTACGGTCACTCAATGATCCACGATTTTAACCACGGAACAGTAGGCTGGACCGACTGGAATATATTGCTGGACCATAACGGCGGGCCTAATCATGTTGGCAATTTTTGTTTCTCGCCTATACACGCCGATACCCGAACAGGCCAATTGATCTATACGCCAACCTATTATTATATTGGTCATTTCTCAAAGTTTGTGCGGCCTAATGCTCAGCGCATGAGTACTAGCAGTAGTCGTAGTGTGTTGCTAGCCACCTCGTTTGTGAACGAGGGCGGCGAGATGGCCACTATTGTGATGAACAGCACAGACCAAGAGATTAGCTACAATTTCTTTCTCGGCGCGGATCAAACCAAGCTGACGATTCCCGCCCGCGCAATGCAAACACTGGTGTATTGATTCACGTAGTGCTGGAGTTCTCATCCGTTTTATTGAATGCTTATTTGACGTCAATCGTTGTCGATGCTGGCTCATCAAATAAATGATTCAAACACAGTTGATGAAATTCTTCTGCGTTAACGACCGGCATCAGGCTCAGCGCCTGCGCTTTCAAGAAAAAGCCTTCAGCAGGAAGACCCGCACGATTACGTGACACCACCAATGCTGCACGCAGCGGGTGATTATGCTTGTGATCATATTCCATTAAAGCTTCAAGCAGTTCAGCCAGTCTGCGAATACGATGTGGCGCCAGAATATCAATCGCATCAGCAACTTGAAGGTAGGTGACCGTTTTACGCTGTTGGCGACAATGGTCCAAATACTCAGCTAAGCGTTTGAACTGAGCAGAGCGGCTGTTCAAATCAGGTTCTTGTCTGTGGTGGTCGGGCACAAGAGGCTCAATAGTTGCAGTCTGTAGACGATTCAGGCCAAGCCAACGTTGTTTTTTTCAAGCACACGCTCAGCGCGGTAACTTGAGCGAACTAGCGGGCCTGAGACAACTTCTAAGAAGCCTTTTGCCAAACCTTGCTCGCGGAAATCTTGGAAACGTTTGGGGGTTACATAACGTTCCACCGGTAGGTGATTAACGGTTGGGCGCAAATACTGACCCAAGGTCACAATATCAACATTGATACGGCGTAGGTCATCCAAACATTCGAGCACTTCCTGATCAGTTTCACCCAGCCCTAGCATCAGGCTTGTTTTGGTTAATACATCGGGCCGGTATTTTTTGGCGTGTTCAAGCAGGCTTAAGGTCTGGTCGTAACCAGCTCGGGGATCGCGCACTGGGTGAGTCAAGCGACGCACAGTTTCAACATTCTGCGCAAATACCTCAAGACCAGAATCAAGCACGGTTTCCACACACTTAAAGCGCCCCTGAAAATCAGGCGTTAGCGCTTCTACTGCAGTTTGCGGGTTAACGAGTTTGATTGCCCGAACACAAGCCGCATAGTGTTCAGCACCGCCGTCATCCAGATCGTCACGATCGACCGAAGTCAAAACGATGTACTTCAGATCCATTAAGCGCACAGACTCGGCTGCATTGTCAGGTTCTTGCAGATCCAACCAACCGCGCGGATTGCCCGTATCCACAGAGCAAAAACGACAGGCGCGCGTGCACACATCGCCCATTAGCATGATGGTGGCAGTGCCTGCATCCCAGCATTCACCAATATTCGGGCACTTAGATTCTTCACAGACCGTTGCCAGGCGATTGGCCTTTACGTTTTTGCGAACCTGCTCATATTTACCGCCCGAAGGTAAGCGCACGCGCAACCAGTCTGGCTTGCGCCCAAGCGGAATAGGGCTGGCATCGGGCTGATGCTTAATACCATCACGGATGGCTGTAAACCCCTGCGGTTTCTGCACCTTCTCACCGCTTTTCACGGTAATCGGAATGGTTTGGAATGTGTTTTGCTTACTCATGGTTAAATTATACAGTAGATGGTATTGAAAAAGTCTTGATAGTTTACTGCTTAAGGCTACTGGGCCGTTTGCTGGGCTAGGTTAGGCAGAGCGAGTTGTTAATCATATGCTTGCATGGTTCAATAAACAAAATCAAAACCGATCAGTTTTGAAAGGCTACTGAGTCAATTTGCAAAATATGTTTGCAAAGAAAATCGGTTTGCAGTCTTTATTGATTTACTGTCGATGTGTTCAGGCGTCTTTTGCCTTGCAGCTAATTAAGACGAGTTGTACTTTATGCTAATTAAACACACAGTGTCTGTGACCGAGCTGTGTAAAAATTCCTTATCTTTTCACAATATAAATACAGCCTATATTTTCAGAATATTAAACGCAGTCTCTATTCGTTCATTTCCAAAGCTAGTGATAGATTCGCAAACGCTGATGAGGAACAAATTAACGTATTTGTAAAAAATTTAGTGACTAGCTAGCCAGTTCTAGCGGACCTAGGGGCAGTTATCATTCTTGGCTCAGCTAATTTACATTTAATCACTCCTGGATTCTCAATCTAACGTCAACTTTTTAAGAGGAATTATGCCCAAAGTTGGGATGCAAGCCATTCGCAGATCGCAGCTTATCAATGCTACCTTTGAGTGCATACATCGGTATGGCTTTGCTGGTACAACCATTGCAAAAGTAAGCGCGATAGCCGGTGTGTCTACCGGAATAGTCAGCCACTATTTTGGTGATAAGAATGGATTATTGGAAGCAACCATGCGTCGACTTCTGAATGATCTAGGGCACAATGCAATTCACTGCGACCAACCCGGCACCACGCCTCCAGCAAGAATCGCTTCTATTATTAATGGTAACTTTGCGGCTGAGCAAATCACGCCCTATGCCGTTACAACTTGGCTGGCATTTTGGGCACAGGCATTGCATGTTCCTGCTTTGCGGCGCCTGCAGAAAATAAATATGCGGCGACTCCAATCGAACTTACGTTACTGGTTAAAACAATTGATGCCAAAGGAAGAGGCTTATCAGGTAGCAGATGGGCTGGCAGCTCTAATTGACGGTCTTTGGTTGCGGGGTGCATTTTCATCGGGCGGAATAAATACACAGGAAGCACGCCAATTATGTTTCGATTATTTTGAATTGCAGTTAGCCTCGAATAGCAACTAATAGCTATAAGCTTTACAGCGACCACTGAGGCTTGATCAGAGGTTACTTAACTCAAAACTTCTGGAGATTTCACTTGGCCTTGAATTGCACCGATTATTAGGTCACTACATTGGCTAAAAACATCCCCGGAGGTTTCCGACTGGTTAGGGCGTAAGACTGTAACCGATGGGTACCATCCATTGTTTTGTGTATCACCGGCCCATCGCCAATCTGTGCTGCCAGAAGTGACTACCACTGCAGGTAAATTGAGCGCACCGGCAAGGTGTGCGATTACACAAGGCACACAGATAATAAAATCCATTTGCTCAAGGTAGATAGCGGTTTGATGGTGATTATCTGGCTCTGGCGGCAGTATTATGAATCCGTGATTATCCAGCACCTGTAGTTCTTGTTCGTCGATATCATGCGCAACGCTATAAAAGTCTGTGCCGGGGATATCTGCTAGCACTAAAAACTCGTTTAATCCAAACTCAGAGCTTGATCGATTTTCATCTAGTGGGGTCCTTGACCATACTATTCCTATCTTCAAACGACCCGTTTCTAGTTGATCAATGCTGGCTGGCTTGCCCTCCAATGCAGTATTGTTGGTTTTTAAGTAGGCAGAACTTTGAGGGGTTATTCCCACATCTGCAACAAGAATTGCGCCAAGCGATCCGCTCATGGCATAAACGTCAAATAGATCATGGGCTAGTCTGCCGTGTTGGCGAACCTCATCAATGCAATCCAAGCCTTCGAACAGTGTTCTTAGTGGTTCGTCGCAAGCGACTATCAGGCGCTTACATTTGTCTTTTGCAGGCGCTAGGTAGCGTGCAAACAAGATCGCATCATCAACGTTAGCCTCAAAAACCACTAGCAGAGTTTTGTCTGCTATATCTTCGCCTTGCCACTTGGCATGAGGTAGGTTGAAGTGCTTGAAACCAGCCATGCGAGTTCGCCATTCGTACCCTGACAAGCCGGATTTATAGTTACCCTGAGACAGTTGAACACAAGCTTTGTGGTAATGCGCTGAAGCATATTGTTGGTCAATGGATATAGCTTTGTCATAATTTTCGATAGCCTTTGGGAACTGCCGCTTATTGGTAAAGAAATGGCCTCGAACATTCCATGCTTGCGCATAATCATCTTGTGCGGCAATAACCTGGTCAATATAAGTAATGGCTTTATCCCATTGACCGCTCTTCGACAAAGCATGGCCAAGATTGTAAACAACATCGAGGTTCTCTGGTTCCAATTGCAGAATCTTTTGATAGAGCGCTATCGCATTGCCATAGTCGCCTTGCTGGTGATACTCCCTAGCTTGATCACTGTCAATTTGTTGTGGTTTTGCCGGCACAAACTTCTCTATGAGGCTGGCGGGTACTGAATACGAGGTATCCAACAACTTATCATCAAATTCCAATAGGGTAGGGTATTTCATAGGTAGGCATTGCACAGAAAATATTTCTTCAACTTCTGTGTCAAAAGAGAGATATCCTGCAGACTCACCACTCTGCAAATCGACTATCCATACACCACACCGCCTATCTTCTTTACGCTTTGTTAACGGTAAGCCTGCGAACATCGCGGTCTCTCGAATTTGCGACAAACCTATAACCGCATAACGACCAATAAAATCCATTCCTCGGCAAAATCCGGGCACTTCGGCAATTGTGGTTTTTTCACCAGTTTCAAGATCAATGGTAAGTAGTCGCCCCGCGCCTGATTCCAATACCCACAGCCTATCTTGATACCAGCGTGGTGAGTGAGGCATCGATAGACCACTGGCAATAATTTTGTTGTCATGTATGTCCATCACTATTCCACCAAACGCTTTGTTGGCGCGCCAGCCAGCAGCCTCATCTGATGTGCCTAAGGCGGTTACGTATCGGGGTTTGCCTGATCGCATAGCTAAACCATTCAAGTGGCAACGATCAGTAGAATCGTATTCGCTGATAAAGGGAGGTTTCCACTTTGGTACGAAACTATAATTTACATCCAAGGTACATAAACAAGACATCTTAGTGTTTACGATCCAAAGTTCATTATTGTTATCAAAAGCCATTTCATGGATATCAATATCGCCCGTCACATGGGTTCTTCGATGTAAAAAAGCACCATCGTGGTGATGCTGATTGTCAATTTTGGCTGCCGCTTTTGATGAGTTAAAATAATCTATTACGGTGTTCCCTGAGCCTACGCTTAGTCGCCCGTTTTGATAGGCCAATCCCATCGGGCGTTCCATATTGATGAAATGGGTATTGACCTGATTTCCCTGCGCACGCAGTAACACCAGTTTCTTGGCCTGATATGTAGTAATAACCAAGCTCAGATTAGCTTTGACAAGCAATTCTGAAAAGGTACCGGTGTATTGACTTGCAGGAATATCTGACAATTTCTATCTCTGTCTTGTTTTAGGAGTTGGAGTGATAAACGGTTTACGTAGATGCAGATTAATAATAGCTATAACTTCCTACATTATTAGAACTAAATCAATTACTTCAGCTTGTTTGAGCACCGCTGTGCTCGATTGACCACCTTGAGAAATTAATATACTCTGATTTTTATTGAACGCTCAATATATAAAAAAATTAGATGTTTTCTAAAGCAATCTAGACTGAGTTGAACCAGAGGAGAATAGCAATGAAGTATTCAAAACCAGTACTATCAGCAGTAGCTCTTGGCGTGATGTTAGCCACATCAGTTCCGGCGAAATCCGCATTACTTGAAGAGATAGTAGTTACGGCTCAAAAACGCGAACAGGGTTTACAAGATGTTGGCGTTTCAATTACCGCCTTCACTGGGCAACAAATGGAAGCTCTTGGCTGGGAAAATAGCTTAGACGTTGCAGCACAAACACCTGGCTTGACGACTACTTCAAATACCGGTGATCCAGGTAATATTGCATTATTTTCAATCCGCGGGGTCAGTCAACTTGATTTCGCTGAAGGGCAGGAAGCGCCTATTGCAATCTATCGAGACGAGGCCTACATTTCGTCGCCAGGTGCTTCAGGTGCTCCGATATTCGATATTAATCGAATCGAAGTGTTGCGCGGGCCTCAAGGAACTCTTTATGGTCGCAATGCAACCGGTGGTTTGGTGCATTTTGTCAGTAATAAACCAACCGATGAAAATGAATCAAGCATTGGGGTCACGATAGGCGAATACGGCCAGGTCGGTCTGGAGGGCTACGTTAGTGGCCCAATGAGTGATAATGTGCGCGGAAGATTGGCGTTTTATCACAATGAAGACGATGGCTATATTGAGAACCGCATTGGTGAAGACAAACGTGCCGACGATACAACTTCAGTTCGGGCTATGCTGGATATCGATTTTGGTGAATCAAGCAATTTGTTATTGATTGGTCAACATACCGACATTGACGCCACTGGCGGTGTTTTCAACTCGGTAGCCTCAACCGGTGCTGGGTCAGACGTCGCGGATCGCCGCTATTGCACAACCGCAACATCTGATGCGGATTGTCGTTACAGCACTTATGGCATATTTGGTTTTGACGATGCCATAGACGACGGCCAAGTTGCTTTTGGCGGAGCGTTTGAAGGTGATCCAACTCGTCTAGCCGGAATCGATGACGGCGACGGCGACATCAACGCAGGTGCCTTTGATTTTGATAGCGGTGTAGAACGCACCTCTTCCAGCATCACAGCGATTTTTAATACTGAGCTGAGAAACGGCATGTCTTTGACCTCGGTTACCGACTACACGACCAGCGATAAAGATTACCGCGAAGACGATGACAGCACAAACTCAACCTATTACAACGATGGCGTGACTCAACACGCGACCTACGAAGCAGGCGCAGATATAGATCAGTTTTCTGAAGAAATTCGTTTTAGTGGCGAGACCGATTCATTTAAATGGATCGCCGGGGCATACTATTTAGATATTGAAAATAGTTTTTATGGTGCGTTTAAGTTTGCCGCATTTGGAACAGGTTTTGTGCCTCGTTACGAAGCCACCAACAGTACAGAAACCATTTCAGCGTTTGGTCAATTAGACTATATCTTGTCAGATACATTAACCCTGACTGCAGGCGCTAGGTGGACCAAAGACGACAAAGAAATTGATTACTTGTTTGTAGAAGATGCAACACCTGGAAGTGGTTTTTTGAATGATGGACAACGCCACCAGGTAGCTCGTACCGATGAAGAGTGGTCAGGAAAAGTACAGCTTGACTGGCAAAAAACCGACGACAATTTATTCTATGCAGGCGTCAGTCGTGGTGTAAAAGGCGGTGGTTTCAATACCGATTCCTACGGAGGTCAGGCACCGACTCTGGAGGCAATAGGGTTCGATCCGGAGATCTTAACTGCTTATGAAATCGGCACCAAGAACGAATTTGGCAATCTGCGAGTTAATGCGAGTGTCTATCGCTACGACTATGAAAATTTTCAAGCGTTTTTCTTCGAAGGCACTACCAGCTTACTTCTAAACTCTGAAGCAGAGTTCACCGGCGCTGAATTAGAGACAGTTTATTCAACCGACACCGGTTGGGACTTTTTGTTTGGTCTTAGCGTGATGGACACTGAGGTTAACAATGCGGCTAGAGGGGTGGTTAATCAAAACGCAGCACTGGCTCCTGATTTATCCGTAAATGGATTGGTTAGAAAGGTATGGACCTTGCCAGGAGGAAATACCTTCTCTGGTCAAATTTCAGCCAACTATAGCGATGAACGCTCCTTCAATACCATTCAATCTGAAATCACCACAGGCAACGCTTACACAATGGTTAACGCTGGAGTGCAATATGCTGACTCAGACGGTAAATGGGAAGTGGGCCTGAATGTTAGTAATCTAACCGACGAAGAAGCCTTAACTTACACCTATGATATTGTAGGCTACACGATCCAGGTATTTGCACCACCGCGTTGGGTATCCGCCAGCTTTAAGTACAATTTCTAGACGCGGTCTATGTTCGAACATTCTGTTCGAACATAGTGTTGCAATTAGCCGACGACCTGCTCACCCTGAGTAGGTCGTTTTTTTGTACCTAACTTTTTTATTCTAGTCATGGGTGTACGGCGAATATTGGGCACATTTATCGCATTCACGGTCGCTGATTGATTCAGGTCAAGGCGTTGCACATGCCAATTGCTAGTATTTACTGATCATGTTCCTAGATCAGATGGCGAGGTTCATTCATGGTAAACAAATTCATGCTTGAGCAAAAATGCAGGATTGAGAGTCTCTTGCTAAATCAAAAAGTTGGATTTAAAAGATGAGAAAATATGACCCTTTTGCCAACAAGTAAACTTTTGGCTCTGTTGATGAGCGCAGGAATGACGCCGGTGAGAGAGTCTCGATTCCAAGTTGGAAGAGAATCTCTACAGCGATTGCATCGTGAGCCGCACACATAATGAATTTGAAAAACAACCACACTGAGCAGCCAGCATTACTAACCAAACGCCTAAAGAGAAAAACCACAACCAACTGAACCGCAGTATTGGTCTTGCACAACTCACGCTGTTTGGGCTTGGCACCATACTTGGCGCAGGCATCTATGTGCTTATCGGCAAGGTCACTGCGCAAGCAGGGCTCTATGCACCGATTTCTTTCCTGATTGCGGCATTAATAGCCACTTGCACGGCATTTTCCTACGCCGAATTGAGCTCTCGCTAGCAGCGCAGCGCTGGCGAGGCCGCCTATGTGTTCGCTGCATTTTCCAATCGACGATTGTCCTCCGTAACTGGATGGGCAATAGTGCTAACTGGGCTGGTTTCGGCAGCCACTCTGGCAAATGGATTTGTTGGTTACTTTCAGGAATTTATTTCCTTGCCCGATGCGTTGATTATCATAGGCATCATTGTCTCAATGGGGCTACTCGCTGCATGGGGAATTCAGCAATCAATGACGGTTGCGGTAGTAATAACACTGCTTGAGATAATTGGTTTACTAATCATTATTGGCGTTAGTGCTGAACATCTCACCAGCCTGCCAGAGCGACTAACCCAATTACTGCCACAATCGAACCTCAGTAGCTGGTCCGGCATTATGGCTGGTTCGTTTCTGGCCTTTTATGCCTTTATCGGCTTCGAGGATATGGTTAATGTAGCTGAAGAGGTGAAACCACCATCAGTCACAATTCCAATTGCGATAGGCCTGGCAATGCTGCTGGCGACAATATTATATTTTGTTGTATCGGTTACCGCCGTGATCAGCATGCCTCTGGATCAACTGGCTGACAGTGACGCACCTTTTGCCGATCTCATGCAACTACAAGGCTACTCGCCCACGCTCATTTCAATGATCAGCCTAGTAGCCATTATTAATGGCGCTTTGGTGCAGGTAATCATGGCATCAAGGGTAATCTACGGCATGGCCGACCAGGGCAACGCTCCGGCCTGGAAGGCAGAGATTCACCCTCTAAGCCGCACGCCAGTGAATGCGACGGCGCTGGTAACGCTGATGATTCTGATTCTGGCCCTTGCTCTGCCTTTAGTTGCACTCGCCAAGGCTGCAAGCTTTATTGTGCTGCTTGTGTTTGCCTTTATTAATTTGTCCTTGTTGCGCATCAAGATAAACAATCCTGCCACGACTGAAATCTATACCTGTTGGCCTGATACTGTTTGGTTGAGAAATCACAGTTAACTGGGAGCAGTATACCAATTGATTAGAAGAGCCAAAATTATCAGATTTAATTCAGACTGCTGATAAAATTAGGAGGGATAACTCTGACTAGCCAGTTTTTTGACCTACATAAAACCATCGCCCCTTTATGCGGCTGAATACTGATTCCTCATGGTGAACCCCTTGTTGACCCGACTCATCTAGATAGACTGCTTTAAATTCGACAAAGCCTGACTCGCCTTGCTGTGATTTACTTAACACTGTTAAACTCACCCATGTAACCGACCGAATAGACAGATCAGCAGCACTCAGACCTAACGCGGCACTTGGCACCCAAGTTTCTAGTAGGTAATCTCCATAGCCACCCAAGGTATATGCGCTGTAGCGAGAGCGCATTAATTGCACTGGTGTTTTGGCAAACGTTTTGCAGCTTAAAAGCGGCTCACAACAGCCACTAAATGGCTTGTCGCTATTGCATGGGCAAGCATTAGTCGTCATTGAATTTTCTCATTTAAAGACTGTGCATCTAGTTTAGGCAAACTTTCGTTGCGCATCTAACGCCAAGCCTCGTGCCACCGCAGTTGATCGATCGCCCTCGATAACCTTTGAGTCCGGGTATTCATGCAAAACCATATTATGCAAATGCTTTATACCCATGCTGCCGCCGGTCAAATACACAGTATCGATATTAGCCTTAACTAAGCCAGCATCGGTAATTGCTTTATTAGCAGTGCGCATTATATCACCGCACATAGAGCTGCTTAGTGCTTGAAAATCTGCGCTCGACATTTCAATATCTAGCCCCTGATCCACAAACGATAGTTCAATCAAGGCATCATTAGTGTTGGCAAATTGTCTTTTGGTTTTTTCGACTGCGCCTAACACCTTATGCGATTGGCGCGATTCAATCAGCTCGATAAAACGAGCAAACGTTTCGGGTTGTTGCACTTGCGGTAATAGTTCCTTCAGCCCGTTTATGACCTTACGATCATATAAGAGGTCAATTCGATGCCAAGATGAGGCATTTAGAAAATATGAATTGGCTATCTCAAGTTCAGGGCGGCGTTTAAACCTCTGCTGATAACCAAAAAAGGGCATCACGCTATTCAAAG
Organism: Cryomorphaceae bacterium; assembly: GCA_047623225.1. Taxonomy (GTDB): domain Bacteria; phylum Pseudomonadota; class Gammaproteobacteria; order Arenicellales; family Arenicellaceae; genus Arenicella. The sequence continues at coordinate 56,427 of JBLHME010000014.1, forward strand.
CGATTAGCTTATCAAAATCATTGCCGCCAATATGTATCCCGCAATTAGCAATCACTCGTGATTCAAGGCTCTGGCCAGGCCCTCTAGACTGAAATTTAACCACTGAAAAATCAGATGTTCCAGCACCAATATCAATCACCAAAACCACTTCCTCACCAGTAACGGTTACACCATAATTAAGTGCAGCGGCGATCGGTTCTAACTGGAATTCAATGTTTTCAACACCGAGATTACTTACCACATCTTTGAGCGCCGCCTGGGCAAGGCGATCTGCCTGTGGATTGTCGTCCACGAAACTGACGGGGCGACCGACCACTAGATTGCTTATTTTACTGCCAATATTAGTTTCCGCTCGACTTAGTACCTCACCAATATACTGCTGAATAATGTCTTTAATGCTGTAAGTGTTTAGCTTAATTCGAATGGTGTGGTCAATTGTAGTGGTTCCTAAAGCACTTTTGAATGAACGCAAAAACCGACCTCGATCACCAAAATAGTAGCGTTCAAACGCTGCCTCGCCAAACACCGTGGCGTTATCCTCAAAATCGAAGAACAGTGTGCTTGGTATAGAACCGCTTTGGCCCTCTAAGTTTAGAACCTTGGTTTGACCGTCGTTGATTGTGGCCACAGATGTGTTCGCCGTGCCAAAATCTAATCCTACATGCTTCATTGTTAAAAACGCATTCGAAAAAATGGCCGCGCAGTGTAACCAATCTAGCTTGGAAATAGCAGTGAATTGTACACGCTAGTGTGTCTAACATAGCGAGCAGCACTAAACGGTGTCAGGCCCTGCCTTTTGCTTTTACCGCGCGAACGGCAAAGGGTAAGGGGGCGAACCTAGCAAATACAGGCCGAATACCTATGCCTTTTGTGATGCTGAATAAGCGCAATGAACTGGAGTAAAAAGACGAGAGCTGATGCCCGTTCTACTACCCTAACGATTCCACAAAGAGTCGTACCCGCTCAATACCTTCGGGCGCAGATGAAAGGTCACCATGATCGATGCCTGGCAATTCAACAAACTCGGCATTGGGTATTGCTTCGGCCATGGCCCGCCCTAGACGAACTGGAACAGCCATATCACCCGCAAAATGAATCACCAAAGTAGGGCACATTAGCCTAGGCAACATTTCCCTTACATCCGTCTGCTTCATAAACTCTGCCAATTGTTTTACTGACTCGCGAGTGGCAATCAGCCGTTCAAATGCCTTGTAGGTTTGATCGTCCATCAGTTCTTTAGAGATACTGGGAAAGAACAACTGTCTTAAACGGCCCGTTCCCCACGCCGGCGCAAGCCCGTCTAACATTACCTCTTCTATTCCACTCGGAAAGTCCGCACTCTGTAGCCATCGTGCGGTGGTACCTAACAGAATTAGCCCCTTAACGCGCTCGGGATGATCGAGAGCGAATTTTATGCACATCGGGCCACCTTCTGACACACCATAGAGAACAACTTTTTTCTGGCCAGCGGCATCCATAACAGCTTCGATATCGTGCGCTCTCTGATTGAGGTCGGGCACGTACGGGCAGGGATCTGATAGACCTTGGCCCCTTTTGTCAAAAATGACTATCTTAGAAAATTCGCCAATGGCCGCTGCGGTATCTCTAGATGGTGGCATATGAGATTGAATGTTGAGGTGGGAGATAATGCCTGGCGCAATAAGAATATCATGGCGCCCGGACCCGAGCTTGGCATAGGCTATGCGCAAGCCATCACTCTGAGCATAGTGAATTGGATAGGGCGCAGGTGCCGTTAGCGCTATAAGAGTAATGGGCAGGTCGTTCACAATGGCCGCTTTATCCGTTGAATTATCATGAGCACCACGGACTCTGCGCGTTAGCCTGTGCACAGCCGACCATGCTATGCCTATTAAAACACTAATAGCAGCGGCTCCACTGAGCAAAGCCTCATGTTCGAATATCCAGTTTCCTAAAGTGTTAAAAACCTCCATCGAACCCTATCCCTAACCCTATCCCTATGTTTATTGTTATTGTTATTTTCATACGATCCCCAGTTGACACTATTTAGATGATATCCGCAATAAAAAGTTCGTAAAATGACGGAGAGTCCAATAGATTCTTACCCGAATGTTACCTCAGTATTTAGA
>JBLHME010000015.1:0-57350 GCA_047623225.1 Cryomorphaceae bacterium
CTCGCTTATTGAATAATCGCTCCGCTAAAGATTCTTTTCCACTTAACATCGAGTTAACCGCTTGACTAAAAACACTTAGCTGTTGGTTACATTGCTGATCTATGGGTCTATTCGCAATAAAGCTATTAATACTCTCACTAAATGTTCTTGCCCTATTGTCATAGCTATGAACATTGAGCATTAGACTGGAAATTTCGGTTTGAACTTCAGGATTAGAAGCAATTGACCTGCTCATTTCAACAGCCTGCGTGAATGTAGCTGAGTCTGAATACATGGCAACAGTGTTTGATAACAAGCTATCTAACTCATAGGAAAACTCTGTCAGCACACTCGCTCCAGAAGCGAGCCCATCAAAGACCATGCCATCAACATATCCATAGTCATTGTGTTCTTTAGATTGCTCTAGTAACACGCCTAGACTGTTTGCGTAGAGAGGTCGCTCATCTTCCTGCCTCAGCCAACTACCTTTATGCGACTCAGCTGGAATGATGTCTACCCAACCATTTCCATAGACAGATAGAGGTAGTTGAGCATATTGCGCATGCTTGACGGACTGACTCTCTTCATCACCAGCATCGCCTATATAAACAAATTCAGAAGCAATTCCAGGTTCACTAGAACAGCTGTAAAAGAACTGTGACCTATCTGTGGCATTGGGCAAATAATATACAGATCTCCCAAGGTCAAGCTGTAACATTTTTTGAAAGGATCTGGACGCAACAAAAATCATGTCAAACTCGTCTAACTCATCCAAGCCGGTGCTTGCAGGGTCTCCGATACTCCAAACCACATTCAACATGCCCTTTATTGGCGGATGATAATCGGACCCTCGAATAGAAAGGACAATATCATGTTGATTCTCTAAAACCCTTTCCTCTGAATAATAGATATGCACTGAATGTCCGCGCCGCTCCAAAGCTTGCCGAAGGCCTTGGGCTGCACGAAAGTCATAACTTGGGCTCAAGCTATCCTTTGTTGCAACTCGAAAGCCGAAAGATAATGACAGATCTTCAAGAACCTGCATAACAGAAGGTCTGGCTTCTGTATCAAGTTCGGATCGTGAAGAGTGAATCGCGCTCACTAACTTTCTATAGACGAACGGCTCTTTTAGGCTTATTTGATCCTCAGATGCATTAATAAAATATTTAACTCCCACAAATGGAATGTAACTAACATGCTGACCTTTTGTAACATGGAGTATGTAGTCCCAATCGTTGTAACGCTTTAGGCCAATATCGAACCTATTAGCTGAAAAGACTTCTCTCCTATGACTAAAGCAATTCAAATCAACATAATTCCCCACTAAGCAAGCGGCATAGTCGAATTTGTCACCTCGATAACCAACTATCTCCTCCCCAGTAGTTAACTCCAAACCAGAATATGCGATGCAAGCGTCATTTTTTTTAAGTGATGCGACCGTCAGAGTCAAGTAATCGGGGTACCACTCATTATCCGAATCTAAAAAGGAAATTATATCTCCCGTTGCATTCTCTAACGCTACGTTACGAGCTGAGCCAACGCCACTCTTTCTAATTTTGTGAAACTTTATTCTTCGTTCGTTGGAGTAGATCTCTAGAACTTCATCGGTGTTATCTGTTGATCCATCGTCGACCACTATCAATTCCCACGACTTGTGTTCTTGCGCTACCACAGAATCTATGGCCCGAGCGAGCGTGTGAGCTCTATTATGAGTGGGCATTACAATACTCACCGTAACACTACGTATGTCGGGGTTGCTGCTCACATAATCGTTCAAGCCTAACTTAATTTTGCTTTCTAATTTGGTGTCAAACTTACGATATCTTCGCTTAACCGATGCCGACGCTATATTACTCTCTCCCTCTCTATGTTTTAACTCCTGATCATCTTCAACATGGCCCAGTTTAGCGAAATCCAGAAGTTCAGTTTCGATTTGCCCAATTTCAACCATAAAATCGGCCTTAGGCTTACGTAACGTCAAACGGCTAATTAGGTTTACGCCAAACCGGCCGATTTTCCAGGTGGAAGACTTATGAATGTTTTTGGTTAAACGAATTACTTTTAAAACCACCTCACTCAAACTATTCAACTCTCGAATTTCTGAGTGTAACTGCGCTTTCTGTCGGCGCAACATCTCAACATCATTGGATTTTATTTTTAGCTCGTCCTTTAATCGAGATTCCCTATCTGACATTATTTAAATCCTCTTTTTTGACACTAAGCATTGTGAACATAACCGCTATAGTCCACGACATCTGATTTCACTCAACCGAGCAATTTCAGATATCAATACCGCGGCACGAGCATCAAAAGAATGGTGCTTAGCAATATTGTCGGCATTTTCATCACTACTTCGAACCTCCTGCGCTTTTTCTAGAGCTTCAATGAACCCCTTAGATGTCCCATCAAATGTAATGACACTATCTTTAAATATATCTTCCATGCCGGGCACATAATCACTAACCACAACACCACCACATGCAACCACGTCAAACAACCTGTTTGAAATAAACCCCTGATTCCGCATAGTTTCCCAATGGTCGTTCAAAACGACTTTGGCACTCGAGTAATATTTACGCAATTGCACATTAGGTACATTCTGGCCTTTTATAAAGTGCTGAGGGATTAGGTCTTCCCAAAGCCCGCCATAGACTGACAAGGAAATATCAGCTTCAATCGAAAATTTAACCACATCACGATAGATTCTCCTTGAATTACCAACAAACAACACTTCATTTTCAGCCTCACCACCTTCCAAATCCTTATAGAAGCGCCGAGGATCAGTGCACTGTAATAGGGGTAGAACTTTGGTCTTATGCAGCCTTGCATAAAGAGTTTTAGCATGAATCTCAGATGCCACAAACACCGTATCATAAGTCTCATACTCTCTATCTTCGACCTTATCCGGGTGGCTAATATTCCACATCAAGTTTATTTGATCTGAATTAACTTTATATTCAGACAATCCCCTTAATACAAGCACCACGTCATCGCCCGCCGACTCGCCGCTATACCAATCTTCCAGCAAATCTATTCTTACAAAGTGCCCTAAGGCCTTCAAAGCTAACTTCAAGCTATCAGCAAAATGGTAATCACCCCATTTATGCTTTTCTTGTTCATTCGGCGCAGGAACTTTAATTGCAATTCTAAATGAAGAACTTAAGCTATGACTAAGCGTCGTGTGAAACTCTTTTGCTCGCGCCGAATAGCTATGAAAGTCTCGCACCTGCGACTGAAGTTTGTGACACTCCTTAACTCTTAGCTCCTCGTCATTAAGATACTTGTTAAGTACATGTTCTAATTCTTCCCCAGATGAATAGGATGGTATATCTAAGAAGCTATTTATATTTGAGTCATCCCTCTCACCAAACTGATTGGCATTAGTTATGACCAAGCATCCTGAAGCAATTGCATCATAGACCCGGCTATTCATCGACCCCCAGTGTTTAGTTGATCCAGCAGCATCATCTAAAACAATTTTTGTCATCGCGTAAACAGAGGGCACACGCCGATAATCTATTGGCCCACCAAAAAGCTCTTTCTCATCGCCATCGCTTTCCCACCCGTGTCCAAACACCTTAGCTTTATATCTCGCTAACCGAGGAAAAACCGACTCAATCTCGCGTGTTACGCCCCACTTACTTCCAACAAAGCTAACATCCAGATCTCTCTGACTCGAACTTGGCGATCTGAAAAAGCTCTCAAAATTGGTACCTATCTTTAACAAGTGACTGGTCACGCCATGCTCAGAAAAAAGATAATTCCGCGCTGTCTCAGAAGATACAAAATAGAAATCATAGTCATGAAAATACGACCAACTCGCCCACCGATCAAACCAGTTCCGCATCCAAGCCACAAGAAGTGTGTTTGATGACCTGTTTTGTAACTTAGACAGATCAAAACGATCTATCAATACTACAAGCACCTCTACACCTGAACAATCAACATCAGAAACGGCACCCTTCCCTCGTTGCGGAAAGAACTTAATGTCGTAGTCAAATTCTTTCATGATTGCTCGTGAAAACTCGAGAGCCGTGAAATAGTCTCCAGCTGTAGCTTGCTCGAATGCCTCAGTTACTACAAACCCAATCGTTATTTTCTTAAGGTTATAAGGATTATATCTATCCAATAGTCTTCTTCGATTAAGCACTCTCAAAGCAAAGCCAAACTTTTCAATGAAGTGAGTTTGATTTCCCTGTCTTCTATTTCGCACCGCCAAACGACGATCCTCACGCTGAGTTCGATTCTCAGAATGGATCGCTGAGAGCGTATCTATCATCACCGACTTCAATCCCAGCAAATGACTCATACTTAAACATAGGTCGACATCTTCGTAGCCATAATTGTAAGACTCATCAAACCCTCCAATTGCCAAGATGTCTTTCTTTCTACACAACGCCATGGCCGCGGTAACTGCGGCGAACTGCCTCACGAATGCAGGCGTGTGTGCTGATTTAGAGTTGGCTATATTGGTAGGCCTAAAGAACGATCGAACATGATCCCAAACAAACGATATCCCTTCATGTTGCGAATACTTTTGATCAGAATCATGGAACAAGTTCCACCCCACTACTCCAATCCTATCGTCTGCATCTAGAACAGAAAGCGCCTCAGATATTTTCGAATTCTCTGTTATTACTACATCATTATTCAACAATAGAATATTTTCGAACTTTGCATGACCGAGGGCTTCGTTATTTGATTTACTAAAGGTATCGTTCTCGGTTTTTCGTACCACCTTGATATCGATCTCACTACTACTAGCAAATCTTTTAACCAAATTAACGCTTTCATCCTTAGAGTTGTGATCGATAAAAACAAGTTCAGTCGGTACTCTTGGTAACTGTTTCAATCCTTCTAAGTAATCTGGTAAAAATTTTGCGCCGTTCAAATTTAGAGTCAATACGCTTAAGCCTTTGGCCAAGGCTCTTTGATCTGGATTGACCACAGCATCTGAAAGTAACCTTATAGTCCTGCCCCTAGCAGCTTCGAGGTTATAATTTTTTGTTGATGGAACGGATGGGGGAAGCAAATTAACTGCTCTTAATGAATCAGAAGCTAATAACCTTGCCCTCGCCACCTTGTTTTGATACGGCACCAGTCGTTGTAACAATTTCTGCCAGATCAATGAATAACCATTCTTACTGGACAAAAGACTTATAATTCTGGTTATCGTCATTTTTTTATACTAGGCGGAGACTGGCTGATAGTGGATTATTTTCTAGGCAATTGTGCCGTTCAGCAAACATAACGTGTTTCTGCTAGCCTCAAATCGAGAGCAAACATAACAGGTTATTGCATCTTAATAAACCTGCAATAATGACCCAATGGGGACCTCAACTATACTCGCACATGCATCGTGAATTAGGACACGCGTTGCAACCCAGTCGAAGTTTAGTCTAAGTAATTTGATTGTTCAGCAGTTGTTCCCACTCTACATTGCTGGTATTCCGGCTAGTCACATGGTGTGCGAGCAAGCAATTTCACAGTGAGGTATTCTATCGCAATTTTTGCGCCAATTTAATTTGTAAAAATATCGCAGGAGAAAAGCCACCCTTTCACCCCAGATTCGAACAAGCCAAGAATAATCTATTAGTAGCTTTAGACAAAATATTTATGTAACCTCTTTTCCACACATCTACAAAGAGTACTAAGCACACTTTGATAGGTACGCTCATTGCTGAAAGCTAATTAAAAATTGACAACAAATAAACGAAGAACATTTATGAAATCGGCGCTAGCGCTGGGAAGTGGCGTGTTCTCTTCTTGCGACCATAGCACAACTGATTTTGAGGAAAATAACAAAAGGCCTAATATTTTATTGCTTCTTGCTGACGATCAAAGCAGCAATACTCTAGGTTGCACAGGCCACCCTTTTGTACAGACACCCAATATTGACAAACTAGCAGCCGAGGGTTGTTTATTTGAAAATACTTTTGTTACGTCGCCCATCTGCGCTGCGAGCCGAGCTTCTATATTTACAGGGCTCCATGAAAGAACTCATCAATATACCTTCCGTAAAGAGCCACTTGAAGCTAAGCATTCACTTATGTCGTACCCCTCACTGCTTAAGAAAGGGAATTATACCACTGGGTTTATTGGGAAGTTCGGGGTTAGATCAGATTTAAATATAATCGAATCATCGTTCGACTATTTTAAAGCTATCCCTAGAAAGCCCTATTTCCACACTTTACAAAATGGGCAGATTGTTCACGAGACTAAAGCCGCTGCTTTTTATGCTAAAGACTTCATTAGCAAAGCTGAACGCGAAGACAAACCTTTTTGTCTCAGTGTTTCTTTTAACGCTCCCCATGCTGCGGACTCCCAAAAGGTCGAACGTCCATTTCCGCCCACCTCGGAGACTGAAGGGATGTACGACAATTTCGAGGTCCCTCAGCCCAAAATTAGCGAACGTCAATCCTTTAAAAATCTACCCGGATTTTTGAAAACTTCACTGAACCGAATACGCTATTTTTGGAGGTGGGGAACGACCAAGGAATATGAACAGAATATGCGAGACTATCTCAGCATGATTACAGGTATCGATATGGCAATAGGCGATATACTTAATCATTTGGAGAGTTTGAACCTTAGGGAAAATACAGTTGTTATATATTCAGCAGACAACGGTTTTTACATGGGCGAAAGAGGCTTTGCCGGTAAGTGGTCGCATTTTGACGAGGCACTTCAAGTTCCACTAATTATTAGCGACCCAAGAGTCGGAATAGAACTACAGGGGATTAAATCATCTAACATGGTGTTGAATATCGATATTTGTCCCACCATTTTGGATTATGCAAATATCGAGAGTAGACAAGATTGCTCTGGAAGGAGCTTAAAACCTCTATTGCAGGGCAACAGTCGGGATAAGTGGAGATCTGATTTTCTTTGTGAACACTTGATGAATGACAAGGATATCCCAAAATGGGAGGGAATTAGAGAAGACAGCTTTTCATACTTCAGATACTTTGAACAATCACCACAGTTTGAATTTCTATATGACATGCGCTCGGACTCTAAGCAGCTAAATAATCTTGGCACTGACCCTAAATATTCTTTCGAATTAAATCGACTAAGAGCCCGTTGCGACGAATTAATCCGCAACAAAAGCTATAAGAAGACTGAACATGACATTACCAATGTCGGTCCTCACCAATGCACTTTAGGTTAACGAAGGTTGAATCATGTTTCTGAAACCATACCAAGCACCAGTTTTCGATATCGCCACCCTCCACCAACTTGGGGAGAAGAATAGAGAGAGTTATTCGCGAGCAAGTCCGTTTAAACATATAGTCTTGGATGATTTTCTCCCTCCTAAGCAAGCAAACCAAGCCCTACGTGATTTTCCAAACACGGAGTCGAATATTTGGCTCGACTGGAGGAGACGAAACACGATCAACCAACCTAAAAAACAGGGTATAGGTCATGCATCTAGACTCAACGGGGTTTCATCATGCCTAGTTAATCTCCTAAATTCATTCAATTCCTATCCATTTTTGAATTTTCTTGAGCAATTGACAGGCATCGAGAAACTACTACCTGACCCGTATTTACATGGTGGAGGGCCGCACCAAATTCTAAATGGAGGTAAGTTAGATATACATTGTGATTTCAACCATCTAAAAGACTTGGACTTATACAGAAGAATCAATGTACTTTACTACCTAAATAAAAACTGGAAAGACGAATATCACGGACACCTTGAACTATGGAGCAATGACATGAAAAGGCGAGAAAAAACCATTTCGCCTACTTTCAATAGACTCGTTATTTTCGACACGGACAAATCGTCGTTTCATGGACATCCAACGCCACTCGAACTTCCTCCAAACATCACCCGAAAATCAATTGCTCTTTATTACTATACAGCCAGACCTGTTAAGGATGGTCACTATGACACTAAAACGGATTGGCAAGAAACCACCTAATTAACCAACACTGAACTCGTCTACCTAGTTAATTTTAATATTTTCGTCCTTATACGCCTTAGTACGCACATTCCCCCTGAGTAAAAAGAGAATAAAAACGTACTTGTTTGATTGGCTACTGAAACGAATTGGACAGCTAATCTCTTAATTATTAGTGAGCAGCACAATTTAATAGAAGCTCTTAAACTAGTATGTTCGGCCGATTTGAGAAAAATTTTGATTAGGGTAAACGTACCGATCTCTTCAACGCTCGCAATTAGAGATTCGATCACTCTAGCTCTGCTTGCGCTCATTTCGGTATCTGTATCATTCCCCACCAGATACTCTTCCTTATTGTCATTGAGGATGCTAATCGTAAAGTTGAATTTTTCTAAACTTAGTTTATTAAATTCTGAAATTTGCGATCCAAAATTTTTCTCTATTTTTTGAACAACTTCTTTACTGTAATAGGTCTTATAGCCGACGTTTGGAAAATTGTTAACTAAGTGATCGCTCACCTTTCTTGCAATAAAAATTCTGTCCACACCTACTTCCGAGGCAGACTCTATATATAGTTGGAGTGTTTTTAACTCTGTATGCGTTAAGCTTCGGTTGACTTTTTTTCTTCGCATTTCAAGCAAATTTGAATACTCTATATTCGCCACTCGACAGAACGAGGGGGCAAGATTATTTATATTAGAGTCATAATTAAGCAACGAGACAGGAACACTTTTGCGCAATGCCATAAAGAATTGAATAGGGTATATATTTAGCTTTTCATCTGTCCAATCCTCGAACGTCATGCACCAACCTTTGCGTTTTACCGCTTGCACATAGTTCGAATAATTATGGTTATATATATTCCTTATAAAGGCGATGACCCGTAAGTCAAGTCGGTTTTTCTGTGCAAAATTTAAGAGCCGCGTAAGGTCATCTCGATTTACAGCTCGATCGGTACCTAAAGATTGCAGCGCTTCACTCGAAATAAGAGCGCAGTCCAAATTTCCGAAATAGTATTCCATGAGACGTTCATTACTTACATCCTCCCCATTGAGAAAGCTTAAAAGGAGCCCGCCATTACCTGAGTTTACCTGAAACGCCTTTGCCTCGTCATTGATCCCTGCATAATTAACCCCCTGCTTATTTAACTGCTGAGCGTTTAAGGCAAACCAAGTTTGTAGAGCTGAGGAGCCCGTCTTACCATATCCGATATGCAAAATTAGTTTTTTCATCTTTTCAATCGACTATTAATGGTTTCATATAAAACCTAAACCTTTGCTCAAATAAAAAGGCTGCTCAAAATGAGCAGCCTTTTTATTATATTCAGACAGCACAAAAGCTGTATGTTTTAGTCAACAACTCTAAAGCACATCTCTATCTGATATCTATACTATCTGTGTTACTAGTTATAAAATCGAGCGAATAGCAAAGTGCACTCTGCGAGGTTCTCAGTGTCAACACGCAGCTGAACACTATTGCCTGCTACCGAGGCAGTTAAAAGCGCAGCGTAAGTTTCCTTGTAGTTAGGATGGGTGTCTGGTAACAACACATTTTTAGTACCGCCACTTGAACTCGTACAGCCTATAGCCCCAGGAACAGCTGGAGCTGATATCAAAGTACCGCCTTCTGGTCTTGGGAAAATCGACTCAATCAATTCTGATGCGGGACCAGTACATTGCGTTGAGTTGCAAGCAACCTGTGCATTTGCTGACGCCATCATCATTCCAAATAGCGCAACCCCTGTTAAAAATCTTATTGAACTCTTCATGTATACGACCCTCAGTTAATAATTATTACTTTAATTAAGTTAGTTTGGTGAACTGTAGTCCAACAACCTACCTGTTAAAGACCACTAGCTCATATTAGCCAATTAATTGTTCTAAATCAATCTATTTAAGCCTTTTTTTGTTTACTGCCTTAACGTGTTTCACAAGCTCTTGATCGCACTCTTCAACCCAGCGGTGCGCCGCTGCCTGATTGTCTTTGTGACCCTTAACTCTCTTCACAAAGGAAACGAGCCTATCACCTAATTTCCACCTATTGGACTCAAATACTGCGGCAAAGTTGTTCGAATAACTTTCGGCTAGTTCAACAACCTCGGCCTTTTGATTTTCCAACTCTTTCTTTTGATGACCTAAATTGACTATTTCTTGGGCTGCTCGTTCAATGCGATTACATTGCTCATGATAATTTTCTAAGACCAATACGCCGCTCTGAGAGAGATTTATTTCATTATCGCTCTCAAAAATTGACCCGTCCTCGAGCTTATTGAATAGTTCTAACTGTTGTAGATTCAAGTAACTCTGTAGATCAGCTTGTCCATAACGTTGACGATACAAACTAACATCCACAAATGATGTAATCTCACCGTCCTTCGGCATTCTAATGTTCTCCACTTCATAGGCTGTGAGCCTATCAAATAGAGATTTAATTTCCTGCACTGGGTTACTCAATAGCCGGGAGTGTGAAACTAAAATTCGGTTAGCATTCTGAGTACCATTTAAGGCATCGATGTTGTATTTTTCCCATAAAGCGATCCCTTCGGGAATGGAGATATTGTTGCGGTGAAATAAGCTCGATGCGACTTCTATCGGGTTTCGATAAATATGAATGTAAACGGGTGACGACAAGACCTCTTGCCACGCAGCTATTAGCACGCATATTCTCGGTTCTTTAATAAACCAAGGGGCGTTCTGATCAAGTTTATTGATTATCTCAGTGGCACGCTGCTCGAAATGCTCCAAATGCCTATTATCCAAAGCGCTCATATTAAAACCCGACAACTTGTCCCAATCATTGCCAGCTGAGTGAAGAAGATAGTCGTTTAAGTCACGAACATCCTTCCTTTCCCAGAAACCTCGTGGATTTTCTTCATTCGCGCCGATGCTGTCGCCCTCGGCACCAAAATAAACCCCCATTGAGTTGATTAGCTTTGACAACATGGATGTGCCTGACCGATGCATGCCCAAGATAATTAGTTGCATATTTAATGTTATCTGCGTTTGATTGAGGGCTTTGGCGAAATCATGCCTAACCAAGTGGCCCTATATACCAGTCAGTATACCCTCGATTTGAGCGTTTGTTAGTAGAAAGGATTGTGTTTGTGTATGAGCAATTCCTCTGCGCTTTATAGTAAACTAGCGACCACAGCAATGTTGATCATAAGGAAAAGACCTTGGCCATTCCATTTATAAATCTGAACGCACAATACACCGACCATCAATCAGCTATAGACAGCGCCATTTTGAAAGTCCTTGCTCACGGCCAATACATCATGGGTCCGGAAGTACGCGAGCTTGAATCAATGCTAGCTGACTACGTTGGGGTTAAGCATGCTTTGGCCTGTTCCAGCGGTACTGATGCATTAATCTTGCCTCTGATGACTAAAGCTCTAAGAAAATCTGACGCGATTTTTACAACCCCCTTTACTTTCTTTGCTTCTGCCGAATCGATCTCTTTGGCCGGGGCGACTCCAGTTTTTGTTGATATCGAGCCTGATACTTACAATATTGACCCAGTGGCTCTGGAGGCTAAGATTCAAGAAGTGGTGGCTGACGGTAAGCTAACACCACGCGGCATCATGCCCGTCGACTTGTTTGGGCTTTCTGCCGATTATGAGTCAATTTCAGCCATCGCTGAAAAACACAAGCTGTTCGTTCTTGAAGATGCAGCTCAGTCATTTGGCGCACCCTACAAAGATGGCAAGGCTGGTGGATTTGGCGACGCGGCAGGCACTAGCTTTTACCCTGCTAAGCCGCTCGGTTGCTACGGTGATGGAGGGGCTGTATTTACCAACGACACTGCTATGCATGAGGAGATGGTTTCTTTACGCGTACATGGCCAAGCACAGTCTGGCAATAAATATGACAACGTTAGAATCGGCATTAATGGCCGAATGGACACCATACAAGCGGCTATTTTATTAGAAAAATTAAAATTCTATGACCAAGAGCTAGCCGAGCGAAATCGAGTTGCACAGCAATACAGCTCACTATTGGCAAAATCCATAAAAACACCGACCGTGCCAATGGGCCAGGGAAGCGTTTGGGCGCAGTATTCAATTCAAGTTAATGATCGAGCCAAGCTGCAAGCCGATTTAGGCGACAAAGGCATTCCTACGGCGGTGTTTTACCCCATTCCCATCCACCTATCTACCGCCTACAAGCACTTGGGCCATAAGGTTGGTGACTTCCCTATAAGTGAAACTGTGTCGAAAAAGATAGTTAGCCTGCCGATGCACCCGTATATGGATCAAAGTACGATTCAAACGATTTGCGACGCAGTTAATGAGTCGGTAGAGGCCTAGCAAGGCTCTGCCTTCTATAGAAAGATGAGGAAATCTCTGTTTGGTGTTTACCACCCTCTGCACAAGGCTTGTTTATTGGCCTTTGACATCGGGTCAATTGCACTCGCCTTCTTTCTCGCAACTAAGATTCGGCTAGGCAATACTCCGGAGTTTTTTAGTCTTGAATATCTAGGCCTAAACGCAATTATTGTTGCCTGTTTGTTTATCGGCAACGGCTACACCAGCAAGGCGCTTGGCAGCCAGCCTCGCCTGCCGCTCAACACATTTTTTATCATCCTCGCCTCAGCCATTCCAAGCACATTATTCATCTATCTTCTAGGGCCTGATCGATTCACTGATTTATTTGGGCGTGGCATCTTTCCTGTTGCGATTGTTATATTGGGTGCTTTCGCAGTGTTGGCAAGAATTATTCTTAATCATGTTTTTCGTGGCGATACTGCACCGCGAAAATTATTAGTGCTTGGTGATGTGCGCGCTCGAGATCATTTTGATTCGGCTCTTAAACAAGGTCTGCTTGGCTTTGATTTAGAGCACTATCAGACACTAGAAGATGTGCCAGCAGAGCAGAGCTTTGATGCCATTGTGATTACACCAGAACACCATGCCTCCAAGGCCGAACAACAAGGGCTAATAGCTGCACGACTATCTGGAACACCTATTTTCTCTCTATCTGATTTTTTTGAAAGCTTTCTGTTTCTGGTGCCAGTTAACGAAATAGACAACGACTGGTTTATTCGGGCTGAAGGATTCACCATGCTGCATAGCTCAGTAGCACTCAGAGTGAAGCGAGCAGTAGACCTATTTTGTGGCTTAACGCTCATTCTAGTTACCTTGCCCCTATTGCTTCTCACAAGTATATTTATTGCACTCAGCTCACGCGGGCCAATATTATTCTCGCAGACCAGAGTTGGTTTCAAGGGTGAGTTATTTACTTTGTATAAATTCAGAACCATGCGCGATGGCGCTGAGAAAGACGGTGCACAATGGGCCAAATCTGAAGACGATAGAATCATTCCTCTAGGTGGGTTTTTGCGCAAAACGCGTATCGATGAACTTCCTCAATGTTGGAATATTCTCAAAGGAGAAATGAGTATTGTTGGGCCACGGCCTGAACGACCAGAGTTCACTTCAATGCTTGCTAATGAAATACCTTACTACGACCTTAGGCACATTATAAAACCAGGGTTAACCGGATGGGCGCAGGTTTGTTATCCCTATGGCGCCTCCACTGAAGACGCTCTGCGCAAGCTTCAGTTCGATCTTTACTACATTAAGAACCACTCACTACTGCTCGATCTCAACATCCTTATGCGCACTGTCCTAGTCACACTAAGGCGTGGTGGCCGATAGTTACTTATCATCACCTAAGGAATAAAGATTCAGGTATTCCCCAGCGAATTCCAACTTTGCTATTCGTTCGATATTTTCAAGTATTACGGATCGTCGATGCCACATACAACTGTATCGAATTGGCCGATTAGCCTCATCCTTATTAATCACTATATAATCCAAACGATTCCTAACACTCACCCCAGCACCTTGTTCGAAGACATTGATAAATTCTTCTGATGCGCTGAAACTTTCTTTCTGATCCAAGTAGCAAAACAGATTACTGCTAATGAATTCGCGCCATTTGGGGAAATCCCTCATGCCTTGGTGGCGATGTATGTTGCGTACATAGATCGGCATGGCAGCGGCCAGATAATAACTCGTGGGCAGATCACTAAAAATTACCGACTCAGACTCCACCAGTTCCTTTATGTTGGAAATATCTTGTCTGTAACGTAAGGAGCTATCAGTCCATACATAACGTTGATCGTAAAATAAATTCCAATTCGTTTGTGCTGACTGATGATTGCGTTTTAATTGAATTAGACCTTTATCAAAATGTTGGCGTGAATCGTAAAGCATCATCGATACCAGCGTTAGAATCGATAGACAAATTGCCAATGAAGCGAACCCAACGCGACTTTTCTGAGGCTGGAATTTGGTTCGCGTGTAGCGAATTAAACTAATAACAGCGTAGGCAAGAATTATCGGATGAAATAATATAATCGCGATTCGCCACGAGGAATGATATTGCATTACTGAGCTCAACCATTGGTATAGATAAGGCGAAACGCAAAAAACAATAACAACAAAAGCCGTGCCCGCTGTGAACAGGGTCAACCGATTAGGTTTTAAATAAGCACACAAGATCGCCACGGGCAATGAAACAATCCCTGAATAAAGAAACCCTTGGCGCAACTGCAAATTCCAACTGGGAACAATAAGCTGGCCGCCTAACCAAGCTGGAGCCAACAACGGCAGTTCATGCACACTTCTGCGCGGCAAACTAAGCTCTGGATAGAAAAGTGACGCTAGGTGAGTGTAATTAACGCTTGCCAACAGTAGACAAAACGTCACCACCAAAAGGATTGCTGCCAACTTTCCGAATTTGCTTGAGAGGCCTCGTGAAAACGATACGAGCGCTAGAGCAATAGCAAACAACACCATCAAGCCATAGGCTAAACTCTTATCGCTAATTGTGTTGCTACTACCTCGGTGATCAATAAAGAACCAGATCGTTAGCCCTAACAATAAAATCATTGTTAGGCGTGCAATGTCGTTTATAAAATCAGACTCAACCGACAAAGTCTGCGCACGGAAAAAATTGTTTAAACCTAGGGCAGAGAAATAGGCTGTGAGTGCCACAGCAAACCACAAGACCTCAGCCTTGTGGGTGTAGTACATGATCACCAATAAATAGAGGATCATGATTGACTGCCCAATGTTAGCCCGCAACAGAGCAACGCAGGAAGTTATAAACGGTGGGGCATTCTCTTTGTACTGATCGAATAAATTAAAACTTGCGTACAGCGCGAAAAAGAACGCTGCATAGGCTGAGTGGGATGGCCAAGCTGAGACCCTTAAATAAGTGTCGCCCACCCCTGGCAGGAGCACAAATAGCACCGCGGCAAACAATGAAATCGATCTATCCTTACTAAGACCAAAACTTAGAAGATAAAACCCCATTACCTTGAGCGGGCCGACCCATGCCGTTACCGAGTTCCAAACAATGGTGAGACTGGAACCAGAAAACTCCGAAATGAGAGCAAGGTTGCCATGCCAAAGTGGTGGATAATAGCGATGACTCAAACCGCTCAAATGGCCAATCGACTGATCTAGCGAGCCGCTGTAGGCTATTTTCTGCGCTAGAGAAAGATGCCACCAAGAATCAGCCACCTGTTCTATCAATCCGCCATTGTAAAACAAAACCAGAAACACCAGCAGATAGAAAAAGGCTCGTAATAGGCTAAAGTCACCTGCGGCAATCTCTTTAATGCCATTGACCCGAGCCAGATTGCATACCCAGCTCAATAAGCCAATAGAGACTAAAACATAAACCCAAAAAATTTCTAGCAACGCTATCCCAAGCCAAGCACACACCAATAGCAGTGCACCATTTATACCTATTGAGATAAAGAAACTGGCCAACATTTGCGCTTCAAAAGGCAAGCTAAGAGAGTAGTAGCTTAGGCTAAAGCGGCGTATCAATAGATGCACTAGGAAACCGTTAAACACCAGCAGATAGGCAATCCAAAGATGAGACTCCAGATTAAAAAAGATAGGCATCATGCCGAATAATAATCCCTATACCATTCGGCAAATCGCTTAACGCCCTGCTGTAGAGAAAATTCAGGCTGATATCCAAACTCAGCGCGAAGGCTGCTTGTGTCTGCCATAGTCCTTGGCACATCACCATCCTGCATGGGCAGTAAATTTAGATTGGGCCCTACATTCAAATTGCGTGCTAAACAGTGAATAAAATCCATCAGCGGAACTTGTTCACCGCGCCCAATATTATAGATCTTATACTGCGAAGGGCCTTTCTCACTCTCTGCCACCTTGATCACACCATTACTAATATCGTCGATATAAGTAAAATCGCGAATCATGTTGCCGTGGTTATAAACGGGGATAGCTTCGCCTTTCAACATGCGAGACGCAAACCTAAACGGCGCCATATCTGGCCGACCCCAAGGGCCGTAAACGGTGAAAAACCTCAAACCCGTGCACCGAAAGCCATATAGATTCATATAACTATGCGCCATCAGCTCATTGGCTTTTTTAGTTGCCGCGTAAAGCGAAACTGGGTGGTCTACACGATCGCTTTCTTTGAAAGGAAAATTGTCATTTTCGCCATACACAGAACTCGACGAGGCGAAAACTAAATGCGGCACCTCGGATTGCCGACATCCTTCTAATATGTTGCCGAAACCGACTAAATTCGAGTCGATATAGGACTGTGGGTTGTCAATTGAATAACGCACACCAGCTTGTGCGGCTAGATGTATGACAACGTCAAATTGCTGAGTGCTGAACAAGTTTGACATAACGGGTCGATCAACAATATCCACCTCATGCATGGTAAAGTTGTCAGATTCTTTTTGTGCCAATATTTCGCCTAAGCGGGCGCGCTTTAGGGAGACATCGTAGTAATCATTAAAATTATCAATGCCCACCACGTGATGCCCTCTTGCGAGCATTTTTTGTGATAGATCAGCACCAATAAAACCAGCTGCGCCGGTGATTAAGATTTGCATAATAATTGAGTGGTTAGCGCTACTAAGGGCGTTTTAATTACAACGACTTGCATAGTATATATTACAATTGCAAAGCTAAGCGCTAACTATTGCGCTGCAATCTAATCCATTAACGCATATCAAAGCAATGAATGTTCCAACTCAAATAATTTCAGCCTCCTGGATTGTACCCATCGTGCCAAGCAATACCGTGTTGCGCGATCATTCTGTGGTTCATGAAAATGGTCTAATTATTGACATTTTGCCCACCGAAGAAGCCGTTAATAAATACCCAGGTGCCGAACAGGTTAAACGCGATGGTCATGCACTAATGCCTGGCTTGATTAATTCTCATACTCACGCGGCGATGAGTCTATTTCGTGGTTTGGCCGATGACATCCAACTGATGGACTGGCTCAACAATCATATTTGGCCTGCCGAAGCCAAATGGGTTAACCGAGAATTCATGCGCGACGGCGCAGAACTTGCGATTGCAGAGATGTTACTCAGCGGCACCACCTGTTTTAACGATATGTATTTCTTCCCCGATGTAGTTGCACGCACAGCACAAGACATGGGTATTCGAGCTTTTGTTGGGCTGATTGTGTTGGATTTCCCAAGCGTGTGGGCCAAGAATGCTGATGAATACATTCAAAATGGGCTAGACGTGCAGGGTGAGATGCGCTCATTTTCCAGAGTAAAGACAA
Source organism: Cryomorphaceae bacterium (assembly GCA_047623225.1). GTDB lineage: Bacteria > Pseudomonadota > Gammaproteobacteria > Arenicellales > Arenicellaceae > Arenicella. The sequence continues at coordinate 17,465 of JBLHME010000015.1, forward strand.
CTATGGCGCCGCACTCTCCGTATACCGTTTCAGACAAGCCTCTGGTGCAAGTGCGAACTTATGCCGATGAACTTCAAATCCCTATCCACATGCACGTGCATGAAACAGCCCAAGAAGTAGAAGATGGGTATGCGTCAACCGGCATGCGGCCACTTGAAAGACTATTTGAATTAGGCTTGTTGAACCCTCGCATGATGGCCGTGCACATGACCCAACTCACCTCAGAAGAAATTCAGTTAGCAGCCGATCAGGGCATTCACGTGGTGCATTGCCCTGAATCGAATTTAAAACTGGCCAGTGGCTATTGCCCAGTAGGCGATCTATTGGCCGCAGGCGTCAACGTTTGTCTGGGGACCGACAGTGCAGCAAGCAACAATAATCTAGATATGTTGGGTGAAATTCGAACTGCCAGCCTACTTGCCAAAACAGTCGCAAATGATGCAAGCGCACTGCCAGCTTGGCAGGCTCTCGAAATGGCCACAATCAATGGTGCTATCGCATTAAACGTTCAAGATGAAATTGGCTCCATAGAAATTGGAAAATCGGCCGATCTGATCTCGATAAACTTAAACACCCCGTCTTGCCTGCCAGTCTACGACCCTATTTCGCAAATTGTGTATAGCGCATCGCGTGAACAAATTAACGATGTATGGGTTGCTGGTGTTGCGCGCGTGAGGGATAAAAAATTAGTTGACCTAAACCTAGAACAGATTCTGGACAAGGCAATTAACTGGGGCGAACGAATACAATCGGATGACAAAACACTATGACTGCACATGCCAATGTTGACCCCGCTGAGATAAAGAAGTTTGAGGATTTGGCTTCTCGGTGGTGGGACCCAAAATCAGAGTTTAAACCGCTGCACGCAATTAACCCTCTGCGCACCGAATACATCAATCTGCACTCCCCGGTGAAAGGCTTAAAAGTGTTAGACGTTGGTTGTGGAGGTGGTTTAGTTAGCGAAGCACTCGCCGCATTTGGCGCCCACGTGACAGGCATTGATATGGGTGAGGCTCCACTGGCGGTTGCAAATCTACATTTATTAGAAAGTGGCCAAAAAGTTGAGTATTTAAAAATCACTGCTGAAGAGTTGGCCGATCAAAGGGCTAGCGAATACGATGTGGTCACATGCTTGGAAATGCTGGAGCATGTTCCTGACCCAAGCTCAGTGATAGCGGCTTGCTCGGCACTAGTGAAACCCGAGGGCGATGTGTATTTTTCTACCATAAATCGCAACCCTAAAGCGTGGCTCATGGCTATTGTTGGCGCCGAATATGTTCTTAACCTTCTGCCTCGCGGCACCCACGAGTACGACAAATTAATCAAACCATCTGAGTTGAGTGGCTACGCACGCAGTGCCGGCCTACAAATGCAACGCATGGTCGGCCTGCACTACAATCCCTTTACCGAGTCTTATAAGCTAGCGCCTGGAGTAGACGTTAACTATATGATCCACACTCAAAAGACAGTCTAAACTCGTGCAACTAAAAGCCCTTTTACTCGACCTCGACGGCACATTAGTCGATACCGCTCCGGATATGGTGGCCACTCTTAATCGTATATTAGTGATTCATGATCAGCCCTCGGTAGATATCGCTTTAGCAGGCAAGCTGGTCTCAAACGGAGCAAAGGCATTGATTGAATTTGGATTTGGCAATGCTCTTGACCCTCGCAACACTCTAGATCTTATCCAAGAATTTCTTGCTGATTATGCCGAGCATGTTTGCGACCATAGCGCTCCTTACGATGGCATGTTAGAAGTGCTTTCGCTGTGCGAGAAAGAAAATATGCGTTGGGGTATTGTAACCAACAAACCCTTAGGGCTTTCCAGGGCCCTGCTTGAAGGGCTAGGTCTTCTGGACCGCTGTAGCATATTACTCGGTGGTGATAGTTTGCCGGTTAAGAAACCGGACCCAGCGCCTTTATTACATTGCTGCATGATCATGAGTTTAGCCGCCAGCGAATGCATGTATGTTGGCGACCACGAACGCGACATTCGCGCTGGCAATGCCGCAGGCATGGATACTGCCGCTGCCATGTGGGGCTATATTGCGGATGACGACGACGTTAATGCTTGGAACGCAAGGTATCTTACCCAAACACCGCTAGGCTTGCATAAGTTGATCGAAGAAAGACTAGCTTGATCTGCTAAGATTGACAGTATGTCTGAGTCACTTAATCAACTTCTACTCGCAATTGGGATTGAGGCGAGCCAAGATGCTTTATTGAGCATTGTCTGTTTGCTGGCGTTTGCACTTGGCGCGATCATTGCAAAAACTGTTGCACAGCGCCAAATGAATAAGCTGCGCCTCGCACATGAATCTGCGCATGAAAAAGAACAATTAGCCTTTGATGAGCAATTAGATCAGTTGAGCCATACTTTTAGTTCTTTGTCACAACAAGCGCTTAAGTCCAACAACGAGTCTTTCTTGCAGTTAGCGTCGCAAAGTTTTAGCCAACTTCAGCAAGGTGCTTCTAATGAACTGAAGTCTCGAGAGCAAAGCTTTAGCAACTTACTTCAACCGATAAAGCAATCGATTGAACAAACCGATAAACAGCTTCGTCAATTGGACCAAGATCGCCGAGTTAGTGAAACCAAGCTGGGTGAACAGATTGGCAATTTACTCAGCTCGCAGGCGTCGCTACAATCCGAAACACGTAATTTAGTCACAGCTCTACGTCGCCCCGAGGTTCGCGGCCAATGGGGTGAACTTACTTTAAAACGTATAGTTGAATTAGCTGGCATGTCTGAATACTGCGACTTCGATACGCAAGTTAGTGTTAATACCAGTGAAGGGATGCTGCGCCCTGACATGCTTATTCGTCTGCCCAGCGAACGCATATTGGTGCTCGATGTCAAAACACCATTGGATGCCTACCTTAGCGCTAGTGAAGCCAGCGACCCGGGCAAACAAAATGAGTTTTTGCAGCAGCACTATCGAAACGTAAAACAAAGGATTAAGGAACTCAGCGCGAAACAGTACTGGCAACAATTTGATCGTTCTCCAGACTTTGTGATTTTATTTATTCCAGGTGATCAATTTCTTAGTGCCGCCTTAGATCAGGATAAAAATTTGTTAGAATACGCGCTAAAGAACCGCATCTTGCTGGCCACTCCAACCAGTTTAGTCGGGCTGCTACGCGCAGTAGCTTATGGTTGGAATCAAGATAGCTTAAGTAAAAATGCCGACGAAATTCGTGAGATCGGCGAAACGCTGTACCTTCGACTACAAAAGCTCACAGAGCACTTTAATTCTTTGGGTCGTAACCTCGATCAAAGTATCGAACAATTCAATAAATTGGCGGGTTCATATTCGCGCAGCACGCTTCCTGCGGCAAAAAGGCTTTCTGATCTTGGCATTAGTACCGTATCGCCAATTGACCTTAGCAACACCAAAGGCAACCCCACACGAACACTAGACGAGAGATGACTATTGAGCCTTAATGCTTGATTAATCTCTCAGCTATCTCCATCATATCGCCAAATTTTGATCAACCTACTCTCATGACTACACAACTCGATTGGCAAGACTTTCAGGCCAACAAAGACGACCTAAGCAACAAAACTATCCTAGTGACAGGCGCTGCAGATGGCATAGGAAAAGCCGTATCCATAGCGCTCGCTGAGCAGGGTGTCACAGTACTGATGCTCGACAAAAAGGCTCGTCATCTAGAGAAACTGTTTGATCAAATCACCGCCCGAGGATTTGCCGAGCCCGTAATTCTTCCTGTGGACTTGATGGAGATCACTCCAGAAACGGCGACCACTTTGGCTCAGGCTATTCACGACGACATTGGGCAGCTCGACGGACTATTACACAACGCCGCTGAATTGGGCTCGCCCAGCCCAATGGACCAATATGACATGGATTATTGGAACGAGGTAATGCACACCAATTTGCAAGCACCCTATTTGCTAACACGGGCTGTATTGCCATTGTTAAAACAAGGCCACCAAACCAATATCCTTTTTACCTCTGCTGATGTTGGTAGACAACCAGCGGCTTATTGGGGTGCATACAGCATTGCTTATGCTGGTTTGGAAGCGCAAATGAAAATTTGGGCCGAAGAATTAGAAGCAGTATCAAACATAAAAGTAAATTCCCTCGATCCCGGCCCTGTTAGAACCAGTTTACGCAGACGATCACACCCAGGTGAGAGCCAGGAAGGGCTAGCGCCGCCTGCCAGTATTGTGGGCGCTTATTTAAAAATATTTTCTAATGCGCATAGCCATCACGGGCAAAAACTGGCGATTAAAGAGACCGATCAGAATTAAATCTACAAAAACTGCGACAATTTGGAACAGAACTTAATCGCAAAGTAGCTCAATAGATCGCGCCGCATACCAAGTTTGCGCAGGGCAAGATACGATTCCCAGTTGCCTTTTATGATATTTTTCAGGCGATTATTGGTCGCGCCACCTTGGCGCATACGCACCCAAAGAATTGGCACGTAAACACTGTTGATTTCGTGCAGTTCAAAGGCCCTAGAACAAAACTCTAGGTCGGATTGAAAGTGCAGCTTGGTGTTATACAAGCCGACATTCTGGTACACCCGCTTTTTCATATAGAAGGTCGGGTGAGCAGGCATCCAGCCTTTAAAACACATGCCTTTTTGGTATGTTTTAGAATGCCAATTGCGTGTGACCTGTTGCAAATTTTCACGCTTAACGTAAACCAAATCGGCGTAGACAGCGTCTAGCGATTGGTCTTTGTGTGCACCTGCAACTTGCTGCAAAACGGTTTCATCTTGAAAAATGTCATCGGCATTTAACATGCCATTCACATCGCCTGTGACGGGTTTTATGCCTTTGTTCATGGCATCATAAATGCCCTGATCTGGCTCCGAAACAATTCGCTCTAATTGGTCAGCATAGCGCCGTATAATATCCAAAGTGCCGTCGGTAGACGCACCATCAATTACAATATGTTCAATATTTGAATAGTTCTGTGACGCCACCGATTCAATAGTATCGGCGATAGTCTGTTCAGCGTTATAAGCAACGGCAATGACGCTAATCTTGATTGATATGAATTACTGATCGCAGATACTTATCTTCGACGCTTCGCAACAGTTGGCTTTGAGCGACCGGTTTCTCGCGGTTTAAAAGCAGACTTTGTTCTCGGTTTAGACGTACTTTTAGACGTACTTTTAGACGTACTTTTAGACGTACTTTTAGACGTACTTTTAGACGTACTTTTAGACGGGCTTTTAGCAGCAGCGCCACGAGCAGAATAAAGCTGCGATGAAAATTGCTCGTCCAAACCAACTGACGCTACTAGCTTCTCCAACTGTTTCGGGGCAATTTTACTGTGTTGCCCGCGCTTAACATCACGGGTCAACTTAATTGTGCCGTAACGGATTCGCTTAAGCCTGCTAACTGTATGGCCAACGGCATCCCACATTCGACGAACCTCGCGGTATCGCCCTTCCTTTATCACCACGCGATACCAATGATTAGTGCCTTCTTCTGCCGTGTCTGCTTGAAGTACTCGGTCAAACTTAGCCGGCTTGCCATCAATGTCTACCCCTTCTCGGGTTAAAGTTTCAATGGTAGCGGGGCTTGCTTCACCGCGAACTCTTACTAAATACTCTCGTTCCAAGCCAGTAGAAGGGTGCATTAATTTGTTGGCTAATTCGCCGTTATTAGTCAGTATTATTAGTCCGCTGGTATTAATGTCTAGCCTGCCTACGGATACCCAGCGACCATTCGGAATGCCGGGAAGATTATCAAAGATAGTCGGTCGGCCTTTAGGATCTTTGCGCGAACAAATTTCACCTTCAGGTTTATGGTAGATCAACGCTTTAATCGCCTCAGTCTGTTGGGTACTCAGCTGTGTGAGTTTGCCATCTACTAAAACGCGGTCAGTTGCACTGGCTCGGTCGCCTAGTTTTGCACGTTTACCATTTAAGCTAATGCGCCCATCGGATATCCAAGTTTCAATTTCACGTCTTGAACCGTAACCAGCGTGCGCAAGTAGCTTCTGCAGCTTATCACTCATGGTTTGAGCTGGGCGAATCGTCCAGTTTTGATGCATCTTCGGAATCAGCACCTTCTCCTGAGGGCTCTTCTATTCCTGAGGCTGAGGGCTCTTCTATTCCTGAGGCTGAGGGCTCTTCTATTTCTGACGCTGAGGGCTCTTCTATTTCTGACGCTGAGGGCTCTTCGATTCCTGCTTCTTCTGGATGCAGTGCTATTACTTCGGCAGATTCAGATTTTTGCGCTTGCGCTTCTTGATGCACCGCGGCTTCGTCTACGCCTTGCACACCGTCCATTGGCAAGGTTAAATTCATATCCTTAGCAATCTCACCCAATTCACGTTTCTCCATTAACTCTGGAAGCTCTCGCAAGCTGGTCATATTGAAATATTCCAAGAAGCCTTGAGTTGTACCGAACAGAGCTGGCCGGCCCGGCACATCACGATGCCCAATCTGAGTCACCCAATCACGTTCCTCGAGTGTTCTAATAGTGTCACTGCTAACGCCCACGCCGCGAACTTCTTCAATATCTCCGCGCGTCACCGGTTGGCGATAGGCAATAATCGATAAGGTTTCTAATAGAGCACGAGAATAACGTGGTGGCTTATTGCCAACCAGCTTTCTTAGCCAAGGTGAATACTTTTCCTTGGATTGAAAACGCCAACCTTTGCCTATGCGTCGGAGTTCAATTCCGCGGTGTTCACACAGTTCTTGCAGACTCAAAATTACATTCTGGATGTCGACCTTGCTGGGTTGGGCATCGTCAGGGAACAAAGACATAATTTGTTTGATCCCCAAGGGTATTTTCGATGCATAAAGTGCGGCTTCAATAATATTCTGAAGTTCACTATCCACAGGTTCGGCTTGATTGTCTTGATTGTCGGCTTGCTTGGCCATATTGATTGATCTCTGCTTCATTATTCTTAGGCGGCGCGCGTGACATGAATGGGCGCCAAAGGTTCTGTTTGCACCACAATAAGCATGTCGTCACGAAACAGTTCTAGTATCGCGATAAAAGTGACCACAACACCTAATCGCCCCTCGGCTCGGGTGAATAGCTCTTCAAAGCTTAAATAGTCTTTTTCTTGCAGGCGCTGCAGAATAGACGTCATTCGTTCACGCATTGACAAGGTATCGCGTGAAACCAACATGTTCTTATTAGCATCGGCTCTATCCACTATACTTTGATATGCGCGCACCAATTGCTCCAAACTAACCTCCGCCTTTACTTCAGGCGGATTGGGGTCTTCAAACGGTGCGTCTGCTTGAAAAATATCTCGTTCAAGTCTAGGTCTGTCATCTAACTTATTCGCTGCCGTACTGAAACGTTCGTACTCCTGCAAGCGACGAATTAATGCCGCTCTTGGGTCTTCATCATCGTCGTCTTCAGTTTTAGCGCGAGGCAGTAGCATGCGCGATTTTATCTCACCGAGCAAAGCAGCCATCACCAAATATTCAGCGGCTAAGTCCAAATTTGCAGCCCGCATAATTTCAACATACGCCATGTATTGTTTGGTTATGTCGGCTACAGGAATATTTAGAATATCAAGATTCTGTTTGCGGATTAAATAGAGAAGTAAGTCTAGTGGGCCTTCAAAGCTCTCTAGCACCACTTCAAGCGCATCTGGTGGAATGAATAAATCCTGTGGCCATTCATGCATGACCTCGCCCATTACCACCGCGCGCATGCTTTCGTTAATAGCTTGCTCGCGCTTTTTATCAGCTTGTTCCAGAACCTCTAAATCTTGCTCGTCTGACATAGCCTAGTAATAGTCCAAATGCATAGAAGAGCGGACTTGCTCCATGGTCTCCTCGGCGGTTTCTCTGGCCTTTTCACAGCCATCGGCAATTATGCTGCGCACCAATGTTGGGTCTTCAATATAGGGCTGCGCGCGTTCTGCTATCTCTCTCTGCTCAACCAGCAATGCTTCGATTAGCGGTTGCTTGCAATCCACACAACCAATGGCAGCCGTTCGACAACCGTCTTCAACCCATGACTTAGTACTTTCGCTAGAGTAGACATGATGAAGATCCCATACTGGGCATTTATTTGGGTCGCCAGGATCATTACGCCGAACTCTGGCTGGATCTGTTGGCATGGCCCGAACTTCCTTTTCAATGCGCACAGGGTCATCACGCAATGCAATTGTATTACGGTAAGACTTTGACATTTTCTCGCCATCTAGTCCGGGCAACTTAGAAGCTTCAGTTAAAATAGCTTCAGGCTCAGTCAGTATTGCTCGCCCGCCACCTTCTAGATAACCAAATAAACGCTCATTTTCAGCGTTAGTAAGATTCTGATTACTAGCCAATAGCGCATGTGCTTTTGCCAGCGCCTCGTGGTCACCGCGCTCGGTGTAAGCATTGCGCAGATTTCGGTACAGCTTAGCGCCCTTTTTACCAAGTTTTTTAATCGCTTCTTCTGCCTTTTCTTCAAAGCCGGTCTCGCGCCCATACAGGTAATTAAAGCGGCGCGCTATTTCTCGGGTTAGTTCGATATGTGGCACCTGATCTTCGCCGACTGGTACCTGCAATGCGTGGTACAACAATATGTCAGCAGCTTGCAATACTGGGTAACCAAGAAAACCATGCGTGGATAAGTCACGCTCGCTAAGTTTAGCTTGTTGATCTTTGTAGCTTGGCACTCGCTCCAACCAGCCTAGTGGCGTCATCATCGAGAGCAGCAGATTCAGTTCAGCATGTTCTGGCACACGCGACTGAATAAACAGAGTGGCGCGGCTAGGATCAACGCCAACGGCCAACCAATCTATAACCATTTCCCAAACATTGTCATTAATGGTGGCGGAATCTTCTTCGTAATGAGTTGTCAGCGCGTGCCAGTCGGCCACAAAGAAATAACAATCGAGCTCATGCTGGAGTTCAACCCAATTCTTCAATACGCCGTGATAGTGACCAAGATGTAGTCGCCCGGTTGGGCGCATTCCTGATACAACTCTATTTGAATGTCCTGCTTTGGAAATCATGCTTTTATTAGTTAATATTCTAAAGGTGAAGTCTACAATTTGGGCGTGTCTAACACTAGCGCTAATCCTGCAGAAAAGCGATATCGCCTGCGCCTTCGCGCAATATACGTAATTTTGTGTCGTGCCAATCCACTACTGTGGAGGGAGTGTTGGCAATAATGCCACCATCAATCACTAGATTAACATCGTGCTCAAGTCTATTTCGAATCTCTTGTGGGTCTCCCATAGCAATTTCTTGCCCTGGCAAAATCAAACTTGAACTCATTACCGGTTCGCCCAATTCCGCCATTAACGCTATGGCTATATGATTACTCGGAATTCGAATTCCAATTGTTCTTCGTTTTGGGTGCACCAATCGATTTGGCACCGAACGCTTAGCGTTTAAGATAAACGTATACGGCCCGGGCGTTAAGGCTTTGATTAATCGATATTGTTCATTGTCAATTTTGGCAAACTGAGCTACTTGCTTAATGTCAGCTGCCACTAAGGTGAAATTGTGGTTTCGATCAAGTTTACGGATACGACGAATACGGTCTACAGCTCTCTTATCATCCAAATGACAACCTAGGGCATAGCTTGAATCGGTCGGGTATGCGACCAAACCACCAGCCCGAAAAATCTCGGCGGCTTGCCGAATTAGGCGAGCCTGTGGATTTTGGTCATGAATGTGAAAATATTGGGCCATAGAGCTATCTACAAACTAGTTTATGTAGAATCTGTGTTGTGAAATTCACGGAACTAGACTGCGCAATCTTTGGCCCTAGCTCTGCCAGCGGTTTTAAAACAAATAGGCGTTCTCCTATTCGGGGATGAGGCACCGATAAAACCTCATCGTCTATAGCTTGCTCACCAAACAAGAGTAAATCTAAGTCAATTAATCTTGCTGCGTTTTGATTAGTTTCATGCCGTACTCTTCCTAGGGAATTCTCAATATCGCGCATACAAACAAATAGACTGTGCGGGTCGAGGGTGGATTCAAGCTCCAACACACAATTAACAAAATTGGGCTGCTGCGAATAGCCAACAGGTGAAGATAGATACAAAGAAGAACACCTGCCATTACGAGAACTGCTCAGGCGATACAGGGCTTCACGTGCATCAATTATTTGTTGGATTGGGTCGCCCAAATTGGCTCCTAGGCCAATATAAGCCTTGGTTCGAGAGCTATCGCTGTTCGACATAATCTCTAGAAGACAGGCTTATCTTCATCGGCAGTACCGGTGCCTGCTACGCGCCTCTTGTGTCGAACTTTAACCTTCTTTTGTGTGCTTTCATCGGTAGAGTGATTACCATAATCATCTTTAGGGCGTGCTTCTTGATACCGGCCAGCTGGGGCTTGATCATCACGCCGACGCCCACCACGATTGCTCGGGCCACGACCACCGCCGTTACCACGATCTGCAGTCGCGGCGGTTCCTTTACCACGATTGCTGTTGCGCTTTTTACCGCGCCGCGGGTTACTCTTAGGTTTGTTTGGGTCTGCCTGCTGCGCATTATTGCCGTTGCCGGGTTCAGCGTTAGCGTTAGGGTTTTTTGCCTGACGCCCGCGCTGTTTCCCCTGGGTTGGCTTGCGTCTGCCATTTTGTTGCTTTCGCTGACCAGTTTTGGCTTTTGATTTACCGACTGAGTTACCCTGACTGCCACTGTTACCGTTTTGGTATTCCAGCGAATTGTAATTAATGCTATTGCCATCAAGTTCGCCATCCTGACCATTCTCAGATTGGCCTTGGTTTTTATGAGACTCGTTGAGTTCGGTGATCATTTCATCTCGACCTTGAGCATCGAGTTCCTGAATCTCAGTCCACCACTCGCTTATTTCTTCGTCCACTTCATGCACCATTGTGCGCAAAAGTAGAAAATCGTAGGCAGCTCGGAATCGGCGATTACCGAGGCTTGCTTTTACCATCCTCGGGTTGCGTTTCATTAATCGAAAATGAATATTCCAAATATCCAATATGATCTCGGCTAGCCGACGCGGCACAGCAACATATTGGTTCTGGTCGCGCAAGCCGTCACTCATTGCTACACGCCAAGCTTCTGCTTCAGGAGTGCCATCATCCATGAGCATCTGCGCATCTGCTTTGACCGGATCCCACATCATACAAGCAAACAAAAATGCCGGAATCACAGGTTTGCCCGCGCGAACCCGCTTATCTGTGTTTTGCAATGCACGTTCAGGCATGCCTTCTACGCCTTCAACAGCAACTTGATCTGTGAACGGGAACAAATATTTAAAAATGCCATATTTGCGCAGTAACAAATAAGTCTCGTACGCCGCGCCGCCATGAAATAACTTCAACACCTCTTCAAACAAGCGTGCCGAAGAGACATGTGAGAGCAGTTTGCCCTCTTGCTCTATCATTTCAAGCGCCTCAGGCTCCATTTCGAAACCCAACTTAGCAGAGAATCGAATAACTCGAAGCATCCTTACTGGGTCTTCGGTAAAGCGAGTTTTTGGCTCACCGATACTGACAAGTTTTCCGGCGCGTATATCATCGATGCCATTCATAAAGTCGAGTATTTCGCCTTTGACAGAGTCGTAATACAAGGCGTTGACCCGAAAATCGCGCCGAACCACATCTTCTTCGATGGTTCCGTAAACATTATCGCGCAACAATTGCCCCTGATCGCCCTCTGTCATCTCATGGCTGGATACTTTGCTTCTATCGTTAGCGTCGGCGCGAAAAGTTGCGACTTCAATGACTTCATAGCCAAATCGAACGTGAACTATTTTAAATCTGCGGCCAATAATTCGAGCATTTCGATTGAAGGTAGCCTTGATTTGCTCGGGCGTTGCATTAGTTGAAACATCAAAGTCTTTTGGCTTTTTCTCCAATAACAAGTCGCGCACACAACCGCCCACTAAATACGCTTGATAGCCTTGCTCCTGTAGCGACTGCACAACGTTTAGTGCATTTTGGCTAATGTTTTTATTGCTAATGCCGGCTTCTTCTGCGGTGATAATTTTTGCTTTATTCAATGGAGTTATATTGCTGTTTCAGCGTTTTCGAGTCGAATTCCAAGGTTCGGAATGATGCTCGGTTTTTTTAGATTACTGCGCTCTTGCGTGTTCACAATGCATAAGCTTCAATTGAGCTGCGACTGTGAATAGGTGGTCTGCGCCTTATTCAACTTATAATTTTAATTTGTTCTACTATTTTGAATTCAATGTTGTTTGAAAACAATTTTGTGCGGTTCAAAATGCATTCAAATACAAGATGCACATTCTGAGACAAAATCCTATTTGCCTCGCATAACTAAGTTTGGTGGTTATTTCGAAGGCTTAGTATTTATTTCGAAAGCTTAGTGTTTATTTGGAGACATTCAATCTAATTTCCAGACTTAAGCTTATTCAGCTCAGATGCTTAGCAAAAATTAGTATTCGGTTGCGCTCTAGCTCAGCACTGTAAAGAGCTATCTAACCATCCAAAGGTAAGAGGCAAACCTATTCGACTCAGGCATTCTGCCCAATTTACTCCGCGGATACCAGCCCTTTTAAGCATTTTTATAGGCTTAACCTCTAGGGTGATGCTGCGCGTGCAGAGACTGTAATCGTTCACGAGCAATATGCGTGTAAATTTGCGTAGTTGACAGGTCAGCGTGCCCCAGCAACATTTGCACTGAACGTAGATCAGCACCATGGTTTATTAGATGAGTAGCAAACGCGTGTCGCAGAGTGTGTGGCGATAGCCCTGGCGCGACTCCTGCAACCTGAGCATGTTTTTTAATCAAATACCAAAATGCTTGCCGAGACATCGCTGAACCGCGTGCAGTTACAAACACTGAATCACTACTTTTAGTTTTAAGCAAAGCTGGTCGAGCAATTGACTGATAACGGCTTATCCAGTCAATTGCTTGTTCTCCTAAGGGGACTAATCGTTCTTTATTGCCCTTACCGACAATTCTCACCACACCAACGTCTAAATTAATTTCCAGCAGACTAAGCTTCACCAACTCACTCACCCTTAAGCCAGTCGCATATAGCGTTTCGAGCATCGCTCGGTCGCGCAAACCTAGAGGCGTTTGAGTGTCCGGTGCGTCGAGCAAGTCACTAACCTGCTGCTCGCTCATAGTCTTAGGCAAAGGCCTGCCTTGCTTTGGCGAGAGCACCTGTGCACAAGGGTCGGATTGCATTCTGTTCTCGCGAATTTGATAGCGATAGAAGCGCCGAAGCGTCGATAGTGTGCGGGCGCTGCTGCTACTCTTCGTTCCTTGAGCTAACAATAGGGCCAAAAATTTTTGAATATCCGACTGCTGCGCAAGCAGTAGGTCTTTGGATTCCTCAAATCGAGCAAACCGAATTAAATCTGAACGATATGCACTTAACGTATTTTTAGACAGACCCGACTCAAGCCACATAGCGTCAATAAAAACATCAATCGTATCTTTGTTCTGCTGGCTCGCGCTCATCGTTTAAGTATAGCAATACTGGCTCAGCACTATCAGCTACTGCACAAAAAAGCCCGCAAGCATTTGCTTACGAGCTTTTCAAAGCAGGACTGAAAAAGCAGGACTGAAAAAGCCGAGCTTTAAAAGAAAGCTTAGTTCAACTTCTCTTTAATTCGAGCCGCGCGACCAGTAAGTTCACGCAAATAGTACAACTTAGCACGACGAACTGCGCCACGACGTTTAACTGTAACTGAGTCAATCAACGGGCTGTGGGTTTGAAAAACACGCTCTACACCTTCGCCGTAAGAAATCTTTCTTACGGTAAATGCAGAGTGCAAGCCGCGGTTACGTTTTGCAATAACCACACCTTCGTACGCCTGTAAGCGTTCGCGTGTGCCTTCTTTAATTTTAACTTGCACAACAACAGTGTCGCCTGGACCGAAGGCAGGAATATCGCTATTCAACTGTTCGTTGTTAATTGCATCAATAATTTTACTCATTTTAATCTCCGCCGATACTGTACAGACCGATATAGCTGCAGGAAGTACCGTCTAGTCATTAATCTCAAAGCTAGTTTAATAGCTCAGTTTTGAACTCATCTAACAGATCGCGTTGCGATTCCGTTAAATCAATCTTGTTTAGCAACTCAGGGCGGCGCAACCAAGTACGCCCCAAAGACTGCTTCATCCGCCATCTTTCGATAGCTTGATGGTTGCCGCTAAGCAACACATCTGGAACTTTTCGACCAGCATACTGCTCTGGCCTAGTGTAGTGAGGGCAATCGAACAACCCCTCTACAAACGAATCTTGTTGAGCGGATTCACTATTACCTAAACTGTCTGGCAACAAGCGCGCAATCGCATCAATCATCACCATGGCGGGCAATTCCCCGCCGGATAAAACATAGTCACCAATGGACCATTCCTCATCTACATGAGTCTTGATGATTCTCTCATCTATGCCCTCATATCGCCCCGCAAGCAAAATCAGCGACTCGCGTGCTGCAAATTGCTGCGCAGCAGCATGATCGAAGCGCTTGCCTTGCGGGCTAAGGTACACAACCTTAGCGTCACTTTTGGCTGCCTGCTTCGCCGCCTCTATCACTTTAACCATTGGTTCAGGCATCATTACCATGCCTGGACCGCCACCATAAGGTCTTGCGTCAACTGTGCTGTGTTTATCATCAGCAAAGTCCCGCGGGTTATGAATATTAAGCGACAGCACCTGCTGCTTGATCGCACGACTAATCACACCTTGCTCAGTAATAGCACTGAACATTTCAGGAAAAATAGAAATTACGTGTAAATCCACTTTTCCAACTCAATCAAGAAGATAACTTGGATCCCAATCAACAGTCATGCAACCCTCTTCTAAATCTACCTCTAAAACTGCTTCGTCAGTGTACGGTATCAACACGTCAGGTTGGTCTTGCTGGACCTGCTTCACTACTAAAACATCGTTAGCGCCAGTGTCCAAAATCGAATCAAGCCGACCAATTTCTTTGTCTGCGCTGACTACCGACAAACCAATTAGTTGCTGCCAGTAGTACTCGCCTTTGGGCAGCTTCGGCAAATCACTTTGCTTTACCGAAATCACCTTACCAATCATCGCCTGCGCTTGATCTCGATCATTTACGCCTACTAGTTGCGCGACCATGCCCTGCCCTTGCTCTCGACAACCCAATACCTCAATCGAAGTAAATTTGTCTGGCGTATGCGTTTGCGATAAATACCAGGTTTTATACTGACTTATATCGGCTCGGTTACGAGTGTAGGAGTGCAGCTTAATCCAGCCTTTCACACCCCATACACCAACGATTTTTCCGAGCTCGACGAACACCTAATCTATTCAGTAGTTGTACTACTCAGCCGCTTTTTCTTCGACTTCAGCTTCTGCTTCAACAGCAGCTTCTTGCGCCGGCGCTTCTACTTCTTCTGCCACAACTTCTTCAGCAGCAGCTGCTGCTGCTTCCGCCGCCGCCGCTTTGGCCACTTCTGCTGCAGCCACTTCTTTGGCTTTTACAGAGTCAGTTTCAGCTTTATCGGCTGCGGCTTTTTTAGTCTCAGTAAGAGCAGCAAGTTTTGCTTTTTCAGCTTCAATAGCTTCTGGGCCTTGAGCGAATTGCTTAAGCAATGATGCTACGCGGTCTGACGGTTGAGCACCTTTGCTCACCCAATAATCAACACGTTCAGTGTCAATGCGTAAACGCTCTTCGCCACCCACAGCACGCGGGTTAAAAAAACCAATACGCTCGATAAAACGACCGCGTGGTGAACGACGTGAATCTGCGACCATAATGCCGTAGAAAGGGCGTTTTTTTGCGCCGCCACGAGCTAAACGAATAGTTACCATATTAAGAACTCTATTTTTAGTTGCCTGCTTACCGTATTCAGTTGCGGAGCAATCTGTGTGAGCAAGCAATTAGTTAAATCTTTCATAATTAGACTATTTTATTCACGCTTCTTACTAAACACCAAAACTTCAGTACAAATAAAGAGTACCAAGACTTCAGTACAACTAAGGTGCAGCTTTAACAGCGCAAGCTTAAAATAATCATCACTACCTGACGAGCGTCCACGTGCAAACACGAGTAACCCTCTAAAGGCGCGCGATTTTAGCCCTTAAACACCGTAAAGAAAAGGTTTTTACAGCGAAATTGGTGAAATTATCGCGGTTTTGAAGAATTCCGCTCAACAGGCACGTCTGGCCTTAGATAAGGCGCTGAATATTAACCAAAAACACCGCTATTTGGTACTCATTTCCTTGTGTTCTTGCTTACCCGCCCATAGACTTCGCGCGCGTCATCCGACTTCACCACGTCAAGGACAAAAAACCTTATGTTTGAAAATTCAGCATCCCGCCGCGCCAGCATCCAAAGCGATGTGCTCTCTGGATTAACCGTTGCATTGGCGCTTGTACCAGAGGCCGTAGCATTTGCATTAATTGCTGGTGTTGAGCCATTAGTAGGCTTGTATGCAGCGTTCATGGTTGGTCTTATAACAGCAGCGGTTGGCGGCAGACCAGGAATGATTTCAGGCGCTACTGGCGCTCTTGCCGTGGTGATGGTGGCCTTAGTTGCAGATCATGGCGCGCAGTATCTATTCGCCACAGTTGTGTTGATGGGATTATTACAAATCGCAGCAGGCGCTTTACGTATTGCTCGTTTCATACGTCTAGTTCCTCATCCCGTCATGCTTGGCTTTGTTAACGGTCTCGCGATTGTCATCTTTTTGGCGCAATTGGGCCAATTTGGTGAGCCAGGGCAACCCGGTTGGGCGCAAGGAACGTTTTTACAAGACAGTATTTTAGATGTGGCTTGGATTGAACCAACACAACTCAGCATTATGCTGGTCTTGGTGTTTGCCACTATGGCGGTGATAAAGTTCCTCCCCTTGCTAACCCGCGCTATCCCCTCTTCGTTAGTCGCTATTGTAGGAGTATCAGTTGCGGTGGCCCTGCTAAATATTGACACCAAAGTAGTCGGGGATGTGGCTTCAATTGCTGGCGGCTTGCCTGAATTCAGCATTCCACGAGTGCCGTTCACATTTGAAACATTCTTCATTATTCTGCCTTACGCTTTAATCTTAGCTGCGATAGGTTTAATTGAATCCTTACTTACCCTACGTTTGATCGACGAAATAACCGAAACGCGCGGCAATGGCAATAAAGAATGTTTTGGCCAAGGCCTAGCTAATACAGCCACTGGATTATTCGGTGGCATGGGCGGTTGCGCAATGATTGGTCAGAGCATGATTAACGTAAATTCTGGCGGGCGTGGGCGATTATCCGGCATCGTTGCGGCCCTATCTCTATTAGCCTTTATTCTATTCGCCTCATCATTGATTGAACAAATACCCATTGCAGCGCTGATTGGCGTAATGTTCATTGTGGTGGTTGGTACTTTTGAGTGGAGTAGCTTTCGGATTATTCGCCGCGTACCTAAACAAGATGCCTTTGTATTAATCCTGGTTTCGGCAGTAACGGTGTTCACTGATTTGGCCCTTGCCGTGATAGTGGGCGTAATCGTCTCGGCCTTGGTATTCGCTTGGAACCACGCTAAGGAAGTTCGGGTTGAAAAACGCGAGAACCGTTATGGCTCGCACTACTACACAGTGCATGGGCCCCTGTTTTTTGGTTCAACAGCTTCTTTTTCAGAGCAGTTTACTCCACGCGATGACAACAATGATGTAATTATCGATTTTGCCGACTCTAGAGTGGTTGATCATTCAGGCATCGAAGCAATCGACTCACTGGCGATGCGCTATAAACGCAATGGCCGCACTCTGCATTTGGTGCATCTAAGTCCTGAATGCAAGAAGCTACTGAAAAAAGCGGGCGATATGGTGGAGCTAAACGTGGTTGAGGATCCCAACTATTTTGTTGCCATTGAAACCGCAGACTGGGGTGATCAACCGAGTAGCTAAAAAGCATTCAGCTCATTTGCTTGCGATCAAAACTTTTCTACACTGGTCATTTAGAGTTAAGATAAATCAATTAAGTTTAAGGAACACCAATAATCACTAAAAAACATCTTACCTATGGCTTAATTGCCTATGTGCTTTTTGTCTTTATTCAATCGCTGTTCTTCAAGTTCGCGGGCTCTGAAGAGACAGACATCATATTCTCAACCATTGCTCAATGGATGAATGATGTGGGGCTGGGTTTAATCGCACCAGCCTTTGAGTCAATTGGTGGTTATGTGATTGGTGCAGCTGAACTGCTTGCAAGTATATTGCTGATAATTTCTGGCACCCGAAGATTTGGCGCCATGCTTGGTCTGGGTATTATCTCAGGTGCAATTTTCTTTCACCTGGCAACCCCGCTTGGCGTTGTGCGCACCATTAATGCGGCTGGCGATACCGATGGCGGCGTGCTATTTTTTATGGCCTGCGGTGTTTGGCTAAGTAGCGCATTGATCTTGCATTTAACAAAATCAGACAATGCTTAGCTGCAAGCTAGTTTGAATCCAGTAAAAAGCCGCTCTGAAGCGGCTTTTTACTTTGTGTGAATTTGTCTGAGCCCTAGAACGGCATCCCACCGCCACCCATGCCCCCTGGGCCGCCCATTCCACCAGACGGTAATTTACCTGCCATTCCAGGCATCCCACCTCCCATACCACGCATCATCTTGGCCATCTTGCCTTTGCCACCCATCTTCTTCATCATTTTTTGCATCTGGGTGAATTGTTTGAGGGTTTTATTCACGTCTTGAATATCGGTACCAGAGCCTGTAGCAATGCGCTTTTTACGACTGCCTTTAATAAGCAAAGGATATTGCCTTTCTTTGGGTGTCATTGAATTGATAATGGCAACACTCTTATTCATGTCTCCCATCATGCTGCCCATAGCGCCAGAGGGGATATTCAGGTTGCCCATGCCAGGCATTTTATCCATCAAACTCTCCATGCCCCCCATGTTATTCATTTGCGAAACCTGGTCACGATAATCTTCTAAATCAAAGCCTTTACCCTTTCTCAGCTTGTTGACGAGTTTTTCAGCTTTGTTTTTATCGACCTTAAGCTCTGCTTCTTCGATTAGCGTCATGACATCGCCCATGCCTAAAATACGCGATGCTACGCGGTCAGGGTGAAAGGCTTCTATGCCATCGATTTTCTCACCTGTACCGAGGAACTTGATTGGCTTGCCAGTCACTTCTCTAATGGATAGAGCGGCGCCGCCACGCGCATCACCGTCCGTTTTAGTTAAAATCACACCCGTCAGCGGCAACGCTTGGTCGAATGCCTTGGCGCTGTTGACCGCATCTTGTCCAGTCATGCTGTCGACTACAAACAGAGTCTCCACTGGGTTAGCCGCTTTATGCACAGCCTGAATTTCAGTCATTAACTCCCGATCTACATGCAACCTGCCCGCAGTATCAATAATTAGCACGTCCATTACAGAATTCTTGGCCTGTTTGAGCGCATTCTTAACAATAGCCACAGGTTGCTGATCGACCGAACTCGGGCAAAACTCAACATCGATGGAGTCAACCAAAGTTTTTAATTGCTCTATCGCTGCAGGACGATAGATGTCGGTACTGGTCACCATAACGCGCTTACCCTCACGGGTTTTAAGCAAATTAGCTAACTTTCCGACTGTGGTGGTTTTACCCGCTCCTTGAAGGCCTGCGACCAAAATAACAGCCGGTGGGGTTTGCGCTAAATTTAGTGCATCGTTGGCAGCGCCCATAAGCTCTACCAGCTCATCTTGCACCACCTTAATAATCATTTGGCCCGGATTTAAGCTTTTGGAAACATCAATTCCCACAGCTTTTTCTCTAACCCTAGCTATGAAAGACTTCACCACCGGCAAAGAGACGTCAGCCTCGAGTAATGCTAATCGAACCTCGCGCATCGCATCCGAAATATTCTCTTCGCTTAGGCGCGCTTGCCCACGTATTTTTTTAAGCGTTCCTTGTAAACGGTCGCCAAGTTGTTCAAACATAGTTAAACCCAGTTAATTCGATTTTAGTCAACTGCAAAGATCTTCTTAAGTAAACATAGAGGATGATTTTGCAGCTGTGATATTCTACCCTCAAGCATCACAAATCGCACCTATTGGGCGATTATAATCATCTAATATCAATTTCACTTATGACGCTGCCTCAAACATGAATAAATGCGCCACTACTCTCAGTAGATAAAAATTTAATGTTGAACTCACTGCTTCCCATCACGGCAATCGCTTTATATTTATTGGCCACCCTTTGTGTCGGCTATTTTTTACGCAGTGGTGCTATCGCAGATAGCGAGCACAAATCTCTGCGTCTAGCGTTTGTTTTTGCCAGCATCGCCTTGCTAATGCACTTAGCACACGCGTATCAAGTAAGTTTAGTGGATTCACGTTTGAATTTTGGCCTGAGCTCAATGGCCGTATTAGTCAGTTCAATTACAGTTCTTATATATCTATTAGGCAGTCTCGCCATGCCAATTCGGCGCTTGGGAATCATGGTCTTTCCCTTAACAATTTTAAGTTTAGCGTTTTCGCATATCTGGCATAGCGAAGAGGCTACCGCAGAGCATATAAGCGGAGCACTTGGAGTGCATGTATTGGTTTCCATTTTGACCTACTGTTTATTGGCAATCGCGGCAATTCAAGCGTTGCTCTACGTATATCAAGAGAGACAAATAAAAAGTCGCTCAACACCAGCGATTCTAACGGCATTACCCCCATTGCAAACCATGGAAACATTGTTATTCCGGCTGGTCGCCATGGGCTTTGCTCTGTTATCACTGGCGCTCATTAGCGGCGCACTATTCAGTCAAGAATTATTCGGCCATGCGATAGAATTTAAGCACCACACTATACTCGCAGTTTTAGGCTGGTTAGTGTTCGCGGTTTTACTCTTCAAACGCTCCACACAGGGCCTTCGGGGTTCTCAGGCGGCCATCTGGACAGTCGGTGGTTTTTTGTTGATTCAATTAGGCTATTTCGGCACTAAAATTGTGTCAGAAAGCCTCCAGCTGCAGTAAAATAGTGCGCCTAAGCACTCTACTTCTTTATTATTCTTGTTCAGGACTGTTTAATTCTTGTTCAGGACTGTTTAATTCTTGTTCAGGACTGTTTAATTCTTGTGCAAGACTGCCCTAAAATTTTGTTCAGGACTGCTGTGAGGTGTCCATCGTTGTGAAAATAACTCGAAACCCGACCCGTGAAGTTGCCGTTGGCAATAGAAAAATAGGTAATAACCACCCTATACTTGTGCAAAGCATGTGCGCCACTCGCACTCAGGATATCAATGCCACTATTGAACAAACAAATGCTCTGCATGAACGCAATGCTGGTATGGTAAGAATTGCAGTCGACAACAAAAAAGACGCCGCGGCCCTTATTGAAATTCGCAAGGCAACTGATGCAACGCTTTCAGTCGACCTACAAGAAAACTACCGCATGGCGGCCTTAGTTGCTCCGTATGTAGACAAAATTCGCTATAACCCAGGTCACTTATTTCATCATGAGAAAAAGAAGACTTGGCAAGATAAGGTCAGCTACCTAGCTGATATTGCCGGCCAGCATGACTGTGCAATGAGGGTGGGCGTAAACGCTGGTTCAGTAGACCCAGCTAAACTTGATCAATACGACTCTCGTGACTCTGTTTCACCAATGCTGGATAGTGCTTTGGAGCATTGTGAATACTTGGATTCCATTGGCTTTACTCGTTATTGCGTTTCGCTGAAAGATTCAGACCCACAAAAAGTAATTACTGCAAATATTAGATTTGCCGATGAGCGACCGGATGTACCGCTTCACCTCGGCGTAACCGAGGCAGGCCTGCCGCCGATGGGCGTGATAAAAACACGAATTGCTTTTGAACAATTAGTCAGCCGAGGAATTGGTGACACGGTAAGAGTATCGCTTACTCTGCCTAATACGATCAAAGCCGACGAAGTCGATGCTGGGCACGAAATTCTTGCCGATATTCATGCTGGCCGTGTTCGCAGCGTAGTTGCTTTTGACCCAAACAAATTAAATATCATTAGTTGCCCCAGTTGTTCACGGGTTGAAAATGAAGCATTTATTGAACTGGCTCAAGACGTAAAAGAGATGACTCAATACGCTGAAGATCACAACATTACAATTGCAGTGATGGGTTGCCGAGTAAATGGTCCTGGTGAGACTGACGATGCCGACTTGGGTCTTTGGTGCGGGCCAACCCAAGTTAACTTGAAACGCCAAGGCGAGAAACTTGGCGCATTTGACTACGACACCATTCTAAATAAGCTAAAAGTTGAATTGGACCAGTTGATAGAGGCGCGATAACTAGACGTCTCAATTAAAACTAAAAAGGCCCGCTCAATGCGGGCCTTTTCATATGACAATCAATTAGATTATTTGCTGGCGCTAAAGTTGCCGCTTAATTCGGCATCCACGGTAAGGCCTCCTTCGCTGCAGGTTCCTTCGCCACTAACTGTACCGCTGGCGGTAGTCCCATCTACTGTTCCCACGAGATTAATGGTTCCCGTACAGGGGTCTTCGGTAATGCTTAGGCTAGCTGAAAAATCGCCGGCATTTGTCACGCCTACGGTCACTGTTTCATCAGGCTCATCACCGTCAAAACGCAACATTCCGTCTGCGGTAACGGTAATTGTAATTGCGAAAGAATCACTCTCCGTTATACCAAGCGCGCTCGCCTCTAGGTTTAAAGTACCTATATAAGTACCAACAAAATTGGCCGGAATCATAGTTCCTGCCGTAGTTGGGTCTACTGCTGCACCAGAGGAACTGTCTCCGCCACCGCAGGCACTAAGAAAAGCGATACTAATTATGAGAAAAATTTTTTTCATTGAATATTTATGGGGGTTGTGGTGAGTTAAATCAGGGGGTCTATACTGATGTAAACACGTTTAACATCAGAAGCTTGTGCAGGTCTAATAGAATAAGTTTAAGACTACCAACATTACCAATAAAAACAACACCGTCATGCCTATTCCCGCTCGCATAAAATCTCGAACCGTGTATCCTGCCGGGCCCATAATCAGCGCGTTGACCTGATGGGTCGGTATCAAAAAGGAGTTTGACGTGGCCAAAGCTACGGTGAGAGCAAAAATAGCCGGGTCCGCTCCAACGCCAAGAGCCATTTGAATGGCGAGCGGCACAAGTAACACTGTTGCCCCAACATTCGACATGACCAAGGTGAATACGGTTGCGATCACGGCTAAAAACAGTTGAATTCCCCAAACTGGAAAACCATCCATAAACTCCAATGCATAGGCGGCCAAGAATGCTGCTGCGCCCGATTGCTCCATCGCCATACCGAGTGGAATCAAACAGGCTAACAAGAAAACCGTCTGCCATGAAACGGCCTGATAGGCTTCTTCCATATCGAGCACTCGGCCAATCACCATGCCAACCGCGCCGACCATTAATGACAGGGCCAGTGGCAGATCACTGAACAATACCAAGCCAATCGCAATCACAAATGCCACGCCAGCGTTGCGCAACTTATTTGTGCGAAATTCTTCTTTAGGAAAATCCGTAACCACCGCGAATTGCCGATTCTTCGCCACCTTAATCATGTCTTGCCAGCGACTATGCACTACCAAGGTATCACCGGCTTGCAGCTGCAGACTGGCTAACTCATCATCAATAACGGTATCAATTCTATACACCGCGAGTATTCGCATTCCATGTCGACGCCGAATATCAGACTCAGAGATGGTCTTATTGATTAAATCCGAATCTGGCGGAATAACAATCTCTGCAATTCCTGCAGTTGTTGGGTTAAGAGCGTCTGCAAATTCATTAAGATAAGGACTCACCGTCAATTTGTGGTCTAGGGCATAGCTTTCAATTTCTTTACGAGCGCCCATAATGGCGAGAACAGAGCCTTCTATAATCGATGTGTCTTGAGCCGGAATAATCTGTGTTGTATTGCCTGATTTAATACCAAGAATCCAACCTGATCGCCCGCGCGCATTTATCTGGCCAAGCATCACTCCTATCAGATCGCTGTCTGGGTTCACCACCATTTCGAATATACGACCGTCTATGCCGTAAACATCTCGATAGTGTTGTAAATTTTCAGTGGTGATAGTTTGCTTTTCTGCCACCGGCAAAATCTTTTTACCAAAAGCCAGAAAATATAGTATACCCGTTGCTACCAACGCTAAACCAACCGGGGTGACCGCAAATAAGCCAAACTTTTCCATCGGGATCGCATTATCTGGCAAGTGTAAGTTCGCGCTCGCCAAAAGGTCATTTAACAATATCAGTGGACTTGATCCAACCATGGTCATGGTGCCGCCCAAGATAGCGCAAAAACCCATTGGCATTAAGAGTCTTGAGAGAGGTATCGCTGTGCGCCGCGATATTCTGCTGGCAACAGGCAGGAATAAGGCTGCCGCACCAATATTTTGCATAAAACTGGATATATAAGCCACACAAACCGACAATGTGATTGTGATCTTGGTTTCAGTTTTACCTGCGCGCTTAAGTATCTGTGCGGCCATGATCCCCATAACACCGGTTTTATCCAAACCAGCACCAATAATCATCACAGCAATAATCGACATAACCGCATTGCTCGAAAATCCATCGAACAGCTGATACATCGGCACCAAACCGCCATTGAAAACATCGAACTGCGAAGACAAGCCCAATAGAACCAGAACGATTAGCGCAACAACGTCAACTCGAAGCACTTCAAAAACAAACAGGGTCACCGCGAAAGAGAGAATTGCTAAGACCGCAATTATTTCAGTGGTGAGAGTGGCTTCCAGCATAGGTTTTTATTCGAATGAGAACGTGAAAAAGTGGGCGTGCTTATCTATATTCAATAGTAACATACGCTACTCGAAAGCGGATAGCTCTGCATTAATTTAGACGAATATCAAGTCCAACTTGAGCAAAATTACGCTTGTGCCGCACTGCCCTATTGCTCGTATAATGTGCATTCGATAACAACACCGAAATTTCTATGCAGCTGGATCCACACGCAATTTGGGCACTTTGTTTAACCGTCGTTGCCCTCATTCTATTTACCCGAGACAGAATACCGCTCGAGACCTCAAGCCTCCTTGTTATTGTGGCTTTAGCAATCAGTTTTACGGTGTTTCCTTACACTGATCCGGCCGGACAAGTGCTTGACCCTATTTCCTTCTTCTCGGGATTTGGCCACGAAGCACTGATTGCAGTGTGCGCATTGATGGTTGCGGGCTATGGCATTGTGCGTACGGGTGCTCTCGACCCGGTGGGTCGCGCGCTGGCCAAACTATGGGGTATTAGCCCTAGCCTATCAGTACTGACCACGCTCATTGTCTCGGGCTTACTTAGCGCGGTAGTAAATAATACGCCGATTGTGGTTTTACTATTGCCCATCATGTTGAATGTGGCAATCCGCACTAAAAATTCACCGTCTGGCATATTAATGCCGATGGGCCTGGCCACCTTATTGGGCGGGATGACCACTACCATTGGCACATCCACTAACCTGCTGGTGGTCAGCGTTGCGTCAGATATGGGATTGGAAACCATTGGTATGTTCGATTTTTTCGTTCCAGCAGCCATGGCAGGTTCTATTGGAATCGTTTACCTCTGGTTGGTAGCGCCGCGTATTTTGCCGAACCGCACACCGAACCTTGAGGATAGTGGCCCACGCATCTTCACTGCACACCTACACATTCCCGCTGGCAGCTATGCTGAAGGTCGCACTCTTACCGAGATCATTGCGAAGACAGAAGGAACCATTCAAGTTTCCGGCATACGCCGCACAGAGAACACTTTCACTGTGCCACTACCTGACGCAAAAATTCGTGCAGGAGATCGTCTACTGGTTAAGGACACGCCAGCGATGCTCAAAGAATACGAACGCACATTGGGTGCAGCCTTGTATTCAAAAGGTCATGAGGTTAACGACGACAATCCATTGTCTGAAGATCAGCAACATCTGGCTGAATTGGTGATAGACCGAGGCTCACCGATGATTCATCGGACGCTAAACGAAGCACACTTCTCTGATGTTTATCAGCTGGTAACGCTGGCAATACATCGCAAAGGTAAAGTGCTGGAAAATATGCCACAGGGCATAGCCAAAACGCCATTGCGTTTAGGCGACGTTCTACTGGTGCAGGGGTCTAGCGAACATATTGAACAAGTAAAACGCCGTGGTCATTTTTTAGTGCTAGACGCTACCACCGAGCTGCCTTCCACTAAGTATGCTCCGCGCGCGGTGATTATTATGGCCGTCACAATTTTGGTGGCGGCGTTAGGAATTTTGCCTATTGCGATCAGTGCGGTGGCTGGGGCATTAATGATGGTGCTAACCAGCTGCCTAAAGTGGCAAGATATCCAGCGTGCATTGAGCGCACAGGTAATCCTGATCGTGGTAGCCAGTTTGGCGTTAGGCTCCGCGCTAACCCACACAGGAGCCACCATGTACGTGGCTTATCAATTTGTTGAAGTCACCGCTGGCATGCCCGATCGCGTTATATTTTCTGCCCTGATGCTATTAATGGCCATATTAACCAACATAGTTTCGAACAACGCTGCGGCGGTAATTGGCACACCGATTGCAATCAGCATTGCTACGCAGCTAGGCCTGCCTCCAGAGGCATTCGTGCTGGCTGTTTTATTCGGCGCAAATATGAGTTATGCCACTCCGATGGCCTATCAAACCAATTTATTGGTAATGAACGCTGGCGGATACACTTTTATGGATTTCGTGAAAGTTGGCGTACCGCTGACTCTGATTGTTTGGTTAGCGTTTAGCTTTATCGTGCCTATGATGTACGGCTTTTAGAAGGCTACTTTTAAATTTGCGAAACCGTTTCATTTGCTTCGCGGTAACACCTCAAGACCGCGAATCATTTGCCAGAGCTCTGCGATAGATTGATCCATTTCGGCGCTCTCTGGGCGCACACTATTGAAGCTAACATGAGCCAAAGGACTGGCCTTTTTATCTAGTGAAATCCCCCACATTCCATCAAATCGATTGGGTACCAATGAATAGCGTATATCAATGATCCGCTGGGGATTTCTTGGGTCAATACCTAGATGATCATTTGAAAACCAACGAAAACGTTCAACGTCTTCAGCCTGTTGCGAACTCAGATCCAACCAATCAAAATGGTGACTGAGGTTAAGCTTGGCCGTTGCACCGCCTGGGTAAACTTTCGGTGTTGCAAGCACCCTTACAGCGTCTACATAATAGCTTCCTGCATGCTCATAAACACTCTTCCAAACCATTAGATTGGCAAAACTCGGTTTAACAGCCAAATTAATAGGCTGATGCCCACGGCTTGAGGCTAGTTGCTCGGCTGCTTGCAGCGCCCGACTATTTTGTAACAAACCAAGGCTCAGGTATGCAACGACGTATGCACTAGCTAGAACAGCAAGCTTTGAAGAGCGGCGCCATACCGCTGCTGTTATGAAGGCGATTAGAGGCAGCGTAAACAGCGGGTCGATCACCGAGACATTATTCCATGCAAATCTAGTAGAGCTAAACGGCCAAAATAATTGCGTGCCATAAGTGGTGCAAGCGTCGAGCAGCGCATGCGATGCATAACCGGCAAAGCAGAATAAATATATGCGTGAAAAACTCAATCCATCGCGAGCGAACCAAGTTCGAAATACCCAGCGAAAGAACAGCGCGCAAACAAGCGCGCCGAATGGGATAAAAATTAATGAGTGAGTAAAGTGACGATGATATTCGAGGTATAACAGTGGATCATTGGATGATCTAATCAACACGTCTAAGTCAGCAGCCATGCCAGAGAAAAAACCTAACACCGCCGCAGCAATTTTTTGTTGCCGTGTTGCCGTGAGTTGCGCTGCGGTTACCCCGAGCACGCCCTGCGTAATTGGATCCATTGCGCGACTTTACTCAGGTTCTATTAGTGTTACGTGCATGCCTTCATGCGCTGAGGTCAGCTCGATTTGACATGACAAACGAGATTTTTCAGGACTGTAGCCGTCGGCCATTTCCAGCAGCATCTCTTCATCTTCCTCAATCGGTAACAGTTCTACCTTGGGGCTGGGCTCAATATGAATATGGCATGTGGCGCAAGAACAACACCCCCCGCACATAGCAAGAATCTCTTCATAGCCAGCGTCGCGCAGAACCTCCATCAAACTGGACCCTGGTTGAAATTCAACTTGTTTTGATTCACCGTTGCTATCGCTTACTTTGATCATAAAATTCATTCATCAGGCCGTCCAAAAATAAAAACTGATTATACACACCCATGGAATAAAGATTATGTGTACAAAATCTCTACCAAACGCCTTCACCAACTAGGCAAAGCGCAACCAAGATACGGTATACTCGCCTTCGAACTAAGCCTACGAATAATTCGTTTGGCAAAACACCAAAAACTGACCAGCGATCACCAGGATTTAATCATGCCAGCTTACAATGCGTTTTACGCCCAATCAGGAGGCGTGACCCCAGTTATAAATGCTTCGGCCGCTGGAGTAATTCAAACCGCAGCTCTTTTCCCGCAGCAGATTAACAAGGTGTATGCCGGTCAAGATGGCATCCTTGGCGCTCTCGGTGAGAATTTAATAGATACCAGCTTAGAAAATCCTGCCGATATAGATGCGTTGAAAATAACGCCGTCAGGCGCCTTCGGTTCTTGCCGGTACAAACTTAAATCGGTTGAAGAATTTCGCGAGCAATACGAGCGCTTAATAGAAGTATTTAAAGCGCATGAGATTAGATATTTTTTCTATAACGGCGGCGGCGACTCGCAAGACACTGCGTATAAAGTGTCACAATTTTCTGCTCAAACGGGTTATCCGATTACGTGCATTGGTGTGCCCAAAACAATAGACAACGACTTACCATTCACAGACTGCTCTCCAGGTTTTGGCTCAGTTGCAAAATATGTAGCAATTTCGATTCTAGAAGCGTCCATGGATGTTGCTTCAATGAGTTCATCCTCTACTAAAGTATTTGTAATGGAAGTCATGGGGCGACACGCAGGCTGGATTGCAGCCGCCTCTGGTTTGGCTGCCGACGAACGTGGGTTGGGACCCGATATTATCCTTTTTCCAGAAGTCGATTTTGATCAAGCGACGTTCATCGCCAAGGTTGAATCCACCGTGGCAAAAAAAGGCCAATGCAGTATTGTAGTCTCAGAGGGAGCAAAGTACCCCGACGGTCGTTTTCTAGCCGATTCAGGAATCAAAGATGCGTTTGGCCACGCACAATTAGGCGGTGTTGCTCCTGTGGTGAGTGACATTATTAAGCAAGCAACGGGGCTAAAATGTCATTGGGCCGTGTGTGATTATTTGCAACGTTCGGCTAGACATATTGCTTCACGAACCGATCTTGATCAGGCTTATGCTCTAGGTAAAGCTGCAGTGGAATTTGCAGTACAAGGCAAGAACGCGGTGATGCCGACTATTGTGCGCACCAACAACAATCCTTATCAATGGGAAATTGGCCATGCTCCCTTGGCTGATGTAGCTAATGTAGAGGTGATGATGCCAGAAGACTATATCAGCGACGATGGGTTTTTCATCACTGACAAATGTAGAGAATATCTAGCCCCACTTATCCAAGGGGAAGATTATCCTAGCTACATAAATGGCTTGCCAGCTTATGTCGTTTTGAAAAAACACAAAGCAGAGAAGTTATTAGCCGACTTTGACAAATTTTAGCATCAATAAAAAATAAATATTCATGCCTAAACATATCAGCACGAATAAGCGTTCAAACGTAAAAAAGGGCGTAAACGTAGCACCCTTCATTCAAACTGTCTAATGCTTTTTTAGCATTAGCATGGGCCGGGGCTGTTTTTAAAAGCAGCCGCACAGTCGCTTTCTTCACTACCGAAACTAGGGCCAAGCGTAATATCGCGGACACCCCGGTAGCAGACAAGCGCTGGTTTCTCATACATTTTAAGTGATTGACCACTCTCAGCCAAATCTGACTCTACTTGATCATTATTATTAGCGATTGTCATCTTCATTTATTAACACTAACTCGTTTGCGCCGCGATTGTAGCAAACAGATTTCCAGTAATCATGATACCCGCAGCGCCATAGCACTACTTCTAAAACACGATTTCTGGCCATTTTGGCATCAGCGTCACATTGTTTTACATAGCGACGCCAATTTGCAGTAGGAGAGTCGTACCATGATCTCTAATTAGGGTCGTTTCTGATTCCACCGATAATAGTTGTTATGAAACTTGTTTTGGCTTTCAGCGCGAATAACTCAGGCCTAAAGTCGTTTATAAATGCATTTCTTACCACGGGTCTCGGAGTATGATTAAAATACAATTGATGGCAAGGTATCGCCGTTAAGAACTCGCACAGATCGCGATCGCGAAATGGATAACGTCGCTCAAGTTCAAACTTTGACTCCATGTGGCGACCTAACGCTTGATCTTCACCAACAAAACCACTGAACACATTTAGATATGCCTCAGGTCTGCGGGCTGAGAGACTTTCTAAGAACAAATATGGCGTTTGATTGTGCAATAGAGCATTGATATCATCATGCAAGAACTCAGAGTTCAACTGTGCTTTATTTCGCCGCCAATTGATTAGCCTCCGTGCGCCTGGTATCTGAGCAATAAAGTAATGCTTGATTTTGTGGCTATGATTTTCTGGTCGTTGCCAAAAGCGCTTGACCTCAGCAATACAATCTTTCCAGCGGCCGGCCTTTAGCAACTCCACAAATATAGAACTGGTGTGCCCATAAAGCAAGTCGCCATAGATGCCGGTCATTAACGTCTTGATGCCTCGATCTTGTGCTTGGGCCATCAATGCCTCTTGATACTCTGAGTAGGGAATAGCAAATGGTAGCAGCGGGTCACCGTGGTAGTTTGGTCAAATTGAGTCCAAACGTTGTCACAATCAATACAAACTTGTTCGATACCAAAGCCTTCACAGACTGGGGTGGAATACTCACGTTCATCAGCTTCTGGAAAACGGTTGTATACCGAGGAAAGTGGGGTAAGATTTTCGCCTTTGGTTGCCAAATGTTGGGCAAGTAAAATCGATATGGGCACTGAGTCCATGCCTCCGCTCATCATTGATCCAATAACGACTATGCTACGCGCTCGTCTTTACACCGCTTGGTTAAGTAATCGCCTAAACTCCTTGGCATACGCTTGATCATTCGATAGCTCCATTCTTTTTGCGCCATCACATCGATAGAATACACGATGTTTGATTTGAGCATCATTGAATACAAAAATTTTGCCAGGCTCAACCACGTCGACATCGCGAATAATGCCAGTGACTTTATCCAGCGTGATTTGCGCAATCATCCGTCCGATCCGTACACGATTGAATTTATAATCAACATTGGAGTGCCCAACCAGCGCCATTTCATGACTAGCGACTATTAGTTGGGTTTGATTGAGGTGATATACAAGATTGAGCCCGCCCATACCGTCACCCGCCGCAATCAGTGTTGCCGATTCGAGTTGGTAATAAGCAAACGAAAAAAGACCAATGATTTTAGCTAATTGAGCTTCGCCAAATCGAAGTAAGTACCGATGCAATAACATGGCGTCGCTCAGTTCTGAAAACTTCTTTAGGCCTAAATCAAACGTAAGGTCATCGCTATTGTCGATACGACCATAGAACACAAGCCACGTTTTGGATGCGCTATCAAATAGAGGTTGCCGTTCACCTTGTTCTTCGGGAACAGTCCAAAAACTCTGGTAGCCAATGGCAAAGTTATCCTAGATTACTAAATGCCTATCATCGATTCCGTAATGATCAATAGCCTTCATCATATTCTGCGCGATCGCAGGATCAAAAGGCGAACCGTCACGATTAATAGATATGAAAAAAGCACTCATGTTGCAACTCTAACAGCAGAAAATAAAAAAGCCCCATGTTTGCATGTTACGCAAGCATGGGGCTCGACTAGGACTGAGTTCTCTGCTGCAAAATCTGTACCTAGAAAGTTAGTTCAACGCCCAGTGATGCTGTGCGGCCCTTATTTGGGCGAGCGCCATATGGTTGGCGGCCAAGAATATCTTGCTCGTCGCTCACATTTTCAACTCGACCAAAGAACTTCACCGACTCGGTATAGTGATATTGCCCAGCCAAATCTACGGTTAGTGAACTATCTGTTTTTTCAAATTCGCCACAGCTTGCACGCGTGCAAACCTCATCTACATATGAAGCATTCGCGTTAACCTGCCACAAGCCAGACTCCAAACCCAACGACAATTGAAACTGGCTTTCAGGTATATAAGGAATCGGGTCGCCGGCTTGGACATCTCCAAAGAAGTCAGTATTGGCAACGTCAGTGTCAAATTGAGCATCAGTATAGGTGTAAGACAATGACGTAGCTAAGTTCATGTCATTGGACAATTGAAAAGTTTTAGCGATCAAGGCTTCTAAACCTTTAACAGTTGCCGCATCGCCATTAAACGCATCTCCAATTTCACAATCACTACCAGATGAAGACGTGCACTCGCCTAGAAGGTTTTTATAATCGCTAACAAAACCCATCACCTCGACACGCGCGCTTTCAGAGTTGTAGCGCAATCCGAATTCGCTATTAATCGCCTCTTCTTCGTCGACCCCAGGTGAGTTACTCGGGGCAGTAAAGCCTTTGTGAACGCCAGCGACTATAGAAAGTTCATCGCTGACTTTATAAATAGCGCCAAAACCGGGCAAAAGGACACTGGTGTCATTTGTACGGCTATCACGAAATGTGCGTTGCGCCCCATCTTGATAACGCGTGCGCATTTGGTCAATGCTCTCATAGCGCAATCCAGGTGTGAGTATCCAGTTACCAAATTCGATAGTGTCTCGAACATACAAGGCGGTTGCTTGAGCTTGTTGTACTCGGTTTCCAGCATTGCCCAGTTCACCAAGATCATTTAGCAACAATGAACCATCGAGCTGTTGATAGGAGCTATTGCGCTGTAAACGGTCTTCCTCGTCTTCGTGATAACGTAAACCAACTTCAATGGCGTGACTCACACCAGCGAATTCGGCCGCCCAATCCATTTGAAATTGTGCACCTCTGGAATAATATTCTCTAGAGTTCGACCGCAATTGAATGCTGCCCACGGCCGTATCACCTGAGCCATTAAGAATCGCTTCAAGCTCATCGGCGCTGAAACTTAAGCTTCCGCTAGCAAGGCTACCACCTGAATTGATTGCATTCACCACATTGGCCCAGCTTGTACGAGAAAAATCCTGAGCATCAGTACTGCCATCTAGATCTACGCCCTCGGTCTTAAACCAGTCTCTGGCGTGGGTATTATTATAAGCTGTGGCCGAAAAACTCAGCTTGCCGCTGTATTCAAAACGATATCTAAGTATCGCTTGTTCATGCGCCGTTTTAATATTATCTAATTCAGAAATCCCATAACGGCGATATGCATTTTGTGCAAAGTCAGCGTCGGTCAATCCTAGGTAAGATTGATTGGAAGATTGATCGGCTTTCTGTAATTTCAGTTCAACTGAATGAGCGCTGTTTTCAGGGGCATAGCTCAACTTGACCATATAATCGCTTACGTCTAGACCTGTGTCTTCACCCGAACGATCAATATCTTGGAACCCGTCTGACTGCCATTCATGCGCCTCAAATAAATACCCAAACCCCGAATCGGTTCGCCCGCCGTAACTAGCATGAAGCCGTGCAGTGGAATCTTCACCAAGCTCGAGCATTAACTTGCCTCTGGCATCCTGAGGAATCGCTGTAGACACCATATTGAGGGCTCCACCAATGGTGTAAGGCCCTTGGGTTATCGCTGCTGGCCCTTTCACAACCTCAAAGGATTGCATACGCCCTGCGGTTGGAAAATAGTAGGCCGAAGGAGCTGAGTAAGGTGCTGGCGCAATCAATACATTGTCTTCGAGCAGTGTAATTCGCCCGCTTCGCTCGGTGGCTACCCCACGAATACTAATATTAGGACGTAGCCCATAACCATCTTCGATCTGAATTGATACCCCTGGTACCTCTCGGGAGATACGTTGAATATCACTGTATTCGAATTTATCCAGCGTATCTTCGCCAATAAAGTAGGCAGAACCGGGAATCTTTTCTATCGCTTGGCGACTGCCGATAGTGGTAACTTCTTCCAATGGTTGCGATGCATCGTCAGCCCAAGCTGGGATAACATTCGCCAACACACATGTAGCAAGTAAAACCCTAAAAATATAAGTTTTGTTCATAACTTCTGAGTAGTTTGTTAGTCATTAATCGTGATGACAATATACTCAGGAGGATTCGCATTTGCAACAGCAAATGCGAATTATTCGCATTTAGATTTGCAATATAAAATGCCGGACGTTACCACCTTGCTTCATGGCAACCTGCCAGAACCCCTAAGCTGCTTGTGAAACGCCCTCTTGCGGGTCTAGAAGCTTACGTGGTTTCAACACACGACCTAACTTTTGACTGCCTAAAGCATCACCAAAGGCATCTTCTTGCCATACCATTTCGCCGGCGATTAGTACCAGCGGCAATAAGCCTTCCGAGCGGTTTACTAGTTGGTCATGTTGGAATTCTTTACGATAAACTCTTTCAACACGAGCCTCCCCATCATAATCTGCCAACGCCACAGGGTCGATTAGCACTAGATCGGCCACATCGCCCTCATAGATGGTGCCGCCTTGTACTCCAAATACATCAGCAGCATCCTTGGTTAGACGTTTGACCATATAATTAAGATCGCCTTCTCCACCTAGTGCAGCCAATTTAAGGCTGCGCAAATTTACGTCGTAAAAAGCCATGTTCGTCAGGTGCGCGCCACTGTCGTTGAATCCGGGTAGCAATTTCGGGTTCATAATCAACTTCCGAACCTGCTCTAGATCCCGATTTGCCGTCACAGTAGACCATGAGATATCAGTGTCAAAGCAGCGCAAGGTTTGTATCACAAAGTCAGCCTCGTCTGAGACCCAAAAGAAACTCGACTGTATAAGACTTTGCTCGTCGTCCTGCATTCCATGTGCAATATTGCCACGCTTATAATCAAGCACACGATCTAGTACAGCTTGATAGCTCAAGCCTTGCCAGTTTTTTTGCGGGCAAAGCTCTATCATCATATGGTTTAAATCGCGATCAAAAGCATAGTCTTCCAACCTCAATATCCGTTTAAGCCGCGCAAAACTCCAGCCACGTTTTCCTTTCATCCACATAGCACGAAACAGTTTGATGTAGTCAGGGTCATTCAATATCTTGGCGCGGGCATCGCGGTCTTCCATATCTGTTTCATTTAATGCCCGTAGTTCCGGAATCTCCTCGGCAATCGGCGTGACTGCGCCGTCGGACCAAATCTTAAAGGGTGCTCCAAGCGCCTGCATATGAAAGTCGCCAGCAAACAATTTCGAATTGAGCAGGTTCGCGAGCAACTTTGCCAACTTCACTAGGTTTCGATTATTGGCCACATCCAAAGCTGCAACCACAGTGGTGCGCAGAGGTTTCCCGTGCAGTCGGCCGCTCGATAGCATAAATGTTTTGAGCACACTTATGGGGCTGTCCTTGGGCGGAGTTGCCTGCCAAATACCACCCTCTTCGCGCACTACTTGAGTTAGCTTTTTAATCTCAGCGTACTTGGCAAACTGAGTTGGGATGGTTTTATGACAATTTGGCTGATTAGCTAAGTAATGAAAAGGTAATGCATCTGTTGAAAAACCAGCATAGCCTATTCGCAAGCCAGCGCGCAGCAAGGCTTCCATTTGATTGAGTTCATCGTTGCTGGGGTCACGCGTAACACTTTCTTGAAACCCCATAACCTCTATTCTCAGCATAGAGTGAGGGATCATAGTGACTATATTCGGCCCCAAGTTTATCGAATCTAGATGCTCTAAATATTCGGCAGGGTTATTCCAATCGACCTCATCAGCGCAGCTTCGTAACACTGATTTGGGTATATTTTCTACTCGCGCATAGCAGTCCACAATAGGGTCTATCTCGCCATTTCTCTGCGCGCCATAAGCCAATCCGAGACTGCAATTTGAAATCACCACAGAGGTTGTTCCATGGCGTACAGACTCAGGCAGACCAGGTGCAACTTCGAGCTCTAGATCATAATGTGTGTGGATATCAAACATTCCAGGAATTGCCAGTAAGCCCGTTGCATCCACAACCTTGTCTGCCGATTCAACAGCAATTTGGCTTGCGCGTTTTATGATGCGGCCATCCTTTATGGCAATATCTTGGTTAACTGGAGGCTCACCATCATTTAATACACGGGCGTTCTTAATTAGAAGGTCATATAGGGAAGTCATTATTATCTCTGAATATTTAATAATTGGTATTGTCACCTAGTGCGGCGACTACAACTTGATTGGAACTGCGTGTATGAAAAAACTAGCTAACATGCCAGCGCCTACTTTGATTATTTGCTCAGCATTTTTAGAAGATGTTTCAAAAACCAACCTATGAACTAAACCTTCACCCATCGCAAACAAATTCTCGGCAACGATATCGGCGTTAGGTAGATTGAAAGTGCCAACAAATTGGCGAACCCTCGCCAACAGCACTGACTCTCCTTGTTGCATAATTTGTTTGAGTTCGCTGTCCACCGCACGCCGCTGCTCCAAGACTCTATGCAATTCCTGCTCCAGTGCATGAAAGTCATAAACAAACGTCAAGATACTAATAAACATTGCATCCAACTTTGGCTTGCAGCTCTCTGAATCAACTAAAGACAACTCCAAAAACTTAATTCGTTCCTCTAAATGTGCGTATCGTTGTTCGGCGATAATGCGAAGGATGTCATTTTTGTTGTCAAAATATTGATAAAAAGTACCCGTCGCCACGCCAGCCCTAGCCGCAATTGACTTGGCCGTTGCCACCTCAAAACCCATACCCGAAAACTCAGAGACTGCAGCAAGAATCAGTGCCTCTCTCTTTTGTATCGCACGATCTTGAGTGGGTAAGGTCTTCATTTTTCCTACGTGACTTTAATCAACAATGAGATTATGCATAAACCTGAACCCGACGTCAAGTTCATTTTGTGTTGTGACTTTCTACAATCTTGCTGCTACACTAATCTAAGATTAAAAATTATATAAAGGGATTGTGAGATTGGATTTAAAACACCAAAGTCTAATAGAGTGGCGCTCAAGAGGAGAATTCAAAGAGCTTTGTGGCCACAGCATTTTTACCCTCGATGAAGGAGGTAGAGACAAACCAGTAATTGTATTAATTCACGGTTTTCCGACCGCCAGCTGGGACTGGCAAGCTATTTGGCGTGCCCTGTCTGAAAAGTATCGCTTGGTGAGCTTGGATATGTTGGGTTTCGGATTTTCAGATAAGCCAAATAAGCGCAATTACACGATACACAAACAAGCGGATTTGTTCGATGCGTTGATCCAACAGCTAGAGATAAAGGAATATCATCTGCTTGCTCATGATTATGGTGATTCAGTCGCGCAAGAATTATTAGCTCGACAAATCGACAGCACCGGTCAGGGAAAATGTTTGTCTTGCTGTTTGCTCAACGGCGGCCTGTTTCCTGAAACGCATCACGCAACCAAAATGCAAAGAGCCTTACTTGGGCCATTTGGTAAGCTGGTGAATTGGTTAATGGGTTACAGTCAGTTTTCTAAATCCTTTAGCAAAGTCTTTGGGCCAAACTCTAAACCCAATGAACAACAACTGTCCGAGTTCTGGGAACTTATCCATTACAACCTCGGTCGCCACGTGTTTACTAATTTGATTACCTATATGAACGATCGGATCGAACATCGTGAACGCTGGCTGAATGCTTTGGTAAATGCGCCAATGCCCATGGCGATGATTAACGGTTCACGCGATCCGGTATCAGGAAAACACCTTGTAGTCCGTTACAAGGCATTAAACTGCCGACTCGATCATCTCACTGAACTTACAGATATCGGTCACTACCCTCAGGTTGAGGCCCCCAAAGAGGTTTCATCCTCATTTTTGAGCTTCCTGGACACCTTATAGCTTATGACGACGCGGCCATTGGCCGTTCCACCGCCGTTCACACTTAATCCTTGCTCTAAGGTTCCCGTCCCGCATGCCCCACCGCCACTACTGCCAGCGCTGTACTCTGAACCTGCGCCACCGCCAGCAACCACTAAAACTTCTTCACCAAGGATGCGGATAGCCCCGCTCGCACCACCACCGCCACCTGCGGTCCCTGAAGCAGCGGCTCCACCCTCAAACCCTGAAGTGGAACTGCCGCCTATCCCCCCTTTCGGTTGGCCGCCATCCTGGCCTCGAACTCCAACAAATATCTCCAGTGACTCATCTGGATTGCTATCGATGTTCGAAACGGCAGAGCGTCCTTCGCCACCGTTATTTAAAAGCACCCCGAAGCCGTTTCCAGTTTCCCCTGATGCTCCTATTACTACAATCTTTAATTGTTCCACTCCCTGTGGTACAACAAAAATTGTAGACTCGCTAAATTCAACCGAAATCCTATCCAACTCAACGTTCGGTTGAACGCAAACTTCAAGAGCCTCCTGATGCCCTAAATGACGTAAACCTTGTGTAATTATTTTTTGGTTTTGCATTTCGTTTTAGTTAGTTTCTTTCAACAATGAATTAATACTAAATAAATAAAAGACAGTTGTATGTACTACAAATGGACTAGTCCATTTGGACTAGAGACGCTTTCAAAATAACTGCTATAGTGATTATCCAACCCTTTGTTTTCGAAGACCACTGCACATTTATGCAAGCCAAACATATCCTTATAGTCGATGATCACGCGTTATTCCGTACTGGAATGAAAATGATTTTGACCCAAGTTGGTCAAGCATCTGGAGTGTCTGAAGCAAGTTCTATCAAAGAAGCATTCGAGTTCACCGAACACGACATCGACATTATTTTGCTGGATGTTCACTTGCCTGGCGTTAATGGCATTGATGGGATAAAACCGATGCGCGATAAATACGCAGGTGTGCCGATCGTGATTTTGTCAGCCAGCACTGACCCAAGCTCTGTCGCCGAAGCGCGCGCGCTTGGAGCATCAGGATTTTTGCATAAAGCAACTATGGCAGAAGAAATGGTTGCATCCATCAACACCGTATTTGCAGGCGGCACTTGTTTTTCCAGCGATCTTGAACCTGAAGATTATGAACATGATCGCAGCTTAAGTAATTCGCTCACACCAAGACAAATTGAAGTACTTATATACCTCTGCGAAGGCAAACCAAATAAGTTGATTGCGCGTGAACTGGGAATGTCTGAGAACACCGTTCGAGTACACGTGTCGGCTATTCTAAATGCGCTTGGAGCATCAAATAGATCCGAAGCAATTTTAATCGCTCAGCGAGAAGGAATCACTTCTTAGCACTGCAACATAAGAGATAAGTCACCAAAGTTGAGCAAGGATTCGATAATGTCGCGCGACCCAATAAAAGTCCAAAGATTAGAATTGCGACAAATTCGCCGTAACTACCTGCTCGGAATGTGGGGTAACACCCTTTTCTCCTGCCTTATGGCATGGATGATTTACGCTTTCACGCAAAATTCCAAATCTTTAATTTGGTTTGGCATAATGCTCGCGGTTAGCATTTTCAACACCCTTGTGTTTCGCTATGAAAACAAGCGCCGGCCGTTGAAACCTGAGCGATTGATACAACTAGTGCTGGCGTTGTTGGTTATTCATTCGTCAGTGTATGGCTACTTGTTATTCACTTTTATCCCTAATGGTTCACCAGAGATGGTGATGCTGTTAGTGATTGCCACAACTAGCCTAGCGGCCGGTTCAATGGCCTTAAGCGCTTCTTCTGTGCGAGGTTTCATCGCGGGTTGTTATCCCAGCATGGTAATGCTGAGCTATGCGCTATTTTTGCAAAGTGAAACTGTCTATCAATGGTTATCTATTGGCGTACTATTGATTTTACTAGGCCTCTCATGGTTCGCGCGCGCACTTGCCCAAACCATCGATCTGACTGCGGATTTGGACTATCAAAATAAGTCTCTAATTCGTGAGCTTAGGTCGGCGCTCATCCAAACAGATGAATCGAACCGCGCAAAGTCGGTATTTTTAGCCTCAGCCAGTCATGATCTACGGCAGCCTCTACACGCACTGGGTCTTCTAACTGAAACCCTCGGTGGCAGCCACATGGACTCTCAACAAGCTGAGCTGCATGAGCATATGATGTCCGCAGTCGATTCTACTCGTG
>JBLHME010000016.1:0-55123 GCA_047623225.1 Cryomorphaceae bacterium
TCGGTCGAAATGGTATATCAGCGAACGCCTTGCTGCCTGGCTATGTCGAGTCTGATCTAACAGCAGGAACCTCTCAGGCATTTAAAGACGCCTCTCAACGCCGCGCCTGCTTAGGGCGCGTTGGCACTGTCGAAGATATGGAAGGTGTTGCAGTTTTTATGGCCTCCCGTCACAGTGACTACATGACGGGGCACGCTCTGGTAATGGATGGCGGCCACACCATTCATCCTTTATAGTTCTGAATCATGAAAATAGTTCGCCGCGCATTCCTGTCTCTAGCATTAGCTTGCTTAGCAATAGGTTGCACAACACAGAACCCTATTAATAGTGAATCAGTTGCGATCTATAGTGCTAGTGAAAGCGCCAGTGAATCGCTGCGTTTTCTAAATACTCAAAACCAAAGTAATGACGAGTCACCGAAGTTTACCGAGGGTTACGTCATGGCTGGCGGTAGTCGGCTGCACTATGTCAGCGGTGGTAGCGGCAAGCTGGTGGTGTTCTACCACGGCTTCCCTTCCTATTGGTACATCTGGAAACACCAGCTAAGGGCTTTAGCAAATGATTATCGCGTAATTGCATTCGATGGCCTCGGCACCAACTTGTCAGACAAGCCAACCGAGGTAAGCGCATTCACCGTCAGCAATTTAAGCGCGCAGCTGCGTGAAGCTATCGAAAAACTGAATGGGCAAGAGCCCTACATACTGGTGGGCCATGACTGGGGCGGAGCTTTAGCCTGGGCGTACGCACAAACAAATCCACCAGGGCTGGAAAAACTTGTCGTGCTCAGCGCGCCGCCTTACAACTTGTTTCTCGAATTATTGCGCTCAGATGCCGATCAACGCAAAGCATCGCAATATGTTGAGTACTTAAAATCTGCGGAGGGAGAAACGCGTCTGAAAGAAAATAATGCTCTCAGTTTCTGGAAGGCCGGCGGCTACGAAAAATTTGTAGCTCGCGGCTTAATATCACCAGCCGAGGGCGAACTTTTCAAATTGGCAATGGCGCGGCCAGATGCAGTAACTGGCGGTGTTAACTGGTATCGGGCGAATCTCCCTTTACCGCATTCAATTACCGCAGACGATTTCTGGCCTTCTCAATCAGCCCGCACATCAGTCAACAGCATGTTGATCTGGGGTGAAACAGACAAGACATTTGTCCCCGCATTCTTACAACAGCTGCCAGACTACGCAGAGCAACTGCAAATAGAAATACTGCCGGGGATTGGTCACACGCCTCAGCTCGAAGCGCCAGAGAAGGTCAATAGACTAATTAGAGACTTTTTAAGGCTCAGTAAAATTCCACGTATCGTACAATCCAAACATCAGCGGGCCAGTTCAAGATTGCCAGTCATTGATGGGCGACTTAGTTAAAAGACTGGAATCGTCCAATTAACGAGAGTTGAGTGCTCCTCCAAGGAAAATGAAGATTGCACAATCTTCACTGTTATTAAATTTTTCTTTTGGTATCATTCGCTCGAAGGCGCCGATTTGACTCTGATTGCGGGCGCGGGAATAAATACAGCTAAAGCGAGCCTCCTGACAATTATCTTTGTCGGACTCTGCCTTATTGATTTTCCGTTTAACTGGCCTCTTCTTAAGTTTAGTAATGTTTAGAAAAACCATTTAATACGAGTATCACATGAGAAGTAAAAATACAGCGGTTCTAAAGTTTGGTGGGTCGGTAATTCACAGTCAAAAGGACTTCAAGACTATTGCCAGTGAGATACAACGATTTCTCTCTGAGGGCTATCAGGTCATCGTAGTCGTTTCTGCCTATCATGGTGTTACCGAAAAACTAATAGCCAGCGCTTCAGAAATCAGCACTGATCCGAGCAGTGGCTCCTATGCCGAACTGGTATCAAGTGGAGAATTTGAGTCTGGCTTAGATCTAACTAAGCACCTTACCCAAAGTGGTGTAAACGCGTCGTTCCGCACCCCGGCCGAATTCGATTTCATTGCTACCGGCACTAGAGAGTCGGCAGCACCGCTTTCAATAGATTCGAGTAAAATCAGTGCTGCTTTCGACCAGTACTCAGTGGTTGTAATGCCTGGTTTTTCCGCCATCGACCAACGGGGTGACCGAATATTACTCGGCAGAGGTGGCAGCGACATAAGCGCAGTAGTGATTGCCGAGGCACTAGGTTTAGACAGCGTTCGCCTGCTCAAAGATGTGGATGGAATCTACGATATAGACCCAAATAAGTTTTCGCATGCAGAGCGCTTTGACTATGTAGATTATGAGCTTGCGTGCAAGATTGGCAGTGTGCTGATTCAACCCGAAGCTATTCAATTTGCTGCCACAAAAAACATCTCTATCGACATTGCGGCTATCGGCAATTCCTTCGCCTCGCGTATTGGGCCTAAAACTAGCAGCCCAATTTCAGATCATATGCCAATGGAATACAATTCTGAGAACAAAGATCAGCCTTTGTCACTATAGCAGCAACATCAGCACCCAAGCTGACGGGCTACTGTGCAGTCCAGCCACCGTCAACCAGCAAGCTGGTACCGGTCACCATTCTACTCAGGTCTGAGGCGAGGAAAACCACCGCTGCAGCAACATCTTCGGTGTTTGCGAGCTGACCCATAGGGATTTTTGACATAACAAATTTATTGAAGGCTGGGTCGTCTAACATCGGCCGTGTTAGCGGCGTATCTACAAATGTTGGCGCTACTGAATTGACTCGGATACCAGACGGAGCCAACTCTACCGCTAATGCTTTTGTTAACCCTTCAACAGCATGCTTAGTGGCGCAATAGAGCGTCCTATTCGGTGAGCCTACATGGCCCATTTGTGAGGTAATGTTTACCACAGCGCCGGAGATATTATTCTGCAGCATATTCTTCACCACGATCTGAGTGGTGCGGAACACGCTGCCGAAATTCATCTCAACAATTCGGGAATAGGTCTCGGGTAGAATATCAACGAAAGGTTCAGGTTTATTGCTGCCTAGATTGTTCACCAAAATATCTATATCTGTTTGTTGAGCAAGCTGTGTTAAGAATTTCTCGCTGGTGGCGTCCATTGCCCATGGAATAATTAACTCCCCAAGCTCACCCCGAAGTGACGCGAGGTCTTCATCCGTTCGTGCCACCGCTATTACCGTAGCACCCGCGCCAGCCAATGCCGCTGCACAAGCGCGGCCTATCCCCTTACCAGCGCCTGTGACCAAAGCCAGCTTACCCTTAAGTAAATCGTTGGAATATGCGGTCGTTATTGATTCCGAAACCATTTAGTATAAAACCAGTTAATATGACTATATGTCTCTATAATACATCACTAATTACAACGATGCATTCAAACATTATTGCATTCGAAGTCATTTTATTTTAAGGTTCGGTTTTAGCGGTAGCATCAAGCTACGTACAGGCCATTAAATTGAGGTTTTAAGCCGTGATCAGAAAGTTAAAAGAAGGCATAGACAGCGA
This sequence comes from Cryomorphaceae bacterium, assembly GCA_047623225.1. Taxonomy (GTDB): domain Bacteria; phylum Pseudomonadota; class Gammaproteobacteria; order Arenicellales; family Arenicellaceae; genus Arenicella. The sequence goes on from JBLHME010000016.1 coordinate 3,429, forward strand.
AGTTGCTGCCGATAACAACGCGAAAGTTCGCGCCATTGTCGAGGAAACACTTGCCAATATCGAGAAAAATGGCGACCAGGCGGTTCGAGAATACGCCATGAAGTTCGACAACTGGGATGGTGAAATCAAGCTAAGCAAGGAATTCATCGCCGGCTGTTATGAACGATTGTCTGAGCAAGCGATTACTGACATTACATTCGCGCAGGCTCAAGTACGAAACTTTGCGCAAATACAGAGAGATTCAATGAAGGATGTTGAGGTAGAAACTCTACCCGGCGTTGTTCTTGGTCACAAACATATTCCAGTAAACAGCGTTGGTTGCTATGTGCCTGGCGGCAAGTACCCACTTGTTGCCTCTGCTCACATGAGCGTGGTTACTGCTAAGGTTGCGGGAGTTGAACGAGTGATTGCCTGCGCTCCACCCTTTCAAGGTGAGCCCAACCCTGCAATTGTTGTTGCGATGGATATGGCTGGCGCCGATGAGATTTACTGCCTAGGTGGCATTCAAGCGGTTGGCGCAATGGCCATTGGCACTGAAACTATCGCCCCTGTTGACATGCTGGTAGGCCCAGGCAATGCATTTGTTGCTGAGTCAAAACGCCAACTATTTGGCCGCGTGGGCATTGATTTATTTGCTGGCCCAACCGAAACCCTAGTAATCGCCGACGATACAGTCGATGGCGAACTATGTGCCACAGACTTACTCGGTCAAGCCGAGCACGGCCCTAACTCACCGGCCATTCTGTTGACCAACTCAGAGCAATTGGCAAAGGACACGGTTGCACAGATTGAAGAGCAACTAAAAACGTTGCCAACAGCGGAAGTGGCGGGGCAGGCCTGGCGTGATTACGGTCAAGTTATCTTGTGCGACACCTACGAGGAAATGGTTGAAGTTGCTGACGATATAGCATCTGAGCACGTGCAAGTGATGACCAAGGACCCTGACTATTTTTTGCAAAACATGACCAATTTCGGCGCTCTGTTCTTAGGCCCAGAGACCAATGTCTCGTATGGCGATAAAGTAGTAGGCACAAACCACACACTACCTACAATGAAGGCAGCGCGCTATACTGGCGGCTTATGGGTTGGCAAGTTCATTAAAACTTGCACCTACCAACGCCTGACTGAAGAAGCTTCACATCATATTGGTGAATACTGTTCACGCCTTTGTGCCATTGAAGGCTTTGCCGGTCATCAGGCACAAGCTGACATTCGCGTGAAACGATATGGTAAAAAATCCTGATAACATGAAGCCCTCTCCCTCATTGAGACCTGTGCAAAAAAAGCGTGCTACATCTTATGATGTTGCGCGCATTGCTGGTGTATCTCAATCGGCCGTTTCACGATGCTTTAAGCCCGGCGCGAGCGTCTCTGCAAAGACTCGCGCGAAGGTAGAAAATGCCGCCAAGAAACTGGGGTACCAGCCTAACGCAATTGCGCGAGGCTTAATTACACGGCGCTCTAACATTGTTGCGGTCTTAATCACTGACCTCACCAACCTAAATTACCCTGAAGTTTTAAGCCAATTAAACCGAGCTTTAGGCGATAAAGGAATCCACATTTTGCTGTTTACCTTGCGTAAAGAAAGCGATGTAGACAAAGTGCTCGATCAAGTATGGCAATATCAAGTAGACGGAATTATTGCTGCGGCGCAATTCACGCATGAGCAAATTAACGCATGCAACGATCGCGGCACACCACTGGTTTTCTTCAACCGGGTCTACGCTGAAAGCACGATTAGTTCAGTCTGTTGTGACCATGAAGAGGGCGAACGCATACTGGTAGAACACTTGCTCAACGACAACCGATCTTCTTTTGTGGTTATGAGCGGCCCCGCCGATTCATCAGTGAGTACGGCTCGAGCAAAAGGCGCCATCAGTAAGTTAGAAGAACGCTCAGCGAAGATCATTCAAGTCGAAGGCGACTACTCTTACGAAAGAGCTCGTGACCTAATTCGTGAAATATTCGATGCAGACACCTTCAAGCCCGATGCCATCATCTGCGCCAACGACACCATGGCCATTGGTTGCATTGACACCTTGAGACACGAATACGACATCAAAGTGCCTGATCAAATAGCCGTGGTTGGTTTTGATGGCGTAGCAGCAGCAAGTTGGGCCAGCTATGAACTCACAACGGTCGCCCAGCCAGTCGAACGCATGGTTGAGGCCACTGTCAGCATGCTGATGGAACGCATCGAAGACCCAGAACTACCCGCTGAAAAGCGTCTATTTGCTGGCAAGTTACTAAGCGGCAGCAGCGCGCCTACGTCCTAACAATAAGAACACTCTATGAACGTAACGCAAAGCACCTTTCGCCAACATTTACTCGCAAAAAAGCTACTGATTGGCACCTTTCAAAAAACACCCAGCATGATGCTCTCAGAGGTGCTTGCCAGCACTAAGATTGATGTAGTTTGCATCGATGCTGAACACTCCCCTTTTGATCGCGGCGATATCGACGCTGCCATATTGGCGTATCGAGCAGCTGATAAACCGTCGCTAGTTCGCCTGCAATCCAGCGCGCCTGAGCAAATTTTGAATGCTCTCGATTGTGGCGCCACTGGTGTTGTGGTACCGCATGTCGACAGTGTAGCAAAGGCTAAATCCATCGCCAAAGCGGCACGCTTTGGTGACAAGGGCCGGGGTTATGCAGGTTCTACTCGGGCAGCCAACTATGCGGGCAATACAGTTGCGCAGAATCTCGAATTAAACCAAGACAACGTTGTGATCGCCCAGATAGAAGACTTGGCTGCGCTGGATGTTATAGACGACATCGCTACAGTTGAAGGCATCGATTGCCTCTTTATCGGCACCATGGATCTCGCAGTAGCACTTGGTTGCAGCTCACCCAAAGACGCATCAGTGGTGAGTGCCGCAAAAAAAATCTGTGTGGCTGCCAATCTAGCAAATCGAAGAATCGGAATCTTTGTCGCTGATCTCAACGACGTTGCCTATTGGCGTGACCAGGGTGTGACTCTTTTCTTGCTCGGTTCAGATCATGGATTTATCAAAGCCGGCATTAACAACCTACTTTCCAAAACCAAATGATTTCTATCTGAAGTCACTATCTACTTAACGTTTAACTTCATCCATACCCTCTACTCATGACCTCCAATGAATTAAAACAAGGCTTTAGCGCCTATCAATACGCCACCGCCAACTTCGACGCGGGCAATGTGCAGACCGTTCTTAGCAACTATATTGCTGACGATGCAGTGCTTCAAATGTGCCACCCATTTGGTACTCTGATAGGGCCAAGCGCTTATTTTGATAACTGCCTTGGCGTACTAAATAAGGCCATGCCTGACTTAGAACGTCGCGACATGATAGTCATAGCGAGCACCACTGACGACGACCAAGAATGGATCGCCACCATGGGCAACTATATGGGCACCTTCGTGGCACCCTTTATGGATATTCCTCCAACGGGGCATCTTGCGCACATGCGCTACCACGAGTTTTATAGAATTAAGGACAACAAAATTGTTGAAATGCAGGCCATTTGGGATTTACCTGAATTAATGATGCAAGCGAATGCTTGGCCTATGGTTCCGCAGTTAGGAGCTTTTTTGTGCACTCCGGCACCGATGAGTGGTGATGGCTTAACCATCTCAGGTGATGGCTTAGACGTTGCCGGCGAAGGCCAACGTAGTTTCAAGCACGTAATCGACATGCTCACTGATCTTTGTCGCTACCCTGCAGACCCTGACCCCAAGGTAATGCAACTGGAAAAATATTGGCACCCACGATTCAATTGGTATGGCCCTGCGGGCATCGGCACTTGTCGCGGCAATTCAGGCTTTCGCAATTGGCATCAAATTCCGTTTCTACACGGTATGCCAGACCGCACATTGGATTCAAAAAGCGACCGAACCTCAGATTGGGAAATAGACACATCGCATTGGATGGCCCAAGGCGACTATGTATGCGAAACCGGCTGGCCCAACATGCGCCTGTCTTTAACCGGAGATGGTTGGTTGGGCATTGCTCCTGTAAATAAAGATGTGCTTTTACGCAGCCTCGACTTCTGGCGATTAGAGAATGGCTTGATTCGCGAGAACTGGGTGCTCGTAGACTTATTGGATTTATACCAACAAGTTGGTATTGACGTGTTGGCACGCCTGCGCGAATTTAACAAGGCACGAAATATGAGCATAATTGCTGTGCCTAGCGGCATGGCTATTGATTGAGCAAGAAACACCAACAGGGCATTTCGCATCGGTCGACGCATACACGCTGTCCGAGGTTGAATGATTGTTATCGCGCGCGCGCAGCTCCTTTCAAAATAAGGTCAAACTAACTCAGATAAAATCATGGACAATCTTGCTCTTTGGAAAACCGCCGCTGAGGATATTGCTTGGTACGAGACACCGACCGTGGTGCTGGACGACAGCAAGTCACCGTTTAATCGCTGGTTTCCTGATGGCGTTACAAACGCCTGCTATAACGCGCTGGATGTCCATGTTGAACAGGGGCGTGGCGACCAATTAGCGGTTATCTACGACAGCCCCGTCACCGCAAGCAAAAGCCAACTGACCTACTTCGAACTTCTAGACGAGGTTGCTAAAACAGCAGGTTTCTTTCTGTCCAGAGGGGTAACAAAGGGCGATCGGGTTGTTATCTATATGCCGATGATTCCTGAGGCGCTCATTGCCATGTTGGCTTGTGCGCGAATCGGCGCGATTCACTCGGTGGTATTCGGAGGGTTCGCGAGTAATGAACTCGCTACCCGCATCGATGATGCCAAGCCAACATTAATTGTTTCTGCCTCTTGCGGAATCGAGACGACAAGAATAATAGACTACAAAACCCTGCTCGACGATGCTGTTCAGCTCGCCGCACATAAGCCAAACACTTGCCTTATTGTTCAACGCCCGCAATTGCCTGCGAAACTAGTTGAAGGTCGGGATTTCGACTGGAAAGAAGTAGTACCAAACGCTGCTCCAGCGGCATGCGTGCCGGTAAATGCCAATCACCCTCTGTATATTCTTTATACCTCGGGCACCACTGGGCAGCCTAAAGGCGTCGTTCGTGACACCGGCGGCTATATCGTTGCGCTCAAGTGGAGCATGACCAATATCTACAATATAAAGCCTGGTGAAGTTTACTGGGCGGCGTCCGACGTAGGCTGGGTGGTTGGACATTCCTATATCGTCTACGGACCGTTGTTCAATGGCAACACCACTGTTATTTACGAAGGTAAACCCGTTGGGACACCCGACGCTGGAGCATTTTGGCGAGTAGTAGATGATCATAAGGTGTCGGTTTTATTCACCGCACCCACCGCTTTTCGAGCTATTAAAAAGGAAGATCCTGCCGGCGACAATATTACGAAATACGATTTAGGCTCGTTGAAAGCGTTATTTTTGGCGGGCGAACGTTGCGACCCAGATACACTTAACTGGGCTATAGACAAACTACAGATTCCTGTAGTGGATCATTGGTGGCAGACCGAAACGGGTTGGTCTATCTGCGCTAATTGTTTAGGAATGGAAGAGCCAAAGATCGTGGTTGGATCACCAGGAAAGGCTGTGCCTGGTTACGATGTACAGGTAATTCCTGAAAACGGCTCTAGCAGTGAAAGCCGTTCCAGCAGTGATCGTGACATCGGGCCGCTAGTGATAAAGCTGCCATTACCACCAGGAACATTCACTACCTTGTGGCAGGCCGATGATAGATATTGCGAGGCGTATTTCAATCGCTTCCCTGGGTATTACGAAACTGGGGATGCAGGCTATATAGACGACAGTGGCAATGTTTTTGTTATGTCCCGCACCGATGATGTAATCAATGTTGCCGGTCACCGATTGTCGACCGGTGCGCTAGAAGAAGTATTGGCCGCTCACCCAGAAGTGGCTGAATGCGCGGTGCTTGGCATAAAAGATGCCCTTAAAGGGCAAGTCCCCCTAGGCTTTGTGGTTTTAAACAGCGGCGTAGATCGAACCCACCAAGATATTACCAATGAAGTAATTCAAGCCGTTAGAGACACAATCGGAGCGGTTGCCGCGTTTAAACGATGCGTGGTTGTGAAACGATTACCAAAAACAAGATCCGGAAAAATACTCCGCGCCACATTACGCAGCATTGCTGAAGGGAATACATGGAAAACCCCAGCGACCATCGACGACCCAGCCATTCTGGATGAAATCGAACAACTATTATTCGACCAACGTTAATGGTGCTCGCTAACCTTAATCCGTGGCATTGCCAAACTCATGAATGAATCACTGCTATTGCTGCCCGGCATGATGTGTGACGCGCGCCTATTTGAGCACCAAATCGCTGCGCTGTCGTCTAACCTTTCAATCACAGCAATTCCGCTCACAGGCAAGAGCAGCATAAGCGAGCTCGCGCAAGCAATCCTAAAGACTGCCCCGACCCGCTTTGCTTTACTCGGGCTTTCGATGGGCGGCATTGTGGCCATGGAAATGATACGACTAGCGCCGGAGCGAATTTCTCGACTAGCGCTGCTCGACACCAACCCCTTGGCTGACACTCCTGAGCGAAGACTAATTCGTGATCAACAAATAAAGCGTGTTCAGGCAGGAGAACTGCACACAATAATGCGCGATGAAATGAAGCCAAATTATCTGGCCGAAGTTGCAAACAAAAAACAAATTCTTGAATTGTGCATGACCATGGCTGAAGAGCTTGGGTCGCGAGTGTTTATTGAACAATCAAGGGCATTGCAGACCCGAACTGATCAGTGTGAAACACTTAAAGCTGTGCGTGTTCCCACTCTCATAGCCTGCGGCGAATACGATTCATTGTGCCCAGTGGAAAAACATCTACTCATGCATGAGCTTGTCGCCAACTCGCGAATCAGTGTGATTTCACAGGCTGGGCACCTTCCCACCTTGGAACAACCTGAGGCAACAAATCAAGAGATTATGCGGTGGCTAGAAGCCGAATGAACACCGACTAATCAATAGCTGCTCCTAATTTCAACAATTATATCTGGGCGCGTCGCCTAGAAGCCGATGCCTGCAATCGGTGTACGATCGCAGAAGGCAAGCCTAGTTATGCAGGATTCAAAATACCGGCGGTTCGCTCAAACACATCTAAGCCCTGTTGGCTTAACCAGAAAGGGATATCCAACAACACCCAATTCTCTATCAACTTATCACCCTCTCGGCGATAGACGTCCACCACCTGCATCTCACAGTTGACGTTACCGCCTGGCAAACCCAACCAACCACCAATTGGCGTGTTTGATAAATTAGGCCAGCCGAAGAAGCAAGCATAGTTGCCTTCAGCGAAGCGGCAAACATGACCGTTGAGTTTCTTGTCTGTCAGACTTGCTCTGAATGGCAGTTGATGTTGTTGCTGATAACGTTCTATGGTGTAGGTGGCGCCTATGCCTGCTGGGCCGTACCAAAGCATGTCCGGCGACCAAGTTTCTTCGAGCACCTCTGGTGGGCAGCCCATAGAGCCACTCTCATTTAGTAATGACAGATCGTCCACCATGTGATCTAACAACGCCAGCGTAACAGCGGCCTGCTCCAGAGGAGCATCTTGGTGATGTAAGCCGTCATGAGTGCGCGGGCCAGGATAGTTAAAATACGCTCCAGTCGAGGGCGGTAACGGGTTCACTCCAGCCTGAATCATCAAACCGATAAAGTCTAAGAACAACCCAGTTTTGGTGATTTTGCCGTTCTCTACACAGCTGAATTCAGCGTAGCGCAGGTTGGCTAATTTACGCGTGCGGGGGATACCGAGAATGTCCTCGTCGAACAAGCCCATGAAATTCCCCATGCTCATCACCCAAACTTCACCGCCATATTTATTGTTACCTGCTATAAAAATGTCCTCGCGGCGTTGCATGCGTGTGAACGCATTCATCAACGGCGCCCAGAAAGCATTAGCCGCATTATCAGCACCCTGTTGCTCACCAAAGGGATAAACACCCCTCCACAGGTAATCGGCGCTGACAAATGAACTCAGTACATCAGCTACGGTCTCTGCGTTGGCTTGTTCCATGGCCGCGAAGTAGTCGCGCACCAGTGTTTTTTCTTTTTGAAACTGACTCATTATATTTACGAAAATAGAGGTGAATAACTAAGTATGCCTGGCATCCAGGCACAAAACTCTTAACTCAAGTTACTGAGCTTTTAAAAAAGGTTACTGGGCTTTCAACCGAGAGTGCCAAACCAGAATAAGAATACCAAGATTAGAATAAAGAACACGGGTAATAGCCAGACCACTGGCTCGACTTTTCCAGGCACTATGTACCAGCCATCTTCCTTCATGTCTTTACCTTGATCTTCAAACCACTTAATTTGACCTGGTACGCTGTGCTGATGCCAGTCCTTTTTAAAGCCATCAAGCATTACACTCGCCGACCATGCCACAACAAAATTGATTCCTCCCGCGATGACCGCATACCAAGGCCAAGCTATTTTCGGCCGCTCTAGCCCTAGTGCCTGCCAGAGTGGGTCAATAATGGGCTTGAAAACATCCAATGGCACAAAGAACAAGAGACCAAGAAAGCCAGCCACAACGCCAATTAACAAACCTCTTTGCGTGACATGCTTAGAAAAGAAGCCCATGCCAAACATGCAGAGTTTTGCGCCCACCACGTAGGAACCAACTTTGGATAACACTTCTAAGATAGAGCCTGTGCCGCCGGCAAATGCCATAGCGATTGGGATGATTGCCAAACCCCAAAACACAGTAAAGACCCTAGACATAAAGAGATAGTGCGCTTCATCAGCATCAGTATTAACAAATTTTTGATAAAAATCTGTCACGGTAATGGTCGATAAAGAATTCAGTGCCGAGGAAGTCGACGACATAGAGGCCGACATAATTGCCGCGGCTATAAACCCGAGTAAACCTGGGATGGCTAAACTATTAGAGAAAATAAGAATGATTTGGTTTGGCTGCGCGAATGGCTCGCCCTTGTAATAAACAAATAGCAAAGCGCCAATCAGGAAGAACATAAAGTATAGAAAGAAGGCGGCAAAACCCATCATCATATAAGACTTCTTTGCGTCACCAATATTTTTCGCCGCGAGCGCTCGTTGCACCATGAACTGATTCGCACCATAAACGGTAATATGGTAGAGCGTCATGGCAAACACGCCAGCCCAAATGGTGGGTGGTATTGAGAAATCAAAATCGGTGTTAATTGGGTTTAGCTTACCGTGCATATCAAGAAAGCTAAGCGCCTCGGTGAATGGGCCGATCTGTGACAATAAAGAACCCAGCACAACAAATGCTCCAAAAATCAAAATAATGCCTTGCAGAACATCGGTCCATATCACTGCATTCATGCCGCCCATCATGGTGTAAGCTACAACTATTACGGCCATTATCACAATGGCTGAAGTAGCGCTAATGCCGGTAATGAATGTGATTACAAACGCGGTTGCAGTCAAGATCGAAGCGGCACCGACTGTCATCGTAAACATGAATAAAAAGCCCATAACAACTCGCGAGGCAACTCCAAAGCGACGCTCTAGGTATTCGTAAATTGACGCCACGCCGCTGTTGAAGAAAAATGGGATGAAAAATACGATGCATACAAAAATAACAAGCGCGTAATTAACGTGAATTGCCAGCGCGGCCATTCCAGATCCATAGGCCCAAGCCGGCCCACCCAAGAACGACAGAGCACTGACATAAGTCGCGATTACCGAGATGCCGATTGCCCACCAAGGAGCACTTCTGTCACCTAGATAGTAGTCTTCCGCGGTTTTAACTCGGCGACTCATTGCCCAACCTAAACCTAGGTTAGCGACAATATATAAAAGCACTATCGACCAGTTTAACGCGCCAAATTCAATCATTAATTTCCTCTTATGAGCAAAACTTGAGCGCTCTAAAATAGAAACACTGTCGTGCAATTAGTATAATTTTTACATCTCCGAGAATAATTGACTTCGCATGCAGTTACAATCAAGAAATATCGTTAGACGTAAAAGTTTAGTGCTTGATAGGTCATATTCAACATGGTCATATTCAATAGTGTTAAACAAGAAACTAGGAAATTAGTCTTAGATTCAGTAGAATGGTTTCGAAGTCATTAAAATGTACTGCATCGCTGAGCATTAAGCCCAGCCACTTATAAATCACGTTAGCTATAAGCAATATTAAACACCCTCTAAACCATCGAATAAAACACCATGACCCAGAAAGTAAGAACAACTCATGTTGGTTCACTACCACGCAAGCAAGAAGTAGTAGACCTAATTTTCGCACGAGAGAAAGGTGAAGACTACGACCAGGCATTATTCAACCAAACCATGACGACCAACGTTTCGTTGACGGTGGCCAAGCAGGTAGAAGCAGGAATCGATATTGTATCTGACGGTGAAACCTCAAAAATTTCTTATGCCACATACGTTAAAGACCGATACAACGGTTTTGGTGGAGACAGCGAAAGAAATGCACCAGCCGATTTGAAGCTGTTCCCCGACTTTCTTGAAAAACTCGCCCAGCAAGGCGGCACTCCTGACTACTCGAGGCCCGTGTGTAACGCAGAGATTTCCTCAAAGGGCGGTGACGACCTAGCCAACGATATCTCGAACTTGAATTCAGCCGTTGCTGAGCACGGCGCTCAACAAGGATTTATGAATTCAGCATCGCCTGGTGTTATCTCTTTATTCCTACCCAACGATCACTACTCTACGCGTGAAAAATATTTGGAAGTTTTAGCTAATGTAATGAAGGCCGAATACGAAGCCATTGTTAGCTCTGGTTTGCACTTACAGCTGGACTGTCCAGACTTGGCTCTGTCTCGCCACATGCTTTTTACTGACCTAAGTGATGACGAATTTGTAAAAGTTGCCAATCTGCACGTAGAAGTACTCAATCATGCGTTACGAGATATTGATAAGAGCAAGGTTCGAGTACATATATGTTGGGGTAACTATGAAGGCCCACACGTGTGCGACATCTCGATGAGAAAAATGTTTGACACATTGATGAGCGTAGATGCACAACACTTGTTGTTTGAAACATCGAACCCACGGCATGCACATGAGTGGGCAATATTTCGCGACCGAAAAACTGACATACCCGATGACAAAGTTCTAATTCCAGGTGTGATCGACAGCACCACTAATTTTGTAGAACACCCTGAGCTAGTAGCACAACGTATTCAGAACTTTACCAACATAGTTGGCAATGAGCGGGTTATCGCTGGCTCTGATTGCGGCTTTGGGACCTTTGCTGGCTTTGGAGCGGTTGCCCCGGATATTGCTTTCGCAAAACTAAAGAGCTTAGCTGAGGGTGCTGCATTAGCTTCTTAGCAGAGCCGCAAGGTTAACAGCTCATCACAATCGATTAGTTTCGTGATACTGACTAAAGCCTATATTGCCCACGCCAATTAGTGCTCGCTAAAGAACTGGAGGTCCCTCTCGAATGCTAGACGCCGATTTTTTCCCTCAAAAAGATGGCTATCGCCATCATAGGAATAAAACCGAAAGTCTTTACCACTTTGGAATAGCTTAAGCACTAAATCTTGAGACCAAATATAGGGAACAGAGCTATCTCCTCGCGCGTGATGCACGACAATAGGAGTGGATAGGTCTTTGATGTAATGGATTGGGTCAACTTGATCTTTGCTGATGACTACAGGCAAATCGCTATAGAGGCTATCGATCTTATTGGTATAACGCTGAATGGCTGCCGGGTCTGCCCTTTCGTCTTCATGCGAATGAGACTCGTCGTAATAGCTACCATAGTACAGCGCCTGATGGTCAGTGGTGGCAGCCACCGGTGCCCATAGACTCGCCGCCTTGAACTGATTGCTAGCCAACAACACCTTCAAGCCCACATCGCCGCCCATTGAATGACCAAGATAGTAAATGCGGTCTAGATCTGCGTCTTGCAAACTAGGTAGGCCTGCGAGCACATGCAAAACGTCTGATGCATAATAGCTGCTCGCCAGATAACTTGTACGCGTAAATTCAAAGCCTTCGGAACTACTATGCCCTCTATAGTCGGGCGTCACTGCAATGAAACCATGTTCAGCAAAATGCTCCGGTATGCCTCTATAGTAATCTCCCGGCCGGCTAACCTGACCATCAGCAGAAATACCGTAATTTTTGGGGTTAGGGTGAAAACCATGGCCAAAAATAACAACAGGGAAGCCGCTTTTGGGCTTATCTATGTTCGGCGTATTTACCAACGCAAACACTTTAAGGCCATCTGAGATGTAAGACATCAAATCACCAGTGTAAAGTTTTCGCTCGTATCGCTTCCGCTCAAACGTTAAGCTCGCGCTAAACTCTTTGGTGCGCAAGGCGCTCAGACTCACTTCGTCCTTTGCCAGCGCAGCGTTTACGGTTGCTACCTGAAACACAACAGCAACACAGATTAGGTCAAAAAATAGTTTCATAGCTAACAGCTCCAAAAAATCTAGGTTAACTCATAAAGCAAAAAAATCCCGAAAGAGCGTGCTCTTTCGGGATTTTCAAAAACAAATACTTTTATTCCGCGTGGGGAAGTACGGAGGGTGTATCAGAAACCCTTTTTAAAATTCGTAGCGTGCACTAACACCCCAAGTACGTGGGCGGCTAAAGCTAGCTTGAATCGATGTTACCGAAGAATTGGCGCTTGGGTTAAATGGCACTGTGCGATTTAACACTGCTTCATCTTCTATGTTCAAGATAAACGCTTCAAGCTGAAAACCTGCTTCAGGATGATCCCAAATCAAACGGAAGTCTGATTTTGTGTGAGCATCTTGCTGGGTTGGCGCTAAGTTAATATCGCTTGAATAGTAGTCACTTGTGTAAGTGAATTGAAGCATAGGGGTCAACATACCTTTGTCACCTAGGCTAAAATCATAGCTAACTTGACCGCCAATGGTGACGTCTGGAGACAGAGCTGGAGCCCAACCTTCAAGTGATAGTACTCCACCACCCTGACGACCACCGAGGGTCCCAAGGCCATTCAGTGAAGCTATATCATAGTTACCAAATTCGGCATCTAGGTATGCAACACTACCTGCAACATACCAATTATCAGCAGGTACCCACTTCACTTCAACTTCAACACCCTTGGCTTCAACTTCGCCGCCGTTCTCTGTGTATTCAGAAACAGTTGCTTCTCCAGGAATGGTGAAAAAAGATTGGGCTTGCATGTCGGTATAGTCATTGTAAAACGCAGCTACATTTACAATTAAGTCGCCACCTTGCAAGGTGCTTTTATACCCTATCTCGTAAGCTGTTACTTGCTCAGGGTCATATGACTCAATATTTCGACCGGTTGAACCCAAGATAGCTGCTGCCACGCCAGAGCTGTTAAAACCACCAGCCCGGAAACCTGTTGAGGCAGTAAAGTAAGTCATAGCATCATCACTTACGTCATATTCTGCGCCTACTTTCCATAAGGTGTCTGTCCATTCGTTAAGTTGATCACCAATACCCTTTGTATCTTTATTGTCGCGAATGCCGGCCAAAACTCTGAAGCTGTCATTCACTGAATAAGTAGCATTAGCGAAAATTGCTTCAGACTCAGTTGAAAAATCATTATGCCCGTATCCATAAGGAATAATTTCACCGCCCAGCTTTGAAACCCAGCCCCAATCGGCAGTTTGTTCATATTTGTACAAACCAACCATCCATTGAAGGCTGGTATCGCCATTGGAAACTATTTGCGCTTCTATCGATTCACTTTCCTGACTATTATTTCGACCAAGAAACGCGTAATCACCTGCGGTTTCAAGTGTTACGCCACCATTACTGTAATCAAAATCACTAAGGTGGTAACCCTCAAACTCAGTTTCGTTATAAAGCAATTTAGCCGTCGCAAAATCCATGTCATATTCCAATACTAAACTCGTAGATGAATCGTCTACGCGTGAATCAGAAGGAAAATTTCGGGATACGGTGTGAGGGCCTTGATCGGTAGGCAAAAATGAATTGTCTGGTAAGTAAGGATGCCCTAAAGCGTATACACCATCATTGTTAGCAAAACCACCCAGCTGCTGGTAACCCCAGATAGCAGAAGTATTAGCGTCTCTTGAATAATCAGAGTAGCGTACTAAGGCTGAAAATGAGTCCGTCGGTTGCCACTTGGCTGTTACCCGATAATAAGTAGCATCATTTGAGTCCAAATCATCACTAGGGCCATCAACGAAGGTGTTTTCGATATAACCATCGTGCTCGTCTTTCATCGCTGCAACCCGTACAGCAAACGTGTCGCTTAGTGGCATATTCAGCGCTGCTTCGATTTTCTTTTTATTGAAGTCACCGAAGGTTGCTTTTACTCTACCTGAAAATTCGTCAAAGTCTGGCTCCTTACTAATTACGTTTATTGTACCGCCAAACGTATTACGCCCATAAAGCGTGCCCTGTGGGCCACGCAAAACTTCAATCCGCTCTAAATCAACGTAGGCACCAAGCGCTTGAGTTGTGGTGGCAACATAAACACCATCTTGGAATATGCCTACAACCTGCTCGGCGTCTGGACCAACATTATTGGTTCGAGTTCCACGCATCGCAAGACGGCCTTCATTGCCAGACTGCCCGACACGCAAACCAGGAACCAAGTGCTCTAGCCTTGTTATGTCTTCAATACCAGCCCGGTCGAGCATTTCGCCACCGATCGCGCTAATAGAGGCTGAAACACTCTGGATAGACTCAGAACGTTTATTCGCCGTAACCACTATTTCTTCTAACTGTGCATGCGAAACACCTGACACAGCAATCGACGCGCCGACAATAAATGCCAAGCTGCTCGATATTTTCGTTTTATCTGTTCTGAGTTTCATGTCTCAGCTCTCCTAACTTAAATTTATTATAATTGACCACATTGGCTAAATACTTTCCAACGGGAATACTAGAATGAACGGCATATACAGGCACCGATCGGCAGTAAATATACTTCGAATGCATTAATTTGTAAACAAATGTACATAAAAATACACTGCATAACTCTTATATTATTGATTTTATTATCTTTTATAATTTGGGTTCGGCATCGAATTCTTCTCTTATTCTCTATAATTTACATTAAAAAACCCTGATTTCATTGTTTAAATCAAAAATAAACCTCTTTTATCAGCGGAAATCTTACAAAAAAAGGAGGTAGCCTATAGTTTTTGCATCCGAAGTACATTACTATTGCCATTCAAACAAGCACCAGCCACCTCGCACGATAGAACCTTTCTATGGAAAAGAACACTCGCAACTCCTTACAACCTAAAAGTGATATAGAAGGTCGTATCGTCCGTTTCAGCGAAATGATTCCCTGTAAGACAGCGTTTATCGATGCGCGCACGCCAGGCAGTGACCGAAAAGAGAACTTTTGCTTGATTGGCCAGGGTGTTGCAGAAAACCCTGATCAGATTGTCCACATTGAAATACCGCATGGTTTTAACATAGGAGCAGCAAGGCAACCGAAGGGATGCAAAAACTCTCACCATAGCCATAATACCGAAGAAGTCTTTATGATTCACAGCGGCGAATGGGAGTTCACCTGGGGAATAGATGGGCAAGACGGCGCGATCACCTTGCACGCTGGAGATACTATTTCTTTACCAACGCATATGTTTCGCGGGTTTGAAAATGTGGGTAATGATGAAGCATTAATGTTCTCAATTCTTGGCCTTGAGGCTGACCAAACCGCTGGCCATGTACTGTGGGCACCTTATGTTTTTGAACAAGCCAAGGGCCATGGATTGGTACTTCTCGAGGACGGACGGCTAATTGATACTGCTGCTGGCATGGTAGTGCCAGAAGACGGCAAAGAAATTGTTGCCACTACGCAGGAACAAGCCGAGCAACTTTCGAGACTCTCCGGTGAAGATATGTTGAAGTGCATCGCCACCGCAGACGAACTTGATTCTCTGCCCAAAGGCGGTTTAAGCAGCCTCTCTGGCGTTGAAGAAATTGCAGTAATCGGCACATCAAATCCAAATGAAGATATTGCCTCTGGAAAAATGAGTTGGGAGCATGGGTTTCAAATGCGTCGTTTAAGAATCACACCTGGAGCCAGCATCCCAGACCACCAGAGATCAGATCAAGAAGTAATAATTGTGCAGGATGGCTGCGTCGATCTCTCAACACCAAATTTCGACTTCAGATTAAATAAGGGTGACTTATTTTCTGCTCCTAGAAATCTTTCCCGGTCATACAAAAACAATGGAACAGTGCTGGCTGACATAATCGTTATTCGACCAGGCAACCAACCCGTTGCAGCGGAGTTCTCGTCTTAGATTAAGGGTCATCTTTATAAACAGCATTGATCTTTTGGCTACACTTTGCGCCTAGTCAGCTCCTAGTTTGGACTGGGCCTTGGCTTACAACCGCCTCACATTTAAATTCGATTTACCCCATACTATGAATAGAATGATTCATCACCACGACAGTGCGCCGGCATGCGCCGACAAACAAGGCTCCATGAAAGGTTTCGACCAGGAGTTCACCGACATTGTCGACTACATACTGCGCATCACTCTTCGTATTTGGGAGGGCAAGCAAGTCGGCTTATGCGCTGATTACTACTCAGATGATTGCCCTGTGTATACCCTTGCTGGAATGACCGTTGGCGCCGAAGAAGTCACACAAAACACACTCAGCACATTAGCAGCCTTTCCTGACCGGACACTGCATGCTGACAATATAATCTGGGGCGGAGATGATGAACATGGTTTTCATACATCACACCTAATCAGCACCCAGATGACTAACATGGGCGATACCGAATACGGGCCTGCCACAGGCAAGCACGCTACTATCCAAGTTATTGCGCATTGCGTGGTCAAAGAAAATCGCATAGTCGAAGAGTGGCTAGTCAGGGATAATTATTCTCTGGTCGAGCAATTGGGCTACAACCCTGACGAAATAGCGCTTGCTCAAGCTCAGGCAGAACCTCAGGTTCGCTATCAAGAGTGGCATCAAAGTGAGCTCTCCCGCGTACCAAACGCGGTTAACGCTGAACGACGAGCTTTACCTGACACCTTAAGCGATACGCAAAATACTGAAGCGTTGATCTTAGCGAGCCTGCAAAATATATGGAATTGCCGCATGGTGGGTGATGTAAATCAAGCCTATAGCGAAAATGCAGAACTACATGCTTCGGCCAACCGAGAATTGAGCGGCCATGAGGAAATTGCACAGTTTTATATTTCTTTCTTTGGCACATTTTCGAACTTAAAACTGGCGTTGGATTACAGCTGCCAACAAGCTGCAGCTGATGGCGGCACAGACGTTGCTGTGCGTTGGACCATGGTGGGCGATCACACAGGCAGCAAGCTTTTTGGAGCACCAAGTGGAGCGCCGATACTAATTTTGGGTGAAAGCCAGTTCCATGTTGTAGACGGCAAGATCGTTGAAGAATGGACTGTTTTCGATCAATTAGCTGTGCTTTCACAGATACACCGAGCACGGCTAAAAGCTCCTAACTCAGCCAGCGACTTAGACAACAACTTTGGCAACGACAAGAACTAATTAATTTGGCTGTGCCATTCCCCTACCCAATAATCGATGCTCACCACCACTTGTGGGATCTTGAAGCAGTTCATTATCCATGGTTAGCGGCTAAAGGCATTGTGCGCTTCTTTGGCGACCCCGCCCCTATACAGAAAAACTATTTGGTCGACGACTTGAAAGCCGACATCGGCGAGCTCCCTGTTCAGGGGTCTGTTCATATTCAAGTTGGCGCAGACGTGAACCAGCATTTATTAGAATCACAAACAGCGCAGTCATTCGCCGACTCATCCAATCTGGCTAACGGCATCGTCGCCTATTGTCAGCTTAAAGACCCTGAACGAAACCTCATGCTAGACGAGCTAGCGAAGCTAGACAATTTTAGAGGTGTGCGACAGATCGTCGGGCGCTCACCAGAGGAAGACAAACAAAGCGGAACTGGCTCACTGCTCAGTGATCCTCAATGGCTAGAAGGCCTCTATGAGCTTGAGCGGAGATCGCTAAGCTTTGATCTGCAGTTAATTCCAGATCAGATGCAACAAGCAGCAGAAGTATTTGCACAAGTTCCAAATTTGGCCGTTGCACTATGCCACTGTGGTTCTCCTTGGTACCGAGATGAAATTGGGTGGTCACTCTGGCAAGACGGTTTACGATCGCTGGCTGAGCAAAATAACATCCATTGCAAAATCTCAGGCTTAAGTATGTTTAATCATGACTGGACCATAGACAGCCTTCGGCCGATCATTACGACTGTTGTTAATACTTTTGGAGCAGAGCGCTGCATGTTCGGTTCGAACTTCCCTGTCGACAAGCTGCATACGAGCTATCAACAATTGTGGATGGCTTATTTGGAAATAGTAGACAGTCATAAGCCCATCATTAGCGAAGCTCAAAAACATGCACTATTTAAAGATAATTGTTCTGCTTTCTACAAGTTGTAAGGGCATGTGGCCAAACAAGGCTGCTTTAACGACAAGTAGTCACGCACTTTCCGCAGGAGCGCTGTAATGGCTATCGAGCAACTTATTTGGTGGGTGGACATTATCGGCACCGGTGTATTCGCCATCAGCGGAGCGTTGCTGGCTAGGCGCAAACAGATGGACGTGATTGGCTACCTATTCATTGGAACTCTTACCGGCGTTGGAGGCGGCACCCTTCGAGACCTATTACTCGGCCAAGACATTTTTTGGATACAAGATCCGTTGTACCTATTCGTAACCGCCGGATTCTCTATAGCCACTTTTTTGGTCACCGCCCAGGCCCACCAACTGATGCGCTTGTTGATTTGGTTTGACGCAGTTGGTCTCGCTCTATTCACGGTGCTCGGTGCGCAAAAAAGCATTGAGCTAGGTGTGTCATACCCAGTAGCAATACTGATGGGCGTGATGTCCGCCACCTTTGGGGGAATTATGCGCGATGTGGTTTGTAACGATATTCCAGTGATGCTGCGCAAGGAGATTTATATCTCAGCGTCACTCTGTGGCGCGATTGTTTTTGTTGTAGGTCATCATTGGTGGGGGCCGAGTTTGTTGGTTACGCTACTAGCGTTCGCGACCGCTCTATTTGCTCGTGCAATCGGCATTATTTTTAAGCTTCAGTTACCTATCCGCAAGAGCGAGTAGATCATGTTTCTTCGATGAGTTCGCTGTAAGTGATGCTTTGTTTCTCCAAATCTCAGTCAAGCTGATGGCAGCCTTGCTTTGTTTAGCCTAATGATCTTAATTGTTCTTTTTATTCTTTTCGCTGGCAGAAACTCAAGACTCATATTGGCGCAGCCGCGTGCGCAAAAGCTCAATTTCTTCGATTAAGTCGAGCGCTAGTGCGAGCCCCGCTGGATTGATTCCCAGATCTCTTTGCATTCGTCCGGCTCGTTGAACTCGCTGAATACAAATAGCCATTCTCCCTCTTTAACGGGCGGTTCAATCACGCTGTGATCAATATATCTAAGGACATCATCCGCATTGATACAACAAACCTTACAAAAATCTGAAAGTGATAGCTCTAAGCCGTTGTCGTCGATAAGGCTAGCCAGTTCGTGTTTAACCATTAGTGACCTCCGATAGATTCACGAGGATTAAATTTAAAGGCCTTTTGAAATTCTTGATAAGCCTCTTTGGCGTCAGGTGTACTTGTGCTGGGCAGTACAATATTGATAACGGCGTAGAGGTCACCAGGGTTTTTCGCAGGTATCCCACGCCCTCGCAAACGTAATTTGTCACCATTTTTTGAGTCTGCTGGAATTTTGAGATTCACAGCGCCGGTTGGTGTTGGAACTTCAATTTTAGCGCCTAAGCCCGCTTCCCAGGGAGCTACTGGAAGCTTTAGATATAGGTGCTCGCCCTCCACCGTGTAATAGGGGTGCTTGCGGAACGCTACCTCTAGGTAAAGATCGCCCGCCTCGCCTTGGCCAGTGCCTGCTGCGCCTTGTTTGGCCAGTCGGATATGTTGCCCGTCACGAACACCTTTGGGTATTCGTACTTTGAGGCTGCGTTCTTTTGGCTGTGGTCGGCCATCAACGCACCGCTCTGTGTACTTGAGGGTGATTGTGCGAGTTGCGCCGTGAAAGGCATCTTCAATATCGATCAAGACCTTTGTATGAGTGTCTTCGCCATGGGCATGAAATCCACCCCGACCTTGACTCGAATGAGCGCCGCCACGATTAAAAACACTTTCGAAGAAATCACTAAAGTCACCCGCCTCCGCGCCAGTAAATCCGCCACCATGAAACTCGGATCCTTGATTCCAATCCGGCGGCGGGCGAAAGTCTTGCCCGGCTTTCCAGTCACTGCCAAACTTGTCATAGGCGCTACGTTTCTCTGGGTCACGGAGCACTTCGTAAGCCTCGGAGACTTGCTTGAACTGTTCTTCGGCATTATTTTCTTTACTCACATCCGGGTGATATTTTCGCGCGAGTTTTCGGTAGGTTCGTTTTATCTCCTCTGGAGTGGCATCTCGCTCAAGCCCTAGTGTTTTATAGTAATCTTTGTATTCCATAGTGTTCAGATGTTGCTTAGCGGCAGTCTCAAAAAGGTTTGAACCCTGCGCAAGAACTAATTGTTAGTCGTTGCGCTATAGGGATGCATATTCACCAAGCACGATAGCACGGGCCTAAACTTATTCCTTCAAAACGTCTTCGAGTTCAGCATCAATCACATCGTCATTGTCTGCTGGGTCAGCCGATTGAGCAACGTCTTGTTCACCCTGAACCAATGTTTGCATCGCGGCATGTATTTCTTGCAGTCATGCATCGATATCGGCTTTGTCACTCCCTTGAATTGCTTTTTCTAAGTCTTGCATCGCATCTTCAATGGTTTTTTTATCTGCATCGCTAGTGCTATCAGCGGCGGTGTCTAGAGCCGCACAGGCGGTATGCAACTCGGCATCTGCCTGATTCCGAGACTGCGCTAACTCGCGAAATCGTCGGTCGTCCTCTACATGATCTTCAGCATCTTTTACCATGCGCTGTACTTCGTCTTCGGACAATCCGCTAGACGCCTTAATCGTGATCGACTGGGCTTTTCCAGAAGCCTTATCTTTTGCTGAAACATCCAATATTCCGTTTGAATCAATATCAAACGCCACCTCAATTTGCGGCGTGCCGCGCTCGCCCTGCAATACATGCACGGTTACGCTCGATTGATTATCATCAGCAGTGCTAAAAACTTCGGTGGCCTTGGTTGGAATTGTGGTGTTCTTTGGTATCAACGGAGTCATCACGCCACCCATTGTTTCGACGCCCAAACTCAGAGGAGTGACATCCAACAATAATACGTCGTCGACATCGCCGCTGAGCACCGCAGCCTGAATTGCTGCACCCAATGCAACTGCTTCGTCGGGGTTAACATCCTTGCGTGGACCTTGTCCAAAAAATGCTTCTACCGCCTCTTGCACCTTTGGCATTTTGCTTTGCCCACTAACCAGAATAACATTGTCAATATCGCTTGCCTTCAAACCGGCATCACTTAGTGCAAGCTTGCAGGGCTCGATAGTTCTTTCAACTAAGTCTTGCACCAGAGACTCAAGCTTGGCGCGTGTTACTTTCAGCACGAGGTGCTTAGGGCCTGTTGAGTCGGCAGTAATATAGGGTAGATTAACCTCGGTTTGTTGCGCTGAAGACAGTTCAATTTTAGTCTGTTCCGCTGCTTCTTTAAGACGCTGCATAGCCAGCGGGTCGTTCTGGATTTCCACGCCTTGGGAACTTTTTATCTCCTCTACCAGGTAGTCAATAAGGCGCTTGTCAAAGTCTTCACCACCCAAGAAGGTATCACCGTTAGTCGCGTGCACTTCAAATTATTGTTCACCATCTACATTAGCAATTTCAATAATGGAAATATCAAAGGTACCGCCTCCAAGATCATATACAGCTATGTGTTGGTCACTAGGTTTCTTGTCTAGCCCATAGGCTAATGCAGCAGCGGTGGGCTCGTTAATAATCCGCTTAACCTCTAGGCCTGCAATCCGGCCGGCGTCCTTGGTCGCCTGGCGCTGAGAATCATTGAAATACGCTGGCACCGTAATCACCGCATCGCTCACCGGGCTGCCTAAGTATTCTTCTGCGGTTTGCTTTATTTTCAGCAGAATTTTTGCAGAGACTTCTTGTGGTGAGATGCTTTTACCGTGGCCCTTTATCCACGCGTCGCCATTGTTCGCCTTAACGATTTTATAGGGCACCATGTTAATGTTCTTTTGCACTATCTCGTCATCAAACCGGCGCCCAATCAAGCGTTTGATTGCAAACAGTGGGTTCTCGGGGTTAGTCACTGATTGGCGCTTTGCTGACTGCCCAATCAGAATCTCACCATCGTCTTGATACGCCACGTAAGACGGAGTAGTGCGCGCCCTCACTGTTTTCAATAACAATAGGCTTGTCGCCGTCCACCACTGCAACGCATGAATTTGTGGTTCCTAGATCGATACCGATAGTTTTCTCCATTAGTCTTTCCTCAATATTTAGAACAGATTAGTGGCGTTACGCAAACAAATAATTTGCCCGCAAATAACGCTAAGGGAAATAGGGTATCAAGTAAATCAGAAGCAAAGGTTGATCTGTGTCAACAAGGTTAAAGGTACCGCAGATTAACCAGCTCGACGATATTTTGCTTCGTCTTGCACACCAAAAGGGATTCGGTTCAGCGAGAGTATTCCGTTGCTCATAACCATTAGCACATCTTGCAGTGCCTCGATGTGTTGCAAGGGATTAGCGGGCAGTAGGATCATGTCCGCTTGGTAGCCTGGCGCGATACGCCCGGTGACCTTGTCTAACTGCAGTAGTTCGGCTGAACTTACGGTGGCTGTTTGCAAGGCTTCAAAGTTACTTAGACCCAAGCGCACAAACTGTTCGACTTCGACAGAGATACGGTTGATGGTTAGGTTGTCATAGTAGCTGTCGGCGCCGGTGGCGATTTTAACGCCCTGAGAATGCGCCATCTGAATTACTTTTTCTAATCGTGGCACCATGTATCTGCCACGCAGACGCAATACATGATCGTATTGTTCTTCGTTCATTTCATCCATAGTCACATAGGTTGGCACTAGCCAAGTGCCGCGTTTTTTCATCTCCTTAAGTGTTTTTTTTGAAAGGTAGCTACCGTGTTCGATGCTCCGAGCGCCAGTAAGCACAGCTGCAAGGGCACCTTCGTCGCCATGGGCATGCACCATCACGGGTTTATTGTGGCGCGCGGCCTCATCAACAATTACCTGGAGTTGCCGCTGTGTATACACCTGCTGCCTTGGGTCTGTGCCTGGCAGGCCAGCACGCTCGGTTCCCCGAGTTTTAATCACATCAACACCACGACTAACATTGATATTTACTAACTTGCGTAGCTCGTCATCGGAATTGACGCCACCAATTAGATCAGCCAGTCGCGGATCCGCGAGCACGCTTTGCTCCAAATTAGGTGTGACATAAACCCCCGCCGCCACCATATCTGGGCCAGCGATTCTACCGCTCGAAGCTAGTTCTCGTAGTGCCACATCCTGAAAAGCCGGCACGCTGGCCGAGCGCACCGTTGTGACACCGGAATCCAAAGCACGTTTAGCTTGATCGAGGGTGCTGATATGCGTGTGTACATCAAACAATCCGGGCATTAGGTAATTGCCTTCAAGGTCAATCACTTCATAGCCAACTGGGAGCTGCAATTTCGAGTCGGCAACGCGTTCGATCAGACCATCTTTAACCAGCACCACGACATCGCGACTGATTCTGTTGTTCACTCCATTAAACAGATTCGCATTGATCAAAGCGTATGGGCCAGCCTTGAGCGGCTCAGCCTGTAACAGATGGGGACAAAGACAGAGAAGCCCAAATACTCCAACAATTTTTAACACTGTAGATCTCATACTAATTTTTCCTGTTAATGGGTTAACAAACGCCTTCAATTCTATAGTCGAGAACAGGCAAGATACAAGCTTAAGTAGAATGGTTCAGTGTGCACACTCAAACACCTGAGCCAAAACCTTGCAACATAAAAACCTAGGCCAGACCCTAAAGCGTTGTCATTGTCGCAGAAGTCAGAATTTTATTGCACTAGATAGCTTCAGGACTCTTTTTCTAGACTCGTCATCAATCAATGACTCATTTTCGTAACTATTAAGAACCTCATTGATTTCCTTTAAGTGAGGAATCAAAAGCTCTTTATCTTTTGCCTTTATATCGTATTGGTTTATGGTTCTTAGCAATCCTATTGAAGCACTATTTAAACTATTATTTTTTCTTGGGGTCGGGTTGTCGTGGAGGGTTGCCAAGCCTAATTTCCGAATCACTTCTTGCACCACATCTCCTTGGTATTCAAATACTGAAACGTTCTCTTCACCAAACAGTGTTTGGCATTCGGTGACAAAACCTTGATAGTCTAAATGTCGAGAAAACCATTCGATGTCTAACATTTCAGCAAAGGATAAATTTTTGCCATAACACGGGTTGTTTGCAATCTGTGGGTTGCGAATACATTGTTTGTAATAGCTTTCAATAAACCCAAGTGGTTCACGAAACCATACCCAGACCTGGGTATCGAAAAGTTCACTCAGTTCACCCAGAATAACTTTTGATTGATCGGAAAAATCCCACCAATAGTTATAAATACCCTCGGATGACAGAATGATGGTGTGAGTATCTTGTTTAACTTGTGAGATTATATTTTTAAAGTTTTCCAGAAAGTGTTGCAAGTTTGTTACGGCTAAATTTTTCTCAAACCATTGGTGTTTGGGTGCTGTGGGGTTCTGTAACTTTGCAAGATTATGCGGGTAAAGAATCCCTTTCCCTCTAAGCTTGCGTTGTTTTTTGTCTAGGTAGGTTTGTAAGCTCGTAGTGCCCGTTTTTGGTGTGCCCGCGTGGATAATCAGCTTTAGTTTCTGAGCTTCTAGGTGCTCAATTGGTTTTAGCAACTCAGACAGTTCTTTAGTAAAATGAATATTTGATTTTTTCATTGCGGTAGATAAAAATTATCTAAGAATAAGCAGTAAGCGTTGAGTCACTTTATTCTAGTCTTAGGTTAATTACTAATGATTGAAAACTCCAAGAATTGTCAGTTTCCGATCTAGAAGGTATTGCTTAAAAAACACATAGGCCAACAAAAAGTAGAAAATAGCTCCGTCACCTAAAACAACAATTGCAATCCACGCACCGACCAGTTCACCTAGTATAGATTTTATAATGATATGGTTAGTTTGTTTACTCGAGCTCCTATAACGTATATCAGACCATGCGTCCAACCAAGCTACACTTATCGTGATTGAAATGAATTATAGTAATGGCCGTAGGCGTTTAGATGCCGCTAAGAAGATAGCCAGAATACTAGGTATTTTTATGGCTGCACCGTTTTTTATATGGCTTTTAGTCGGCTTTATCCCCGCGATCCCCTCGATCATTGACGTATTTGGAATGCAGGGCCTGAGGTTACCCACCGGAGTTGTAATCGCAGGTTTGATGCTTGCCGCTTTTGGTTTTGAGGATTTTTAGACCTATATAATAATAAAATACCTGTTCGCAGCTAGCGGATACACACCACTTAATTAATGGAGATTGTCTCATGTTCAAAATGTCTGATTTTTTTATTTTACTGGCTGTCGCAGTGTCGTTTGCCGTTTCTGGTTTTTCCTATTTCAATGGATTTGAAACCCAGGCCTTATTCACAGCAATCTGGGTGCCGTCGATTTTAGGCTTTGCGATTTATTTTAAACTATCCGCTTTACTTGCAAGAGGAGACAAATAATGAGTCCTGATTATCTCTTAACTATCGCAATAGTCGTATTCACGTTGATGTTTGTTGGCTTAGTCCTAACCTATCGAGAGTTTCACCAAGGTGCTGCTAAAAGGCAGCAAGAAGGCCAAGAAGATTTACGCGAATCTCCTCACGGTAAAGCTTAGTCTCAAAGATTTAGGGTCATACCAGAGACCTAACATTGGGTCTTTGGTTTATGATTTTTATTAATTGATTGCGTGTTCCCATGACACTGCTGCTTTATTGTGCCAGTTTCACTAAAGCCAGAGCTATATTCAGGAGTTCGAAAGGGCGTCTTTTTGCTGTGGTTTTATAGGGGTCCGGTGTATTTGGTGCTTTGTTTAAACAAGCAAACTAACCTTCGGAATCAAAAAAGTATCACCCGCCGAGGCGAGGCGCAAAGTTAATACAGAGTTACTAACTAATAGATTGCCGGCTAGAACACCACACGGTTTAGCCTCGCAATGACGAGCAGGGACTGCGCCTTATTTCAGGCGCCCCTACCTATGGCAAGTAACTCTTACCCATCAAGAAACTATCGACTTCTCGAGCAGCTCTGCGGCCTTCGTCAATCGCCCAAACAATCAAACTCTGGCCTCTTCGGGCATCGCCCGCGGCGAACACACCTGGCGTGCTAGTAGCAAACTCGTCGTATTGTGCGAGAATGTTTGAGCGCGGATCTTTATCTAATCCAAATTGATCAACCAAAGAACTTTCTGGGCCCATAAATCCCATGGCTAATAACACAATATCAGCAGGGTGAACTTTTGCGCTGCCTGCCACTTCTTTAGGGATCATGTGCCCTTCTGGCGTGCGCTCCCATTGAATATTCACGGTGTGCACGGCTGTAACATTGCCATTTTCATCGCCTTCGATTTTGGTGGTTTGCACTAAGTAGTCGCGCGGGTCTTTGCCTTGCATGGCAATCGACTCTTCTTGACCATAATCAACTAGCAAACGCTTAGGCCATTCTGGCCAAGGATTGTTTGACTGCCTTGCGCCTGGTGGTTGAGGCATGATTTCCAATTGAACGACGCTTGCGCATTTATGCCGCAATG
The DNA here is from genome assembly GCA_047623225.1 of Cryomorphaceae bacterium. Taxonomy (GTDB): domain Bacteria; phylum Pseudomonadota; class Gammaproteobacteria; order Arenicellales; family Arenicellaceae; genus Arenicella. Next base: position 30,089 of record JBLHME010000016.1, read on the forward strand.
AGGTGCCTACGCAATCCGTGCCGGTATCACCGCCGCCTATTACAATTACGTTTTCACCTTCAGCATTTATAAAGTTACCGTCTTGGTGCTTACTGTCTAGCAGGCTTTTAGTATTTGTGCGCAGGAAATCCATAGCAAAGTGAATGCCATTGAGTTCGCGGCCAGGAGCGTCTAAGTCACGCGGCACCGTTGCGCCTACGCAAAGCAATACCGCATCGAAATCTTGCTCAAGCTGTTGTGCTGTAATATCTTTGCCGACTTCGGTATCTGTGATGAACACAATGCCTTCTTCAGCCAACAAATCAACTCGTCGTTGCACCAATTCTTTTTGCAGTTTCATGTTCGGGATGCCGTACATCAGCAAACCACCAATACGATCGGCACGCTCGTAAACCGTTACCAAATGCCCCGCCGTATTAAGCTGTGCAGCGGCCGCTAAACCCGCAGGTCCGGAACCAATAACTGCGACTGTTTTGCCACTGCGTGATTTTGGTGGATGGGCTACTACCCAACCTTCTTCGAAGCCGCGATCAATAATGCTTACTTCGTTGAGCTTAATGGTCACAGGGTCTGCATTGATACCCAAGACACAGGCGCCTTCGCACGGCGCTGGGCAAACACGGCCGGTAAATTCTGGGAAGTTATTGGTCTTGTGCAATGACTGCAATGCTTCTTTCCAGCGGCCACGATAAATTAGATCGTTCCACTCAGGAATCAAATTGTTAACCGGGCAGCCAGCAACCGCTGGGGCGTACTTTGACTCAGCAGACTGACAGAATGGCACGCCGCAGTCCATGCAACGAGACGCTTGCTTCTTGAGTTCAGCCTCGGGCATGTGTTCGTGCACTTCTTGCCAGTCGTCTAAACGCGCTGCTGCATTTCTATCCTGCGGCAAGGCTCGTTCAACTTTTAAAAACCCGCTTGGATTCCCCATAATATTTCTCCTAATTAGCTAGCCCAGGCTATCTCGATTGCTTAGGCTTATTGCGCCGCTAGTTTTTCAATATGCATGTCGAAGGCTTCAACCGCGACATCGTATTCTGTTTCAAATTTACCGCTATCACGCACTTCGCGCATATAGCCTTGCATGCGTTTGTAGTCTACTGGCATTACTTTGACAAAGCGTTTTAGAGAACCGCCCCAATCTGCTAATAAGTCAGCTGCTACGTCTGACTCAGTTGTCTGATGATGTTCAGTAATTAGCGCTTTCAAGTCAGCGATGTCTTCATCGCTTTGCACTGCTTCAAGCTGCACCATTTCCATGTTGCACTTAGCAGCAAAATCTTGCTCATCGTCCAATACATAGGCTACGCCACCGGACATACCAGCGGCAAAATTGCGCCCAGTTTGACCAAGAATAACCACCTTGCCACCGGTCATGTATTCGCAACCGTGATCACCCACACCCTCTACCACCGCAGTGGCACCTGAGTTACGCACACAAAAGCGCTCACCAGCAACGCCGCGAATAAACGCCTTGCCGTCAGTTGCTCCAAACAAAGCAACGTTGCCGATTAAAATATTCTTGCTTGGCGCGAAGGTTGATTCTTTTGCTGGATAGACCACTAGGTTTGCACCAGACAGACCCTTACCAAAATAGTCATTGGCGTCGCCTTCCAATTCGAAGCGCAAGCCCTTAGCTGAAAAACAACCAAAGCTCTGACCGGCCGAACCATTGAACTTAACGTTAATGGTATTTTGTGGTAGACCGTCAGCATGATATTTCTTAGAAATCTCATTAGAGATCATTGCCCCTACAGTACGGTCAGTATTTGTCACTGGATACTCAAGGTTTACCGGCGTTTGATTATCTAAAGCTTGTTTCGCATCGACCATCATTTTGCGATCGATAATGTCGTCGATTAGATGCTTTTGAGCTATCGAACGGTACATGGTTTGGCCTTCTTCACTTTCCTCTTGGAATAGCAGCGGGCTTAAATCAATGCCTTTGTATTTCCAATGATCGATATCATCAAGCAACTTCAAGCTTTGGGTTTGACCAACCATTTCATTAATAGTTCGGTAGCCCAATTCGGCCATGATCTCGCGTAGGCCTTCAGCCATCATAGTAAAGAAGTTCACCACAATATCAGCTTGACCTGCGAAACGACCGCGTAATTCCTTATCTTGAGTTGCGATGCCGACTGGGCACGTATTGAGGTGACACTTGCGCATCATAATGCAGCCTTGCACCACGAGTGCAGCAGTCGCAATGCCCCACTCTTCGGCACCGAGTAATGTCGCTACCGCCAAGTCACGAGGAGTTTTAATTTGACCGTCAGTTTGTACAGTGATACGACTGCGCAAGTTATTGCGTACTAGAGTTTGATGAGTCTCAGCTAAGCCGAGTTCCCACGGTAGGCCTGCATGTTTGATAGAACTTAAGGGTGACGCGCCTGTACCGCCATCATGGCCAGCAATCAGAACAACGTCGGCGTAAGCTTTACAAACACCAGAAGCCACTGTGCCCACGCCCGCTTCAGAAACAAGCTTAACGTTGACTCGAGCTTCACGATTAGCGTTTTTCAAATCAAAGATTAATTGCGATAAATCTTCAATGGAGTAAATATCGTGGTGTGGAGGTGGTGAAATTAATCCAACCCCTGGAGTTGAGCCACGCACTTTACCAATCCATGCATCGACTTTGTGACCAGGCAATTGCCCGCCTTCACCGGGCTTTGCGCCTTGAGCCATTTTGATTTGTAACTCATTGGCATTAGTGAGGTAGTGACTGGTCACGCCAAAGCGGCCAGAGGCTACTTGCTTGATAGCAGACCTCATTGAATCGCCATTTTCCAAAGGAGTAAACCGGATGGGGTCTTCGCCACCTTCACCACTATTACTTTTGCCGCCAATACGGTTCATTGCGATAGCTAGCGTGGTGTGTGCTTCCCAAGAGATAGAGCCAAACGACATAGCGCCTGAAGCAAAACGTTTAAAAATACCTTCAATCGGCTCAACTTCGTCCAATGGTATCGATTTATGACCTGGAGCAAATGCCAATAATCCGCGCAGGGTAAATGCTTCTTTGCTCTGGCTATCAACGGCCCTGGCATATTCTTTAAACTGCTCTTTATTGTTGCTGGCGGTCGAATGTTGAAGCAAGCGGATCACAGTTGGGCTAAACAAATGGCGTTCGCCATCGTGTCGCCAGGCGTAGTCACCACCGGTGTGTAAAAGTTGATCGCGCGCTATTCTATCTTCGGTTGGGAAGCCTTCTCGGTGACGCATTAGTGACTCTTGAGCTATGCCATCTAAGTCCAAGCCTCCTATGCGGGTAATGGTGCCGGTGAAATAGGCGTCTATCACATCAGAATTAATACCTAATGCTTCAAATATTTGTGCACCTTGGTAAGACTGCAAGGTTGACACACCCATTTTCGAAAATATTTTCAACAACCCGCTGCCGATGGCTTTGGTGTACTTAGCTACTAACTGTTGATTGCTTTGCTCGGCATCTACAACACCGGCATCACGAAGTTCATAAAGAGTCTCAAGCGCCAAGTACGGGTTAACCGCCGCGGCGCCATAGCCTAAAACGGTGGCAAAATGATGTGTCTCTCTAATGTCAGCGACTTCCAGAATAATATCCGCTTGTGCGCGTAGACCCTCGCGGATCAAAAAGTGATGCACGGCTGCAGTTGCCAATAGTGACGGAATTCCCGCATGGTCTGAATCGATCCCTCGATGACTCAACACCAGCAGCGAATAACCATCGATAACGGCATCTTTGGCATATCTACATACTCGCTCAAGCGCCCGCTCAAGTGCTCCTTCATTGCCCGTGGCTCTGAAATTTAGATCAATAGTTTTCGCCTGAAAATGATCATGATCAATATATTGAATCTTGATCAGCTCTTCATTGGTTAGCACCGGTTGAGTGATCTCCAACTTGTGACAATGCTTTGATGACTCTTCTAACAAGTTGGGCGAATGCCCAACGTAGCCGCGCAATGACATTACAAGCTCTTCGCGAATCGGGTCAATCGGTGGGTTTGTTACCTGTGCAAAAAGTTGTTTGAAGTAATGCGACAGTTGTTGAGACTTGTCAGACAAAATAGCCAAAGGCGTGTCTACACCCATTGAACCCAAAGGTTCTTTACCGGTTCCTACCATCTGGGTAAGAATCACGTTGAGGTCTTCATTGCTATAACCAAATGCTTTCTGCATTTTCCTCAAATTAGGCAATGGTGGTTGCTCGTTTGAAACGGCGGGCGTTTCAAGATCGTCCAGCATTATTTTATTTCTACTTAGCCATTCGCCATAAGGCTGGGCCGAACAGATTTCTTGTTTAACCTCTTCATCACTAATGATGCGGCCTTTCTCTAAATCGGCAATGAAAATTTTGCCTGGCTGTAAGCGGCCTTTCTCAACCACAGTTGATTGATCAACACACAGCGCGCCTGTTTCTGAACCCATGATGAGTGTGCCATCATTAGTCAGCAAGTAACGTGATGGGCGCAAACCGTTTCTGTCTAAGGTTGCACCAATCATTTTACCGTCAGTAAATGAAATTGACGCGGGACCATCCCATGGTTCCATCACACAAGCATAGTATTCATAGAATGCACGTTTAACCGGATCCATGTTTTCCTGGGTCTGCCAGGCTTCGGGCACCACCATCATCATCACCTGCGCTAGCGAGCGACCACTTAATAGCAATAACTCAATCGCCATATCAAGGTTGGCCGAATCGGAATTACTCCTGTTGCAGATAGGCTTGAGCATTTCAAGCTCAGTGTCACTAAAATTGACTGACTCAAACATCGCTTCACGAGCGTTCATCCAATTGATATTGCCCTGTACCGTATTAATCTCACCATTGTGAGATAAGTAACGAAAAGGCTGAGCGCGATGCCAAGCAGGCACCGTATTAGTTGAAAAGCGTGAGTGGAACATTGCTAAACCGCTAACTACTCGCTCGTCTTGCAGATCAAGATAATACTGCCTTACCTGAGCAGTGGTGAACTGGCCTTTATAAACCATAGTTCTGGTCGAAATCGACGCAACATAAAACTCATCAGACTTTTTCGCGATGGTGTTGTTGATGGTGTGGACCGTGTACTTACGAAGTATATATAGCTTGCGCTCGAACTCTTCTCTGCTTAGACCTTCAGGCTTGGCAATAAAGACTTGTTCAATTTTCGGTTCAACTCCAACCGCAGCTGCGCCCAGCATGGAATTGTCAGTAGGCACAGGTCGGTAACCCAAACGACTAAGCCCGAGCATCTTCATAGAGACATGGAAAATTTCACGGCACTTAGCTGCTTGCTCGACGTCAGATGGAAAGAAAATCATTGCCGCGCCGTATTCGCCGGCTTCTGGTAAAGCGAAGCCTAGGTGCGCAGCCTCGACCAGCAGAAAGTCATGCGGTATTTGAATTAGGATACCCGCGCCATCACCGCTTTTAACATCAAAGCCAGTTCCACCGCGATGCTCCATGCACGTGAGCATGGTGAGCGCGTTTTGAATAATGTCATGCGACTTCTTACCCTTGAGATTGGTAACAAAGCCAATACCACAACTATCATGCTCAAATTCAGCACGATACAAACCACGAGACTTATTTTTGGCGTAAGTCATATCAAACATTCCTAATGTAAGTTGTTGCTACGCAACTATGGCGAAGCGGCTATGTCATGTATTCAGCGTAAGCCAAGCACACCTGTCAATGAAGATGGGCCGCTATTCAAACGAAGAAGACTGTTTCTTTAATAATCATGCGCCGTCGCGAAGCCACTGAAATCTGGTTCAGCCTATAAACCACACAATCAAGAAAGATTTTACGGCGCGGGCAGATACATTCTGCAGAAAGAAGACCCCGTGCGTCTAATGTTACTGCTTAAACAGGAGCCCAAAATCTGGATAGCCATAATAGCCTAAAAACACTAATATGACCAGTTTGTAAGCCTATGATATCTAAAGAGTAATCCAAGTTATATCGGATATAACCATAGATTATTCTGCAACCACTCAAGATTTAGACATTTAGCCATAAATTCAAGCAAGAAACCAAATAAAATGCAGCCAAAGGTTCTGACCACTCGCCTCTAATATGACCGCGCTTCGCCTTGCACAACGGTAAAAAACAACCGCCCAGTGAAATAGAAAATCTACTGATGTAAGCGGAGTAAACGCGGGGTTTCAAATCCCATAATCAACCGTATGAACAAACGCATATATGAGAATGAAAACAACAATCAGAGAGAAAATAAACTGCCCATAGCGGAAAGAAAGCGTACACCTCATGCCCATAATCCATCGCTTATAAACACAATCGATACACGAAAGTAAGATTCTGAATCAGAGAAAAAATAAACGGCCTAGAGCGGAAAGAAAACGTAGAACCTCATGTCCAAAAATTTCCCTTATGAAAACAACTCCCTATACGAAAATAAAAAGACTCGCCATTTGCTTTTATTATTAACGAGTCTTCGTATTTTCATGAGTCGTGCTATTAATTGCACTTTCCCCACTCCTAGGCGACTTGGGCTTGACCTCAGTCTGCGAGGAAAGTTACTTGATTCTAGGTCGCTTGTCTAGGGTTTTATAACTATTTGTTAGCTCTGGTATGAATCAAAGTAATATGGTGGACAACTTGTCCAATTTCACCTAGTTTTCACGTCTGTGACTTCGCCTTGCTTAGAGTTACCGCAACAGAAAGCGTGCATTAAACCTCGCATAATCAGTCTTGGCAGCTATAATATCGCCTTTATTTTAGGGCGGATTGGTCCGCCATTTTTAATGCCAGAGCGCTTGCGTCTAAACACAATTGGCCAGATATATTAATCATGAGTGATGTACTAAGTTTTCAAGACATTATCATCCGTTTGCAGCAGTTTTGGGCTGACAATGGCTGCGTGATAATGCAACCTATCGATACTGAAGTGGGGGCGGGCACTTTTCATACACCGACCTTCTTAGGCGCGATTGGCCCTGAACCTTTACGTGCGGCATACGTGCAACCGTCGCGCCGCCCAACTGATGGGCGCTATGGTGAAAACCCTAACCGGCTGCAGCACTATTTTCAGTATCAAGTGGTTCTAAAACCGTCACCCGACCACATTCAGGAACTGTATCTGCAATCATTGAGCGAACTTGGAATCGACATGCTGAGTGACGATGTTCGATTCGTAGAAGACAATTGGGAATCACCAACCATTGGCGCCTGGGGCCTGGGTTGGGAGGTATGGCTAAATGGAATGGAAGTAACTCAGTTTACTTATTTCCAGCAAGTCGGTGGATTGGATTGTCGGCCGGTTACCGGCGAGATCACCTACGGCTTAGAACGCATTGCCATGTACATCCAAGGCGTGGATAGCATCTATGACCTTAAATGGACCGAAGGCTTTAGCTATGGAGATATCTATCACCAAAATGAGGTTGAGCAATCTACTTACAATTTTGAGCATGCCAACGTAGAAGAATTATTTCATTTCTTTAACGCCTGCGAAGCAGAAGCCAAACACTGTTTGGAACAGCAACTACCATTGCCAGCCTACGAAAAAATGCTCAAAGCGTCGCACAGCTTTAATATGCTAGACGCACGACATGCGATTGGTGTAACGGAACGCGCCCGCTATATTGGCCGCATCCGCACCTTGGCAAAAGGCGTGGCACAGTCATACTATGAATCGCGCGAAGCGCTCGGGTTTCCGCGCGGCGCTGAGTTGTTGAAGGCAGAGCAATCATGAGGAGTGTAAACATTGATACCACGGGCGCTACGCTATTGATTGAGCTGGGAACTGAGGAGCTACCCCCAAAAGCGCTTAAAACATTGAGTAGCGCATTTACTCGCGAGCTATTGGCAGGCCTGTTGGAAGCACAATTACTTAGCGAGGTAGACGCGAGGCAAGCAATATCGTTTGCCACACCTCGCAGGCTTGCATTATCGGTTGAAAATGTTATCTCGGCTCAACCAGACCAATCTATTGAGCGACGCGGGCCGGCAATCCAAGCGGCTTTCAATGACGCCGGAGAAGCAACTCCGGCCGCCCTAGGCTTTGCAAAGTCCTGCCGTGTTGATGTAGCCCAGCTCGATAGATTAAAAACTGATAAGGGCGAGTGGCTCAGCTACAATATTGTTGAGCCAGGCAAAAAACTTGCACAATTGGTGCAAGGAATTATCGACCAAGCTATCAAAAGATTACCCATCGCCAAACGCATGCGCTGGGGAAGTGGTACAGCTGAGTTTGTACGCCCAGTAAAATGGTTGATTGTAATGGTTGGAGGCGACCTTATCCCCACCGGTGTATTGGGTGTAGATGCGTCCAACACCACCCGCGGCCATCGATTTCACTGTGTGACAGAATTAAGCTATGGTGCTTTACAGATCGCCTCTGCACAGCAGTACGAAAGTACATTGCTGGAGAAGGGGCATGTGGTGGCTGACTTCCAAAAACGCCAGGCAATGATCGTTGAACAAATTGGTACTCTAGCTGCCAGCATTGGTGGCAACATCACTGATGACCAAGCGCTACTCGACGAAGTCACAGGCTTGGTTGAATACCCCTATGGAGTGCTAGGCGAATTTGATCCTAGCTTTTTGGAGGTGCCGCAAGAGTGCTTGATCTCCTCTATGCGCGACCACCAAAAATACTTTCATGTGGTCGACAGTTCTGGCAAGTTAATGCCTAATTTCATCACTGTCAGCAACATCAAGAGCAAAAACCCGCAACAGGTTCGAGAAGGCAATGAGAAGGTGCTGCGAGCCCGCCTGTCAGACGCACAGTTTTTTTGGGAAACCGATCAAAAGCTAAAACTGATTGATCGCATTGATCGCTTAGACAGTGTTTTATTCCACCAAAAACTAGGCAGCGTATTGGATAAAACCAAACGACTACAGTCGCTGGCTGGAATGTTGGCCGAAAGTATGGCTGGCAGTAAGCAATTGGCCGAACGCGGAGCCTTGCTCGCCAAAGCCGATCTTGTGTCTGACATGGTGAATGAATTTGATGAGTTACAGGGAATCATGGGCCACTACTATGCTGATCGTGAAGGCGAACCGGGCGTGGTTGGTGAATGCATCGAACAGCATTATTGGCCTAAGTTTGCGGGCGATCAACTGCCTGTTTCTATTGAGGCTCAAGCGGTTGCCTTGGCAGATAAACTTGATAGCCTAGTTGGTATATTCGCCAGCGGCGAAGTGCCCACAGGAGACAAAGACCCGTATGGCTTGCGTCGAGCAGCTTTAAGTATTCTGCGTATTCTGATCGAAAAAAATCACCCATTTGGACTGAGTGCCTTGGTGGCAAAAAGCGCGGCTGTCTATTCAGACCTGCAAGGTATTGAAATAGACTCAGCGACGCAGTCTCAAATCGTAGGGTTTATTCGCGGCCGCTTAACGGCCTTTTATCAAGCCCAAGATATTGCCACTAATTCTATCAATGCCGTATTGGCCTGCGAACCTGATAGCCCTTTGGATTTCGAGAATCGCGTTAAAGCGGTGCATGCCTTTGGCGACATGACTGAAGCGGGTGACCTTGCCGCAGCCAATAAACGCATCAGCAATATTCTGAAGAAGCAAGATAGCCAACCCAGCACTGAGGTTGACCAATCTGTATTAGTCGAAAAAGCTGAAATTGATCTTTTCTCGGCCATTAGTGGTATTGAAGAAGATTGCGTTCGCTTATTCAATGCGGGGGACTATGCTCAAGGATTACAAAAACTCGCTACTTTACGCTCTCCTGTTGACGCGTTCTTTGAACACGTTATGGTGATGAGCGACGACAAAGCACAGCAACACAATCGCTTGGCTTTGCTAACACGATTGCAGCAACTATTTATGCAGGTGGCTGATATTTCTTTGCTGCAATCCTGAGCCCATTGGGCATAACCACGATTATTTAATTCCTATGAAATTAATTATTCTCGATCGCGATGGAGTGATCAATCAGGAGTCGCCAGCGTTTATCAAATCGCCGGAAGAGTGGCTACCTATCAAGGGTAGCCTCGAAGCAATCGCTCGCTTGTCACAAGCGAAATACGATGTGGTGGTGCTTACCAATCAATCAGGAGTGGGCCGTGGCTTAATTAGCGCCGATACCTTAGGTAAAATACACGTGCGTATGATTGATTACATCCACCAACATGGCGGCAAGATTCAAAGCATATTGTTCTGCCCTCATCACCCTGATGACGGTTGCGACTGCCGTAAACCCAAAGATGGTTTATATAAAGAGCTTGGCCATCGCTTAGGCGTTTCGTTTAAAGGGATTTGCTCAGTGGGCGACTCGGTACGCGACCTAAGCGCAGCTAAATCAGCAGGTGCTACGCCGATACTAGTTAAAACTGGCAATGGTAAAAAGAGCCTCAAGGAAATTCGAAACAATACAGAACTTGGGCTTGCTGACACGATGGTTTTTGATTCGTTGTCTGCTTTCACCAACGATCTGTTAAGTAGCGAGACATAACATAGCGCCATGATCTACCTTCGTTCAATCCTGTTTTACATAGGGGAAGCTCTAACCACAATTCCCTTTATGTTCATCTCCATTCTGGTGATTCCATTGCCGCCCAAAAGGCGCTCGAAAGTGATCGCTGGGTGGGCACATTTTGTGTGCTGGTGGTTAAAAGTAACCTGTGGTCTCAAACATGAAATTTTAGGGGTAGAAAAAATTCCAGAATGGCCTTGCGTGTTTGCCTGCGCGCACCAGTCGACTTGGGAAACCATCGTGACGCAAACGTTCTTGCCGCCGGTTGCATGGGTACTAAAAAAGGAACTATTACGCATTCCTTTTTTCGGTTGGGGTCTTTGGGCTAGCGGCCCGATTGCGATTGATCGCACGGATCGTAAAAACGCGCTTGACCAGGTAGTCGAACAGGGCATCGATAAGATCAAAGAAGGTCGGCATGTGCTAATTTTCCCGCAAGGCACACGTACACCTTATGGACAAAGTGGGCGCTATAAAAAAGGCGCAACTAAGTTAGCCCGAGCCGCTAACGTGCCCATTGTTCCAATCGCACACAACGCCGGTAGGTACTGGTCTAGCGAAAGCTGGTGGATTAAACCCGGTATCATCAAGTGCATCTTTGGCCCAGAAATTTCAACGCTGGGCAAACAAGATCAACAGATTACTGACGAGATTCAGAACTGGATAGAGTCTCAAAAGCTTTAGACTGTAATCCAGACATGCTATAAAGATTTTCAGCCTAACGGAAAACGGTCAGCATGAGCAACAGCAAACTAGTACAACAGGCGGTGGACAAAATTGAACCGTCTGTCGAGAAAGGCGAACAAGCGACGCAGATTATTGAGCCCCCGCTCGATATTGGTTCGAAATTACCTAGCTTTGCTGAGCTTCTGCCTGACCAAGCGTTACCTTATTGGCAACTCATTCAGCAATATCCAGCATTAGAAGGTCTGATTATCTTCGGGTTTTTTTGGGCATTTGCTTATTTTATTCGGCGCTACGCCATTCGCTTAATCGAGCGACTGGCCGGAAAAACTCAAACCAATTTGGATGATGAAATTATTAGCGACTTACGCTCTCCAATATTTTCTACGGTCCTTTGGGTTGGCCTAATAATGTCAACTAAAGCGGCTGGTATAGTTTATGGCCCCGCAAAGTACATTACGCCAATAGTCCTATCATTGATTGTGCTAAGCCTAACCAAGGCTGCCCTCACCGTTAGCGGCAAAATAATTACTGAGTTTTCGCGCAATGACATGCACTTCAAAATATTTGATATGGGAACCGAACCGCTGTTTATTATTGGTAGCAAGATCCTACTATTGATACTTGGGGCCTACCTGATTTTAGTGATTTGGGGCATCAATCCAGTCGGCTTGTTGGCGTCTGCAGGTATTGTTGGTATCGCGCTTGGTTTCGCTGCAAAAGACACTCTAGCCAATTTATTTTCTGGCGTCTTTATACTCGCCGATCGCCCTTACAAATTGGGTGACTATGTGAATTTAGACAGTGGCGAACGCGGAAAAGTCACCCACATTGGCATACGCAGTACGCGATTACTTACCCGTGACGATATCGAAGTTACCATCCCCAACGGCGTAATTGGCAATGCTAAGGTGGTAAACGAAAGCGGAGGTTTTGAACAGCAAATGAGAATTCGCCTTGATGTGCAATGCGCTTACGATGCGGACCTTGAGCAAGTAAGCGAAGTATTGATGAAGGTCGCGGAGAACGAAACAGACTTATGCAAATTTCCAAGCCCAAGAGTCAGGGTCCGAGGTTTTGCCGAGAGCGGCATCAGTGTGCAGTTAATGGGCTGGATAGATGCACCTGAAGATCGGGGCAGGGTCACCCATCTGATGTACATGGCTATTCATGAGGCCTTTCGTGAGCACAACCTAGAAATACCCTACCCACGCAGAGATATTCAAATCAACCGTGAGCCCTCTGATGATCATGAGCCTTCGGCTGATTAGAGCCTTCAGCCAATCACAAGAGCTTTCAGCTAATCAAGAGCTTTCAGCTGGTAACTAATCGTGAGCCCTCAGTAAATATAGCGCTTCAATACTTAATGAGGCTGCTAAGCGCTTAACTTTTATTATAAGCGTCTAGGTATTCTTCAAACGACATATCATCATGTGACTCCAAATCAGCCTGCTCTTGCAAGGACATGAGTGCGGCTTTAGCGAGTTCTTCAGCAAATGGCTGAGGAGTCTGATGGGACGCAAATGAAGCTTTGTGTTGCATTGCACATTGACGCGCTATGTCAACGAATTCGGTGCCTTGCTCGACTTTGCTCATCATTATTCCGGATGGCGTTAATTGTGGCCTGTCGACCTTTGCTCTTTGTGCGGTCACGGCCTGTGCATAATCGTTAGTGTTGTGCGCAGAATCTAACACAGCAGCCGTTTCCGAAAGCGCATCGAGCAACTCACCAGCCGCGCTGGCAAAAGGCACCTTTTTGCCATCTTTGATTAATGTCAGAGATGGGTCTCGCCCGCGGGTGATTACCTCTTTTTGATTGCCGCGGATCTCTGGACAACCAGCCACGCTGGAATTTGGGCATTGCGATAACAAGCAATACAATAAAAAGGCATCTAGAAATCTAATTTGCTGCGCATCGATGCCCTCTGCAATAAAAGGATTAATGTCGAGTATGCGCACTTCTATGTATTCGACCCCGCGATCACGAAGTGCCGCTATCGGTTTTTCACCACTCTGCGTTACACGCTTAGGTCGAATGTCGCTGTAATACTCATTTTCTATTTGCAGCACATTGGTGTTCAATTGAATAAACTCACCATTACGTTTAACGCCAATGTCTTCATAGGCTGTATAGCCTTGAGTCATCGCTTCGCCTAGGGTTGCCACGTATTCATCCAGCGAACTATAGGACACATGCAGCGCTTCTTGGGCTGAGTTTTGATAGCCGAGGTCACTCATTCGCAAGGAAGTTGCGTACTTCAAGCCATGCGTGTTTTCAACTAATTGCTCTAAGCCGTGATCACTGCGGCCAGCTAAAAAGCTGCTATCCAAAACTGGCGATGCACCAAAAAGATAATGCAATATCCATGAGTAGCGACGAAAGTTCCTAATCAACGAGAAATAGTGCGCTGATTTGAAATCTTGTAGTGATTGTTGTGGGCCACTCTCCTGCTCGTTAAGCTTAATTTGATAAGCGCGCCAGAACGATTCAGGCAAAGAGAAGTTGTAATGGATACCTGCTATAGATTGCATCAGCCGCCCATAACGCACTCCTAGACCCTGCCTATAAACATGTTTAAGGGTTCCCACATTGGAACACCCATAATCCGCAATGGGTATGCTCTGGTCGCCCTCAAGACGACAAGGCATGCTGGATGGCCAAATAACTTCGTCGTCAATATTAGCCAATGTGAAACTGTGCAAATCAGTCAGATAGCCGACGGTGTCATCAACACCATCTTGCTTGGGGGTAATGAACTCAAGCAGGGCCTCTGAATAATCGGTAGTGATGCTCGGGTGGGTTAGGGTCGAGCCAAGAGCCTTATGATGACTGGTTTGAGCCACCTGATTATTAGGCAACACCCGCAAGCCTTCTTTCTCGATTCCTCGTTCGATACCCGCTAGGGTCTTGCCGATTTCCTCATCAATGAGTGAGAGAGTGGAAGTACATTCAGAATCGAACATCGTAAACCTTTTAAATTTTATTATTTGGACACTGTTCCAGAATGGCCCTTCTGGTATGGAATCGTACCAGAAGCTAACAATTCTGACTCACTAAATATTCAATAAATTGTATGTCACCATTACCCTTAAAGAGATCATCTACTAAGAGTATGGCGCTATTTAAAGTCATCCGTTGCGGTTCGTTTCTGGTACTGGTCGGCCATCAAGCGGTCCAATAAACGCGGGAATAAACGCTTTATCCACAAAGTGTGCATCTCCATGCCTCGCCCGACTGGAATCTCTGATTTACTCTTTGCTAAACCTTTAATAACCACTTGAGCGCATTCTTCGGCCGATATCCCTTTTGCGATATTACTGTCGGTTACTCCCAAAGCACTGCCGTCGCCGACCAAGGCATTTTTAGAGATATTCGTGCGAATAAAGCCTGGTGTAATGATGCTCACCTTGATATTGAGGTGCGTTACCTCAGACCGCAAGGCGTCGAAAAAACCCATCATCGCATGTTTAGCAGCGCAATAGCCTGTTCGAAAAGGCACACCTATTTTTCCAGCCACTGATGAGGTCACAGCCAAATGACCACTGCCTTGACCTACCATTATCGGCAGCACTAGCTTGGTCAGCGCAATCTGACCAAACACATCCACTTCAAACAAGGCGCGGTAGGTTTCCATCTCGGTTGTCTGACAACTCGAACGCTGGGAGATTCCAGCGTTATTTATCAGCACATCCAGCCTGCCCTTAAAGGCCCTGGCCTGACTAACGCACTCTGGCATCGCAGCCTCGTCGGTTACATCTAAAGGCAGCACAAGAACATCACCGCCGCCGTGGGCGCAGTTCTCGCGAACCTTCTCCAAAGCCTCGCGGCGCCTGGCTGAAAGAATCAGATGAGCGCCTTGCTTGGCAAACTCTACTGCCAGAGCCTCACCAATGCCTGAGGATGCGCCGGTAATCCATACAACTTGATTTTGATACATATTCATTCTGATAGCCTACAAAGATAGAGTTGATAAAAGCCGGATTAACTCGATTTACGACTTAGGTAAAACACCAGTAGAGCGAGAGCAGCAGGCGTTGCTTGGGTAAAGAGAATGGTGGGCTTGGCAGTAATTGCTCCGAACACACCGGCAACAATCACGCACAGCAAAAAGAACACAATCACGTCAGCTTTCTTTGCCAGCAACCCCCAAAATAGACCAGCGGCTAGAAAGCCATTGTACAAACCTTGATTCATAGCCAGCACCGCAGATGAAGCCGACACTTCAGGTGTCATTGAAAAACCTTGCGGCCAACCTCATGATCCCAATAGAACATCTCCAAGACTAAAATTCCAATGTGTGAAATAGCTACAAACGCTACTAAAATTACAGCCAATGCTTTCATATTTTTTCCTCAATTTTCTGGATAGCCCGATTAAACGATGCCGTGTGCCTTAAAGGCTTGTCTCGACCAACACTCTACATGAACCACTGCGGCATTATCAATGCCCAGATTAGAACCACTAAGTCGAAGTACTGACCACCCGCGCGGTAAAAATTGCGTCATCAAGAACATTAAGATAACTGAGAAATTCTCTGCAACCATATACTCGACTGCAAGAGGGCCTAAAAAATGCTTTAACAACTGCAAAGATAGGATCTCAACAAATCCACCAATAGATCAAACTAGGCGCCCGCTCTATCGGCAATTTCGAATTCCCTTATGACACACCGCATTAAAATGTTGCCCAATCTTAACGCAAACAGGTCTAGCGGGGCTCAGCATTCGGTGTGATGCTTGCGAATCTAGGGTTCTTCTTTGTGGCCCAGCTCTTGAGCCGACTGGAAGCCTTCGGAGGATTGAGAGCCTTCAGCCGATTGAGAGCCTTCAGCCGATTGAGAGCCTTCAGCCGATTGAGAGCCTTCAGCTGATGAAGAGTCTTGCTCAGGCAATTCATCGATACCACGGCGCAGTTGCACTACATAGGCGCCCAGCAAGCTGGCAAAAAACACAATAGGCAAACCAAAAACCAGAGTAATTCCCCAATGCTCACTAGCTTCAACATCGGCCAAAGTGGTGGCGATAAACAAACCCATTGAAAATAGCACAGCGAAGAGCCATTCATCAGTTAGAACATAACTAACCAGGCCAACCATAAAAGCAAGAATAAAAAGTAGGGCGAAAATCATTTTTAGATAAATTCTTGTGTGAAGCTACAGAATATAACGCGCATAGTCTTCATTTTCGGCAAGCTCATCGAGATGTTCATTTACGTAGTCTTGGTCTATCGTAATATTCTCTCCGGCTCGGTCACTTGCCTCAAATGATATTGTTTCCAATAACCTTTCAAGCATAGTGTGTAACCGCCGCGCGCCGATATTTTCAGTGCTTTCGTTGACCTGCCAAGCCAACTCGGCGATACGCTTAATACCGTTTTCAGTAAACTTTATACCGACACCTTCAGTGGCGAGAAGCGCGTTATATTGTTCAGTAAGAGAAGCGTCTGGTTCGGTTAGTATTCGCGTGAAATCTTCTACGGTGAGCGCCGCTAACTCAACCCTAATTGGCATGCGACCCTGTAACTCAGGGATTAGATCTGAAGGTTTGGATAATTGAAATGCACCCGAACCTATAAACAGAATATGGTCGGTTTTTACCATGCCATGTTTGGTTGAAATCGTACTGCCCTCGATTAATGGTAATAAGTCTCGCTGCACACCTTCTCGTGACACGTCAGGGCTTTTGCTACCTTCCGAACGTCCAACAATTTTGTCTATCTCATCAATGAAGACAATGCCATTGTCTTCCAGACGCGCAATAGCGTTGTGTTTAATGTCATCTTCGTTAACTAATTTTGCCGCCTCTTCTTCAGTCAGCGCTTTAAGCGCGTCTTTGATAGCCATTTTTCGAGTTTGCTTTTTATCACCACCCATGTTTTTCATCATGCCTTGCAGCTGACTGGTTAATTCTTCCATGCCTTGCGGGCCAAACAACTCTACACCCGCGCCTTGAGCTGCAATATCAATTTCTATCTCCTTGTCATCCAAATCGCCTTCACGTAACTTTTTACGAAAACGCTGCCGCGCTGCACCGTCAGCACCTTCGGAGCTGTCTGCAGTGAAGCCAACGTCACGAGCGGGCGGTAATAGAATATCCAAGACTCTATCCTCGGCCGCATCTTCAGCACGATGCTGAACCTTTTTCATTTCAGTTTCGCGTTGACCTTTGATGGCCACATCGGCTAAATCGCGGATAATAGAATCCACTTCTCGGCCTACATAACCAACCTCAGTAAACTTGGTTGCCTCTACTTTTATAAAGGGCGCGTCAGCAAGGTTTGCTAGGCGCCGAGCAATTTCTGTTTTACCCACGCCCGTTGGGCCAATCATCAAAATATTTTTGGGCGTTATTTCGGTGCGCAGTTGCTCGTCAGGCACTTGTGTTCGACGCCATCGGTTTCTCAGTGCAATGGCGACTGCACGCTTTGCATCGCCTTGGCCGATAATATGCTTATCGAGTTCTTGTACAATCTCTCTGGGGGTCATTTCGCTCATGAGCTTACTTCCAAATCTAATTGCTCAACCGTTAAATTATGGTTGGTGTAAATACATATATCGGCAGCAATGTGGAGTGAGGCTTCAACGATTTCACGTGCACTCATTTCTGTATTGGCAAGCAATGCGCGTGCAGCCGATTCGGCAAAAGCCCCGCCTGAACCAATTGCCATTACCCCACCCTCAGGTTGAATTACGTCGCCATTGCCTGAAATCACATAAGACGCTTCTTTGTCAGCTACACATAGCAGTGCCTCGAGCTTCCGCAACATGCGGTCGGTTCGCCACTCTTTTGCCAGTTCAACTGCAGCTTTAGTTAGAATGCCTTGATGCTTGGCCAATTTTGCATCGAACAACTCAAATAAGGTAAACGCATCAGCAGTACTGCCCGCAAAGCCCGCAATCACAGCACCCTTGTGCAAGCGTCTGACTTTACAGGCATTACCTTTCATCACCGTATTGCCGAGTGTCACTTGGCCGTCGCCACCGACCACAACTTGGTCGCCGCGACGAACCGAAAGAATAGTAGTACCTCTAAATTCAGGCATATTGAGTCTCTAATTAGTGTTTACTTAGTGATATGTTGCGCCAACACAACGCTTTTCAAGCACGATTGATGGGAATTAAGCCATTGTTACCACTGGCCTGCGCAAATTGCTCGCTACTTAATAATTTTTAGGTGCGACGAACTGCGCTTTGTTTTCAACTTAGTCGGTTCAACATTCTTTTTAGCTTTGTCTAATGGCGATGGGTCTGGATCAAGATCGTCTTCGTCGACATCTTCAAAGAAGATACCTTGCGAATTTTCGCGCGCAAATATAGCCAAAATCGAATCAATAGGAAGAAATATATCTTGCTCAACGCCGCTAAAGCGTGCTGAAAAACTCAAGCACTCGTTATCCATCAGGTGTAATTTAACTGCGCTTGAACCGATATTGAGCACAATTTGGCCATCCACAACGTGTGCAACAGGCACTTCCACTCCTTCACCCTCGGCATTCACCAAGACTTGAGGTGTGAAGCCGTTATCCTCAGCCCATTCGAAAATGGCGCGCATTAAATATGGCTTGGTTGAGGTCATGCTTATTCTATTCATGACTTACATTACAGGTGCGGTTTAATTGGGCCTTTTAACCTAGCAACACGGGCTAAACGCAGATTAAAATCCGCGTAAATCCCGCTCAGTGTCACTCAAGCCAGCCTGGAAAGCATCACGTGCAAATAAACGCTCCGCGTACTCTTCAACTACTTGAGCCTGTTTCGGCAAAACAATATTCATTACCGGCAAACGCCATAATATTGGCGCTAGGATAACATCGACCAATGAGTACTCATCACCCATCGCATAATCTTGCTCGGTGAAAAGTGGCGAAATCGAGATTAGGCCATCACGAATTACTTTATGCGCTGCATTGTCTCTCTTATCTTCTTGTAAAGCGCGAACCGAATCAAACCAATCTCGTTTCAGACGCATAATCATCAAGCGTTGCTTGGCACGCGACACCGGGTCGACTGGCATAAGCGGTGGATGCGGCAATCGCTCGTCTAAATACTCGTTGATAATAAACGGATCATACAAAATCAAATCACGATCTACCAAGGTTGGCGTTTCATAATAAGGATTGAATTCGGCTAGCTCTTGGCAAGTATCGGTAGGGTCTGTGTAGACCACTTCACATTCGATATCTTTTTCTTGCAGCACGATGCGACAAGCATGACTCAACACGCAGTCGGTGCCAGAGTAGAGCGTCATAATCGAACGTCTTGTGGCGAGTGTGTTCATCATTTTATTCCTATTTTGTTGGGTCTATTTGGTAAGTTCAGAAAAGACAAAACGCGCCACGAGCCATGCTCGTGCCGCGCCTTCAATTTTCGCATTGGCGTGTTAGTGAACGTCGCGCCAGTATTCTTTCTTTAATAGGTAGGTTAAACCCATCAAAATAATCAGAAAGGCCAGTGTAAAAACACCAATTTTCTTGCGCTGCATTTGTGCTGGTTCTGCTAAGTACACCAAAAAGGAGGTTAGATCGATCATCGCTACATCGAATTCGTCAGGAGTAAGCTTACCTTTGTGAACCAATTCGAACTCTGCGTCGCCGACGATGCGAGTGTTGCCACTCGCTTCGCTTGCATGCGCTGCACCTGCGCCCTGATCTACAACTTTACCAACCAAACGTTGAACACCTTGTAATTCATACATGGCATGCGGCATAGCTACATTTTCAAACAATGAGTTGTTCCAACCGCTTGGCGAACTTTCATCTTGGTAGAACGCACGTAGGTATGTGTAAACCCATTCCGGCTTGCGCACTCTAGAGACCAAAGTAAGATCTGGAGGTGTAACACCAAACCATCGCTTTGAATCTTCCTCGGGCATAGTGGTTATCATCAAGTCACCGGTTTTTTCAGTGGTGAACATTAGGTTACTTTTGAGCAACTCAACTGGAATCTCTAGATCTTCAGCAACGCGATTGTAACGAGCATAGCTAGCGCTATGGCAAGACAAGCAGTAATTAACAAACAATTTAGCGCCATTTTGCAGCGATGCTTTGTCGTTCATATTAAGATGGATTTTGTCGGTAACCGCGCCGTGCCCGCCTGCGGCAAACGCTGGTGAGCTAAGCAATGCACTGGCTACAATGGTGACAAATAAGGTTGATAGGTTTTTCATTCGTCTGTCTCCTAGTGCTCTTCTACGATTATGCGCTCTGGCACCGGCTTAGTCTTGCCAATGCTAGTAAACCAAGGCATCAGAATAAAGAAGCCAAAGTAAACACAGGTGCAGATTTGTGCTACAAGCGTTCTACCTGGCGTCGGCGCGTTCATGCCTAAGTAGCCTAAGATGAAGAAGGCTACTAAGAAAATAGCCAGCGCAACCTTAAATGGCAAACTGCGGTAACGCACAGAAAGCACCGGCGAACGATCTAACCAAGGTAGTAAGAAAAAACAAACCAAGGCACCGCCCATCAAAACCACTCCCATGGCTTTGCCGCTCGAGTTCATGAACACTAGCCAACCTACCGCACCAGCAACTAGAAAAATAGCCTTAAGCTTCATATCAGCTTTGCTTAACAAAGCTCCTGCTATTGCGATAACGAGACTGCTCCAAGCGAGGAAGGTTAACAGACTAGTGGTGCTTGCCCGTAAAATTGAATAGTACGGCGTGAAGTACCAGAGAGGCACAATGTCAGGCGGAGTTTGCAGAGGGTTTGCCGGAGCAAAGTTATCTTTCTCAAGAAGTACGCCGCCCATATCAGGAGCAAAAAACACAACGCCCATATAAATAACAAGGAAACCGCAAACTGCCACAATATCTTTAACAGTGAAGTAAGGGTGGAAAGCGACACCGTCTAAGGGTTTGCCGTTTTCATCAACGTGCTTAAAGATATCGATGCCGTCTGGATTGTTCGAACCAACGTGATGCAGTGCAACCAAGTGTAAGAATACCAAAGCGACTAGAATCAATGGCAACAAAATAACGTGAAAAGCGAAAAATCGATTCAAGGTGGCATCTGATATAACAAAGTCACCACGAATCCACTCAGTCAACATTGGGCCAAAGTAGGGTATTACGTCAAATAAAGACAGAATAACCTGAGCGCCCCAATACGACATATTGCCCCAAGGCAGCAGATAGCCCATGAAAGCTTCAGCCATCAAGGCAACGAAGATCACGCAACCGATCAGCCATATGAGCTCTCGCGGTTCACGATGAGAACCGTAGATCACACCACGGAACATGTGCAAGTACACAACAACAAAGAAGGCCGAAGCGCCAGTGGAGTGCATATAGCGAATCAACCATCCATATGGTACGTCGCGCATTATATATTCTACCGATGCAAACGCTAAGGCTGCATCAGGCTTGTAGTGCATGGTTAGGAATATGCCAGTAAGCAGCTGGATTACTAATATCAATAAAGAAAGGGCACCGAAGATGTACCAAAAATTTAAATTCTTGGCTACCCAGTATTCGGCTAAATGCTCGTTCCACACTTTAGTCGCAGGAAAACGACGGTCTACCCATTCCATAACCGCATTCGCGCTTATGTGTTTGTCATGACGATGTATAGCCATTACGCAATCCTCCCATCATCTTCGCCTATGGTGATTACATCACCATCATACTTATAAGGTGGTATATCCATATTGGATGTCGCCGGCACGTCTTTGTAAACGCGGCCTGATAAATCGAACTTAGAGCCATGACATGGGCAGAAAAAACCACCTTGCGAGTCATCACCCATTTGCTCATCAGGTCCGATGGCTAGTTTTTCCACGGGAGAACAGCCAAGGTGTGTGCAAACACCCAGCATAACCAATAGCTCAGGTTTGCCAGTATCTGCACGCTGATTATTTTGCGCATAGGCTGGCTGCACACTGACTAGCGATGTTGGGTCAGCAAGATTATCTTTGATCAAATCTAAACCACCCATCATCTCTGGCGTTCGCTTGAGTAGGACCACCGGTTTGCCTCGCCACTCGACCTTGACCATCTGGCCGTCTTGAATACGCGAGTAATCGTACTTAACGGGCGCGCCGGCATTCTTAGCACGCTCACTGGGTGACATGCTCATTACAAACGGCGTCACCGCAAAGACCCCGCCAATTGCGCCAAATCCAGCAGTTACGCCGGTGAGGAAACGACGCCTCTTTTTATTTTCAACTTCATCAATGCTTGTCGCATCGATACTTTGATCGTGGTTGTCAGCCATAGGTGCTCCTATTTATCTAACTCTCAAACGAGAATATGTCTCAGCATTAATCATAATTATTGCGAGAAAACATAACAAAATCAATATCTTGCCATTCAATTTATCGTGCATTATTTGAACCTAAACACAACACGCATGGAGATTCGTATAATCGGTCGCGATTGTACCAGATGTGTCAAGCTTTTTGGCTGTTCAAGCAAATAAAAAAAGCGTTTTTTATCAAAAAATGTGATCTGGCAGCCAACCCCTAAAGTTATTAATCGAATCAGCCAAGCAAGGCTCGCATGGCCGATAAGTGTGCGGCGCCAACTTCTTCACGGCGCACAGGATCGTTGGCTAACTTTTCTTCCCACACAATGTGTTGAGGATCTAATTCATCGAGAAAGCGACTTGGCTTACACTCAATCTGTTCGCCATAGCGCTTACGCTGGTTTGCATAAGAGAGCGTTAGTTCAAACTGAGCGCGGGTGATTCCAACATAAAACAAGCGCCGCTCCTCTTCGACCATGTCGTCTTCAATGCTGGTGCGATGGGGTAATATTTCCTCTTCCAGCCCCACTATAGTGACGTGAGGAAATTCTAGCCCCTTAGCCGCATGCAGCGTCATCAGTGAAACCACATTCGAATCACTGTCGTCTTCATTTTTTTCCAAGATGCCCATCAAGCTAATCGCCGACACAACATCCGTGAGGCTCTTATCTTCGTCCTTCTCGGCAATGTTCCGCACCCATTTGAGTAAATCCTCTACATTACGCCAGCGCATCTCAGCTTGTTCCGGACTGGCGCTTTGTTTGACTATCCAGTCTTGGTAACCAATCTCATCAAGCATGGTATCTATCACGCGCACCGGTGACTCTGTTGCTGATTTCTCAATGATGTCATTCAGCCAATGCTCGAACTGCTTAACAGGGCCTTGGCGTTTGGGCGACAAATGATTGTGTAGCGCATTGCTGCTAATAGCCTTATACAAGCTGCCCCCTTGTTCCTTGGAAACTTCGGCGAGCGCTTCTAGGGTGCCTGCACCAATGCCGCGCCGTGGTGTATTGATGGCACGAATAAAGGCATTGTCATCAGCGGGATTGGTGGCCAGACGTAAGTAAGCCATCACGTCTTTGATTTCTGATCGATCAAAAAATGACATCCCGCCGCTTAGATAGTAGGGGATATGCATTTCTCTCAGTTTCTGCTCAAGCATGCGCGATTGGTGATTGCCCCGGTACAGTATCGCGTAGTTGCTATAAGGCGCTTGATGCGCAAAGCGATGCTGCATTAACCCAGCTACCACTTTTTCGGCTTCTCGCTCATCATTCTCGGCCGCGATTATGGTGATTGGGTCACCAAAACCCAAATCACTCCATAACTTCTTTTCGAATGGTCGGGGGTTATTTTGAATAACGTGATTCGCCAGCGCCAAAATTCGCCCCATAGAACGGTAATTTTGCTCCAACTTAACCAAATCCAAAGTTGGGAAATCTTTCTCTAATTGAACAAGATTCTCTGGTTGTGCGCCGCGCCACGCATAAATTGATTGGTCATCATCACCAACCGCAGTGAGACCTCTGCCTTGTGATCCACCTACCAGCGTTTTGACCAAAGTATACTGGGCAGCATTGGTGTCCTGGTATTCGTCTACTAACAAGTATTTAACTCGGTCTTGCCACTTAGCACGCACATTGGCGAATTTGCGCATCACTTCGTTAGGTAAGTACAACAAGTCATCTAAATCCACCGCATTGCAGGCCTGCAAATAGCGCTCATATTGAGCGTAAATTTTTGCCGCAGCCACTTCAGTAGGGTTAGTCATCGCCAACTGTTCTGCCTGCGACGGCGAGATCAATTCGTTCTTCCATCTGGATATTTGATTGCGCACACGATCAACCAAGCCGTTGTCGTCAAGGTCAGCTTTGAGTAGCTCGCGCACCACAAACAGTGAATCCTGTGGGTCAAAGATCGAAAATCCAGACTTTCTGCCCGACGCATCGATTTCTTCGCGCAAGATAGACATGCCTAAACTATGAAATGTAGAGATAGTCAGGCCTTTAGTTAGCTCAGCGTCGAGCAATTCGGTAACCCGCTCCTTCATTTCACGAGCGGCTTTATTGGTGAAAGTTACTGCAAAAATATTGCGCGGGTGCACGTGCATTCTGGAGAGCAACCAAGCTATTTTATAAGTGATAACTCGCGTTTTGCCGCTCCCAGCACCAGCCAGCACCAGCATTGGGCGATCACATTCTTGAACCGCCGCGCGCTGCGGGGGATTAAGCTGTTGAAACATCGATAGGAAGTCTAGTGGTGGGAGCGAGATTTGATTAGCTTTGAATTCTACGACCAATGCAAACGAAACAAAAGCGCTTTGTGGTCCGCAATGATCTCAAACACAATAAATATTGCAAGCCACAATTGATTCAATATTTTGTTGCTGAGCTAGCGGCACAAAAATTATTTTAATTTGCTAAAAGATAACAATTTCAAACAACGTAGCATTGGGCAATTTGTAGCTTTCAATAGTTGGTGTACACTAGCTTGCCTCGGTGTGGGGTCGAGGCATTGAGCGTAAACATATTTTTTGAACTATCTGGCAGTCGAATGTTAGCGCTTTACATTGGGCGCACAAAGCAAAATTAAACGAGGACAAGTGGACCGGAGTCAAATCGAAGAATTTGTAAGCCGTGGTGAGCACTCTAGAGCATTAAAAGGCCTCACAGCGGC
>JBLHME010000017.1:0-52529 GCA_047623225.1 Cryomorphaceae bacterium
AATGCCTTCACGTTCACCCAAATTTATGGCGATTACCGTCAAGGAGCCTATCTCTGTTGCTTTGTTAGGTGTGTCAAGAATTACACCTCGAATTTTCTCGTTATCAGGCGCCTTTGGAAATAAAAATGGCAACGCTTCTTTCGCTTCAACGAGTCTTAAACGGTCACGAATAGTAATCCCTTCATACGACCTTATAACCGTTAATTTGGCAGGATCGCCGCCTTTCAGGAGATCTGCATCGCCCACATGTACTGCTTCCCATCCTAAGCTTTCACTGCTCACAGGGTCAACAAAATGGCGCCCAGGACGGAAAATACGATACGAATCACCTGGTGATTCAGAGTTGAGACCGCGCGCATAAAATTTATCGTACTTGCCTAACAAAAGACGATTATCAAAACCGTCAACGATATAACCTGATTTCAATAATTCATTTTCATCAGTCACTAGAGGCGAATTGATATAAGCCTGAATAGCGGCAGGGTCGATCAAATCGATGGTATCAGTGAATTTCAATTCGCGCGACTTAGGTGACAGGCTCACCGTTTGACGGCGCAGTGAACGTAATACTGGCTTACCATCGATAAATGTCATTACCAATACATCACCGGGATAAATTAAATCAGGGTTATCTACCTGCGGATTACCCTGCCAAACTTCTGGCCATCTCCATGGGTCGCGTAAAAATCTCCCTGAAATACGCCAAAGCGTGTCGCCTTCAACTACCGTGTAGCGCTCCGGGTAGTCGCCCGCCAGCACTGGATTGGCCGCAACCTTGATAGCAAAAAAACATAGGGAAACACTAAGAATAACGATCAGCATCTGAATACGGGGCTTTGCAACACGTATTTGAGCTAACGTGAAGGTATTTAATTGAAGATCAAAATAGGTTCTTATCATTGTAATTTGCAGCTGCTTAGGCGTTTAATTTTACGGCAGAAAAACGGGGTTCAAGAACCCTTGATATTGGATTGAGCAAGTTTTCTTTCTGGGAAATTATTTCCGCGTATTTAGTATGTTACATAAACAATGTAGAATACAGTTTACGTTAGTTTTACGTCAAACTGTAATCAAAATTAGAGATTAGTGTCTAGCCATGGCAATTTTAGAAATTTTAGTCTACCCCGATCAGCGACTGCGCAAGATCGCAAAACCGGTTGAAACGGTTAACGATGACATTCGTCAGCTGGTGAAGGACATGACTCAAACCATGTATGAGGCCAATGGCATTGGCCTAGCAGCCACCCAAGTTAATGTTCATCAGCAAGTAATTGTGATGGATTTATCTGATGAGCACGACCAAGCTAGGGTCTTAATCAACCCAACAATCATTGAGAAAAACGGTGAACAAATATACGACGAGGGATGTTTATCGGTGCCTGAGTATTATGCGCCGGTAAAACGCGCGGAACACATTAAAATCACTGCCCTCGATGAACAAGGTGAGATCTACGAACTCGAAGCTGATGGCCTGCTGGCTATTTGCATCCAGCACGAAATGGACCACCTGGAAGGGAAGGTGTTTGTGGACTATTTGTCGCGCCTTAAGCAAGACCGGGTCAAGAAGAAGCTCATCAAATGGGCTCGTGTATCAGACTGAACACTTGCACCAATCATAAGGTGTTGCAGACAAAAAAATGAAAATATTATTCGCTGGCACTCCCCATTTCGCTGTTGCGCCACTGTTGGCATTGGCTAATTCACACGACGTAGTCGGCGTATTTACTCAGCCAGATAGAAAAGCCGGTCGTGGTAAAAAGCTTAGCCCTCCCCCGGTAAAACTTGCAGCGCTTGAAGAGGGCTTCACAGTGCATCAACCTAGTTCCTTGAAAGACCAAGCACATATCGTTCAGTCGCTCGAGCCCGACGCTATAGTTGTGGTTGCCTATGGCATGCTTTTACCACAAAATATATTGCAGATACCAACATTGGGATGCATAAACATTCACGCTTCTATTTTGCCTCGCTGGCGCGGGGCTGCGCCGATTCAACGCGCCATACAAGCAGGCGATAAAAAAACTGGTGTTAGTATTATGCAAATGGAACTGGGCCTAGACACTGGCCCAGTCTATCGGATACTGGAAACACAGATAGACGATAGCGATACCTCAGATAGTTTGCACAAGCGCTTGGCCGCACTCGGAGCACAAGGCATTGTTGATGTCTTGGCCGAATTATCTATAAACCCAAACCTGCAGCCTCAAGCACAAGATGACCAATACGCTAACTATGCAAAGAAGATACATAAATCTGAAGCCCTAATTGATTGGAACATCAGTGCTCGTGAACTCGATCAAAAAATTCGCGCGTTCAATCCGTGGCCGATTTGCCAGACAGAACATAAAGGCTCTCGAATTCGGATTTGGCAGGCCGCTGTGAGTATAGATCACTCAAGCTCCGCCAAACCAGGGCAAATACTTGGCCTTAGTGACCAATCGGTTGTTGTGGCATGCGGCGATGGCGCTCTAGAATTACGCACCTTACAGAGGGATGGAAGCAGACCTCTGGGAATCAAAGAGTTTTGCAATGGTTATACTTTAGCGATAGGCGATGCCCTAGGCTCTTGTTAAAATAGGTCTTAAAAAATGTCAAAACAGATTAACACCAGAGCCGCTGCCGCAAAGATTTGCTCGCAAATCATCGATAAAGGTCAGTCCTTAGACGCCGCGCTTGCTTGGTATTTCGAAAACTCAAGCCATTCTCCTCAGGATCGAGGGTTTATTCAAGAACTGGTCTACGGCGTTTGTCGTTGGAATGGTGAATTGGATTCAATCGCGGCTCAGTTATTACGTTCACCAATCCGTAATAAAGACCGCGTAGTGCATTTTGTGTTGCTGGTGGGCCTATACCAACTTAAACATATCGACACTGCAGATCATGCTGCGGTTGGCGAAACGGTTTCCGCATGTAAACAGTTGAACAAAATGTGGGCGAAAAATTTAGTCAATGGCTGCCTACGAACCTATTTGCGTGAAACACCTGAACCTATTGAGTATCATGACAAAGTGAGCCATCCACGCTGGATTGTGGAAAAATTGAATAAAGCGTGGCCAGAGCATTCTGGGACAATCATGGAAGCGAACAACCAACGCCCGCCTATGTGTCTGCGGGTAAATTCGCAGCAGTTTACGCGTGAGGATTATCTGCAAGCGCTGGACAAGGCTGGTGTAGACGCGATTGCAGACCCCTACGCGCGCGATGGTATTATTTTGCAGCGCGCTGTAGCAGTGACAAAACTACCTCAGTTTGACACGGGCGCGTGCTCTGTACAGGATACTGCCGCTCAATTAGCGGCTGATTTTTTACAACTGCAAAAGAACCTTACTGTGCTCGATGCTTGTGCAGCCCCAGGTGGAAAGACCGCGCACATGTTAGAACGCATGGAAAATCAGGCTAATATGCATGCACTGGATATCTCAGCGCGCCGCTGTGAACAACTTAAGTCTACTTTGGCCCGACTGCAACTTAACGCACAAATAAGTGTTGCCGACGCCAGTCGTGCTGATAGCTGGCAGGCCGCAACCGATGGATATGACCGCATTCTGATAGATGCTCCCTGTTCTGGCCTTGGTGTGATTAGGCGCCACCCAGATATCAAACATCACCGCCGCCTAAGCGACCTTGAGACATTAAACAAAATTCAGTATGCACTGCTACAGAATCTTTGGGCTTATGTTAAACCAAACGGATTAATGCTTTACATGACTTGCTCCGTGCTGCCAAGTGAAAACGAAGCGCAAATGGTTGAGTTTATTGCCTCGCAAAACGATGCTATGCTGGAAAAAATTGATCATCCAAATGCTCTAACCTTGCAATACGGCGTACAAACATTACCGGGTGTGCATGGAATGGATGGCTTCTATTATAGTTTATTAAGAAAACGACCCGAGTAACAAAACCCTAGTCACGCCTCGTCATGCACAGCGTTAACCACATACCACAGATATCCAAACACTATTATTGCAGCATCCTTTTTGCTGTGAGCGCTGTCTTGTGTGGAGTTTTAGTGCCAGTAACATCTTCAGGCCAAAGTATTATTGGTCGTGGAGAAAGCTTCTCATTGTCTTTATCAGGACAAGCTCAGGAAGCCGTAGAAAATGGAGTTTCTCTAACGTTTGCCTGCGATTTCGCAATGGTCAATCGCTTTTTGTTTTTCAGTTGGCCGAGCAAACTAAAACAGCACCGTTTTATGGTAAGCCATCACGCTCTATCAAACCGCTATATCGTGCGCCAAGACCAACAACAAAAGAAGCATTCGTTCCGATCACTCGATGCCAGCATGAATTATTTAAGCGGCGAAGCGCAACGCCTATTTAATGCTTACTTTGAGAAAAATCCGCAATATGAAATTCGCTTATCGCTAAGTAAATACGAACTGCCTGGGCCCATTCGCCTGAGTGCGTTTTTAGCCAGTGACTGGGATCTTGATACAGGTTGGGTGAAATGGGATTCCGAGAACTAATAAAAAAAATATCTGGGCCTGGGCCAGTAATAACAGTATGCACACTGCTATTGTTTGTATTGTCATATCTGATTGTTAAATCACTTAGTGAAGACAGCGCCGGGCGATTACAGTTTTGGATCACCCTTCTAGGGTCTGCGGGAATTGCAATTTTGGTGTTCTTTTTGATCACCAACTGTTATTCACTTTATCGGCAGTATTCTCGTAATGAAATTGGTTCCAAACTAACCGCTAAACTGGTAGTTATTTTTCTATTTCTGACGGTAATTCCTTTCTCTCTAATTTATTTTTTCTCCATTCAGTTTCTAAATAAGGGCGTGGATAGTTGGTTTGACGTTCGTATCGAGCAGACAGTGCAGGACTCGTTGTTGCTAGGTAAAACCGCCTTAGAAGGGATAACAGAAGATATAACCGCAGATGTAGAGGGGTATGCAAAAAATTTAAGGCAAAACTTGGTTGCAGGCGAACTGCTTAAGGCACTTGATGACATTCGCAATCTTGAAGGCTATTCCGAGTTGTCTATTTATACTGATGACGGGCGCATTTTGGCGTTTTCCACGGTCGATGGCATCGCTGATACAAACCGCTTGCCTGACACGCCGGGCGACGAGGTTTTTAGCGAGCTGCGCTTGAACAATACTTACACAGTCCTTGAAGATATTTCACGCAATACACAACGATTTCGAGTGGTGGTACCGATTCGAAGCAACGAATTTGGGCGTGAATTTTATCTTTTGCAAGCAATCAAGGTGTTGCCATTGCGCTACGCAACCCTGGCCAGCAGCGTTGAAACAGCAGAGAGTCAGTATGCGCAAATGGTTTTTGCTCGCGGCCCGTTGAAATTCAGTTTGATCGTGACACTCTCACTGATATCTCTAGCAAGCTTATTATTTTCAATGCTTACAGCGATATATCTTTCTCGACGACTAGTAGCGCCCATTTCCAACCTGGCCGCCGGCACACAAAAAATTGCTGAAGGCGACTATGGCACCCACTTACCGGTCAATACCGCAGATGAACTTGGCATTCTAACCGACTCATTCAATAATATGAGCAGCAAAATTGAAGAGGCTCAAAAAGCCGCATTAGCCAGCCAAACTGAGACAGAGCAACAAAAAGGATATCTCGAGGCGGTGCTAACCAATTTGTCCTCCGGTGTATTTTCCTTTGGCCAAGATAGTCGTCTGCAAATCTGCAACAGTGCTGCGGCCGAAATTTTAGGGCTTAGCCTCGAACAGAGCATCGGCAAAACTGCGCTAGAGCTTGCTGAACAAAACACCCAAACAAAAAAATTATTTAACCTAATAGACACTGGAATTAACTCAGGCAATTCAAATTGGCAAGACGAAATCACCTTACTCGGTGAACACGGTCGACAAATGCTAATTATGCGCGGCACGTTATTGCGCAGGTCAAACAGTCCATCGCTTAACTCTACAACAGACATCCCACTAGACCAAATGGACAATTATGTGGTCGTTTTCGACGACGTGACCAACCTTATTCAAGCGCAACGCGACGCCGCTTGGGGCGAGGTTGCGCGCAGACTTGCGCATGAAATCAAGAATCCCCTGACCCCGATTCAACTTTCTGCCGAGCGAATAAAATTGAAACTCTCAGATCACCTAGACGGAGAGCTACGCGAGACTCTGGATCGAAGCACTCGCACCATTGTGCAACAGGTGGAGTCGATGAAAGAAATGGTAAATGCATTTTCAAGTTACGCGCAGCCAGTGCGGGCACAGCTTCTACCTCTCGACGTCAACAGCCTTATCAAAGATGTAGTTGAATTACACAGCACCAGTTTACAAAATGTGGACTTAGTACTCGACTTAGATCCAGAGCTTCCCGAAATCAAAGCCAATTCATCTGCTCTACGCCAGGTGTTCAACAATTTAATCATCAACGCCATGCACGCACTAGAAGACCGAGAGGCTGCTAAGTTGCTTGTACGGAGCTATCTTGCAGCCAAAATTACTGGCCAGTATATAGACGTGGTTGTGGAAGATAATGGATCAGGAATTCCCGCAGATATCAAAGATTCACTATTCGACCCCTACGTGAGTTCTAAAGCCAAAGGGTCAGGATTAGGTTTAGCAATTGTGAAGAGAATTGTCGAGGAACACAGCGGTTCTGTTTGGACACGTGAGGCAAGCAATGGCGGAACAGCCATGCACCTACGCTTGCCAATTAACGCAATGCAAACCTATCGTGGTAATCGGCGCCAAAATACATTACATTCTGACGACAATTCATCTGTTAACAGCTGAGCATGCCTGACTCCAAACCTCATATACTAGTCGTCGATGACGAACCGGATATCCGCAATATTTTACAAGACATATTGCAAGACGAAGGTTACGAGATCAGCCTGGCTGAAAACGCTGAGCAGGCACGCATCCGATTTAGCGCAAAACAGCCAGATCTTGTCTTGCTGGATATTTGGATGCCCAAAGAGGATGGCATCTCGGTATTGAAAGACTGGGTTGAAAGCTCACAATTAGGTGATACGCCTGTGGTAATGATTTCTGGTCACGGCACGGTTGAAAACGCTGTCGAAGCCGTCAAACTTGGCGCATATGATTTCTTAGAGAAACCACTCTCCACAGGTAAGTTGTTGCTAAGCGTAGAGCGAGGGCTCGAAAACGCCTCTCTTCGACAAGAGAACAAACGCTTAAAATCTCGCCTTCGTTACGACTCTCCGATGATTTCAAACAGTGATTCTAGTCGAGAGTTGTTGCGCCACATCCAATTGCTAGGCCCCACTGATAGTTGGGTTTTCATCACCGGCGAATCTGGCACTGGCAAGCACTTGGTGGCCCGCAAAATTCATGAGAATAGCCCTCGCTCAGAGGCGGAATTTGTAGAACTTAATTTGGCCGCCATGCCTAGCGAAGCGGTCTCTAAGGCATTATTCGGCAGCGAGACCGATGGCAAAGTATTGGCTGGCAGTTTTGAACAAGCTAAAGGCGGCACTCTGTTTATAAACGAAGTGCTGGGGTTGAATTTAGAAACCCAAAACAAACTGTACAGTGCATTGCAAGAACGCCAATTTTTGCGGCTTGATGGGACCGAGTATATTGAACTCGATGTGCGCGTAATTGTTACCACCAGCGGCAATCCTCAGCAAGCGGTGAATGAGGGGCAGTTTCGCGAAGATTTGTATTACCACCTTAACGTCATACCCATCCAAGTACCTTCTTTGCGGCAACGGCGTAAAGATCTGCCTGAATTGATCGCCTTGTTCGTTGACGACATGGTCACAAAGAACCAATTGCAGGCACCGCTGTTGAGCAAAGCGGCAATTTCAAAACTATGCGACTACGACTGGCCTGGAAATGTTCGCCAACTGCAAAACATTATTCAACGATTGCTGATTTTAAACAGTGGCACAGCGATAGAAGAAGCACAGGTAACCGCAGCGCTCGGTGGCGATATCAATATGCAAACACAAAACTCCGATATGCCCGACTATTTTGAACGCGATATGCGCCAAGCCAAAGAGTATTTTGAGCGTGCTTATCTCACCTATCATCTGGGCGTGGTTGAAGGTAATGTAAGCGCTCTTGCAAAAAAAGTAGGCTTAGAGCGCACTCATTTATATCGTAAACTTAAGAGTCTGGATATCAGTGCACGAGATGCCAAGTAGTCCAATTTCCGCAGCCACTAATCAACGATAATGAAAATTCTAATTCTAGGGGCCAGCCAAGTCGGGGGCTCCATCGCCGAAGTCCTTGTTGGCGAAGAAAACGATGTGACGATTGTAGACATCGATCAGAGGGTCCTGCAACAACTGCAGAACCGACTCGACATTCGCACAGTCGCAGGCAACGCAGCCCATCCATCGGTGTTGCGTTCAGCGGGTGCTGAAGACGCAGAGCTGATATTAGCAGTGACTAATAATGACGAAGTCAATATGGTGGCTTGTCAGGTGGCTGAGATGTTTTTTTCAACCCCCACAAAAATTGCACGAATCCGCTCAATAGAATTCCTAAAACACCCTGACTTGTTCTCCAAGCAACCTGGATTTTCTATAGACGTTGTAATCTCTCCAGAAGTGATCGTAAAGGACCACATAACACGCTTGATAGAATTCCCTGGGGCACTACAAGTGCTCGACTTTGCAGATGGCCTTGTCCAGTTGGTGGGTGTTAAGGCGGTGGCTGGCGGCGCGCTTATCAATTGCGCTCTCACTGAGCTCAAAGATCACATGCCGGGTATTGAGACCCGAGTTGCAGCAATCTATCGAAACCGTGAAGTAATAACGCCAAAATCAGACACTATTATTAAGGAGGAGGACGAGGTTTTCTTCGTCGCTGCCAGCGAACATATTAGAGAGGTAATGAAGGAAATGCGCGGGGTAACCGATAAAACCAAGCGCATCTTTATTGCAGGCGGCGGTAACATCGGCCTGAGTCTTGCGATAGAACTTGAAAACAAAGGCTACAGTGTAAAATTGATTGAACAAGATGCCGAGCGCGCCGAACACATCGCCGACATGGTGCAGAAAACTGTCGTGTTAAATGGTGATGCCGCAGACGCTGGGTTGCTGTTGCAAGAAAACATTGAGGGTTGCGATGTGTTTTGTTCGGTTACTGAAAAAGACGAAATAAATATTCTATCAGCCAATCTAGCCAAGCAACTCGGCGCCAAACGTGTAATGGCCTTAGTCAATCGACCAGCATACGTTGATCATCTTGAGCATCGCGATATTAATGTCATCATTTCTCCAAGAGGGGCCACAATAGGCAGCGTGTTAGCGCATATACGAAGAGGAGATGTGGTTGCCGTTCATTCCTTACGTCGGGGTCGCGCAGAGGCGATCGAGGCTATTGCCCACGGTGACGCTCAATCTTCCAAAGTTATCGGTAGAGGTGTTCGTGAAATACCCTTTCCTAAAGGTACTGGCGTTGGCGCAATCGTGCGTGATAATGAGGTGATCATTCCAAATGTAGAGACAATTATTGAACCTGAAGACCACGTAATTATATTCATGGATAATAAATCCTCTATCAACGACGTCGAAGCCTTGTTCCAGGTTGACGTGACCTTTATTTAGCCCGCAAAGATTTAGGCTAGATTGATGCATTATCAAACAGTTTTAAGGATTCTTGGGGTACTACTGGTTATTTTCAGTGTTACACACCTAACACCATTATTGGTTTCGCTCATCTATCAAGATGGCAATAGCCTGCCCTTCATTATTTCGTTTTCACTCACTTTGATTACAGGCGTCCTCATGTGGGCTCCAGTCCGACGGGTAAAACGCGACTTACGATATCGTGATGGTTTTCTAGTAGTTGTTCTATTTTGGACAGTGCTAGCCACCTTCGGCGCACTGCCATTTCTATTGTCTGAACATCACTCACTTAGCATAACCGATGCTTTTTTTGAGTCGATGTCTGGCTTAACCACCACTGGTGCCACAATTCTGACTAATTTGGACAGCCTGCCAGAATCCACCCTATATTATCGTCAACAATTGCAGTGGTTGGGCGGAATGGGCATCGTAGTACTGGCAGTGGCAATTATGCCCATGCTCGGAATTGGCGGAATGCAGTTGTATAGGGCCGAAACCCCAGGGCCAATGAAAGACAGCAAACTTACGCCGCGAATTACTGAAAGCGCGAAGGCTCTTTGGTATATTTATCTTGGCATTACGGTGCTGTGCGTGGTCGCCTACTGGATCGCAGGCATGTCGCTTTTTGATGCTATCTGTCATGCCTTTTCAACCGTAGCAATTGGCGGTTTTTCAACTCATGACCAGAGCATAGGTTTTTTTGATAGCGCTGCCATCGAGGCAGTTGCCATGCTGTTTATGTTGATTGCATCGGCAAATTTTTCCTTGCATTTCCTTGCTTGGAGACAACGCACCATTGCTCCCTATTTAAAAGACAGCGAGTATCGTTTCTTCCTTTCCATTTTGGTCGCCGCAGGGTTGGTAGTAATTCTATCGTTGATAATTCATCAAATCTACCCTGAACCAGGATTGGCACTGCGTCACGGTCTTTTCCACTTAGTTTCAATCGTCACCACCACTGGATACACTTCAACGGGCTTTGCATGGTGGCCAGGTGCACTGCCAATTTTGCTCATTTTGCTAAGCTTCATGGGCGGATGCGCTGGTTCTACTGCTGGCGGTATGAAAGTCATGCGCATTCAGTTGATGTACAAACAAGGTCGTAAAGAAATAGTGCGCTTGGTACACCCGAACGCTGTGCTCTCAATCAAGCTAGGAGGTAAAGTGATTAGTGAAAGTGTGATCGGCACTGTCACCGCGTTTTTCTCAATGTATATACTTTGTTTCGCCCTTACTGCCTTTGCTCTGTGCTTAGTTGGTCTGGATTGGATAACCGCATTTTCAGCAGCGGCCGCCTGTCTTAACAACCTGGGCCCAGGCCTAGGCGATGTAGCTAATAACTATGCTGGCATTAACGACGCCGCAAAATGGATATTGGCATTCGCTATGCTGCTCGGTCGCCTCGAACTATTCACTTTATTGGTATTGTTTACTAGTACCTTCTGGCGAGACTAGCCTCATTAATTAACCTTATTGGTTTAAAGTTTGTACGATTTCCCTGTTAGATCTAGCACTCATTGACAGCGCCGAAATGCAATGTTGGACACAAAAAAAGACCGCCACGGCGGTCCTTTTAATCTGCGCAACAATCAGTTTATTTATAAACCGAACCTTTGCGAAATTGTTTCACCAATAGGTAATAGAAAACCGCACGATATTTATTGCGGTTCGAGCGGCCATAAGTATCTACGGCGGCTTGAATACCTTCATCCAATTTTGGAGTGTCTTTAAGGCCCAGTTTTTTGATCAAGAAATTTTTCTTTACTCTATCTAATTCTTTTTTGTCACCTGCAGAAACCGTGCATGCATCTTTGTTGTAAATTGAAGGTCCGCAGCCAATTGTTACTGCAGTCAACAATTTCATGTCGGGTTTCATGCTGCACTTCTTCTCAATATCGCCTGCATATTTGGCGATTAAATCATCACGTTTGCTCATTGAATATCTCCTGGTCTGTTTCCTAAAGGGGTGGTGTCACTACTGGATTAACTAGTTAGTGCCCCCTGACAGTACCGCAACACACTTATAAAATAAATGACTATTTATAAAAATCAAGACCCTGAGGCTTCTCTTCTAGTGGTCTTGTCTTAAATCGCTTGTGTACCCAGAAATATTGTTCAGGGTGAGGGCGAATTAGATTCGCCACCGCTTGGTTCATTCGAGTGGTGTCGAGGACTTCATCAGAGGATGGAAAATCCTCCAATGGCTTCTCAATAGTAACTTCATAACCCTGACCCCATGGTTTAATTCTAGTACGGCAGGGAATCACAATCGCATTAGTCATATCGGCAAACTTGCCCAACACAGAAAAGGTAGATGCTTGAGTATGAAAGAAGGGCACAAACACACCTTTACGCCCAGCGTCCTGATCAGGCAAATAATAAAACGGCTTGCCTTTGCGGATAGCCCTAATCAAGTTTCGCATCGGCTCTTTGCGTTCAACCAAGGCACCGCCATAGCGCAGACGCCCGCGTTTTACAATTTCATTGGCTAGTTTGTTTTTAGCATATTGATACATCGTAAGAATTGGTCGCTCTTGCGCTAAGCGAAGTCCGGCCACATCAAGACTAATAAAATGCGGTGCCAAAATGATAATATTGCGACCAGATTCAAGGGCTCGGTCATAATGTTCGCGGCCGCGAATTTCAACCAGCCGATTAAATCTCTGCTTGGAAATCCACCAATGCATGGGGGTGGCAAAAATAGACTGCCCCAGTAGCCGGAAATGTTTTCTATTTATGCTGGTGTGCTGCTGAGCTGATAACTCTGGAAAGCAGCAACTAATATTTTTAAAAGCGATTTTTCGCCGCGAGCCAATCAAGTAGTAAAACAAGAGGCCTAGCGACTGGCCAATAACAGCAATCACTGGCAGAGGTAAAAAGCTGATGACTCCCATCAAGCCTAAGCCTAACCAAGTTAGCCAGTAGCGAGGGCCTAGAAAGTTTGCGAGGGAAGTTTTTTTCAAAGGACTGAGTTTTAAGGTAATAGGTTTTACAGGACTAAGATAAGTGAGTGTTTGAAGAAAATAAAGCCAGCGCAAAGCTGATTCCACAGAATAACATATTAGTAAGTAATCATAGCTCGTGAAACAAGGTCTCTATACTCACACTATCTTTGATAAGATACGCTCATGAACAGACGCACTGCAATTACAGCATCCATTTTAAGCCTAGCTGGCGCCGCTAGTTTTCTGCGCACCGGCTCGAACAACCAAGCAATTGCCATGAAAAAAGAACTGCAATTAGACCCTCACCCGACAACAATTGAACCATTCACTCTAGACGCGGCAGAATGGAAGATGCGCCTTGCTGAAGAGGCTTTCTATGTGTTGCGCAAAGAAGGCACAGAGCGCCCCTTCACCAGTGAACTTAACGATGAGAAACGCAAGGGCGAATACGCCTGCGCTGCATGCGATTTAGTGTTGTTCACAAGCGATCAAAAATTTGATAGCGGCACTGGGTGGCCTAGCTTCTGGGATAAAATAGACCCTCACGTTGAAACCAAGATAGACTTTAAGCTCATCCTGCCACGAACCGAGTATCATTGCGCGCGTTGCGGAGGCCACCAAGGGCATGTGTTTAAGGATGGTCCAAAACCAACTGGTTTGCGTTACTGCAATAATGGTGTTGCACTGAAATTCGTTCCTGCTGCTTAGCTCAATTTAACTTAATGGGCGTAATTTGTAGATAGATATTGGTGAGTCTAAGACTAGCCAATATCTTGGCTTACTAAATACTGTTTTAGTCGCGGAAGTAGCTCCGCGGCCTCAGCTAAATCGGCCCACTCATCAACATCATTTAGATCTGCAAGGAACTTAAAAGCAGGCTTACCACGAGCAATCGTTTTTTCCAGAATAGAATCACTACCCCATGGCATTTCACTAAACAAGGTGTGTTGTGCGGCGCTTAAGCCGATTAGATAGTAACCACCATCTTGACTGGGACCGAGTATGT
Source organism: Cryomorphaceae bacterium (assembly GCA_047623225.1). Taxonomy (GTDB): domain Bacteria; phylum Pseudomonadota; class Gammaproteobacteria; order Arenicellales; family Arenicellaceae; genus Arenicella. Next base: position 13,494 of record JBLHME010000017.1, read on the forward strand.
TTGCCCCCTGACTCAAATAGCGGTGTGCAGATCGTAATTCGGAACCTAAAACATGCGGCGCATCACACCCAAGTATGGCGCATGGGTAACCAAAATCCGTGAATGCACCAAGCATCTTGGCGCCGAGATCTCCTTGGCACTGCGATACAATGTGCAATGAATATTTACAACACATTTCCTGCAGGAAGGGATTATCTCGCCCAAGACTGACACTCAAAACCACCGGGCCGGGCCAAAAATCCGTGCTTTTGATAATGCTTTCTTGTAAAAGAATCTTTGCAATTTCGGCCGCTTGTTGTGCGCTGCAATGGCTTTGTAAACGGGTCTTTACTGCGCCTGCAATTGGTGCCTTGGCAAACAGTATTAGCGGAATTTCTGGCACTAAAGTTTAACGAACATTTCTATACATTTTGCTAAGCGACTTAGGTGAGATGCCAACAAAATAGCCTAGGCGCAACAGCCACATTTGCAATACAGTTTTAACCACGCCGTTTTTTTGCCAACGCCTAGCGCTGGTGGTGACACACTTTTTAGAACAGTGGGGCCAAAGAATACGTCGAAGCTTTTTAGTCATGGCTACGTCTTCCATCAATTCGATTTGATCAAAGCCGTCGACTCCGTCAAATAAGCTACGATGCATGTAAATTCCATGATCACCGGTAGCAACTCGAGTCAAGCGAGAGCGCCAATTCATAAACTCTGCTATTACTCGCATGGCAGTGCTATTTGAATCAAAACAAACATCAAATCTGCCCCAATGAATTCTGGCTCTATCAACTCTACAAATTTCGGTTTTTGCCTCTAATGGCAACCGCGTATCCGCGTGTACAAAAAGCAACATTTCATGACTTGCTAATGCTGCGCCTGCGTTCATTTGTAGGGCTCGGCCTGGTTTGCTTTGAATAAGAAGTGTGTCCTCGGATTTGCAGTTTTCCATCAACCACTCACAGGTACCATCTTTACTGCCACCGTCCACAAAGATGATTTGTTCGGCATTCAGGCTCCGCAGGTTGCTTACTAAATCAGACACCACCTCAATTTCGTTGAGGATCGGCACAATCACAGACAGCCCCAACGCATGGCTTGTCTGATGACTTAAACTATTATTGACGTTTCGCACCGATTCTTAGGCGAAGGGCGTTCAATTTTATAAAGCCCTCTGCGTCTGCTTGGTTGTAGGCGCCTTCGTCATCTTCAAATGTTGCAATGCGCTCGTCAAACAATGAATCACTTTCAGATTTGCGACCCGCTATTGAAACCATGCCCTTGTAAAGCTTTACTCGCACGGTACCATTCACATGTTTTTGCGATTCGTCGATCATGGTTTGCATCATTTCTCGTTCAGGGCTCCACCAGTAACCATTGTAAATGAGCTTGGCATATCGTGGCATTAGATCGTCTTTCAGATGCGCGACTTCACGATCAAGAGTTATTGATTCCATTGCACGGTGTGCGCGCAACATAATGGTGCCGGCAGGTGTTTCATAACAACCACGAGACTTCATGCCTACGTAACGATTCTCAACAATATCATCGCGTCCGATACCATGTTCACCACCCACTTTATTTAACCACTCCATCACCGTGGCAGGTGACATATGTTCGCCATTGATAGCAACGATGTCGCCGTGTTGAAAATCAATTTCCACATATTGTGAAACATCGCAAGCCTCTTCAGGCGCGACAGTCCAACGCCACATATCATCTTCGGCTTCAGCCCACGGATCTTCTAATATCCCGCCCTCATACGAAATATGCAGCAAGTTGGCGTCCATTGAATAAAGTGATTTTCCGTCAGCCTTTTTCTCCACCGAAATTGCATGTTGGTCAGCATAAGCAAGTAACTTGTCGCGCGAATTCAAATCCCATTGCCTCCAAGGGGCAATGATTTGAATGTCAGGCCGCAACGCATACGCGCCCAGTTCAAATCGCACTTGGTCATTGCCCTTACCTGTAGCGCCATGAGAAATCGCATCGGCGCCAGTTTCATTGGCGATCTCAATCAGCCGCTTGGCAATAAGTGGCCGCGCTATCGAAGTTCCTAAACGATATTCACCCTCATAGAGGGCATTGGCGCGCATCATTGGATACACATAGTCAGCAGCGAATTCTTCACGTAAATCATCGATATAGATGCTCTTTACGCCCATTGCTTCGGCTTTTGCGCGGGCCGGTTCAACTTCTTCACCTTGACCTATATCAGCGGTGAATGTGACTACTTCGCAGTCATATTCCTCCTGCAACCACTTGAGAATAATTGAGGTGTCTAAGCCGCCTGAATAAGCGAGCACTACTTTCTTTATATTTGACATATTACTAGGCTAAAATAACAGAACTACACAGAGCGCGTAGTGTCTTGTTTTAACTCTCAAAGGTCAAGTCTTGGCGGGGCATTGGAGACAAACAATTATGTGCGAAATGTTTCAAGAAAGTGTATAAACTTGTCATATCAGCGCGAGCGCGCTAAATATTAAACTGTTACTTAACACTTCACTAAATTAAAAGGTAATCCAAATGGAAGAAATCAACTTTATTGCACGATGGGCGCATTTGCTGTTCGGTATTACGTGGATCGGCATGCTGTATTATTTTAACTTCGTTCAAGGCGGCTACTTTAAAAGCGCAACGCCAGAAGGACTAGCCGATGCTAAGGCCAAGCTAGCACCAAGTGCCTTATGGTGGTTTCGTTGGGGTGCGATGTTCACCTTCTTGACCGGTTTGTACTTACTGGCTAAGTTAGGCGGAACTCTAATTGCCAATGACTACATCATGGTCGGCGCATTATTGGGTACGTTTATGTTCCTAAATGTGTGGGTGGTTATCTGGCCTGCACAACAAATAGCGTTGGGCATGAAAGAAGGCGACGGACCAGCGGCAGGTGCTAAGGCATTGCTAGCTTCACGCACAAACGTATTGTTCTCGGCGCCTATGGCCTATTTCATGCTAGCGTCAGCACACAAAAAACATCTCGCAGATGGCATCGATAATGGTCTCTGGGTAGCTTTGGCTATCGTAGTACTGCTTGAGATAAACGCCCTAGTTGGCAAACAGGGCCCAATGGCTTCTGTTACTGGCGTTATCCATTCTAGCCTTGCCTTGACTGCTGTGTTGGCTTTGGTACTGGCTTTCTTATAGAGCAACGCAATCAAGTAGCGCTAGCAACGAGTTAAACAGGTTTGTTAATATTGAACTAAACCGAGTAGACTTAATGCTTGTCACCAAAAAGCGCCCATGGGGCGCTTTTTGTTTCTCAATCCTTCGGCCCGCATAAAAAAACGACACTATCGACCCAATATGTTAGACGCCTTACTAAACAGATTTCGCAAATCACCACAAGCCCACCACGCTGAACCAGCATTAATGAGCGCGTATGCGCGCTTGCCAATCTGTTTTGTGCGCGGTGAGGCTTGCACTCTTTGGGACTCAGAGGGCAACCAATATCTAGATGCGCTGGGTGGCATTGCTGTGACATTTCTCGGCCATTCCCACCCTACCATCAGCGAAACAATTTCCTTGCAAGCTAGCAAGCTTCTGCACACGAGCAATTTGTTCCACATTCAAGAACAGGCGCGTTTAGGAGAACGGTTTTGTGAAATATCGGCAATGGACAAGGTATTTTTTGGCAATTCGGGAGCAGAAGCTAACGAAGCGGCGATTAAAATTTCTCGCCTATACGCCGCCTCCAAAGGCATCAAAAATCCAGTTGTGATCACCATGCAGGATTCGTTTCACGGGCGTACCATGGCAACTCTATCGGCAACCGGTAATGCAAATATACAAAACGGCTTTCAGCCTCTTGTGCCCGACTTCCAACATGTAGCCTACAATAATTTAGCCGCCATAAACGAGCATAGTAGTAACCATAACGTAGTTGCAGTAATGGTTGAGCCGATTCAAGGTGAAGCTGGTATTGTGGTACCAGACGAAGGTTATCTGCGCGGAATACGTGAACTGTGCGATCAAAATAATTGGTTAATGATCGTCGACGAGATTCAAACAGGGATGGGCAGAACCGGAGAATGGTTTGCGCATATGCATGAAGGCATCCAGCCAGACATAATGACCAGCGCCAAGGCACTTGGTAATGGCATACCCATAGGTGCCTGTGCTGCTCGTGGCGACGCGGCAGATTTAATAGGCCCAGGTAACCACGGCAGTACTTTTGGCGGTAGTCCTTTCGCATCGCAAGTTGCATACATGGTAATAGACACCATCGTGCAACAAGACCTAGTTAAGCAGGCTGGTGAGCTTGGCGCTTTCCTAAAAAAGCAGTTACAACAAAAATTAGGCACGCACCCCAAAGTGGTTGATATTAGAGGGCTGGGGCTGATGATTGGAATCGAACTAGATGATGTGTATCCGGATCTTGCCAAAATATTTTTAGCGCATGGTTTAGTGGTTAATATTACAGGCGCAGGTAAGGTTATTCGCTTGCTTCCTGCGGTTGTTATTACGCGCGCACAGATTAAGCAATGCGCGCAAACAATCCTTGACGTCATCGAAACGTTATAGCTTAGAAATATGAAAATACAACATTTTCTTACGCTTGATGATCTAACACAAAGCCAGCTTAGTCGACTGATTGATAGGGCAGTCGAGCTCAAAACTCAAAATAGCCAAGGTGAGATTTATCAACCGCTGAAGAACAAAAGCCTGGCGATGATTTTTAGCAAATCCTCGACTCGCACTCGAGTGTCATTTGAAGTTGGCATGCGGCAATTGGGTGGTGGAACATTGAGCCTCAACCCTAACGACACACAAATCGGTCGTGGCGAGCCCCTAGAAGATACAGCGCGTGTCATCTCCAGCATGGTCGATGGTGTGATGATTCGAACCGACTCTCACAACAAAGTTGAGCGTTTTGCACAATACTCAAGTGTGCCTATTATTAATGGCTTAACCGACGATTATCACCCCTGTCAACTGCTTGCAGATATGCAAACTTTGCAGGAGTTACGTGGCAACATTCAAGGCGCAACAATTGCTTGGATAGGCGATGGCAACAATGTATGCCATTCCTTTATGAATGCAGCGCGCATATTAGGTTTTACTCTCAATATCGCAACACCCAAGGGCTTTGAGCCTAAAGCCGACATAGTCGTAAGGAATCAACAGTCCGTTGTGCTTGGAAATGACCCACAGGCAGCCGTGCACAAAGCCGATGTGGTGGTTACCGATACTTGGGCCAGCATGGGGCAAGAGCAAGAAAAGCAAGACAGACTCAAGGCTTTTGCAGGATTTTGTGTTGATGATCAATTGATGGCTCTTGCTGACCACAACGCCCTCTTTATGCACTGTCTGCCAGCCTATCGAGGAATGGAGGTTAGTGATTCTGTAATTGAAGGTCCACAAAGCGCTGTTTTTCAAGAAGCTGAAAACCGCCTGCATGCGCAAAAAGCGCTTTTGGAGTTATTGCTTGGCTAACGCTATGTCTAAGCTCGCCCCATTTCTAAATGTTGAAGACATCAGCGCCTCTTATGATGGTGCTAAGTCTGTCGTTGATGGTGTTTCCTTCTCTCTCAAAGAAGGTGAACTAGGTTGCTTGCTCGGCCCTAGTGGTTGTGGAAAAACCACTATTTTGAGGGCTATCAGTGGGTTTGAAAACTTACAAGCAGGCCGGATTTCATTGCATGGCAGATTATTATCGGGCCCTCAACGTAGCCTAAGCCCGGAACAACGCAACGTTGGCATGGTATTCCAGGATCATGCTTTGTTTCCACACTTAAACATTGCGCAGAATGTTGCTTTTGGATTACATAAACTTAAGCCTACAGAGCGACAAAAACGCACTGCCGACATGCTTGAATTGGTAGGCATGAGCGACCAACAGAGTAACTATCCGCATGAACTCTCAGGCGGGCAGAGCCAACGTGTGGCCTTGGCAAGAGCAATCGCACCCCAACCCAAGCTTTTATTGATGGACGAACCGTTTTCCAATCTCGACGCAGAACTGCGCGAGAGTCTTGGTCACGAAGTCCGCGTACTGATAAAAGAACTGGGTATTACTGCCATCATGGTGACCCATGACCAGCACGATGCCTTTGCCTTAGGTGATAAAATTGGCGTCATGTCGGCTGGACAATTAATGCAATGGGGCCACTCCTTTGATCTCTACCACGCACCGGCTAACCGGTTCGTGGCAAATTTTATTGGCGACGGAATATTCTTGCCCGGTCACATGGCCGAACACGATATGGTAATAAGCAATCTTGGAGAAATACGCGGTGAGCCCGTCGGACCTTCAATGCTTGGCAGAGAAGTGGATTTACTAATCAGGCCGGATGACGTGATCTACAACCCGCAGAGCTCCTTGCGCGGCGAAGTGGTGAGAAAAGCTTTTAAGGGGGCACAAACCCTTTACACCTTAGAAATGAGAGGTGGCGGACATTTGATGAGCCTAGTCCCAAGTCATGATGATTATGAGATTGGCGATATCATTGGCGTTAGCATAGAAGCCGACCACCTAGTGTGTTTCGAGAAAGCATCAAGCAACTGAGTTGCAAGACACTTAAGCGTTAGACAGCAAGACCATGACCCAGTTGTTGCGACCGCGATATTAACCCTAGACCTCGGTCAGCCTTGCAACTTCGAATAACGGAATTTTCAGATTTCACCACCCCACAATCATCACATGCTTGCAGCAATAGTCGATGATTTGTTGGGTTTATAACGGTCACCCAACTGTGCAGCCTAATGCGCACAGAGGGTTGCGCACCATCGCGTGTAAATTTTAGGTTGTTAGATATAGTCATAGTAAACCTCATAAAAACAGATTAGACCTCCGTTTTGTCTATTATAGTGACCTTGTCAGCTTAACCAATTTTTCTTACCATAGCGTTACAATTGTCTAATTTGTGTCAAGGCATCAATATCCATCAGGGTTACCGCTTTGCCAGCGCCACTGATCGGTCATCATTTGATCTAAATCGTAGTCCGCGCGCCAGCCCAATTGAGCAGCGCTACGGTCGGTATTGGCATAGCATTGAGCCACGTCTCCTGAGCGACGCGGCTCAATGGAATAGGGGATTTTCACGCCGCTGGCGCGCTCAAATGCAGCAACCATCTCTAACACCGAGTAGCCACGACCGGTACCAATGTTATAAGCCTCACAGCCATGTTCGTTCGACAGGGCCTGCAATGCGCTTAAATGGGCATTAGCAAGATCACAAACGTGAATATAGTCACGCACCCCAGTACCGTCAGGGCTTGCATAATCGTTACCAAAAACAGAAAGCTTATCTAACTTACCGACTCCAACTTGTGCAATAAAAGGCAGAAGATTATTCGGTATGCCATTCGGGTCCTCACCTATTAGGCCGCTTGGGTGAGCTGCAACAGGATTAAAATAGCGTAAAATTGAGATTTGCCAATCAGGGTCCGCCACATAAGTGTCGCGCAAAATCTTTTCAATCATCAACTTACTCTGGCCATAAGGGTTTGTTGCACTGAGCGGAAAATCCTCAGTAATTGGCACACAGGCGGGGTCTCCATAAACAGTGGCCGACGAGCTAAATACTAAACGGCGACAGTCAGCGTTACTCATCGCTTTAAACAGTTGCAGCGAGCCAAACACATTGTTGTGATAGTACCTTAGCGGTTGACGAACCGACTCACCCACGGCTTTAAGTCCAGCAAAGTGAATCACTGCAGCAAAGTTGTGCTGTGAAAATACCTCGGCAAGAACAGCCTCATCTCGAAGATCTGCTTCGACCACAATAAGGCTACTGCCGGTAATCTGCTTTATACGATCGACTACAAGTGGCGAACTATTGCAAAAACTGTCCAGCAGTACCGGCTGATAACCTTGCTCTATTAGGGCTACAGCTGTGTGGCTGCCAATATAGCCTGCGCCGCCAGTTACAAGAATTTTTTGCATTTTATGGGAACCATTTAGATCGTGGGCTGAAAGGTATTAAACACCAAAGATGTGTTAATATTCACTGGCGGATTGCTTTGCAATTTATCCGCTCTAAATCAGAATAATAGCAAAATTATTAGCCTAGAAGCGCGGTGCAAGCTTTGAATCAAATCTATACTGTAATCTGGCTTCATTTTAAGCGCCAACACCTCAATTCACACAATCATCTAGTAATAGTCTAAGCGTATGTATCAGCTGTACCGAGATCGCCCGCTCTTAGTTCTCGCCATGATATTGGCTAATATTTTGCTGTCTGCATGGTGTATCTATGTTGACCCCGTGATAAATAATGATGGTGTCACTTATCTAGCCATCGCAGACGTTTTTACTCAGGGCGAGTGGTCTAAAGCCTTCAGTTACTACAGCTGGCCATTTTACTCACTGTTTATTGCCGCCACTTCGAAACTACTATTTGTAGAAGTGGAAACCGCTGCTTACATTCTCAATACATTTTTTATCACCTCACTAACTTTGGCGTTTGTGTGCATCGTAGCCGAGTTATCAAAAAATAATCGCCGGATTATATTGATTGCATTGGTGGTGGTTTTATTGTTCCCGAGTATTTCAAAATACCGCTCCTTTATTATTCGCGACTTTGGCTATTTGAGTTGTTATCTTTGGTCGCTCTACTTTATATTCCGTTTTTGCTCGACGCTCGACAAGAAGCACCTAGTCGGCTGGATCTCATTCGCTATTTTGAGCTGCCTATTTCGCTTTGAAGGCATCGCATTTTTGCTCATTGCCCCGTATTTTTTGATTCTCTTTACCGCCGATCAAATGCCACATCGGAAGAAGGTTTTGAGCGGCCTATCGCTTGCGATTACGCTCATCTCCGTGGCACTGTTGTATTGGTACTTGAATGATAAGTACAACGCGCTGATCGAAATAGCCAAACTCAAGGGAGAAGACATCAACGGTCTTTCAGACCTGTTTTTTTCTAATCTCAGGGAGCGCTTTGGGGAAGATGCGGCTTATCTGAGCGTTGTCACCACCAATCTTTTTAACGTTGGTTATGAATTAGTGCGCCGCATGGCGGTGTTCTATTTTGTATTTGCTATTGTTGCCTATCTTCGCGATTGGGCCCTAACTACACGCCTGCTAAAGCGTGTGTGGTTGGTATTTATAGTCACCAATTTGGTGGTGTTGGCTGTATTTAGTCTTTACAACAGTTTTCTGGTCAGCCGCTATACTATGGCCACAGCATTAACAATGCTCATTCTTGCTCCCTTTGCGATTGATAAACTTTGGTTGGCATTTAAAAATAAGCAGCTACAAACTCGCCATGCTACTGTGTTTGCCTTTATATTATTGGCTCTGGCATCACTCAACGGTTTAAATGTCGGTACTACTAAAACTTACCTAAAAGACGCTGGATTATGGATGAAGGCTAATATTCCGAATAACTCAAGCATCTACAGCAACAACAAATTACTTGTGCATTATTCGAGTTTGGATCCGCAAGGGACACTGACGCAACTCTATAGCGATGACCAAATGCTTCAATTTATCAAAACTAAGCAAATAGACTCGTTTGATTACGTCGCTCTTGATTCCAACATTAGCAGCACGCTCAAAGATGTAATTAGGCAAACCTTGCAGTTCAAGTACGGGCGATCGCTGCAGACCTTTAACGGCGAAGACGGCGATTCTATGTTTATATTTGAAGTACCCAAAGCTCAGTAGCTATACAGTGTAAAATTATGACCAGCAATATTTATTCAGGGAATCATGTCTCGTAGACGATTTTTAATTGCCGCAGGTGTGGGTGGGCTCGGCCTTTGCGCTTATGGCTATCAGCGTGGCATACGGTTCCCAACATTGAGCTTTGAGCCCACAGAACTATCCAATACCTTCCAGTTTGAGGGCTATTTGGCACACACTAAAGAGCTAATAGTCAGTGATAGCTTTAAGGACTCGAAACTTCGTATTAGAGCTTATGCGCCTGAACCAGAGTTGGTAATTCAAGCTCAGCGCGACATTAAATTACAACTCAAAGTCAATAATCTTGCGGCGGAAGCCAAGCTAATTGGTGGAGAAAACTTCAATGTTGAAGAAAGAGCACAAGGCATTACTCGTCACCTTATTGTGTCTTTGTCTGCTGGTGATCGTGTCGATTTAAAATGGACATTGCCCGAACTCAACGATTATTCTTTTGCGGTCATCGGCGATACCGGTGGCGATAAAGAACTAAAGTGGTGCATTCAACGTGCTGCTGATCTGGGGGCGCGCTTTTTATTGCACTTAGGTGATTTTAATTATCAAGAGGGTGATTATGCTAGAGCAATTGCCTTGTTCAACTCTGGCCCTATTCCAAGCTATGTAAGTATAGGCAATCACGACTTTCATGACAGCGGCCTGTTACACAGTCAATTTCGTAGCGAGATAGGCCCACTTAACAATGCTTTTGCTATTGGCAAAACCCGCTTCGTCAATATTGACACCGCCGCCAATACGCTACCCTATGGGGCTGGGCATCGCGGAGCACTTTTGCAGTCTCTCATTGCCAGCACTGACCAGTATGAACATACTGTGGCGTTCACACATCGACCAATTCATGACCCAAGTGGTAATGGCGATCATGACATTGGCAGCTTAGGCGAGCGTGACTGGTTAATCGAAGCACTAAAAAAGATAGGTGTCAGCACTTTGCTAAGTGGCCATGTACACATATACAATCGCGGTACTTTTCATGGTCTGGAGAATATAATTGCCGGCCAAGGATTGGGCCATCAGGATCTAATTGTCAACGCAGACTATTCCAAAATGGTCATCGGTAGTGTTAATGCCGCAGGCCAGGTTATCTACGACGCAGCAACGCTGGCTATGCCAATGGCCTTGCATTGTCACCCGCGCAGTGATGTCGTAAAACAAAGCCTAAAGCAAGCAGCGCACTACCCTCTAATCGAAGAAATTGATCAGGGATGCAGGTCATAATCGGATGGCCTGTGATCTGAGCTAGGAATGCGCTTTGCGGTCCAGAGCGCGCAAATAGGCCATCTTGTCTTTTATTTTTATTTCTAAACCGCGCTCAACAGGTTGGTAGAATGATTGGCCAACAAGCTCATCTGGCAAATAATTTTCTCCCGCCGCGTAGGCGTTCTCTTCGTCATGCGCATAGCGATATCCTTTGCCATAATCTAGCTCTTTCATCAGCGAAGTGGGTGCATTACGCAATTGCATTGGCACTTCTAAAGAACCGGTTTGCTTAACCACTGCCATTGCACTCTTGTACGCCGTGTAGACAGCATTACTCTTGGCCGCAATGGCTAGGTAGATAATTGCCTGCGCCAGTGCCAGTTCACCTTCAGGGCTGCCTAGTCGTTCTTGTGCCTCCCATGCGTCCAACGCTAAGCGCAAGGCGCGTGGATCAGCATTACCGATATCCTCAGAGGCCATGCGCACCACTCGCCGAGCAATGTAGCGCGGGTCACAACCCCCATCGAGCATGCGGCACATCCAATACAGCGCAGCGTCTGGGTCAGAGCCGCGCACAGATTTGTGCATCGCAGAGATTTGATCGTAAAAAGCCTCACCGCCTTTGTCAAAGCGCCGCATGCTTCCGCCGGCCATGATTTCGCTTATCAATTGACCGCTAATTACCTGGTCTTCGGCAAGATCTGCTGCGATTTCCAACATGGTCAGCGCACGGCGAGCATCACCATCAACCATTTCTGCTAGCATTGCTTTATCGTCTGTCGACATCTGCAGATTTAATTCACCAAGGCCAAACTCAGCGTCACTTAGCGCACGATCAAGGAGCGTTACAACATCGGCCGTGCGCAACGATTGTAAAACATAAACTCTAACTCTTGAGAGCAGAGCATTATTTAGCTCAAAGGACGGGTTTTCGGTGGTTGCACCAACAAACAAAATAGTCCCATCCTCAATATGCGGCAAAAATGCATCTTGCTGGGCCTTGTTAAACCGGTGCACCTCATCCACAAATAACACGGTGTTACCCAAACCTGCAAGCTGCTTATCACGAGCAGTTTGTACTGCCTCACGAATATCTTTTACGCCTGACAATACCGCTGAAATTGAAACAAAGCTGGCATCACTGTGCTCAGCCAATAATTTTGCAAGAGTGGTTTTGCCTGTGCCTGGTGGCCCCCAAAAGACCATTGAATGCAACTTGCCAGTTTCGATAGCAGTTCTAAGAGGCTTGTTCTTAGCCAGCAACTGCGGTTGGCCAACCACTTCAGATAAAGTCTTTGGACGAAGACGATCGGCCAGTGGTTTATAGGTGGTGTTGGAATTATCGATAGTAGCTCACGAGCGCAAGCCGAAGACAGGCGCTATTTGTTAATTTCGGTTTCAGATACAATTTTCCACTCTTGCTGCTGCTTTAGCAAGACCTGTTGTTCGCGGCTGATTTCTTGGTAGCGATCCTGCAACATATGATTGATCAAAAGTCACCGTGCCGCGAGTGTAATTATCTACAAATTGCACTTCGAATTCACTCAATTCAAGAGAAATTTTCTTGCTTGGCTCAACGCGCTGACGGCCCGAATCTTCCCATTTTTCCCGATTTACACCATTTGACGGCCTGAAATTTTCGCTGTGAAGCTCGAGGTATTTTTCCACACTTCCCGCCTGCCACGCCTTACGTCAATTTTCAATATGGTATCCAATATCGACTTTTAGTAAGCACTCTAGCTCAGCGCTCTGCGCCGACATGGTATTTTGCAAACGGGTTTTTCTGGCTTTATCCACACGTGTTGCGTATGCATCCTGTGTCCTTGCTTGAACCATTTTTCGCTCTAGTTGCTCAGGAGTAAGCGGTTTGGCATTGACCAAATATTGTTGGTTTTTAGTGAACGGCTTGGCCGAGGAAATGCCAGATAAGCTTACCCCCCGAGACACTGGCGCTTGTGCGTCAGGGAGTCAGGGGGTCAGGGGGTCAGTAGATACATTCCCCTCATAAGCTGGCCCTATCTCGGGTGGATTCTTGGTGGACATAAATTGCGCGAACAACAGCAATCCTAAGATAACTAAAATCGCAACCCAGACGGTCGCATGTTTGCGATTAGCAAACAGACCTTCCCATTTCCAGAATCAGTGATAGCAGTGCAAGCAACGATACGGGCGCCTTGGGATAAAACGCATGGTAAACTCAGCCAAGCTCTTTGGATGTGATTTCGCTACTTTTGTTGCCCCACATTTAGTACACGCGAGGGCGTTCGCGTGAGAGCTGATTTTGGACCTTTGGGTTTGGTCTGAATCGACCCGAATACCAGAAGAATTTGACACGGTTGTTTACCACAGGGTCCAGCCCCATCCTCAATTACTCTCAGGGCGCGGTTGAATTTACTTTTATAGTTAGATAGTTACTGCATATACGGAGTGGTGAAATTCAGCTGGATTAGGTTAGTGGGCTTTGCTGGTGGGTCGTTTCACGGTTTTTACTTTAAACGTCTTTGTTAGACGGTTGGTGAATTATTCGATGTTTATTTTATGAATTCACCAACCATACAATGTGTGTTTACTCGTCTGTCACACAACCCGTAGAAGCGTCCTTTACAAGCTTAATGTACTTGTGCAGGGTGCCGCGCTTTGCCTTGAGTTCAGGTGCCTGCCAAGCATCGCGGCGAGCTTGCAGTTCATCGTCAGACACATCAACTTCGATCTTATTGTTGACCGCATCAAGGGTCACCATATCGCCGTTTTTGACCAATGCGATAGCACCGCCCTCCTGAGCTTCTGGCACCACATGGCCGACAATAAAGCCATGTGATCCGCCTGAAAAACGACCGTCGGTGATCATTGCCACGTGTTCGCCCAAGCCGGCACCCATAATTGCAGATGTTGGTTTCAGCATTTCTGGCATGCCAGGGCCGCCTTTAGGCCCCTCATAGCGAATAACGATTACATCTCCCTTTACTATATGGCCCTGCTCTAGCTGAGCGATCATATCTTGCTCGCCATCAAACACTTTGGCTGGCCCAACAAATTTCTCACCTTCCTTACCAGTCACTTTTGCAACTGACCCTCCAGGTGCCAAATTTCCTTTTAAAATCTGAATGTGGCCAGTGCGCTTTATAGGATCGGTTACTGGCCTAATAATGTCTTGACCGTCTTTTAATGCTGGCAAATCTGCAAGGTTTTCGGCCAGAGTTTTACCGGTAACTGTCATGCAATCACCATTAAGAAAGCCTTCCTCAAGCAAATATTTCATCACCGCTGGAGTTCCTCCAATATTATGCAAATCCAACATAACGTACTTTCCACTCGGCTTGAGATCCGCGAGAAATGGTACGCGATCACTCACCGATTGAAAATCATCAACGGTTAAATCAATATCCAACGCTCTTGCCATTGCTATCAAATGCAATACAGCATTAGTGGATCCGCCAAGCGCGGTAATGATCACCATGGCGTTCTCGAAAGCGTCGCGCGTCATAATGTCACGCGGTTTCAAATCAATTTCCAATAAATGCTTAAGCGCTGCGCCAGCGCGCTCACACTCGGCTATTTTTTCTGCGTCGACCGCAGGCGCCGAAGCACTATAAGGTAAACTCATACCGAGTGCCTCAATAGCACTGGCCATGGTATTGGCCGTGTACATACCGCCGCAGGCGCCAGCCCCAGGGCAAGATTTTTCGATAATTTGTTGGCGATCATCGTCGCTAATGGTCTCAACCAAAAATTCACCATACGCTTGAAAGGCTGAAATAATATCGAGCGTTTCACCATTATGGTGACCTGGCTTTATTGAGCCGCCATATACCATAATCGAGGGGCGATTAATCCGCGCCATGGCGATCATGCAACCGGGCATGTTTTTGTCGCACCCAGGGATTGCAATCAAACCGTCATAAAATTGCGCACAAACAACCGTCTCGATCGAATCCGCAATGATGTCACGCGATTGAAGAGAATACGCCATTCCAGTGGTGCCATTGGTGGTGCCATCGCTCACACCAATAGTATTAAAGCGCATACCGACCATGCCAGAATCAACCACACCGGTTTTCACATGTGCGGCTAAATCGTTTAAATGCATATTGCAGGTGTTGCCTTCCCACCACACGCTGGCAATGCCAACCTGCGCCTTATTCATGTCATCTCTAGTTAGGCCAGTGCCATACAGCATGGCTTGTCCTGCGCCCTGAGATTTAGGCTGGGTGATCGTAGAACTATGTTTATTGAGGCTTTTGTCAGACATTAGTGGTTGCTTGTGAATTCTTTACAGGAGAATCAATTTTACACGCGCAGCAAGAGCAAAAAAACCTTATTTTTACGATCCAGCAAGACTTAATTAAACAGGCCTTCAAGTAGTCTAGTCTTTAAGTCATCCTTTAATTGCTCCTTCGCTGATTTTTCGGGTTCTTGTGGCGCATCAGGGTTGGCAGAGACATCTTCAATTACCTCACTTGACGAGGTTTGTTGTTCAAACGAGACTTGCGATTCTGCTGACCTGCTGCCAATGTCTTCAATTGGTTGTTCGCGGCCACCGGCCTCATGATCTTTCTGTGTCGCTTTGCGAATCAGTATTTGTTTGAAAATATCCTTGGTAGAAAGATTTTCGCCGTCTTCAATGCCATACTTTTCCTTAATCAACTGCGCCTTCTTAGATTCAAGTTCGTTTTTGACTAAACCCTTATACAAAGCGTTCATATCCAGAGAGTAATCAGGCGCAGTTAGGGAACCACTCAGCCTAATGGGTATAGTGATGCCTTTAAGTTTATCGAAGGCTTGAGCGCCTTGCCCATCTGTAGAACTGACCACTGAGAATTCAATAGAATAGTCAATCGTCTCACGTTCTAAATCTATTGTGCCTGCCCCACCCACCCTGAACAGAGGCGCTTTTAAGGAGAAGTCATCATTGCTTAGCACTGAGTTGTTGAGGTGGAAAGTACCCAAAAGCTCAGCAAACTTGGTTTCATCGCTGATTGTTGATTCACCACCACTAGGGCCCACTTCTTTGCCCTTTAGCTGTTGGTAGCGAACATAACCTTGATCAACAATATTCTTGATATCTACGCCTTGAATCGCTCCATTTTTTGCCAGCACCTTGATAGTTCCTGAATTACTTTGCACACCATTTTGTTCCGTAACAAGCAAATTTAGCACTAGTGAGCCAATACCAGATAACTGATCAGTAAGCTCGGCTGCATTCAACAATTCACCAAGTGCCACCAAGTCTATTTCATTTTTTACCTTTAACTCCGACCGCTCACCTATCTCCACATACGCAATTTCGCCACCTAACTTACCTTGATAAAGATCTGCTTTAGGTGTGATCTTCACTTGGCCAGGCGAAGACTCAACCTGAACGTCAATATTGTCCAACTTTAAACCGCCTGAGATTACTTGCTGGGCTCGAAAGCGTCCGTTTGCATTTACATCCTTAAATATCGCCATAGGCACGAGCAGTGCCTGGCTGCCGCTGCCTACTTCAGCTGGCTGCTCAGATTCCTCGGATTGTACGAGGTATCGATCCAAATCAAGCTGATCAAGGGATAGGTCAAAGTTGTAAGACGGAGCAGCAAAACCGTTCACCTTAGCCGAGCCCGTTAAAGTTGTTTTATCAATGATAAGATTTAACTTAGATAATTCGGCACTATCTGTTCCCGCCAAAAAATAAAATTCCGCTGCCACATTTTTCAAAGCCAGCGGGTCAGTAGGCGCTAGCTCGGGGCCCAACCCTTGTACAAGCTTCGACGCATCAAACCCAGGCACCGATACATCACCGCTAGTTTTTAGATCGTTGGCGAAATTTCTGAGTGTTAGATCGTTAATAAACCCATTTAGCTCACCAAATGAGGCATTCATCTGTGGCACCCTAATAAGCTGGGTATCAAGGTTCGCCGCGATCGTTTTAGCAGACACCTGAATGCTTTGAGATGATTCCAAGACAGCAAACACCTCGGCCTGAAATCCATTTATTAAAACTTCTTGGGTTTGCTGGAAATAAAAACTCTCAAAACTAAGTTGCATAACTTGCTTGCCCAGCACCACTTCACTGTTTAAATCCCTAATTTCCAAGCCTAAAGTCTGCGTGTCAATTTTCGCCAAAGCGGTGAGATCAAACACAGTGTCCGCAGCCCCAGTAGCATCTTTAAGTTTTCCACTTGCGACAATACTCGCTAACTCGGCACCGAGTAAATTACCTGTACTCACATTTAAATCAGTTAACTCAGTGAGACTGCCAGTTTCGCGGTCGTCGATAACAATCTGACCATTGCTCATCTCTAAACCTTGAATTACGAGTGCTACCGCTGCAGTTGCGCTATCGGCATTAGTGTCGGCCTGTTGGTTTGCCGCGCTGGCATCAGCGCCGAGTTCAGAAAAACTGTCATAGCCGTCAGTAAGAGTAACCAGTCTTATAATAGGCGATTGTAAAACCACGGTATCAACTTCTACACGAAGACTAAATAGCGGCAGCAACTTCACGCGCAGCTGCGCAGCTTCAACTTCAAGCATAGTGCCGCTGATACGACTCGGCTGTGCCAAGCTCAATCCCTGTGTTTTGATTCCCAGCCATGGGAATACCGATACCTGTAAATCGCCTTTCAAGGTCAGTTCGCGGCCAGCTTGGTCCTTAACCAAAAGAGCTATTTCGTCACGAAAGTCATTCGGATCAACCACTCGCGGGATTATCACCGCAGCCACGGCCAATAAAAAAAGCAAACTCAATGCAAAGCCGGCCAAGCATCTTAAGAGTGTTAACATAATTATTTTCGGTGATGTGCTAACGCCATGTTAGCAGCAGGACTAGCTTAACCCTGATTAGATGAACTAAAGATTAACGGCTTGCAAGGAACTAAGCACTCAACATTTTTGCATACGCGTTTTTTAAAACCGATGAGTCCGATCCTGGCAGATGCGCATTTTCGCTAATGTGTCTGCGCCATAGACGTGACTTGGGCTCACCGTGATATAAGCCAACAACATGCTTTGACAAATGGTTTAAGCGATTTCCTGCTGCCAATCTTACATCTACATAATCGATGTATTGCTGCATAATCTGGTCGCGTGTTTTTGCAATAGAATCGCTGCCATAAAACGCTTGATCCACTTCAGCTAGGATATAGGGGTTTGAATAGGTTTCTCTGCCCATCATGACTCCATCAACATGCTCAAGATGCATATGACATTGGTCAATCGTATTAATGCCACCATTGATGACTATTTCTAACTCTGGAAAATCTTGCTTTAGGCGGTAGACCAGCTCGTAGTCGAGGGGAGGCACATTTCTATTTTCTTTTGGGCTTAAACCTTTCAGCCAAGCTTTACGAGCGTGCACTAAAAAGACCGAGCAACCTGCGTTGGCACTGGCGTCGACCAACTGCCAGAGCGCGTATTGCGGATCCTGCTCATCCACCCCGATTCGGCATTTTATCGTGACGTCAATATCAACTGCGGCTCGCATTTGCTTGACGTTTTGCGCCACAAGATCGGGCGATTGCATTAAACACGCCCCAAAACTGCCAGATTGCACCCGGTCACTCGGGCAGCCTACATTAATATTTACCTCGTCATAGCCCCACTCTTGAGCTATTTCAGAGCAGCGCGTCATATCGCCCACATCGCTACCACCGAGCTGCAGCGCAACTGGGTGTTCGCTGCCATCAAAGTCTAGAAAACGCGGTTGATCGCCATGAATAATGGCGCCAGTGGTGACCATCTCGGTGTATAAAACTGCGTGCTTTGAAATAAGCCGCAGTAAGTAGCGCTCATGCCGATCGGTACAGTCCAACATGGGGGCCACACAAAAACTGCGATCTATTTTTTTACTTGAACTTGGCATCGGCGCGAGTGTATCAAAAAGCTGTTTTTAGGTCATGTAAGACCTGAATATAAAAAAGCCAGTTACTTTCGTAACTGGCTTTATAGTAAGGCTACATAAGTACTTACAAAGCAGCGCGAATCGCGTCCACGCTGTCTTTGGCATCGCCAAACAGCATTCGTGTGTTTTCTTTGAAGAACAATGGATTTTCCACGCCGGCATATCCAGTTGCCATGCTGCGCTTGGAAACAATCACAGTTTTGGCTTTCCAAACTTCCAATACGGGCATTCCCGCAATAGGACTGTTGGGGTTCTCTAAGGCTGCAGGGTTCACAATGTCATTGGCGCCGATCACCATCACCACATCCACTTGTGCTAGTTCATCGTTAATTTCATCCATCTCGAGCACCAAGTCATAAGGAACATTAGCTTCGGCCAACAGCACATTCATATGCCCAGGCATACGACCAGCCACCGGATGAATCGCAAATCGCACGTTTACACCTCGATCCTTGAGCATTTTTGCAAGGTCAGAAACCGGATGCTGTGCATTAGCTACTGCCATGCCGTAACCAGGCACAATCACCACTTCTTTTGCATCACCAATTAACTGAGCGACTTCATCCGCCTGAATTGCTATCGCCTCACCTTGTTCGCCCACTTCATCATCACCGCCGCCACTGGTGGTTCCAAAACCACCCATAATTACACTGACAAAGTTACGATTCATGGCGCGGCACATTATGTAGCTCAAAATAGCGCCCGAACTACCCACTAGCGCTCCTACCACGATTAGTAAATCGTTTGACAACATAAAGCCAGTCGCTGCAGCAGCCCATCCAGAGTAGCTATTCAACATAGAAATGACCACCGGCATATCTGCGCCACCAATTGCCATCACCATGTGTATACCAAAGGCAAATGCCAACATGGTCATTACTATAAGCAGGGTGGTGCCAACACTGTGATCAGCGCCAATAAAATACGCGCCAATGACGATCGACAGAATTAACCAACTAAGGTTCAATAAGTGCCGGCCTGGTAACAGCAACGGCGTGCTGCTGAGCTTGCCACTCAATTTACCAAAGGCGATCACCGAGCCAGTAAAGGTAACGGCACCGATTAAAATACCAAGATAGACCTCAACATTGTGAATCGTGCGTTCAACACCCATTAGGTTGTTATTGGGGTCGAAATAACTGGCGAAGCCAACTAGCACTGCCGCCAAGCCCACAAAACTGTGCAAAATAGCGACCAATTCTGGCATTTGTGTCATCTCTACCTTTGCCGCAAAACGAGCGCCAATTGCTCCCCCTACGACCATCGCAATAATCAACCACGAATAGCTACTAACCGCTGGGTTTAAAATAGTTGCGACGATGGCAAGTCCCATACCAATAATGCCGTACCAATTACCGCGTTTAGCAGTCTCTTGATTGCTCAAGCCTGAAAGACTTAAGATGAATAAAATTGCTGCGGCGATATAAGCCGCTGTAATAGTTCCCATAGCCATGATTGTTCCCCTAATCTCTACTAAACATTTTCAGCATACGCTGAGTGACTAAAAACCCGCCCACAACATTGATTGATGCAATCAGTGTGGCAATAAAGGCGAGGCCCACGACTAAATCCGAGGGAGACGAAATTTGTAACACGGCACCCACAACAATAATGCCGCTAATCGCATTGGTCACACTCATTAGTGGTGTGTGCAAGGAAGCGGTTACGCTCCAAATAACTTGATAACCCACAAAACAAGCCAAAATAAACACTGTGAAGTGACTCATAAAGTCAGGCGGGGCAACTGAACCAACGCCCAACAGCGCAGCAAGGGCAACTCCCATAGCCGCGAAGGTCATCTTCGCTTTGCTGGCTGCACTCAACTCAGGCTTCGGCTCTGGCATAGCAGTCGCCGGAGCAGGAGCAGCTTTAGGAGCAGCCGAAAGTGTCGGCGCTGGCGCTGGCCAAGTGACTTCTCCATCCTTAACGGCGGTTGCGCCGCGTATTACTTCGTCCTGCATATTAATGTCGATCACGCCGTCCTTGTCTGGCGTTAGGTCAGTCAACATATGTCGCAAATTAGTAGAGTAAAGCTGCGATGCCTGGGTTGCCAAACGGCTCGGCAAATCAGTGTAACCAATGATTTTGACACCGTTGTGAGTAATAATTTTGTCGGCTTCAGATAACTTACAGTTGCCGCCTTGCTCTGCCGCCAAGTCAACGATCACGCTGCCAGACTTCATGCTCTCGACCATGTCGGTGGTAATTAACTCTGGAGCAGGTCGGCCGGGAATCAATGCGGTGGTGACAATAATGTCAATCTCCTTGCACTGTTCTCGAAACATCGCCATTTCAGCGTCAATAAATTCTTTACTCATGGTTTTGGCGTAACCGCCATCGCCTGAACCGTCTTCTTCGAACTCAAGTTCTAAAAACTCAGCACCAAGGCTTTCAACCTGCTCTTTGGCTTCAAGGCGCGTATCAAAGGCTCGAACAATCGCCCCCATGCTTTTAGCTGCGCCAATTGCTGCGAGGCCGGCAACACCGGCACCTATTACCATCACCTTTGCGGGTGGTACTTTACCAGCGGCGGTGATTTGGCCAGTAAAAAAACGGCCAAACTGATTTGCAGCTTCAACAATTGCACGATAACCGCCGATGTTCGCCATTGAACTTAATGCGTCCATTTTCTGTGACCGAGACAGTCGGGGTACGCAGTCCATTGCAATCACGTTTACCTTGGCGGCAGCCACCTTAGCCATCAACTCTTCATTTTGAGCGGGCCAGAAAAAACTTATCAAGGTGGTACCGGCAGCGAGCTTAGTTAGTTCATCTTCGCTAACACCACGCACCTTCATGACGATATCAGTGCCAGTCCAAATAGCTTCATCATTAACTATCGTCACACCGGCTTCTTGGTACTCTGCATCACTGAACTCAGCGGCTTGACCAGCGCCAGCTTGAATGCGTAATTGGTGACCAAGCTTTTGAATATGGCCTGCCGATTCAGGTGTTAACGCCACCCGTTTCTCGCCTGAATAGGACTCCTTAGGAATACTGATAATCATAAAATTTTACTCCCGAAAGTAATGATGTTGCTTTTATCTGCAGTGATTATACGAATCACGCCTGATTATGCCAGCGAAGGAGATCTGCTAAACATGCCATTGCAAACATAGATTGAGTGAATGGCCGCCCCCAACTGATTTGCCGAGACCGATTTAGTCTCTATAATGACAAGATATGGAGAATTCAATCACCGAAATTTTTAGCGCCTTTACGCAAATGGATTTGTTTACCATCGCGGCGAGCTTGGTATTGTTCTTTGCTGCTCACCCTATATCGCGGTGGCTGAATGACGATGACGGGCTTAGTACGCGCGCAAGCATGATGCGAGTACTGAATTTTTTAATCATCATGGCAGTAATCATCAACGTATTTGGCCTGCATAAGAACGATTGGCTTTCCAATATTACGCAATGCCTGATTGTGATCTATTTTGCGTTCTTGTTTACCCACATTATTAATTTCTTCGTGCGGCAGCGATTTGGCAAAGTGCGCACCAGCAAGAACAGGGTAAATATTTCCGATACTTATTCAAGTCGTGGTCTGAGTTTGGTGGTGGCTGCGGTCATGACTATTATTGCTATCGTCAGCTGCTTACAAATTTTGGGCTTAAATTCCTTGCTGGAAGCAGGCGGGGCAGTTGGGATCATCGGCATTTTTCTAGCCATGACGCAAGCGTCATGGGCTCCCGACATTATTAGTGGCCTGATTATCCTCAATAGCCGCCTATGCGAAGAGGGCGACGTAATTCAATTCAATATGGATGGAGAGAAAATAGTCGCTAGCATCTTTCGCACAAAATTATTCCATACTGAATGTTTGGATTTAGCCAATAATCATCGATTGATGGTGCGCAATGCAAAGCTACGCGATTACGGGCTACAAAACCTATCTCGCTTTGCTTCCGCCAAAGGCCTGAGAGAGAGAATGTTTTTCAATATTGATTATCATCATTCTCAAGAAGAAGTCTCGGCTATGATGAAACGCGCCTTCGCTGCTATTGATGAAGCTGAAAGCACTCGCGAGGAACAATTTGACCCCGAGATATTAGTTTTTGCGACTGGCGATTATGCCGTAACCTGGGCTGTCTATTACTACATTAAGGATGTAAAACGCTTGCTCTATATTAAGCAAATATACCGATCCTATATCTTGGCCGAAGCGCAACGATCCAATATTTCGCTGGCAACACCTGTTTTGCAAAATAGCGCCGTTTCTCTGACGCAAAAAAGCACTTAAAGTGTAAGCTTTTAGCGCTCTTGGGCCAGCATTCGCCTATAATGCCCTGCTAATTCCAAACGCTTAACCCAACTTTATGAGCAAGCCCCCAGCAAACCACTTTATTCGCAGTATCGCCAAAAATGATATTGCAAATGGTATTCACGACTACATTTACACACGCTTTCCGCCAGAGCCGAACGGATATCTGCATCTCGGACACGCTAAGTCGATCTGCTTGAATTTTGGCCTAGCCGCAGACTTACAAGGAAAGTGTAATTTACGCTTTGATGACACCAATCCCGAAAAGGAAAGCTTAGAGTACATGGAAGCGATTCGAGAAAGCGTTGCTTGGCTTGGATTTGAATGGGAAAAGCTGTGTTATGCGTCAGATTACTATGATGCTTTGTATGGCTTCGCCTGCGAACTTATCAGCAAAGACCTCGCCTATGTAGACGATCTAAATGCTGAGCAGATGCGTGAATACCGTGGCAGTTTGACAGCGCCTGGCAAAAACAGCCCGAGCCGCAGCCGACCAGTACAGGAGAGCATGGACTTGTTTGAGCAGATGCGTGCGGGAGAGTTTGCAGAAGGGCAGTACACTCTGCGCGCTAAAATCGATATGTCGTCACCAAACATTGTGATGCGTGACCCAATTATCTACCGCATTCGCTATGCGCACCATTATCGTGCTGGAGATAAATGGTGTATTTACCCAATGTACGATTTCACCCACTGCATATCCGATGCCTTGGAGGGGATCACCCATTCCCTGTGTACCTTGGAATTTCAAGACAATCGAGAGCTGTACAATTGGTTTTTGGGTAATATAAGCATGGGCGAGAACTTGGTTGGTGAGAAAGGCAAAGCCATGCCCAAGCAAATCGAGTTTGGCCGCTCCAATCTCGAATACAGCTTAGCAAGCAAACGCAAATTGATTCAATTAGTGCATGAAGGGCACGTAAATGGTTGGGATGATCCGCGCATGTCCACCTTGGTGGGAATGCGCCGCCGCGGCTACACCCCACAATCAATACGTGACTTTTGCGCTGAAATCGGCGTGACCAAAAAAGACAGCACCATTGATATGGCGGTACTTGAGAACGCCATTCGAAAGGATTTAGAAGGCTCTGCGAAACGAGTATTTGGAGTGCTCAAGCCACTCAAGGTAGTGATTACAAATTATCCACAAGGGCAACCAGAGACTTTCACGGTTAAAAATCACCCTAAAGACGAAAGCATGGGCACGCGAGAAATCCCCTTTGGCCCCGAAGTTTATATTGACCAAGATGATTTTATGCTTGATCCCCCCGCCAAATTTTTCCGCTTAGGCCCAGGTCGAGAAGTTCGCTTACGCTATGGTTACGCCATCACCTGTAATGAGGTGGTTCAGGATGATGCGGGTAATGTACTAGAACTCCGTTGCACCTACGATCCATTGACGGCCAAGGGCCAATCTTCGGATGGTCGAAAAATTAAAGGGATCCTCCACTGGGTGAGTGCGCAGCACGCTGTTGACGCAGAGGTTCGCGTTTATGATCGCTTGTTTGTTGAACCCAACCCGGGCGCTGCTGAGGACTTCGTAGCACTGATCAATCCAGATTCGTTGCTAGTGCACCGCCAAGCAAAAATAGAACCATCGATCTTGGATGCCGTCAATGAGGACCGATTCCAGCTCGAGCGTGTGGGTTATTTTTGTCTCGATCCGGTGGACAGCAAAGCAGAAAAATTAGTCCTTAATAGAACCGTCAGTTTAAGAGACACTTGGGCCAAATTAGATAGGAGCTAGAACCAACTATTTACACGCTGCCGAAATGACCCATCAGTCGACTGGTATTAATCACTGGGCAGCGCTTGCTCTACCTTAGGTTTAGCAGCACCTTGTTCAATGCTGTCGTTCAATTTTTCCAGCATCACAATCAGACTATCTAATAACTTCTGACCAGACTGCTGCCCGGTTTCACTAGTCGCCTCAAGGCCAACCGCAAATCTTTCCAATTCATCAGCCAGTTTCGCACTGCTTTTGCTTAACTCCTCTACCACCGGCGAGAGTTCATTAGCAAGCTCTTCGACCGCAGCAACTACTTCATCTTCTGATGCAAGCAGTTGATCCATCGCTTTATTCAGATCTTGCTCTACAGCTTGTATAGCGTCGGCCGCAGTAATTGCAGCACCATTGACCTCAATTTGAAAATTATCTTTTTCTTGCTGGAATTGATCACTCTTCAAATACTCCTGAAACGCTTGTACATATGCAGAGACGCTGCCCGCGCCGAGTTGAATTGCGTTACCGACCATCCAAGCACTAAGTTGAACCATAGAATCCAAGCCTCGTAGCTCTTGGCCGGCACTCAGCGGTTCGCTGTTTTGTGTGTCTCGATTGTAAATTTCAAGCGGCGCTCCCTCTTTCAGGCGATTCACTACAAGCGCCGAACTGCTCGACAAGTCGTTTAGAACTTGGGCGTTGAGAGTAATCGCCACCCGGGAACCACTGCCCACAGGTGCCACATCGATTACCTCACCAACGACTTGCTCGTTGAAGTAGACCAGCGCGCCCGGTTTAATATCTTTTGTATTGCTAAATGTACTGCTCACTTCCATGCCGCCATCGGAACAGGCGTTAAGCAAAATGGCCAACATAACAATAATCAATAATTTGACTGAAAAAGGCACATCAAGAATGTGTGGCTTTAAACTACTAATCAACATAAAATCCTCCTAAACGAGCATACAAACAGCCTATACCTAGACATTAAAAATAGAACAAAAAATGTGCGTTGATTATCGCTTAGAAAAAGCGACCCGCTTGCGCTAATTTAGTAAGCTCAGCAGGATTATCAATAAAAGGATTTCGGTTGCCTTGCAATAACTCAATGCGATCATTACGCAATCTTTCTTGCTCTGTAGGAGGGTCAGCTTTATGCCATTTTAATAGCACTCTAGCCTGAGACTTAAAAATCACTAAACCCTCAGCCTTATACCTGTCAGCCATATAGAACATGGCTCTTGCCACCTCGCCTCGCACCTTGGGTGCAGGCTCGGCGATGCTCTCAGATGAACTAACTTCAAAATCACAATCGCGACCAAAGCGCCGAATCTCACCGCGAATTTCTCCAAAGCGAAAGCTAGAGCGTGCTTTATTGATGTCCTCGCGCGCAGGGTAAAGATTATGCAAATCGGCTTCAATAATATTAAATCGTTGGCTGGATGCGCGGCATTGTTTGCGTGTACCACAATTCAATCCCTTAGTAGCCCACGACATGGGAAACACATGCTCGACGTTTATCCCCGAGCGACGTGAGCTGTCAAAGCCAAGACCACAATAGAGGGTTTGACCTGAACTAGGATACACCGAACTCCAAAATACTTTACGTGCGTCCTTGTAGTTGCTTAATGGCGGCTGGTTAACATTGCACCCACTAATAGCGAACAAAAAGAGCGCCAGCACCACTACCTCACGCTTCATCCTTTAGGCCCGCTCCAGCCTACATAAAAACTTTCTATTTGGTGTTCAAAACGCTGCATTACCGCTGGGCGCTTGACCTTCAAAGTTGGTGTCAGCAATCCTTCCTCGACGTTCCATTCACTGCCGCACACGTGCACCCGCCGCACGCGCGCATAGCCGGGAAAGCGCTTCATTTGCTCAGCGATTTTGCGCAAAAGATAGGTGTTCAAGTCTTTTTCTGGATAAGCATCAGCAGCCCATCTTCGGCGCCTACAAAGACTGGAGAACTCATCGGGATTAAGCACCACTAGCACTCCCAAAAATGGCTTACCTTCGCCCACTAACATAACTTGTTCAAATAATGGATTACACAAAATAGCGGACTCGATGGCTGATGGAGGAACTTTCTCTCCATTGTCGAGAACCAGAATATCCTTAATTCTACCAATTATTCTTATAAAACCCTGCTCATCGATGGCCGCACAGTCACCCGTTCGTAACCATCGGCCTTCGTCATCTTCGACAATGCATCGCTGTGTGGCTGGTTCATTAGCCCAATAGCCAAGCATTACATTTTCACCTTTTACCCATAACTCATCTTCCTCAGCCACCTTTACTTGAACGCCTCGCAACGGCAAGCCAATCGAATCTGGTCGATTAGATTCAATGGTATTAACGCTAACCACGGGGCTAGATTCGGTGAGTCCATAGCCTTGTAAAAGTGGTATCCCTAAGGCAATGAATGTTTTTGCAATATCCTCACTCAAGGGAGCTCCGCCAACAATCACATATTTAAGATTGCCGCCTAAACGCTCTCGCACTCCCCTCGCTACTAGCTTGTCTAATATACCAGCTAAAAGTATGCGGGGGTGCCAAGGGGAAATCCCTTGGGCATGTCGAAATCTACTCCAGCCGGCACGAATAGTGGCCTTAAACAAGGCACGCTTAAACGGGTTCATGCCTCTAAGCGAAGAATAAATTTGGTTGTGTACGCGTTCAAATATGCGCGGCACCGCCACCATAACCGAGGGTTTAATCGTTTTGAGGTCATTCGACAGTTCGGCTATTGAGCGATTAAAAGTAACCGAGCTTCCGGCCAATAAAGCTGCATAGTAGCCAGCGGTTCGCTCAAGCGTGTGTGATAACGGCAAAAACGATAAAAGCGAATCGCTGGGCTTCAGCGCTACGCTACGCAATCCGCTATACGCATTGGCCAACATGTTGCGGTGCGAAAGCATCACGCCTTTAGATTCGCCTGTGGTGCCCGACGTGTACACAATTGAGGCGAGGTCATCAGCCTCAGCAACGCCTCGTTCCAAATGTTGGCCTTGTTGGGGCAGCCAACTGCTCACCAAGGTGCTGGTGTCCGACTCGTTGGTAAAAACAAGTACGGTTTCAACACAAGACACATTTACGCCAGTGGCAAGTACCTGAGCCCACGGCGCGCTGCTTTCAAACAATACGAGCTTGGCACCAGAATTAGACAAAACATAGGCAAGATTATCGGGCCTATCAGCAAGGTAAAGCGGCACTACAGCCAAGCCCAAACGCAATGCCGCTTGATCGAAAACAACCCATTCAATGGAGTTTCGGTAACATATAGCCACTCTATCTCCCTTAACCAAGCCGCTGTCGCGAAGGGCCACCTGCCAGCGTTCTACTTCAGAAGCAAGCTCAGCCCAATTCAGCCCAACCCACTGTTGGCGAGCTCGATCAAACTGAGTAAATGCGATTTTTTCCGAGCTGCGCCGTACACGCTCACGAAACACTTCATCCAGAGTGCTCGAGTCATTGATATTAATCACGTCTATATCTGCACTATCTGCGAGTGCATCCTGTGGATAGTTATTAATTGTTCTATGAATATCGTCGGTGGTGGTCACAGGTCACGCCATGGATCAAAGCCCTGCTACTAAACGAATTAGCAGCGTTAAGTGGTATCGTATCTTAGCGCGGTTCTGCTTGATGTTCACTGCTATTTGGAAAGCACAGGCAACACAGGTCGCATTGGGCTTATGAATTGCTCAAAGATTGTGCTAAATTACGGTCGCCGATTCGCACACCACTGGAATTAACATTCTGGATCCATTTATAGGCAAACGTATGAGACTTATTCTTCTTGGCGGCCCCGGGGCCGGTAAAGGCACTCAAGCCACTTTCATTACCGAACATTTTAACATTCCGCAGATATCCACTGGCGATATGTTGCGCGCTGCTGTGAAAGCAGGAACACCGCTCGGCTTAGAAGCCAAGAAGGTGATGGACCAGGGCGGCCTAATTTCAGATGAAATAATTACTGGTTTGGTGAAAAATCGGGTTGAACAAAGCGACTGCGCCAACGGCTATCTTTTAGATGGCTTCCCACGCACTATTCCACAAGCCAATGCCATGCGAGATTTTGGGATATTTGTTAATTATGTGGTTGAGATTAACGTGGATGACGCCGAAATCATCAAACGCATGAGTGGCCGGCGCGCGCATCTGTCCAGCGGCCGAACCTACCACGTGATTTACAATCCACCAAAGCAAGAAGGCATCGATGATGTGAGTGGCGAACCGCTAGTCCAGCGTGATGACGATCAAGAAGAAACGGTGAAAAAGCGCTTAAACGTCTATCATGAACAGACCGAACCGTTGATCGATTATTACCACGAATACGCCAGTAGTGACGAAGAGTCATCGCCACGCTACGTTAAAGTTGAAGGTGTCGGCTCTGTGGATGATATTCGTCAAACCATTTTTGCCGCTCTGGGTGTTAAATTGCCGACCGACAGCTAAGCACCGTGTCTGCTTTTAGCCGTTGAGCATGAACAGTGGCACGGTTATTAAGCTAAGGTCGCTGGGGACAAGGATAATTGCTCCAGCAACACCTTTTGGATACTCGAAATCAACACCGTAAATCAAACGAAAGCCCCATGAGTGTTCGAGGCCATCTACATATAGGCTCTCCCATTGTGGCGATCAAAATCACTACTTGCGAGTGGGGCCTACTCGATGATTTGCCCCACTACCACCGATTACTAGGGCTTATTTGCCGACCATTTTGGTTCTACTACGGGTAATCAGTTCGGAAATTCTTGATGGCGTAAAGATTATTATATAATTGAACCCAATACTAAGTTTCCTTACATTATGAGACTGAACGCCGCGCAGGTTTTTGCACAGATAAAATCATTGCGTGCCTCGCTGATCATCAAGCAGCTGTGTTCGGATGCATTGATTGGCGGTATTTATTCACTTACTAATGTTCTGCCTATTCCTTGGCTTCTATTCGCATTTCAGTGGTTGTAGCTTACGCGCTCATTCTATTCAGGGCAGCGGATTTTTTATTCGCTATCTTCCTCTAAAACCTTGTCATTTTTTTCTAATCTACGAGCAAAAAACAAACCAACTTCAAATAGTAGGCATACGGGTATAGCCAGCATGACTTGAGAAAAAATATCCGGTGGTGTCATCAACATGCCAAGGACAAAAGCACCAAGGATAATGTATGGCCTCTGCTTTGCCATGCTATCGGGCGAAACCACGCCCATCCGCGCCAGCAAAACAGTAGCAACAGGGACCTCAAAGGCCACACCAAAAGCAAAAAATAGCTTCAGCGCAAAACTCATGTAGGAGCTGATGTCTGGCATTACCGCCACACCTTCAGGTGCCATGCTGCTAAAGAATTTGAAAATTATGGGAAATACAACGTAGTAAGCGAATGCGATGCCCGCATAGAACAAAAGAGTGCTCGAAACCACTAAAGGCAGAGCAATACTTTTTTCGTTCTGGTACAGCCCTGGCGCAATAAAAGCCCAAACTTGATACAGAACCGCGGGAATCGCTAAGGCGAACGCCGTGGCAAAGGCAAATTTAAATGGAATGAAAAACGGGCCATGCGGCTCGGTGGAGATCATTGTACCGCCTTGCGGTAAATTAGCCATCACCGGCTCAGCAAACCATTCATATAGATCATTAGCAAAGGGGATCAAACAAATAAATACCAAAAGAACCGCGCCAACCGCCCACATAAGGCGATTACGTAGTTCAACTAGATGCGAAACAAAAGGTTCCGATTTTTGAGCTTCTTCGGTCATTTGCTTGCTGTGCTGGATGATTGGTTTTTAGCTGAAGGCTCTTTGTTGGCTGAAGGCTCCATCTTGGCTGAAGGCTCCTCGGTCGAGGACTCGGTCATGACGGGCTCGTCAATGTTAATTTTTTTGTCAGCGGAGTCGGCTAGATCACGCCCGAATTGCTTCATGTCGTTCTTAAAGTCAGACATTTCTTGTTTGGCCTTTTGCAGATCAGAAAACGGCGTTCCATCTAGCTCGATTTTCATTTCACTGCGCAGTCGAAACATCCCCTGACGCGCTTTGCGAACCAGAAAGGCAGCCTGCTTAGCCACCTCAGGCAAACGCTCCGGCCCCATAACCAACAGGAGGACCACCGCAATTACCAGTATTTCCCAAAATCCTATATCAAACACCTTGTCGCTACGCTCTATTTATTGGTTGAACCAGTTTCTTCGGAGGTTGCTTGCTCAGCTTTCTCAGCGTCCTCAACAACCTCTTCGCCTTTGGCACCGCCATCTTCATCGATAGCTTTCTTAAAACCTTTTACTGCACCACCTAAGTCACCACCAATGCCGCGTAACTTCTTGGTGCCAAAAATAAGAGCAACAATCACCAATACAATCAAAAGTTGCCAAATTGAAATTCCGCCTAAGCCCATTTTAGTTTCCTCACGTTCAAATTTTTTTAAGTTTAGTATTTTCGGTCTAGGACCGAGACGCTTTTTCATCGATACCGCTCACACCCATGCGCCGAGCCAACTCATCAACAACTTGTTGAGGATTCAACCCTTGGTGTGCTAATAGCACCATGCTGTGGAACCAAAGATCAGCAGTCTCATAAATAATTTTATCTGCCACGCCATCTTTTGCGGCTAATACTGTTTCAGTTGCCTCTTCACCAATTTTTTTCAAAATCGCATCAAGACCCTTATTACTCAGTGATGCTACATACGACGACTCCGGATCAGCGCTTAAACGCTCAACCAATGTCTTATGTATCGAGGCGAGTATATCCTCTGCGGCTAATTTGCTTTCGGTCATTTGCTATTTGTAAATGTCGGCAGGGTCTTTGATGATTGGATCGACTGTTTGCCACTTGCCATCATTATATACTCGATAGAAGCAACTTTGTCGCCCCGTATGACAGGCAATTCCACCCTGTTGGGTAACCATCAGCTGAATTACGTCGGCGTCACAGTCGATTCTGACTTCTTTAACCAGCTGGTGATGACCGGATTCCTCACCTTTTCGCCAGATTTTTTGCCGTGAACGAGACCAATACACTGCCCGTTGCGAATCAATTGTTTCTTGCAACGCTTGACGGTTCATCCAAGCCACCATCAAATTCACGCCGCTATCAGCATCCACAGCAATAGCCGGCACTAAGCCAGCTTCATTCCAATTAACTTGGTCGAGACAATTAGTCATTTCACTCTCTGATTAACCTTAAATATACGGGCTCAAATCCGAACTTCAACACCAGCAGCGCGCATTGCCTGCTTTGCTTGGCCCACAGTGAATTCGCCAAAATGGAAGATGCTGGCGGCAAGTACCGCATCAGCATGGCCTTCAACCACTCCCTGTACTAGATGTTGTAGATTGCCAACACCGCCAGAGGCAATAACAGGTATTCGCGTAGCATCTGCCACTGCGCGGGTTAGCGGCAAATCGTAACCGGCCTTTGTGCCATCCCCATCCATACTGGTCAATAAAATTTCTCCAGCACCATAATCAGCCATTTTGACTGCCCATTGTATTGCATCTATACCGGTAGATTTACGCCCGCCGTGAGTAAATATTTCCCATCGATCTTGCGTGTCACCTCGTTTAAGCCAGGCAGTTTGTTTCGCATCTATCGCAACCACAATGCATTGCGACCCAAAATGAGTGCTGGCCTGTTTGATAAAGTCGGGATTAAAAACAGCAGTGCTGTTGACTGAAATTTTATCCGCTCCAGCGTTAAGTAACTTGCTTACATCGTCTAATTCACGCACCCCACCGCCAACGGTGAGTGGAATAAATACCTCTTGCGCTACTTCTTCAACCACATGCAGGATTGTGTCGCGGTTGTCTGAGGTCGCAGTAATATCTAAAAATGTTATTTCATCCGCACCTTGTTGGTTATAGCGTTTGGCTACCTCCACAGGGTCGCCAGCGTCACGGATGCCAACAAAGTTAACGCCCTTCACGACTCGGCCGTTATCTACGTCCAGACAAGGAATAATTCGTTTGGCTAAAGGCATAATCGCTAATCTAAGGATAATTGGATGAAGTAATAGGCATGCTTCAAACTTGGTCTAAATATCGCTGACCTGCGGCGAAATCCAAGCTGCCTTCATAGATTGCTCGCCCAGTGATAACACCGCTGACACCCGAACTTTCAATTTTTTGTAATTCGATCAAGTCATCCATATTAGTAACTCCACCGGAAGCGATAATCGGAATATTGACAGATTCAGCTAGGTTTTGTGTGGCTTGGATATTCACACCTTGCATCATGCCATCACGGGCGATGTCAGTATAAATAATAGCTTGTACTCCGTCATTCTCGAAGCGTTTGGCCAAATCGACTACATTGTGGTCGGTTAGCTTAGCCCAGCCATCGACCGCGACAATTCCGTCTTTAGCATCCAGACCAATGATAATATTTTGCCCGTACTGCGCTGAAATCTCTGCAATAAATTCTGGTTCATTTGCTGCGCGCGTACCAATGATGACGTATCGCACGCCAACCTCTAAATAGGCCTCAATGGTTTTTTCGTCACGAATACCTCCGCCTATTTGAATTGGTACATCTGGGTGCGCCCGCGCGATAGCATTAATAACCTCAGCGTTTTCCGGTTCACCAGAAAAGGCGCCATCCAAGTCAACCAAGTGGATGCGCTTAGCACCAAGTTCCACCCATTTGTTTGCCATCGCCAACGGGCTATCACTAAAGACCGTCGAATCTTCCATTAGGCCCTGCCTCAAACGCACGCACTTGCCGTCTTTTATATCGATTGCTGGTATTAGTAACATCTCAAACTCTCAATGATTATTGGATTAGGCTTGGCCGTTCCACTGGGTAAAATTTCGCAACAACCTTAGGCCGTCATCATGACTTTTCTCGGGATGAAATTGCACTGCAAATACATTTCCGGAACTCACTGCAGCAATGAATTCGTGACCATAGTCTGCCGTGCCGAAAACAGTTTGATCATCGTTGGCCGCCATATTGGCACAGTAGCTATGCACAAAATAGAAATACGCTAGGCTATCAATGCCGTTCCACAGCGCGTGGTCTTGTGTTTGTTGAACTTGGTTCCAACCCATCTGCGGTATTTTCAATGCAGAGTTTTGTTGTTGATGAAAATTGCTGAAATGCCGAACTTCACCATTAAACAATCCTAAACCCTTTACACCACCGCTTTCTTCGCAATGGTCGAACATGGCTTGCATGCCCACGCAAATCCCAAGCATTGGCTTGTCGGCAATAGCGCCGCGCACAGCGACCTCTAGATCACGAGCTTGCAGCGCATCGAACCATGTTCCTATTGCGCCCTGACCAGGTAAAACGACCTTATCGGCGCGCAGGATCGCCTGCGCATCGCTGCTCACTAGCACGTCGGCATCTGGCGCCACTGCGTTCAACGCTTGTTCGACAGAGCGCAGATTGCCCATTCCTAAATCAATAACTACAATTTGCATGGCAGAGTATCGGAGTTACAAACTGCCTTTGGTAGAAGGAATTACACCGGCAATACGCTGGTCGTGCTCAAGTGCCATTCTCAGAGCGCGACCAAAGGCTTTAAATATGGTTTCCGCAATGTGGTGCGCGTTTCTACCTCGAATATTGTCGATGTGTAATGTAAGCCGAGCATGATTCACAAAGCCATGAAAAAATTCGTCAAATAGGTCAACATCAAAGCCACCAATTCGCGCACGCCTATAGTCTACCTTGTGCATTAGCGTTGGTCGGCCTGAAAAGTCCACAACCACACGGCTGAGCGCTTCGTCTAAGGGAACATATGCATGGCCATAGCGGCGAATGCCTTTTTTATCGCCTAAAGCTTGCGCAAACGCTTGACCAATCGTTATGCCAATATCTTCAGTGGTGTGGTGATCATCGATGTGTAAATCACCTTTGCAGGACACGTCCAGATCAATTAGGCCGTGACGGCAAATTTGATCCATCATATGCTCGAGAAAAGGCACATCGGTATCAAAATTACTTTGGCCTGTACCATCCAGATTAATTTTTACGGCAATCTGCGTTTCGCTGGTATTGCGTACTACTTCAGCTTTGCGTTCAATCATATTTTCAACTTCTTGCATTCCGACAACTCGGGCGCACATAATTACAATGGTTTGGTGAGTTAGGGCGCGAATTTTAGCAAAGTTCAAGCCCAGCACCTACCGTTTAAATGCATTCATGTAAAAGCCTTTGAGATGACATATTATGACTAAATCCAACAGCTTAGCCGTTATGAAAGAACTTAACCCTCTTCGCGTTATTCCGCAAAAATATCGCAAGGTCGTTCGCGACAAGGCGATTGACCGCGCACGCACGCGAATAATCGTGGCCGGCAGCGACCCCAGAGACATTTCCCCACAAGATCTTGAGATAGTGGTGCGTGAAGAAGAGGATAAAATAAAAGGCTCGATTCGCGAGAAAGGCTTATTGGCAGTGCTCGCCATACTTGGTCTGAACTTTTTTGGTTAGCGCAGCAACATGATCTTCAAACAAATATTTCGCGTTGCCTTTATTGCCTTGGTCTGGAAGCAATATAAACAAATAATCGTATCTTCCTTAGGCTTGTTTGGCTATCTGTATCTTGTTGGCAGCTTGCACGCTGACTTTCTGCATCACGCCGAGCTGAACGCCGATAGCATCAATGTTGGGCTAAGTTTCGTGTACAAATGGGCAGCACTCGCTGGTGGAATAATTTTGTACTTCGCCTATCATTACTTTAGACCCAGAAAAAAGGATCCAGTT
Organism: Cryomorphaceae bacterium; assembly: GCA_047623225.1. Taxonomy (GTDB): domain Bacteria; phylum Pseudomonadota; class Gammaproteobacteria; order Arenicellales; family Arenicellaceae; genus Arenicella. The sequence continues at coordinate 48,902 of JBLHME010000017.1, forward strand.
AAGGAAAAACAACAGCGCATTGAAAAAGAGCTTGCTGAACTGCCTGACAAAGATGATCCCTTTGCTAGCATTCGCGCACGCAAAAAACTGCGCAGCCGAGCTGATTTTTTAATGGAAAAAAACAAAAAGTAAACAGTTCAGTCAGGCAAGCGAGAAGGACAAGATTGATTCAACACATAGAAAGGCCACTGGTAAAGAGCCTTCAGCTACAGCTAAAGAGTCGTCAGCTACAATTAAAGAGATACTGGTAAATTATTGTTTACAAAAGCCGGTTATCATTGATTCGTAAACAGAGCCGAACAAATTGAAATGGTTCATGGCATGGTACAGCTGATAGACATTTCGGCGTTGCGAGTATCCCTCTCTGCGCGGAAAAACCGCATGATACGCCGCATAGAACTCGTCTGGAAACCGCCCAAATAATTCAGTCATTGCTAGATCAGATTCTGGATCACCGAAATAAGGGGCTGTATCAAACATCATACTGCGCTCCGAGACTGTATCAAACCCAACGTTGCCACTCCATAGGTCGCCATGCAGCAGCGCTGGTTTAATTTGCTGTTCGCGGAAAAGGTCGTTTGTTCGATCAATTGCGCCTATAACCAGATCTACAGCGCTCGGGTTGAGCCCGTTGTTAATAGCCAATTGCAATTGAGGCTGCAACCGCGCTTGTGTAAAAAAACCTCCCCAATCAGTAGCTTTTGGATTAAGTTGCCGAGTCCGACCAATAAAATTGTCGCCAACCCAGCCAAAGGAATCATTACCAATCGAATGCTGAGCCGCCATTTTTTGACCAAGGTCAGCCGCTGACGATCCGGTGATCGGCGACATCGAGTGATATTGCATAAAAAGTACAGCGCACCCATCTTGTGCCGCAAAGAGCAAAGCCTAGGGGTAACATTCCAAGTCAATCTCATGCATATATCGCAAGCTTTGATACTCGGATTTAAGTACCTCAGCGAACTCTGCAGAATTAGCCTTAACAAAAACCTGCTGGTTTCCAGCTCTGGCACAATAGACTGAGTGGATATCACCACTCCGAATGCTAAGAAAATTTATTTTGTCAGCGCTAACACCCAAGACTTCCGACGCAAGATTGATGACCGTGCTAGTCACTACTCAATACGGCACTTACGTCTTTAAGACTAGTCTGTGCCAATAACTCGGTTGCAGACAACGCATGCTCATTGTCGATTAAGCCGAGGCCGAAGGCCAACTCGCCAACTAACTCATCAGAGGAACCTCCCGCCTCTTTATAATCGTTGACTGAATAAGAGCCAAAGCGTTTAGACATACGTGCACCCAGTGCATCGATCATTAAGGGCGCGTGCAAATATTTGATTCTGCCATGATTAGGCTGCAGTAATTGCGCCAGATAAATTTGCCGTTGAGTACTGCTCATCAAATCACAGCCGCGAACCACCTCGGTCACTGCTTGGTCCAAATCATCAACCACCACCGCCAACTGATACGCAAACAAGCCATCGGCTCGCTTGATTACAAAATCCCCGCACGACTCAAGCAAGTTCGGGCTAACTCTAAGCCTTAGGGCTGGCTCTTTGCCCTCACGCTTTTGCACTACTTCCTCGCTAGTAAGAGCGGCGCAGATACCCGGGTAAATTGGGCCCTTGCCGTGCGGCGCGCTGGCAGCCAATCGGATATCTTTGCGCGAACAAAAACATGGGTAAACTAGTTGTTGAAATACTAATGCGTTCAATGCAGCCTGATAGGCAGCTAGCCGCTGAGATTGGTAAGACACCTTGCCATCCCAATCCAACCCTAGCCATTCAATGTCTCGCAATATTTTTTCGGCGCTGCCTCGCACATTGCGCGGTGTATCAATATCTTCCATGCGCAGCAGAAACTCACCGCCTTGTAAGCGCGCATGCAACCAAGCGAGCAAAGCGGTACGCAAGTTCCCCAGATGTTGATCACCACTTGGGCTAGGCGCGTATCTACCTACAACTTTTTGTTTGTTTGCCATACAAGCGAGAATAACAGGCGCGTTAGGCCTTTGTCATATGGAAGAACTGTAAGTCTGTGGGCGGATTCTTGGCGATTGCGCTTATAGGCTCTTCATCCTGCGTCCAAGTAGTCCAGCGCATACTCTCAAGGGGCACCTAGTCCATGCGCCCGCGGCATACCTCTAGACCCTGTAGGTAAAAAAAGGGCATGTGTTCTTTCGAACACATGCCCACAAGACAGTAAAACCTAGGGGGGGGGTAATGGTTTTACTGTTTTAACTTGAGGAGCCAGTTGTCTAGAGAGATCGTATTGCCTCCCTGACCAATTAGCATTGCGCATATAATCATCCACAAATAGTGCTCATGATTTGCAAAGTCGGGTACGAAAAACTGGATAACAATGGTCATAACCAGTAACCCAGCTGCGCCTATCCGGGTGAACAAACCAATGAATAAAAGCACTGGCAACACCAATTCACCGGCGGTTGCTAAATAAGCAGGGATCTCGGGCGGTATTGATTGAGGTAAAAAGGAGATAATGAAATCACCATCTTCAGCTGGGTCAAAGTTTTCTACGGTCTCTTCCAAATCGGCAAATTTGGCTCTCCCCGAACGGAAAAATATTAGGCCGATATAGATACGCGCCCACAGGTTTGCTACTGGCGCCACCGCACTTACACAGAACGAGCTGAACGCTTGGTATAGATTTATCATTTTTGTCTCATATTATTTTTATGGAATTTGATATCTTCGAGAGAGCACATACCTACAAGAACTTAAAGGGCCGATTCACACGATTTTCGCTATCAGCATTCTCGCGTTTAAAACTCTACTTAGGGTAGATGATAAAGTCTCTGCTGATATAGACCCTGTCAGTGCCTCAATTGCTTGCAACAAATTTTCATTTTCTTTGATCGCCTGCAGCACAGCAAACTCTTGATCACTCCATTGCTCACTGACCACGCTCTGTCGCAACTTATAAACCACCAAATTGTCCCGACTCTGATTTAGATCTATCTCTACTTGTTGCTCATATTGAGGCAGTGACTGATGATGTATTTGATAAACCGGATAGTTGCTATCAATTAGCAAAACACTATTATTAAAATCGATTGGCAGATTGAGCAACTCTTGCTGCTCCATCACTCCCGGCTCTATGCTGCTCGAAATGTCGGCAAAATATGCTGTATGCAATGACCATTCGAATTCCACAAGGTCTGACAAATAAGGCATATCCTGCAATACCTCAAGCTGACTCAGAGAGTCTGAAAATTCGACTCCATAATGATAGATATTGCCCGCACTTGGAGGTTTGGATCGAATCAACGTCTGCGCAACCTGCTTGAAATAGTCTGCGCCGAGTACCCCGCGTGTGGCTGGGAAAACTTCTGCCAAATAGCCTTGGCAAGCCGCAAAAACATTGTTTTGATAAATCCCGATTCGTTGTTGATACCCTGCCTTAGCACTAATGAGTTGGCTATCGAGCGAAATAACAGCATCTAAAAACTGTTCCTGTGTTTGCGCCAAACCCTCTCCCACCGAGCCGAGAGAAGGCTTTTTTATGCTCGTTGTTAGCGTTGGAGGTGAACGATCCAACAAAAATCGATCAGCTTTTTTACACTGTGCCAAAACAGTTTCAAATTCTGGAAAATCACTGTCCCATT
>JBLHME010000018.1:0-52370 GCA_047623225.1 Cryomorphaceae bacterium
TTGAGCCAATGATGTATTTGAATCATTTTGTCTAATTCGTCCTTCATTCCAGTTATTAATCTGTAATGCAATCAAAATCCCAATCACGACTAAAATAATTTCGCCAACTGCATATTTTAAATACTTTATCGGTTTGTTTTTTTTCCATAAGGTCGTAACGTATTTTTCTAAATAAACTTATCATTGCTTAGCCGTTAGTTATAATAAAGGACAACGTGTTCGTGGATTTTTATTAATTTAAAAATACATCTCGCCTCATTTGTTCCATTTTTACCTCACTCTTATATCATTGAGGGAGCGAAAGTCGGCTATTTTTCGTCTATTAATCACCGTTTTCAAATAATTCAGAATTTAAAATACACGTTTCCCACCGTTGCACAAACCAGTTTTGAATCTTGCTGTTGCTACGAGTTCTTCAATACATGCAATGCCCGAGGTTGAACAACTATAGATCGCCCAAGGAGTCGTACAGTCAATTTCATCGACCATCTCCATTGTGCTAGAAACGCCAGTTCAATCAAGGTCCCATGACGATCTGCAAATGGCACTTTTGAGTCATTGCTCTCTCACAGTAATCAAATTAAAATAAAAAGTTTGTTTGCCAAAACAAGCTAGAATAATTGATTGTCGTATCATTCAATACCCAACTCTTTTGCCACGCTATACTAGTAGATAAACACTATGAAAAAGTTATTAAGCCTTAATCTTGCCGCTTTAGTTTTGTTAGCCGCTTGTGCCGGCGCTCAGCAAAAAGATGCTTATTTTGAGGTTTCAAGTGCCGTTTCATTGACCGACGGTGCAATGGTAGTTACTGCCAATCCGCACGCCAGTAAGGCCGGCGCCGATGTGCTGCGTCAATGCGGTTCAGCAGTGGAGGCTGCGATTGCGATAGAAGCGGTTTTAAGTTTGGTGGAACCGCAAAGCTCGGTTCTGGGCGTTGGAGCATTCATGCTTCACTTCGACAATAAAACCAATAATTTAGCGGTTTATGATGGCCGTGAAATTGCTCCAAAAAGTGCTACGCCAGAGATGTTTTTAACCGAGTCCGGTGAACGCATGCCTTACTTTGATGCCAAGCACAGCGGTATTTCTAGCGGCGTGCCGGGCATGGTATCCATGCTCAAGCTGGCCCATCAAGATCATGGCAAGATTGCTTGGGGGCCTCATTTTGACTACGCGAAGAGACTGGCAAGCCAAGGTTTTGTGATCTCACCACGCCTAGCCGGCATGATCACGCGTATGAGCAAGTATCTACCAAAGACAAGAAACTCTAGGGGTTAAATCTCTTTATAATATTTTTTAATCTGTTTTCCCAGATATATATTTTTCATGATGTGGTACAGCACCTAGTGTGCCTAACCGTTTATTAGTGTGCAGTCTAGATTCCCTGCTACGCTTGGTTTTAGGTAGGATTTGTATCTGATTGATTTTGTCGTTTTCCTATCAAGTTTTTTTCTGTTTGAGTAGAAAGGTGAGCCTGCGTGTTGTCTATCCTAGCAGCGCAAAATGTAATTCTCAACAATCACTTAAGTTATCCAATTGCATAGATTCAGCTAAGCCTTAATTAGTTGCGTGCGGGCTTCCAATATTGATATCTCGATGACACAGGACATAGAGCATGTTGCGATGATAAAGTCACTCAACGCTATTGATATCGAAATTCAAAAAAATGAACTTGCCCTCCGAAGGGAGTTCAATGAAATATCTGGTCTACGCAATAGGTGAAGTTTGCCTAGTCGCCATAGGTTTGTTAATCGCTCTACGGTTATGAAATGCAGAATACATTCAGTTTGATCAATGGCTTGAATAGAGAAACGGATTCGGAATACCGCAGTACAGCAATGGATATTAGTGCTCTGCTTAAACTGATCGAGTTGGAACTGCAGCAAGTGAACTAATGCGTAACCAGCTTTTGTGATGGCTGCAAGACTAGCAATTCTGACCGAGTTCCGGCCGGAATATATGAATACGTCAAAGTCCGAAATGGCTGACTTCCATGCAATGGCCTTCGTTGACTAGCAGCTTGTTTCATGTAACTGTCGACTCAACAATTAGGAGGGTTGCATACAAGATAAAAAAAGAAGATTAAATGTATTGGCTTTGGATGGCGGTGGTATTCGCGGAATTGTTCCTGCGTTAATTTTGGCCGAGATTGAGCGTAAGACGGGCAAGCCGATTTGCAAGTTATTTGATGTCATAGCGGGCACCTCAACCGGAGGCATTCTGGGTATGGCTTTGACCAAGCCTAGAGCTGGCTTAGCGCATTACCCTGACTATTCGGCGCAAGACTAGGTTGACTTGTACGCCAATGACGGCAAACGCTTCTTTCCTAAAAGCAGCATGCGTTCTTTGATGAGCACGGTTTACGGCAGCAAATTCCCAGAAAAAGGCTTAGAGAAATTAATGCTGGAGCAGTTCGGCAATCACTATTTGAGTGATGCTTTTACTGATTTAACAGTGGCTACCTACGATATTGAGTTTCGCCGCGGTTTCTTTTTCAAAATTGCTAAGGCCAAAAGGCCTGAGCTTGCCGATGAGTATGACTTTTTAATGCGTGATGTTGCGCGAGCGACTTCTGCCGCGCCAACTTATTTTAGCCCAGCTTCAGTGCAAGCAAAGGGTTTCCAAACGCAATGGCACCTTGTTGATGGTGGCGTGTGTGCGAATAACCCAGCGATGATTGGATATAGAGAGGCAATGCGGATTCATGGTCATGATGATATTTGCTTGGTTTCGATTGGCACGGGTTAACTTACAGATAGCTTGCCTATTAAAAAGACCAAGCGTTGTGGTATGTTGCAATGGGCAATGCCAGCGGTTGATGTGATGTTCGATGATGCCACCTACACCACTCACTACCAATTAGACACTTTACTTGAAGATTGGAGTTATTACCGATTTCAGCCGTGGTTAAAAGAAGCCAGTGATTCAATGGAGGATTGTTCGCCTGAGAATATTAGCGGTCTCAAGCAGGTTGTACACAACTGGGTAGAAGGAGAAATTGAATCAGGAATATCAAATACTCGCAATAAGTTGGATCGTGCTGCCCAGCGCGTAAACCGTTTGCACCAATGTTGTTCGCACTTGATGGACAATATATTTCGCTTCACCTTAGAGGCTCTTTCCAAAAAGCTAAACCGGAACCTCACCGAGATTGAAAACGCAATGAAAACCATTCCTGATCAAGAATTATCGCAAGGATTTTCAGAGAGTAGAGGCGCAGTCGCGTATTCAGATGAGGCCTTAAAACTGCTGAGCAAGGAGTTTGGGCAGAAGTATTAGAATGTTGTACAGTTTGACTTGTTTCACATAGAATAAGCGAGGGCTACACGAGATTTTACAGCTAAACAAAAGCTGTGGGGACAAAACGGTATGGGGAAAATGAACAATCTGAGTATGCCGCTTAGCGATTCTGTGAAGAGCTCTAGGTCGGATGCGTTTACTTTTTATAGTATGACGGTAATATCGTATTTGGAAAGTGCGGTGCCAAATTACGTGGAGAATTTAGACGTAATTTTTAAGGACAACCCTGAACTAGTCGACTGGTTAGACAATGTTTGGTTGCATGAGGAGTCTGAACACGGAGAATTGGCCAAAGGTTTTGTGCAACAAACATGGCCTGAATATGACTGGCAGAAGGGCTATGAGAAATTTTTAGTTAAATATGGGCCTCGCTGTGCACATGAAGAATTGCGTGATTCGCCAGGGCTTGAAGCACTGGCACGATGCGTTACTGAAACTCAAGCAACTATGAGCTATCGATGTTTGATGAACTATTCATCGGACCCAAAATTGATTGCCCTGATGAAAAAAATGAGCACCGATGAAGTTCGCCACTATCGTGAGTTTCGTAAAACTTTCGACCAATACAATCAGATCGAAAAGAACTCCTTTTTCACTAAGGCTCGCACAATTATTGGCCGCAGCGAATTGGTAAAAGATGAGGATCTATTTATGGCGTTTGAGCCGATTGCCGACTGTTGGAAAGGCCAATCACTTGTGCCGCATTGGGAATATTCGGATTACATGGATGCGCTTGGTAAGATTAGCCGCGAATATATGCCGATTGAGGAAGCGCAAAAGATGCTTTTTAAGCCAATGCGAACTAAAGGTAAGCTAAATAACTTTCTGGTCAATTGCATTGCTGGTATCGTTAAACGACAATTTTTAGCCGTGAGCGCTTAGAAAGCGCAAGAGTATTGATGGAATTAACAACCTTAGATTATTTTGGCCTGGTAGCAAATGTTGCTGAGATTAGTGCGCTTATCTTAGTGCTAATCACGATTTATTTTGTTAGTCAGGAAATCAAAGAAACACGGCGAATTTTTACTGCCAATGCGCACTCGCAGATTGGTATATCCGGTTCGGAATTTCTAGCAACAATTTATACAAATGCTGAATTACAATTGGTTTGGTCAAAAGGGCTTAAAGACGCATCTTTGTTAACTGAGGCTGAAACTGCTCGGTTCTATATGGTTTTGCTATCGTACTGGACTTTGCTGGCCAACGGTTTTTACTTGGCTCAAGTGGATGACAGCATTGTTGCTAGAATTGAAGGAATGCTCGATTTGATGGTCAGTAGAAAGTCAGTTCGAGATTGGTGGCACGCGGGCAACTATAACCCCAGCCCTGAGTTCGGAGCCTATGTGGATGCGCGCATTCAGCATCTGATTAAATCGGGTGTTATTGACGCCGGTTCTGTTTAGATCAGTAGATAAGCACCATGCTTATTTGTCGATGCGTGGTGTGACCTTTCCAAAGTTCTTTGTTTAACGCTTTCTCGCTTCTCTCTTTAACGCTTTCTCGCTTCTAGAGCCGCAAGTTGTTCGGGGGTGGCTTTTGTTTGATGGTGCTCTTTCCATTCGGAATAGGGCATGCCGTAAACAATCTCTCTGGCTTGCTCGTAGTCAACGTCTTCGCCCGCATCAGCAGCGCTTGCTGAATACCACTTAGACAGGCAGTTGCGGCAAAAGTCCGCCAGGATCATTAAGTCAATATTTTGTGCTTCTTTATGGCTATCAAGATGGCTTAGAAGTTTTCTAAATACTGCGGCTTCAATTTCTGTTTGTTTATTCATATTCGTCTCTGTGATTCTATTAAATAAGTCCAGCGTCAAGGCTGGCCGCTACCGTCATGCCGAGTTCACGGCACTGTGCTTCGAAATCTTTATCGTAATCGCCCTTACACAGCGTCACGGGTTGAATCTCTCTCCATTTTAAGCCTGTAGTGATTTTGTGCACGGCTATATCTGTACCTGTTCCATCCAAGCCAGCTCGTATGACCAAGGCAAATGGTTTTGCTTCGTTGAGTGATGCTTGCTCAATGCAGGGGTAATAAATACGCTCAAAAAAGTCTTTCAGTGCGCCACTCATATAGCCAAAATTTTCGGTGGTAAAAAGAATCAGTGCGTCGCTGTCTAAAACATCTTGTGCTTCACAATCAAATGGTGACCGCAGCTGAGTTTGCACGTTTTCAATAGCGCTGTCTTGTGCACCACTGAGCAAGGCCTGGGCTAGGGTCTCGGTGTTGGGTGAAGGGGTGTGCGCCACGATCAGTAGTTTTTTGTTATCTGTCATAATTACAGTTTACGCAATCCAAGCCGCGGTTTGAACTCATATATCAATAGGCCTGTGCAAACTAATGCCGCGCCCATCCATATTTCACCTAACAAAGGCTCGCCATTTAACCAGCTACCAACACTCAAACCGCTGATTGGTGTAATTAAAGTGATCAGAGAAATGCGGCTGGCGCTCATGCGCTTCAACAAAAAGTAGTAAAGTGTGAACCCAACACCAGTGCCAATAAAGCCTAGGTAAAGAGTGCTCGCCAATGCTTTTTGGGAAAAATTAAAGGTGAATGTGGGTTCAACAAACCATACGGTGATGGCGAACAGGGGCACCGCTACTATCAGGCTGCCGGCGGTTATTTGCATCCCCGAAATATCCAAGGGTTTGACCAGTTGGCGCGTGATCACCGAACTGGATGAAGCCACCACAGTAGCGATAAGAGTCAGCACAACGCCTTTCATTGAGGCCTCTTCAAGACTAGCGCCTGCTGCAAATACTAAATACAGGCCCATCACTCCGAGCAGCAGGCCAAAGACCTTCGAGGGAGTGAGGCGTGACTCTGGTTCCACGAAAGAAGCGAATAGCCCAGTAAGAAGTGGCGACAAGCCAAAGAGCACCGCTATCCAGCCAGACGGTATCAATTGAGCGGCCATATAGAACAGGCTCATATTGATATAGATCACCATTCCCGAAAACGCATAGACACGTCGTTCGGCTGGGCCAGTTGGCAACTTGATGCGCATAGCTGTGATGATAGAAAGGGTGAACAGCATGCCAATTGTCATGCGCAACAAAGCGCTGGCCATGGGTGCGCCTGCTGAGCTCCATTGAATGGCCAATGGAGTGGTGCTCCAAATCATCAACACCACCAAAAAGGCCAGTGGCACACTAAACTTGTCAAACTTCATGGTATTTCTCATTTTCAAAACGGTTTGCTGGTAAACAGCAGTGCAAAAAAAAACCGCAGTTCTTATCGATCTGCGGTTTTTTGTATTTAGCTAAAATTATCTAATCAAAAAACACGCCGCACCGATTTCCACACATAAAGTGTGACCACGGTGACTGTGCGCACAGGTGCAATCGACGGTAGCCGTAAGCTACTGGCGAACGATGGCGTTTTCTGGTTGATAGTGTTCATAGCTTTAGTGTCGTTTAGCCGTATTAGCATGTCAATCAATTAATCGCGCGTCAGATAATTGTAATCAGTCCAAGAACTGCTGCATTCGGCCTATCTGATCAATCAAAATATCTTTGCTTGCTTGAGTGTTGGCGAGTTGTTCGCGTGCCTTGGTGATCACTTGTTCAGGCGCTTTATCAACAAAGGCTGCGTTACCTAATCGACCAGATACTCCAGCAATGTCTTTTTCGGTTTTCTCTAACTCCTTATTGAGTCGAGCAATCTCGGCACTGGCGTCTATAAATGACCCTAATGGAATTTGCACTCTCATCTCGCCAACCAATGCGGTTGCAGACTCAGGCAATTCTTGCCCTGGCTCGACAATGGCGATCGACTCAAACCTACCGAACTTAGTTAGATAGGCTTGGTTTGCTTCTAGATAGGCAAGTGATTGCTCACTGGCGCCATCTAACAAAATAGGCAGCTCCTTAGCTGGGCTAATGTTCATCTCACCGCGGATATTGCGCACTCCGGTGATGACCGCTTGGACCCACTTCATTTCGTCGATCGTGCTCTGATCAAGTTTGCTTGGGTCGGCAATCGGGTAAGCAGCATTCATGATAGTGTCGCCTTCAACAGCGGCCAAAGGCTTGACCTGCTGCCAGATCTCCTCACTGATAAACGGCATGATGGGGTGCAATAAGCGCAAGGTGGTTTCAAGCACACGAACCAAGGTGAGGCGCGTGCCGCGCAACTGTGCTTGACTGGCGTTGTCGTCGTTGAGCACTATCTTGGTAAGCTCGACATACCAACTGCAATACTCGTCCCAAACAAAACTGTACAGCGTTTGCGCCATTTGATCGAACCGATAACCAGCTATCTGCTCGGCCACATCAGATTCAACCTGCTGCAAGCGCGAGACGATCCATTTATCCGCAAGGCTTAGTTCAATATTGTCATTGCTCTGTCCGCAATCATGCCCCTCGGTATTCATGAAAACATAACGTGAGGCGTTCCAGAGCTTATTGCAAAAATTCCGGTAGCCTTCTACGCGCGCAAGGTCAAAGCGAATGTCGCGGCCTAATGTGGCCTGACTTGCAAACGTGAAGCGCAGCGCATCTGTGCCATAGGCTTCGATGCCATTGGGAAACTGCTTGCGCGTGGATTTTTCTATTTTTGCAGCCATCTTCGGTTGCATCAGGCCTGTGGTTCGCTTGGCCACTAGAGTTTCCAGCTCAATGCCATCAATCAAATCGATAGGGTCTAATACATTGCCTTTGGACTTGGACATTTTCTGCCCTTCACCATCGCGAACTAAGCCATGGATATAGACTTCTTTGAAAGGTACTTGATCGGTAAATTTTAGACCGAACATAATCATTCTGGCGACCCAGAAGAAAATAATATCGAAGCCGGTAACCAGCACGTTGGTCGGGTAATATTTTGCCAGTTCAGGTGTCTGTTGAGGCCAGCCTAGTGTAGAGAACGGCCACAGGGCAGAGGAAAACCACGTGTCTAACACATCGTTATCTTGTCTTAGCTTAGCGTCTGGGCCCGCTTGTTCTTGAGCTTCTGCCAAGTTACGGGCTACATAAATCTTGCCCTCTTGGTCATACCAGGCAGGTATGCGGTGGCCCCACCAAATTTGCCGTGAGATACACCAATCTTCAATGTTGCGCATCCACTCAAAATAAGTGTTACTCCAATTTTCTGGCACGAACTTAATGTCGCCATCTTCAACAACTTTAATCGCCTCCTTGGCTAGTGGTTCAACCTTTACATACCATTGGTCAGTCATGTAGGGTTCGATAACCGAACCGCTGCGGTCGCCTCGCGGTACCATTAGTTTGTGATCTTCGATTTTTTCTAATAGATCGAGTTGTTCAAAATCTGCAATGATGTTTTTGCGCGCAATATAGCGGTCTTGCCCGTGATAGGGCGAATCTTCTAGATCAATAGCCGCGTTGTTATCAAGAATATTGATAATGGCTAAGTCGTGGCGCTTGCCAACATCATAGTCGTTGAAGTCATGTGCTGGTGTTATTTTTACGCAGCCAGAGCCAAATTCAGGGTCAACATAATCGTCGGCAATGATTGGGATTTGCCTGCCAGTAAACGGCAGGTCAATGGTTTTTCCAATCAAATCGGCATAACGCTCATCATTGGGGTGAACCGCCACTGCGCTATCGCCTAACATTGTCTCGGGTCTGGTGGTTGCCACCACCAAATATCGCTCGGGGTGATCAGAAAGCGGGTAGCGCAAATGCCATAGGTAACCATTCTCCTCACTGGACTCAACTTCAAGATCCGAAACCGCAGTGTGCAAAACTGGGTCCCAATTTACTAGGCGCTTACCACGGTAAATCAAGTCTTCTTGGTAGAGCTTAATAAAGACTTCTTGAACCGCCTCAGACAGACCCTCATCCATTGTGAAACGTTCGCGACTCCAATCGATGGCTGCGCCCATGCGCCGTAATTGGCGGGTGATTGTGCCGCCTGATTCTGCTTTCCATTGCCAAATTTTCTCAATAAATTTTTCGCGGCCCAGGTCATGTCGGCTTATGTTGTCTGCGGCTAGGCGGCGTTCAACAACCATCTGCGTTGCGATGCCTGCGTGGTCAGCACCAACCTGCCATAAAGTTTGATCCCCCAACATACGGTGATATCGCGTGAGCAGATCCATGATGGTGTCTTGAAACGCATGGCCCATATGCAGGCTGCCCGTAACGTTCGGTGGCGGAATCATTATGCAGTAAGCAGTATCGGCTTCTCGAGCAACGAAAGCACCTGACTCTTCCCAGCGTTGATAGATGGCTTGCTCTATTTTAGAGGGCTGGTATTGATTGTCTAAAGCAGTTGTCATGCGGAATTTGTTAGCTAAAACTTAAAGGCGCGATTATACGCGTTCATGTAAGCTTTCGCAGTAATAGAAGGGAAAGATCAGCCAACTTTGTCGGCTGTGTGCCTACAGAGGAATTTATTCCCATGAAATTAGCCAGTTCGATGGTCTTTAGTTCATTCCCTTGCCATCAGTATGGCGAATTGGAATACCTTCTAAATCGATCTCCTCGAGACAATGCACGTTTACGCCATAGTGGTCGGGAGCCATTCTTTTTCGATGAAATGGGTAGATGCCGCATACACTGCAGAAATAGTGATGCGCGGTATGTGTGTGAAAACGGTAGCTGCTTAAAAAGTCTTTTCCTTTTGATATTGTAAGATCGTTTTGGTGCACCATAACCATCAAGGCATTTTTACGAATACAGATAGAGCAATCACAAGTGGTCAGCTCATTGAATTCTGATTCAATGGTGAATTGCACTGCTCCACAATGGCATGAGCCATTGCTGGTTTTCTTGGTGTTTTTCGCCATGTCAGTCTTTTTACAATTCGATTTGATGCATCTTCAGCTCAAAGCCTTCACTTTGATAGCTCTTGTAGCGTTTTCTTGCTGCAGTTTTAGCCTCCTCATCGTGTTCCACGACCTCAGCGATTCGACCGAACTGCTGACTGAAATCAGGTGCCTGCGTGGATAGATTGACCAGAACATCGTATTTCTTTTCCAGTACTTGGGCCGATACGGAGTCGAGCTGCGCAATGACAAAGTTCGACGAATCATCAGAGTCATTGATTAATTCGTGAGCCAAAAAGCTAGCGTCACTGAATGACCACATAACTCTATCTAACGCCGAACAATCATCCATGGTGTCTGTGACCAGAAGGGCGGTCTGATCCATGCTTTGCAGCTTGTTTGCGAGTCGGCTAGCAAGTTTGTACTTTGCATCAGCTACCTGATTGCCAATCAGGTAGAAATCCACTTGTTTCATACTAGCTTTGATCGATAAGGTATTGAGTGAGAATGGGTACCGCGCGACCGGTTGCACGTTTTCCGGCTGCACCACCCCAGGCGGTGCCGGCTATATCGAGGTGAGCCCACTTAAAGTCCTCTGCAAAGTAAGAAAGAAAACAACCAGCGGTAATAGTGCCTGCGCCCGGGCTGCCAATATTAGCCAGATCAGCGTAATCGCTGCGTAGCTGCTTTTTATAGGTTTCTTTGAGTGGCAGTTGCCATGCGTGATCTAAACTGGTTTCACCCGCTGCCAGTAGCTTGTCGATTACACTTTGATCATTGCCCATCACCCCAGCAGTTTGGTGACCAAGAGCAACGATTACTGCGCCTGTTAGAGTAGCGATATCAATCACACTCTGTGGCTTGAAGCGCTTGGTATAGGTTAATGCATCACACAGAATGAGTCGGCCTTCGGCATCAGTATTCAAAATTTCGATGGTTTGCCCAGACATGCTGGTAACCACATCACCTGGCTTATTGGCTAGGCCATCAGGCAGATTTTCAGAGCTGGGAACCACGGCCACAACATTGATTGGCAATTTCATCTCAGCAACCGCAAGCATGGCCCCAAACACACTGGCAGCGCCACACATGTCGTATTTCATTTCATCCATCTTAGGCGACGGTTTAATTGAAATGCCGCCAGCATCAAAGGTCAGGCCTTTGCCGACCAACGCATGCGGTGCTTCTTTTTTATCCTTCGCGCCCATGTATTCCATTACGATCAGCTTGGCTGGTTCGCGGCTGCCCTTGCTTACTGACAATAAGGAACCCATGCCAAGCTCGCCCATTTCCTTCTCGTTAAGTATCTTTACTTTTAGGCCATGAGACTTACCCAGCTTTTTAGCTTGATTGGCAAGGTAAGTTGGCGTGCACACATTGCCAGGCATATTGCCTAAATTCTTTGCCAGCGTTTTGCCTTGATCTATTGCAACGCCAACCGAAGAAGCTTTCCTTGCGTCAGACGCCTGTTTTGTTGAAATACACTGCAAGGTGGCTTTGAATTCTTTGCCAGCCTTGGCTCCGCGAACAGATTTTGGGGCTTTGATATATTGATAATTAGAATCGCCTAGTGCTTCAACCAAATGTCGAGCGACGGTTGCAGCGTCGCTTTTGCTAATGAGCGCATCTAAATTAAAGGTAGCTTCGGTTAATTTGTGTGCCTTAATTTGTCGAGCAAGGGCGGTAAGTAATTCCCGTACCTCTTCATTGTTGAGTTCTTCTTTGTCTCCTACGCCTACAAACATTAGTTTTTTTGCGCCTAGACCATCGGGAGCCGGTAGGCTGACCATCTTGCCCGATACGCCTGAAAGTAAATCAGCGGTTTGCAATTTATCGATCGCTTTATTGGTTAAGCCGTTGATTTGCGCCTGCTGAACGGACATTCTTTTTGCCGGAGACATTGCCACCACAAGGCAATCAGTTTTCAATTGTGGGTTTTGACTGGATTTGATCTGAATTTTCACGATGGTTTGCCTATCTTATTGTTTAGTCTTTCGACAACGAGATTGTATTGCTTGCTACAATAGCGCTTGTCGACTTGTTAACCAATGATTATAGCCGCAACGCTAAACGAAACGAACTACAAATCTATCACGCATGATTATCAATAAATCATTTATCACCGAAGTACTGCGCACCGCGCTGGCGGTTACCTTTGTAGTCATCAGCATCTTTTTAGTGATGCGAGTGATGGGTTTTTTGAGCCAGGCCGCTGAAGGAATTATTCCTGTTGGCGGTGTGCTTAGTTTAGTGGTTTTGAAAATGGTCTCATACTTAGACGTAATGTTACCCCTGATGTTCTACATCGCATTGATTATGGTGTTGAATCGCTGGTATAGCGATCAAGAGATGGCCGTTCTTGCAAGTGCTGGGCTAGGCATTACTCATTTTTTGAAACCGCTAGGAATGTTGGTGGTGGTGCTTGGTGCGGTGGTTGCTTTTTTTGCTTTCTATTTAACCCCGCTATCGCTGGCCATGGGTTATTCGCTCGAGCAAGAATATCGGGCGAGTAATGAAGTCTCAGGTGTTATCACAGGTAAGTTTGTTGAAGCTAAAGACGGCAATGGCGTTTATTTTGTCGAAGGATATAACCGCGCCACTGGTAACTACGAAGACGTGTTTGTATATCGCGCTGCGTTCGAGCGAGAGGGAGTGGTGGTGGCAAAAACCGCATATCGCACCGAAGATGAGAAAACCGAAGATAATTTTTTGGTGTTGGTTAATGGCTCTCGATACGAAGGTGTTCCCGGCTCGCCAGACTATAGAGTAGTAGACTTTGAGAAGTATGCATTGCGTATTGAACCTAAGAATCGCACCAAATTGTATTTACCCATTCGCGCAAAAGCGAATAAAGAGTTGCGTGAGTCTGATAACCCTAAGCTTAAGAGTGAGTGGTATTGGCGCATTGCAAAAGTATTTACGTTGCCTGTACTAGCATTATTCGCTTTGGCTTTAAGCCACGTGGATTCGCGCCGTGGTAAATCCACCGGCATGGTTATGGCCTTTCTGGTCTATCTAACCTATTTTCAAATGCTCGGGTATACAGTGGCGTTGGTTAAAAGAGGTGATGCGGCGACCGGCATGCCAATTTGGTTGGTGCATGGCTCGTATTTTCTATTGGCCATATATTGTTTGTATCGGCGAAACTACAACTTGCCCTTGTGGCCGCAGTTTAATTTATTTGGTCGAAAACGACAGGCTGTAGGTTGAATAGATGCGAATTTTAGACAATTACATAGGCAAAATATTGGTGCGCCATATAATGGTCACTATTGTAGTGTTGCTAGGCTTATTTACCTTTGTGTCATTCATCGATGAACTCGGTGACTTGGACACTGGCCGCTATGGGATAGTGCAAATCATTCAGTTTGTGATATTAAAGATCCCCAAAACCTTATACGAAATGTTCCCAATGGCCGCTTTGATTGGGTCCATCTTGGGGCTATCAGTTTTAGCGCGGGACTCTGAACTAATCGTGATGCGAGCGGCCGGAGTGTCGGTTCAACGTATTGTGCTATCAGTTTTAAGAGTTGGGCTAGGCATGGCATTGGTAGCGATGATCATGGGCGAAATCGTATCGCCCTACACCGAAACGCGCGCTTTGGAAGTTAAGAACGAATCCATGCAAAGCAATATTGCCCAAAAGGAGGAGTTTGGTGTATGGCTGCGTGACGATAATACTTATGTCAATATTGGCGAGGTTCTGCCGGATTTAACCTTGCTCAGAATCAAAATTTTTGAATTCGATGCCGATAACTTTTTGCGTTTTCTGTCCACCGCCGAACAAGGTGAATTCAATAGAGGTGAGAAACGCTGGCTGTTGAAGGGCTTGAAACGCACCATGATCAATGAACAAAGTTCTGCCGCCGACGAGGTCACGGCGGCCTATTGGAGCACGGTGGTTAACCCAGAGATTCTTCGAGTGTTTATGATTCAACCAGATCAGTTATCGATTTGGCAACTGACCCGCTATATAGATCACCTAAAGACTAATAAGCAGGAAACGAATAACTATGAGTTGGCCTACTGGTCTAAAATAGTGACGCCGTTTGCCACTGCCGTAATGCTGATTTTAGCAGTGCCTTTTGTGTTTAAAGAAGCGCGCAGCGGCACCCTAGGCCGCAGTCTATTTTCTGGCATTATGATTGGCTTGGGGTTCTTTATTATCAACAAAGCCTTCAGCTATTTTGTGCCACTGTTTAATATTCCGCCGGCGCTGGGGGCAATTTTACCCACCGCCCTGGTCTGCTTATTGAGCTATTTTATGATAAGGCGAATCGTCTAAGTTCATAGTTGCTAGAATTCTCTAAGGCTTTGCCTTTTCCATTCTATTTAGGTTCAGGCGGCACATAGACGATTCGTGTGTTGGATAGGATGTCGTGCCAAGCCAATTTTCGTTTATCTAATAAGATCCAAGTAAAGCCCAAGCCCAGAGCAGCCCAAGAAAGCAAAGCGGCAGAATATCGTTTTGAGGCTATTTTCCAATCTATAAATTTACCATCTGGTTTTATAAGATAAAGATTCCACGCTCTCATGCCTAATGTCTGGCCACCATGGGTCCAAAACCATCCGTAGAATAGAAAGCTTATAGTCAGGCAATTCACCGAGACGATGAACGTGCCAACGGATCTGCCTAAAGGACTGAGTTCGACCATTTTAGGATTATCCAGCAGGCTCGGGTCAAGATAAAAGCTACTGGGAGCTAACCATTGAAATAAGCCCATTAGGATTGCCGAAAGGAAAAATATTACAGCGAAAAGTAATAAGCCATCGTAAGCGGCAATGACAATTCTTTTGAGAAAACCAGGTGTCTGCATAGTTTTGTTTTATAGGGAGCTGCCTAAATTAAAATTTAGTGTCGTCTTTCTTTGCCATTTGTACACAGGCTCATGATGGAACGACTAAAAGGGCTCAATTACCGAAGGTTTGTTTGTTCTGACTTCACTAATAACTCATAAGTCATTGTTTATAAATAAAAATATAGTATTGATTAAAAATTAAGCAATCAGGCTCGCCTAGTGTATTTACTGCACGCGCTGGCATTTGTTCACAAAGTTATCCACAGATAATGTGGATAAGTGGAGGCACAGTATTTTTTGCTGAGCCGACTATACATGATCGTATTTATACAACAAATCGATTTTTGGTCTTTGTCACTCTCGTGACAATAGGTCTGCTGCTAAGGCGTGCTGACTAGTTATGATTGAATTGCGCTTACAGCATGGTTAAAGTGTATCCATTAAACTAACTATTACAGGGGGCTTCATGGCCAACTCAAACTTTCACTATTTAGATAAGGCGCTCGCGCAGGTACGTGATCTTGGCTTAATGCCAGAGAAAGTCGACGAGGCACCGGTGGTCTCGTTACTTGAAAAACTAACCGATATTGACGAGAGTAAAGTAGTGGCGATTGCGCGTACCCTTAGCCAAGCATCAGTGTTTAACGACATCGTTCGCGAACAGGTATCTGAGATGCGTGTTGGCGAGCGCTATGAGAATATTACTGAATCATTTAACTCAATTCGCAGCGATGCAAAACGCATGGTTGATCAACTTGATGACGGAAAAGTTGACACTTTTGAGCGCATTAACAATGTATGGATGAAGGTAACTCGCGGTGACATTGCCTCACGTTTTGATGAGATAAAGGACACTTATCTTGAAGTTGCAGAAGATTCACGAGAGCAGATTGAACGTGAACGAATTATCCTTGAAGCCTATCAAGACTTTCGTGGGGCGATTAAACAATCTGAAATCTACGCGCTTGACGTCTTAAGGCAAACTGAAGCGATTTGGAATGAATCTAGAGGTGCCTTAAAGCAAGCCAATGATACGGTTGTTGCCTATGCCGGCGAGGACTTGGTCGAACGCGCCAAATTGGAATTGTCTCGCGACGAGCGATTGCGAACGCTTCAATACTCAGAAGACCGCTATCAACTTGCCAAAGACATTTCAGACAACCTCACGGTTAGCTACAACACCTCAGAAGTTGTGATGGCGCGGTTGATGCAAACTAATAGCGCCAAAGAGCGAGTGTATAAACAGGCTATAACATTCTTTGGCACTAATGAGTCAGTGCTCACAGCCTTAACCGCATCTTTTACAGGCATGTTTGGTCTTCACGAAAGCACACAAACTTTAAACGCTATGAAAGAGGGCGTGTCCAAAAGTTTAGAAGATTTGGCTGACATCGGTGGCGCTGTACAAGAAGCCGCGGTGAGAGCTGGATATGGACCCACAATTCGAGCAGATGCTGTTAAAAAATTAGTAGACTCAGTGGTGAATTTTCAGGAGCGTTCGCGTGAGATAATTGATGAAATGCGTATCCTGTCTACTAAAAATACCGAAGAGATTCGTGTTTCAGTTGAAGACGGTAAACAACGAATGGCAAAAATTATTGAACGCGGTGGTTCGTTGCCTTTACAGCATAAGTTTTAGGTAGACCAAGTTTAAATGAATTCAACGGTAAGCGCCGATGCGCCTTTAGAAGATCTGATGGCGGCTATGGACGTGGTGGACACATTGCGCCATGCGCAAGGTATTGCTGAGCGTGAACTCGATGGTGAAGGTCGCCGCGAACGTTTATTGGCTCGCCTACGCAAGATGTATGCTGCGCAGGGCATTGAGGTGCCAGACCGTGTTTTGCAAGAGGGTATTGATGCGTTAAAGCAAGAACGCTTTCATTACACTCCTGAGCCCCATAGTTGGAGAACTAAGCTGGCGCACATGTGGGTGTCGCGCACTCGCTGGGGTAAGCCCGTTGGTTTTTTGGCGCTGGTTGCTAGCTTATTTAGTGGTTTTTACTTTGTTAACGATGTGCTGCCCGAGCGACAGATGCGCGCTGGCCTGCCCAATCAAATACAAATAGCCTTAGCGGAGATTCGTGCAGTGGCTAAAAACCCTGAAGTGGTTAGCGAGGCAGAGCAAGCCGCAGCTTCTGCACGCAGTGCAATTGCCAGCAAAGACTATCAATATGCGCAGGAAATTGTTGGCGATCTGGGTTCAGTGTCTGATCGGCTGCGTAACGAATACTCGATTCGGGTTATTTCTCGGCCAAGTGAAAACTCAGGTGTTTGGAGAGTTCCACCGAACAATCCGAGTGGCCGCAATTACTATTTAATTGTAGAGGCCGTGGATAACAACAATCGTGTTGTCGCCATCGATGTGTTGAATCAAGAAGATAATAAACGTGAAGATACTAAGGCCTGGGGCCTAAGAGTGAGTGAGCAGGCTTTTCAGAAAATTGCTGCTGATAAGCGTGACGACGGCATTATACAAGGCAACCAAGTCGGCCTAAAAACCATTGGTTATTTACAGCCAAAGTTTAGCGTGGCGACCACCGGCGCCACTATAACGGAGTGGTAACTATGTGGACTGGCACCGCAGCACTTAAGAATATCGACCAAACCTTGCAAACCATTCGCAACGATGTGGTTCGTCTAGACAATCAGCTTTCACAACTGAGTGAATCTATTGCTGCCAATAAACGCCACCGGGTTCAGTTGATTCACGGTATTGCCAAGGTTCGCTTAAGCGAGATAGAAAATGGCGATTTACAAGCTGACTTGACGGCCGCAGATGGTCAGGCATTACAACTCTTGGAGCAGCGCGGAGCAGCACTGCAGGCGCTCTACGCTGAATTAGAAGAGCGCAACCAACAGCTGCTTGAGGCGGAGGCAGAACGTGACAATCTACTTAATCGGGCAAACAATGGTTCACAACAGTTAGTCGATATTGAAGCTAATGTGCAAGCTTCATTGAAAGCTAACAGCAACTATATGGCGCAGTTTGTCAAAGCCAGTAACGCCAGTTCGGTGTCGTCGGAGGCTGAAGTTAAGGTTGAACAAGCACAAGAAGATATGGCCGCTAAGGCTAAGCCTTACCAAAATGATCAATTATTTATCTATCTTTGGGAGCGCGGCTACGGCACCGTAGAATATAAAGGTGGCCTATTTGCGCGTTTCATGGACGGCTGGGTAGCGCGAGTAATTAAATTTCAGCAGGCAAGAGTTAATTATTGGAATCTGATAGAAATTCCCAAACGATTAACCGAACATGCGGATCGAGTGGCCGAAGTTGCAGACGAACAACACATGCATTTGCAGCAGCTTGAGTTGGATGCTTTGGATGCAGCGGGAGCGAATTCACTGACCGCCAAATTACAGCTACTGCGCGATGAACTCGACCAACACGACGATCAACTTGCGCGAGCCGAAGCAGAATTAAATGAAAAATTGTTACAACGAGCGAGTTATGTTGCTGGCGAAGACGACTATATCAAACGTTGTTTGGCGCGGTTAAGCCAAGCATTGGACCATCAGGACTTAGCCGAAGTTCATCGTTATGTGAAGGCAACTCACTCGCCAACAGATGACCAGCTTGTGTTGGAATTGCAAAGTTTGGATGATCGGCTTGAAGACGTTGCTGATGACCTGACAAATTTACGTGGCATGCATGAAGCAAAGCTATCCAGACTCAAAGAGCTTGAAGACGTTAGGCGTAACTTCAAAAATTCTCGCTACGACGATGTGCGCTCTGGATTTGGCAATCAAACTTTTATTGCCAGCGTGCTAGGTCAATTTCTACAGGGCGCGGTGTCAGGGTCGGATGTTTGGCAGACGATTAAGCGTAACCAACGATATCGCAATGTTGGTTCGATACCCGATTTCGGTAGCGATGGCTTAGGGCAATTGGGTGATATTCTAGGGGGCGGGAACTTAGGAGGCGTTGCTGGCGGGTCCCGCAAACCAAGGCCGCGCCGACAATCAACTTGGAATTGGCCACAACCACGCCGTGGAGGAGGAAGCTTTCGCATCCCTCGAGGTGGTGGTGGTAAGAGTGGCGGGGGGTTTAAAACTGGTGGCGGATTCTAATTGTAAATCAACGGCCTAAACGTTAGACCGGCTCTCAGTGAGGCGTTAACATGAGTCAATACTCAGGTTATATCTTAGCAACCGTTGCCTATACAGTGCACTGGCATCTTAAAGCAGTCACAGCGTGGCTGAAAATATAGTTGGTTGCGGCGTGGCTGAGAACAATAAGTAGATAATTATCATACAATTGTAATAGCGAAATTAATGTAAAATTGTTACACTTATCGATATAAATAACTAATTAATCCCGCCAGAATGACTATTTAGTCGTAAATTAGGCTGGAATCTAAGGCCTAAAGGCTAAATTATGAAAAATAATTACAAAATAAAAAATCAAAATCGCACAAAGATTGTCGCCACAGTAGGGCCTTCATCTTCAAGCATCCACGTTCTCGAGAGCATGATCGCTAATGGCTGCAGTGTGTTTAGAATTAATTTCTCACATGGATCGCATGAATCACATGGTGAATCGATTGCCAATATTCGATCTGCTGCGGCTAACCTTGAACAGAATGTTGCGATTTTGGGAGACTTACAAGGCCCGAAGATTCGCATAGGGGCCATTATTGGCGAGAAGATAGATTTACTCGCAGGCCAAGAGCTCTTACTTGATTCTGATATAGATGATGAATTAGGCAGCTTAAATGGCGTTAGCTATCGTTGTGATACATTAGCCGAAAGTTGCGGGCCAGGTAGAATTCTAATGTTGGACGACGGGCGAGTGCAACTTGAAGTCATCTCGGTTGATCGCAATGCCATTTTGACCAAAGTGTTGGTCGGAACCAAGCTGTCTTCACGCAAAGGTTTAAATCTAAAAGGCGGCGGTCTGGCAGAAGACGCTCTGACCGAAAAGGATAAGCGTGATATGACTTTCGCCGCAGGCCAAGACCTTGATTTCATGTGTGTTTCGTTTCCATGCAGGGCGCAAGATATGCTCGACGCGCGAATCATGTTGGATCAAATTGGCTGTTCGAGCAAATTGATCGCCAAACTAGAACGTGCAGAGGTTGTAGAAAGTCAGGAAACTATTGATCAGATGATCAATAGTTGTGATGGAGTCATGGTAGCCCGTGGTGATCTAGCGGTAGAGGTTGGTTTCGAATCAGTGACTTCGATACAAAAACAAATCATCCAGCGCGCGCGAACTTTGAATAAGCCTGTAATTGTGGCTACTCAAATGATGGAAAGCATGATCGAAAGCCCGGTGCCTACTCGCGCCGAGGTTTCGGATGTGGCGAATGCGGTTTTTGATAACGCCGATGCGGTTATGTTGTCAGCCGAAACTGCCGTTGGAGACTATGCGATTGAAGTTATTAAGACCGTCTATGACGTAATTATCGCCACTGAAAAAAATGCTCTCACACAAGTGTCTAAGCATCGTGTTGAAAATAATTTTGAATACGTTGACGAGTCAATTGCAATGGCCGCGATGTATTTATCCAATCACTTTAAGAGTATCAAAGCGATTGTATGCTTGACTGAATCCGGTAGCACTGCTCTTTGGATGTCACGTATTAAAACTCATCTACCGTTGGTGGCGATGTCTCCTAAGGAAAGCACTCGTAACCTCGTCGCTCTGTACAAGGGCGTTAGGCCCGCTGCTTTACCTGAAGGTTCTGAGCGCCAAACACAGATCAACGACGTTATTGAATTTGTGAAGAAATCAGTACAACTGCAAAGCGGCGATTATGTGGCGCTGACGTTTGGCGACCATGTTGGCGTGGACGGTAATACTAATACATTGAAGATCCTACGAATTGACTAGGCAATTGGGTGTTTTAAAACTTGATTTGAGAAAAGGCGCTTATTTGCGCCTTTTTTATTTAAGGAAACTGCGCTAGAGACTTACTTTGGTCTATTGAATTCTAAAATAAGTTGCGTATAATTCCGCGATGGAAAATATCAAACAAGCCCTCACCTTTGATGACGTTCTTCTAACACCGGCAAAATCGGCTGTTTTGCCCCGCGACGTCCAACTCTCCACTCAACTTACCAAAGAAATTCGCTTAGGAATTCCCTTGCTGTCCGCAGCTATGGACACAGTGACTGAATCGCGTATGGCTATCTGTTTAGCACAGGAAGGCGGCCTGAGTGTAATTCATAAAAACATGAGCCCTGAGCTTCAGGCGCGTAATGTTGAAAAAGTGAAAAAATTTGAAAGCGGCGTTATCAATGACCCGATTATAGTGTCGCCAACCACCAGTATCGGCGATGTTATTGCGCTAACCAGAAAACACAGTATTTCGGGAGTGCCGGTGGTCGATGGCCCGAATTTGGTGGGCATTGTCACCAGTCGTGATCTGCGTTTTGAAACGCGTTTAGATGAACCTGTGTCTAAGGCTATGACACCAAAAGACAAGCTGGTTACCGTCAAGGAAGGCGCTAGTAAGGCAGAAGTTCAAGATTTATTACACGAGCATCGGATTGAGAAAGTGCTGGTGATAGATGACAACTTCCATCTAAAAGGTTTAGTGACTGTTAAGGATATTCAAAAGTCCTCAGATCATCCCGACGCGAGTAAAGATGTAAACGGACGCCTGCGTGTTGGTGCTGCGGTTGGCACTGGCGCCGATACCGACCAGCGTGCTGAGCTACTGGCTGCAGCTGGTGTTGATGTGATTGTGGTTGATACCGCGCATGGCCACAACATTGGCGTGCTCGAAACGGTTGCACGGATTAAAAAAGCCTATCCTGGTGTGCAAATTATTGGCGGTAATATCGCTACCGCTGGCGCGGCGCTTGATTTGGCTAAAGCGGGTGCGGATGCGGTTAAAGTCGGCATTGGCCCCGGTTCAATTTGTACCACGCGTATGGTTGCCGGTGTAGGCATGCCGCAAATAACCGCTGTATATGATGTGGCTCAGGCCTTGAAGGGCAGTGGAGTGCCGTTAATCGCAGATGGTGGATTGCGTTACTCTGGCGATCTGGCAAAAGCTATAGCGGCGGGTGCTAATTGTGTAATGGTGGGCGGTTTGCTGGCAGGTACTGACGAAGCACCTGGCGAGATCGAGCTGTATCAAGGCCGATCCTATAAGTCTTATCGTGGCATGGGTTCGATCGGCGCAATGGAGCAGGGCTCAAAAGATCGCTATTTCCAAAACGATGAATCTGAGTCAGAAAAGCTAGTACCTGAAGGCATTGAAGGCCGCGTGCCTTACAAAGGCCCGGCGGTTAATATAATACATCAGTTAATGGGTGGCCTGCGTTCAAGTATGGGTTACACGGGCAACGCAAACCTTGCTGAAATGCGCACTAACTGCGAGTTTGTGCAGATCACCAGCGCTGGTGTAGCAGAATCACATGTGCACGACGTGACCATTACTAAAGAAGCGCCTAACTACAGTAGCTAACTAAATTTAAATCGGACCCCAACGAAATGACTGATATTCACGCCGACAAAATACTCATTCTCGATTTTGGTTCGCAATACACACAACTCATCGCAAGACGAGTTCGAGAGCTTGGCGTTTACTGTGAAATTTGGGCCTACGATAATGACATGGCGACCATTGGAGCATTTGCGCCCACTGGTATTATTCTGTCGGGGGGGCCCTCTACGGTCACTGAGCAGCACACGCCCAGAGCGCCACAAGGTCTGTTTGAAATGGGCTTGCCTGTTCTAGGTATTTGCTATGGCCTGCAATGTATGGCCGAGGCCTTGGGCGGCCAAGTTTCAACATCCGAAAAACGCGAATTTGGCCACGCCCAAGTTGAGCTTTGTGCCGACAATGCTCTAATTAAAGAAGTCTCACAAGATGTGTGGATGAGCCACGGTGATAAGGTTACCGAGCTGCCAGCAGGCTTTAGCGCGATTGCCAAATCCGGCAATGCGCCTTTGTGCGCTATCGCAGATGAAAAGCGAAAGTTTTACGGCGTGCAGTTTCATCCTGAGGTAACGCACTCGGAGCATGGCGAAGCGATTGTTAGCCGCTTTGTGCATGATATTTGTGGCTGTGGAAATTCATGGTCTTCGAGCAATATTATTCATGAAGCGATTGAAAATGCTCGCACACTTGTTGCTGATGACCACGTAATACTTGGGCTCTCTGGTGGGGTGGATTCTTCTGTTGTGGCAGCCTTGTTGCACCAAGCCATAGGCGATCAGTTAACTTGTATTTTTGTCGATAACGGATTGCTGCGCAAAGACGAAGGCGATCAGGTTATGCAGACGTTCGCTAGCAATATGGGTGTACGGGTGATACGCATAGACGCCGAAGATCGATTTTTGAATGAGTTGGCTGGTGAAAGTGAGCCAGAGGCTAAACGCAAGATAATCGGCCGAGTATTTGTTGAGATTTTTGAAGAAGAATCGAAAAAAATCAAAAATGCCAAGTGGCTGGCTCAAGGTACTATCTATCCAGATGTAATCGAATCTGCTGCGTCCAAAACAGGCAAAGCTCAGGTCATTAAATCACACCATAATGTGGGCGGCTTGCCAGATGACATGGATCTAAAGCTACTAGAACCATTGCGCGAATTGTTTAAGGATGAAGTTCGTAAAATTGGCGTGGAGCTAGGCATACCAGCAAAGATGATTAACCGTCACCCGTTCCCAGGTCCTGGTCTTGGTGTGCGTATATTGGGCGAAGTTAAAAAAGAATACGCCGATGTTTTACGTGAAGCCGATGCGATTTTTATGCAAGAGCTTGAAAGTACCGGCTGGTATGAAAAAACCAGTCAGGCGTTTGCAGTGTTTCTGCCGGTTAAATCGGTGGGGGTGGTCGGCGACAATCGGGCCTATGATTACGTGGTGGCCTTGAGAGCTGTAGAGACGATCGATTTCATGACCGCTACCTGGGCTCACATTCCATACGATATTCTTGGCAATATCTCTAACCGAATCATCAACGAGGTTCGTGGCATCAGTCGCGTCACCTACGATATATCTGGTAAGCCACCGGCTACTATTGAGTGGGAGTAGACAAGCCACACCAATTGTTATTGGCGTGGCTTATGCAAGGATTGCTGGCAGCTCTAAATGGGCGCTAGTTGTGGTGGAAAATCGTCGTCTCAAGGCTTGGCAATTTTCGCCATTCTTACCAATTGAATAAATTCACTGCGATATCCATAGGCATCGTCACCTTTAGCTTTTTGCGCTAAGTTGATCACATCATCATAACTAAGACTCGCTGTGTATTTTCCGCCGGTTAATAGCTGGGCGAAGCCAGCTACAGCTACGGAGAATTGTGTTTCTGAGGTCTCTTCATCGGTGTCGCTGCTGATGGCTTGCTCAATTAATTTTGACTTGTTGTCGTTGGGCAATTTGTACCTAATTTTTAAAAAGCCATATTCCTGACTGTTTCCTATTGCTGGTTTTGCTATGCGATTTTCTGTATAGCGCGGGGTATCAATGCTCTGGTTATCCGCGCTTGCTGCGGTTATTTCATAAATAGCGGTTACAGTGTGGCCGGCACCAATGTCGCCAGCATCAACTTTGTCGTTGTTAAAATCTTCGCGCTTGAGTGCGCGCGTTTCATAACCTATCAAGCGATATTCGCTGACCTTGGCAGGGTTGAACTCGACCTGCAGCTTCACATCTTTAGCGATGGTAAACAATGTAGAAGTGGCTTCATCTACCAGAACCTTTTTCGCTTCAGCTAGAGTGTCGATATAGGCAGCGACGCCGTTACCATTTTGCGCCAAAGCCTGCATCATATCGTCTTGATAATTATTTCGCCCGAAGCCGAGCACTGACAAGAAAATGCCTTTATCTCGCTTTCGTTCGACCAAGGTCTTGAGTGCGTCATTGCTGTGTAGGCCTACATTAAAATCACCGTCGGTAGCGAGCACAATTCGGTTTACTGAATTTTTGTTAAAGTTTTGTTCAGCTAACTGATAAGCAAGCTCAATGCCAGCGCCACCGGCCGTTGAACCGCCTGCGTTAAGGCGCTCTAGCGCGCCTATAATCTTGTTTTTATCTGCGACCTTAGTGGGTTCTAGAACGGTACCAGCCGCCCCTGCATAGACAGCAATGCTCACTGTATCACTCGGCTTTAAGGTTTCGAGTAACAAACCGATTGATCGTTTAACCAGCGGCAATTTATTTTCTGAACTCATTGATCCGGACACGTCGAGTAGAAACACGATATTACTATCTGGCTGTTCCGAAGGGTCTAGATCGTAGCCCTTGATACCAATATGAAGTAATTTCTTGCCTTGATTCCAAGGTGAGTCTAGAACACTAACAGACGGCTGGAATGGCTGTTCCCTTGAACTAGGCAAGGCATAGTCATAATCAAAATAGTTGATAAGCTCTTCTGCTCTAACTGCTTGTGGTGAAGGCAAGTATCCGCGCTTTAGCTGATTGCGTACCAGAGCGTAAGAGGCGGTGTCTACATCTGCTGAGAAAGTTGATACAGGTTCATCAGAGACCTGTTTGGTAACATTGGTCTGGTACTCGGCGTATTGTTCGTTAAGATCAGGCCTAGGCATTGGAGTGGCTACCGGCTCTGAATATGTCAGTGTCGGTGGTTTAGCAAGACGGCTGGGTCCTGCTTGGTCGGCCATGCTTAACCCATCGGGCTTAGATGCCTTTGCGTATTCCCGCTCTTCAGATTTCTTGCGGCTCACACGGTTCCCAGCCGTAGAGATATTTGCCTCGCGAAGCTTAGCTAAAACCTGTTGCTTTTGTTGTGTTGAAGTATCGCCAATCAAACCTATTTCATCTTCAGGGCGTTCAGCTCTAAGGCTTGATGTTATCTTTCGATTTATTGCAATTCTAGTTGCTTGTTTCGGATCAGAGATGTCACGTCTAATTGTCTTATCTTCAGTTCGATTTTCATAGTCAATCGCAGATTTTGCTGTCTCGGCCAGGTCATTATCGAGCGGAATAATAATGCTTTTCGTTGCAATGTCGATTTGGCGTTGATTGGTGTTCAAGGTTATGGATTCTTTGCTTTGCTTTGGCAAAAAGAAAAACACCGATACAGCAATAAACGCAATCGCAATAGTGGCAAAGGTGTTTGATATTCTGGGGGTGGATGGTGTAGTCATAAAAAAGCTCCTAAGGTGATTTAGTATTTTCGAGAACAATGTGCCTCGAGTACCAATAGGACGAGCTGAATCGTCAAAAGCTTGGGAGAACTCGCTCATCGCTGAATTTATCGCTATTTTTCGCGCATTTGAATAGGCTTCAGGGATGTTTTGATCAAATAGATCGTCTATGCTTTTATCGTTCATACAGAACCTCGTATGGTCAGGTCTTGAGTGTCATAACTGGAAGAACTAAATGTTTGTTTCAATTGTTTGCGTGCTTCGTGAATGCGCCAAGAAATGGTGCTTTCTTTAACGCTGAGCTGTTTGGCCACATCGGCGTGACTCAGGCCTTGGCCATGGACCAGTATCAAGGTGTCACGTAAGTCTTCTTGCAAGGTGTTGATGTGCTCTAAAATTTGTTGCGCGTAGAGCCGCTGAGGCATTCGATCATCATTGGTTTGAGTTTGATCGTTAATTTGCTCATTCGATTGTTCCCGAACATTGTGCTGCTGAGGACTCTTGTAATAATCCTTTGAACAATTGATAACTAAGCGATATAGCCAGGATGTAAAGGAGGATCTCGACTGAAACTGCGAAAGCGCACGGGCTAACTTAATGCAGGCGAGTTGAGTGATGTCTTGCGCATTGTGTTTATCGCCACACCATCGATAGGCGAAGCGGTAAATAGTGTCATAATGCCGATTGAGCAGCTTTTCGAAGGCTGCTTTGTCGCCGTTTTGACACCGTTTGATCAAATCGTTGTCGTTCATTGCTGGAAGCTGGCTGTGCGTATTTCTGATAAGACGATACCATGAGCTAAATCCTTGGCGAAAACTTCAATCCGTTACCATGCATTTAAAACTATGTGCGCCAAACAAACACAGTGTTAACATCCACGTTTGGGCAAAAATCAACTGGGCGTTAATTGAATTCGTTTAAACAGACACATCGAAGTCGCGGCTTTACCTTGATTGAAATCATGGTGGTTGTAGTGATTATTGGTCTAATGGCATCGTTTTTGGTGGTCAACTTAGGCCAAGACCTAGACCGCTTGGCACGCCTAGAATCACAACGATTTACGGTGGTTGTCAACGAGATCCGCGATGAGGCAATCATTGCTGGCGAAGCATTTATTATGGTAGTTGATAAAAAATCCAGAACCTATAGTTTTCGCAGTGTTAGAAAGAATAGATCAATCGCACAAGACGACGGCTTGTTTAAAGTACGCTCGGTCAAAAAGGGCTTAGAACTCGATTGGGATGTGTTTGAGCAATTTGAACAGGACAGAGATGATGATAGCGACCCGCAGGTCTTTATTAGCCCACTTGGTGAAATTACGCCATTTGATGTTCGTTTTGGCGGTGAAAAACTGGACTATCATGTGTTTATAAACGAAGAGAATCAGCTCGAACGCCGCAGTGAAAAATCAAATTCGCTTTAATAGTATCTATGCATAAAGGATTCAAAAAGCCAGTGCTAGTTTCGCAAGGCGGATTCACGCTTATCGAAATTATGGTGGCACTTGGCATAGCCGCCGTTTCCATTGTTGCCATCATTGATGCGATGGGAAAGAACACATGGGTTGCTAGTGAATTGGAACAGAGGATTCTGGCCTCGTGGGTAGTCAGCAATGAAATTGCTGAAATTCGTTATGATGCAAAAATCAGTAAGGTTAAAATTGGTTCGCACTCCAATACAGTAGAAATGGGGGGGCATCGTTGGCGAGTTAAATCACGTATTAAGAAAACCGATGTGGAGCGCGTCTTTTTAGTCACGGTAGAAGTGAATGATGACGCGCGCAGTCGAGAAACCGCATTATCCACCATGACCACTGCCGTGACGGATCGTTTATGAACCGCGGAACTATAAGCCGACAAACTTGGAGCCACAGAAGTATAAAAGGTTTCACACTGATTGAGATGATGGTCTCTGTGGGAATATTTGCGGTAATCGCTGGAATTGTTTTTCCCGCGATGATTGAGTTTCTATCGGTGCGCGAGAGACTTGAAGAAAAACACAGCCAACTAATTGGTATGCAGAAGACCTTTTTATTCCTCGCTAAAGATTTGCGTTTCGCGTCAAATAGATTGAGTAAAGATGAATATGGTGAAAAAGGTAAGGCTACGCTCAGCGTTAACGATGATCATTTGATTGAATTCACAGCGCAGTATCCCGATCTTAATCTTGGGGGTTTGAATGTTCCTCGCAGGGTTAGGTGGCAATTGAACGATGGTGTATTGCAGCGAATACAGTACCCAGTAATGGATCCTGATTCCGATACTCGTACCTTGAAGCAGGACTTATTGACTGGCGTCGACGATGTTGAAATTGAGTTGAGTGTTGTGGAAGATGGGCGCGACAATACTGGTAAAAAATGGGGTGAGGAAACGCGGCTTCCAGATATGATAAGCGTGCGCGTAATAATGCAAAATGATGTCGAATACCATAGGATGTTCACCATGCTGGCGGGAGATTCGCTCAAAGCCCTGGCAGCTTCATCTGCTGCAAGTGCAAAGCAATAGAGTCAGCGTGCAGCCAATAAAAAGCAAATCTCGTGAAACCGGTTTCGTCATCATTGTGGTCTTGATGGTAGTGTTTCTGATGGTGACGCTGCTTACGTATATGATAGAGAAACAGCATGTTTTGATTCGTCGAATAGCCAATCAAAATATATCGGAGCAGGGTTATCAATATGCGCAAGGGGTAAACGCCTGGGCTGAGCGCGTTTTGCATGATGATATTAATCGTCAAGTGGACTATCTTGGTGAAGACTGGGCGACGTTTGGCAAAGACCCGGAGGAGGCCGACCAAGACGACGAAAGTTTTTCACTTAAGCTGAGCTCCCAGAAAGAGGAGGAAGAACAAGCGGCTATTGATTTTGGGATTGAGGGTTTAGAATACTCTATTATTGATTTACAAAGCCGCTACAACTTAAATAATCTGAACAATCGAAACCCAGCCTTACGATCTGCGCAAAAACGGGTTTTTCTAAACCTGCTCGAATTACTGGAAATTGGCGAGTTGCAAGATCGAGAGTCTCTATACGCAGCTCTGTTTGATTGGCTGGATGAAAATGATCTTGAAGTAGTGAACGGAGTGGAGAGCGGTTTTTATAAAGTTAAGAACACACCTTATTACGCCGCCGATCAAAAGCTGACATCGCTTGGGGAACTTCGCTACGTGGAAGGGTTCACTCGAGAAGTGATCCGCAAACTGAAACCATATGTAACGGTGCTGCCGATTGATAA
Source organism: Cryomorphaceae bacterium (assembly GCA_047623225.1). Taxonomy (GTDB): domain Bacteria; phylum Pseudomonadota; class Gammaproteobacteria; order Arenicellales; family Arenicellaceae; genus Arenicella. The sequence goes on from JBLHME010000018.1 coordinate 29,133, forward strand.
TGCTAGAATAAACATCAATACCACTAGTACTGAAGTGCTCTCTTCATTGAGCAGTGTGCCGGTGGTAGATGTCTCTTCAGTGGCAGCATTTTTGGCGATTCGGTCCGATGAAAATTTTTTGGGTTTCTCGCAAGCAGCCACCGAACAGGCTAAACTTGCTATTATTGGCGTCTCACCCGTGCGCCGCATTCCAGTAGCTAATATGATGCAAGCTAATAGTCAGTTTTTTCAAATAAACACAAAAGTTATGCTCGGAGATTTTCAATATTGTATGCGCACAATCGTACTGCGTGAGATGGCCAGCCCAAGTGCCAAAGCCGCACCAAAGGTGTCGGTGTTAAATCGACAACACGACACTCTTTGTGATGATCAAATTCCTGTCCAAGATAGCCTTGATGAATAAAATATTAGGATGAAAATATATTTAAGACTAGAGCCTCCCTTTGAATGGGTGCGCACCAACGCTAGGCAAGTTGAAGCCTTCGGAGAGGTATCAAATTTAGATGAGTACCCATTGTCTGAGAATGATGAGGTTATAGGCGTGGTACCTGGTGAATGGGTGACCAGCCATCAAGTTACCTTGCCGGCCAAATCGAAAAAGCAATTTTCTGCAGCCTTGCCATATGCCTTGGAAGAGTCGATTTCTGAGGATGTGGAAAACATGCATTTCGTATGTCCAAACTGGAAGGCAAATTCTGCATGTCAGGTGCTGGTTGTTTCGAAAGTTAAGATGGCTCAATGGCAAGACCTAGCCACGCAGCATCGCTTGCCTATTGATCAACTCGTTCCTGAGCACGCATTAATACCATTTCACGATGCTGCTGATTGCTCAATTGCGCTCGCTGATGAACAGGTATTAGCCAATCAACGCAACGGCTTGGGCGTGTCCATCGACCAAGACTTTTTGGAAGTTTGGATGATGAGTATTCCAATAGCGTCGACCATAGCGGTTAACGACAAAGACCTTACAGAAACCTTGATTTCTGACCATCCGGACCGTGATTTCCGCCATTGGCCATTTGGCTATAAAATGGCTCATTGGCTGGAATACCAGCCCGATCTTAAAATGGATTTGTGGTCGGAGAGATTTAGGCCAAATGTAAGGAGATTTGGCTTGCGTGCCTTCTTACTACCAATGGCAATCATCGTCATGGCGGTTTTTTCTAAGTTTGCTTTTGACACCTACCGTTACATAGCGCTGCATGGCGAGATACTGGCCATTCAACAAGAAGCCCAAGTGATTTTTAAAGACACGTTTCCAGAATTAGGTGAGGTGGCCCTTGGGCAAGAGCGCGAGTTTACAGAGCAAGCCATTTCTCGTATGGGGGGTGCCGACAAGTCTCACAGCCTCCAATTGATGTTGGCTGAAACTGCCGCGGTCCTTAGAAGGCAAAATGTGACTATTTCAAACATGGTCTACCGCGATATGGAGCTTGTCATTACCTGTCAACTGTCGGATTTTTCTCAGGTTGACAGACTGACCAAGCAATTGAATGCTCGCCCTCGTTTGACTGCTGTGTTGCAGTCTTCAGCAGCCGACGAAGGTCAAATTATAGCCAGTTACGCGCTCAGTCAAAGCTAGCCATCAGTTATGGATTCCATGTGAAAAAACTTATATTAGATTATTGGCATCAGCTTCAAGTTCGAGAGCGATTGGTTCTTGGTTGGGGTGGCTTGGCCGTAGGCTTGATATTGTTCTATGCAGTGTTATGGCAGCCTTGGCATAAGGCCATCGACCATATGGAAATGGCATTGCCAGACCTACGTAGCAATTTGGTGTGGATGCGCCAGCAATCCGAACTAATCAAAAGCGGCGTGACTACCTCATCATCGGTAAACTTGAAGGGCCGTAGCCAGTCGTTGCTCTCAGTTATTGAGCAAACAGCCAAAGCCAGCTCTGTTCGCGACGCGATTCAACAGATGGTGCCTGGGCAAAGCGATACTGAAGTGCGGGTGATACTCGAAGAAGTGAGTTTTAATAACTGGGTCAAGTGGGTGGACCTATTGTTTCGGCAATACGGCGTAAACATTAAACAAGTTAGCGCCGAGCGAGATGATGAACAGCCTAATATCGCAGAGATCAGGATGACTTTCGAGCGTCTCTAGGCAACAAAAAGCCCGCGCTAGGCGGGCTCTTCAATAAAACCTTGTAACACTTCAGCAACTATTTGGCAGCATCAACCATATAGTCAACGGCTGCCTTAACAGAATCATCTGAAAGACTCACATTGCCACCTTTGGCTGGCATATATCCCGCGCTGCCCTGATAACCATTGATTGCGTGATCATACAATTGGTCAATTCCCTGGGCAACACGATCAACCCATTGAGCTGAGTCGCCTAAGGCTGGCGCGCCAGCTATTCCCGCGGTATGGCATGCACTGCAACTTGCGTAGGCTTGTTTACCACTAAGGGTAGCAGCAGCAACTGCCGCTGGTGCAGCGGCTATATCTGCTGAAAAATTGCCTACTGGAGCGAGCCTATCTGCGATAGATTGAGTGCCTTCTTGCTCGTAGCGTGCATCCAGGCGTTCATTCACCCCGGACGAGGCAAATTTAGCCGCCACCATCACAGCGATGGTTAATACCGCCAATACAATCATCATAATGATAAATAGACGACTAAAGGTCGAATCATTCATTTGCTCTTCACTCATTCGAATACCTATTATCTGTTGTTACCGCTTAGTGTTTTGGCTCGAACACCAACAATACTTTTTACCAGCGAATCGTGATCTAAGTTCGGTCACGCTTGCCGCCACTGGGGTGAAATCGGGGGCGATTATAGCCTATCTCAGTAATAGGCAAAACATCTTTTGTGGATAGTTTTGAATCGCTGCTATGGTTGTTTGCAGACTTAACACTCAGCCCTTGAACAACGAGCCCAATATACCCCTTATCATTCTGCGGCCCAACTGTGAGCCAATCGCGCGTGCTGCGCTTGATACAAACGCTTCTGTTGGTGACTGGCGCCGTGACCGACTCTTGCTACTGGCTTGAGCTTCTTCGCGGGCGGCTTCTTCTAACTCTAGGGTTTCTTCTTGCGCAGCCTTTTTCTCAGCTCTTTCAAGCAACATTTCGTAAGCTGATTCGCGGTCTAAGGCTGTATCGTAGCGACCGCGAAATGGCGAACGGCTAATTTGTTCGGATCGTTCGGTGTCATCCATTGGTCCAATTCGTGATTCCGGTGGTCGAATTAGTATTCTTTCTACCTGCGTGGGCACACCTTGGGCATCTAAAGTGCTGACCAACGCTTCGCCCACACCGAGTTCGGTAATTACCGAGCCAGTATCAATTTTAGGATTGCTGCGAAAAGTATTGGCGACCGTGCGCACCGCTTTTTGATCTTTAGGTGTAAACGCGCGCAAGGCATGTTGGATTTTTAAGCCGAGTTGGCCCAAAATTTCTTCCGGAATATCGAGGGGGCTTTGCGAAATGAAATAGATGCCAACGCCTTTTGATCGAATCAATCTAACCACTTGTTCAATTTTATTGACCAACGCCTTCGGTGCATCATCGAACAGCAAATGTGCCTCGTCAAAAAACATCACAAACTTGGGCTTATCTGCGTCGCCCACCTCTGGAAGACTTTCAAATAACTCAGACAGCAGCCACAGCAAAAAGGTAGCGTAGAGTTTGGGAGATGTTTGAATCAAATTACTTGCATCGAGAATATTGATGACACCTCGGCCGGAGAAGTCATGGCTCATTAGGTCTTCTAACTCAATCGCAGGCTCGCCTAACAAAAATTCGGCGCCTTGCTCTTCGAGCACCAATAAACCGCGCTGAATTGCACCGATACTTGCGGTCGAGATGTTGCCATACTCAGACTTTAGTACTGTTCGGTTGTCACCCATCCACATTAACATTGAACGCAGATCTTTGAGGTCCAGTATCAGCATGCCTTCATCATCAGCGATCTTGAAACAGGAATACAATATGCCAATCTGAACCTCATTGAGTTCTAGCAGGTTAGACAGTAAAAGCGGCCCGATCTCACTGACAGTAGTACGTATAGAATGGCCTTTTTCACCAAATAGATCCCAAAACACCACAGGGCTTGGAGCCATTTGATAGTTTTCTATGCCGATGGTGGCGATGCGTTCGTCAATTTTTGGATGCGGCTTGGCCGCTTTACCCACACCTGAAACGTCTCCCTTTACGTCAGCTAAAAATACCGGAACGCCGACCTTGGAGAAATTTTCAGCCAGTATTTGCAGGGTTACAGTTTTTCCTGTGCCAGTAGCACCAGCCACCATGCCGTGTCGATTTGCCATTGCGGCATCCATGTAAACGGTTTGAGTGCCGTTTCCACCAATTAACAGATTGTTTGTTTCAGACATTTTCGTATTTTATGATTTTGTTGTCGAAGAAAGATTGGTTCAATGTGGCCTGATGGTATAACAGCGATTCAAAAAAGCTTCTTAGCTAAATCAAGTACGTCATCGGCAATGTTACCGTCACCATCAAAATCAAGTAGAGACTCTAAGCCACCGCTTGGCGAAGTTTGTGCTTGAGCTCGATTGCCACCAAAAAGACTTCCGAGGAGCCCTCCTAGTCCACCGCGCTTTTGCGGTTGAGCTTGGCTTGCTCCCGCAAGACCACCTAGCAAATCACCCAGACCGCCGCCTGACGCTTGGCCCTTTTTATTCAGCGAAGACATCACTAGGCTGGCAACAATGGGTAGCATTTTCTTCAGTATACCTGGATCAATCCCTGTAGATTGAGCCGTTTGGCCGGCTACGGTTCTGCTAACATCTTTCGAGCCAAAAATATCGCCCAGAATTTCATTGCCAGTTTGGCTAATGTCCGCTCTGCCTAAAATTGATGGTTGATCAATGCTCTGAGACACATTTTTATTAGAATCAAGCTTTGATATCAGTGATTCGAGGCTGCTGGGAGATTGTGCGTTTTTTTTAATGCCACCTGCTATGGCCGGAATTAGATTTGCAAGTGCTTTGCTGGCGTCGCCCGCATTAATTCCAAATTGCTGCGCTAACTGGCCAACAACACCGCCGTCTTGGGCGGTCAAAATTTCTTGCAAAATATTCATATTATTCTCATTTTCGTTTCAAAATAGCTAATCAGTGCTGCGAACTGCTTAAAACACATGTTATTGAGGTTTATCGCGTGTACCGCAGGTTGAATTTTTTTATCAATGTGACTTTCACATTGGCTGTTTGCTAGCAGCAGCACATTCAGCGATACACGTTAGCATATCTTCGGATTGGCCTCTATTTCTTTGTCGTTTGCATTTTTGTTTGCTTACTCTTACATTGTAGCAACAGCGCACAAAGATTAAGGTCTAAGGCGTATTAAACTAGGGGGAGCAAGCCTATGCTAGGTCTGTTCTAACTGACTGCTCAAAGGCAGTCTGGCTCATGCTCAAGAGGGCATATGAGAATTGTTATTTTAGAAGACGATCAAGACCAAGCAGACTTACTCTGCGCTTGGCTCGAAGAAGCTGGGCATCAAGTGAGCGTATATGGTGATGGTATCTCCTTTATTCGTGCTTATACTCAAGATAGTTTTGACTTGGTTCTGTTGGATTGGATGGTGCCGAAAACTTCTGGCATTGAAGTGCTTAGACATTTGCGAAACCACATGGATAAGCTTGTGCCTGTAGTATTTATTACCCAACGTGATGCCGAAGAAGATATAGTAATGGCATTGGAGGCGGGTGCTGACGATTACATGCCCAAGCCCGTTCGTCAATTGGAAACCATGGCGCGGGTAAATGCGTTAGCCCGACGTGTTGGTTTTGGTGATGCAAATACAGCAGATATTTATCAGCATGCCCCGTATTTCATTGACACCAATTTACGTCGAGTGTCGGTCAATGGTGAGAAAGTCGAAATGACCCAGAAAGAATACGAATTGACTTTGTTCTTATTCAAAAATATAGGCCGCGTGATTTCACGTGGACATCTCTTAGAGATGGTTTGGGGTACTAGCTCTAAGCTTAATACACGAACTGTTGATACTCATGTGAGCCGCCTGCGCAGTAAGTTAGATTTGGACTCGCATGACAACTGGCAGTTAACTTCTGTTTATCGACATGGGTACCGCTTAGAAAACAACACCCAAAATGATCAAACTTATTTATAAACCGCCAAATTAAACCAGCGGCTAGCAATTCTATAATAACGCTAGTACGGAGAATATTATGACAAACAATGCCAAACGTCCTACAGCTGAGATTATTAATCCAGGCCTCGGAGATATAGAGAAAGTTCGCGACATTCTTTTTGGCAAGTATGTTGCTGACTTCCAACAACGGTTTTCAGAACTCGAAAGTAGACTTGAGGCAGATGTAGAAGAACTCAAAAAACGCTTGAGCGATAAAATCGATAGCATGGACGAAGCGGTTAATCAATCACTTGCAGGCTTGGATAGCCAAATAGCTACTGAGCAAACTATTCGTGACAGTGAGTTAAGTTCTTTGCAAGAAATGCTCAACAACGCAGAGACGGCGCTCAAGCACTCTATCAGCGAAATGGAAGACCAAGCCAATCAGGACATGCAAGCGGTGCGCAGTTCCTTAGAGCAAAGCAACCAAGAGCTGATCAACTCAACCACAGCAGCGCAAATTGCATTGACGCAACAGTTGGAGAAGCAAAAAGTGGATTTGGAGCAGGATAAAGTGGGCAGGCAGGCTTTGGCTCTTATGTTGGATGAAGTTGCCATCAAACTACGCGGTAACTAAGCGCCTCGCTAAACGACACCTCTGATGAGTCAAATTGAAGAGCTACGTCAGATACTGATCGGAGAGAACTCTGAACAGTTGTCTGAACTTAAGCAACGAATCGAAAATGTGGAGCAGCGTACTTTAGACGTTGCAGAGGTATTGCCGCCTGCAATCGATGCAGGATTAAAGCAGAGCTCAAGATTGGTTGATGCTCTTAAGGAGCCGGTATCGCGGGGTCTTAAAGAAGCCATACGCACTGAGCCCGCGGCCTACGCTGAAATATTGTACCCAGTTATGGCGCCCTCTATCCGGCGTGCCATAGCGCAAGCCATAAGTTCGCTTTTAGTGACTATTAATCGCACTGTTGAATCGGCAACGTCAGTGCGCGGAATTAGCATGCGAGTACAGTCGATAAGAACCGGCGTGCCATACGCTGAATTAGCTCTGCGACGGTCGTTATTATTTAAGGTTGAACACGTTTATCTAATTGATAGAGACTCTGGCTTGTTAATTGCTGAGGAAGCCAGCCCAAATGCCCAGAGCCTTGATAGCGACGCGGTTAGCGCAATGTTTTCAGCAATCCAAAGTTTTGTGCAAGATTCTTTTTCGCAAAATAAAAGCGCAAGACTCACTGACTTAAAAGTGGGCGATCACAATGTTTGGGTAGCGCATGGCCCGAAGATAATGCTGGCCTGTGTGATTTTTGGTGATGCGCCGGAGAGCCTGAAAACCCAGTTATACGATACTCTAGACGGCATTCGCTCTAATTTTGCGAGTGAAATTAACAGTTATGCTGGCGACAATCAGGCCTTTGCGGGTGTGCGGCAGCATTTATTGCCATTGCTTCAGTTGCAACTCAAAGAGGACATTGACGACTACGATTTGTCCGCGCGACAATCCTTTCTACCTCTGTTGCTTGCTCTATTTGTACTAGCAGCGATAACGTATTATTTTGTTGACCGCAACGCCACGTTGTCAACAGTCGAATATCACCTACGCCAAGCGCCCGGTATAGCGGTTACTGATGTGTACTGGGACGGCGATGATATTGTGGTGGAGGGTTTACGTGACCCTGACTCAGTGTTACCACTAAGAATATTGCAGACGTACGGCATAGAAGAACAACAATTAAGTATGCAGACTATTCCGTTCCGTTCTTTAGAAGTGGCGATGGAATTGCAGCGATTTAAATCTGAATTGGACTTACCTTCTGGAGTGGATTTGGGCAGTAGAAATGAGACTGTTTTTCTGTATGGGGAATCGCCGATAATCTGGTTGCTTGAAAACGATGTTCGTCTGCGTCAATTGGCTGCCGATGGGCGGTTAGACATCGGTTCGTTGTCAGCGTCATTCGAGACAGTTTCGGATCTTTTGCGAGCAAATTTTGATGCTTCGGCTTTGGCAAATGTGCGAATGTCGACTGTTGCTCGCGAAGAAGGAACCAGGGTGCAAATTGGCGGATTGATGAGAGAAGATCACCTTGCATTGCTTAATGCTTTGTTTGCAGGAAATCATTGGGTCGACGTAGCCACTCGTATGATCGCGCGTGCGAAGGCCGCTGCTGGCACTGACAACGAGGTTTCACAGCCTACTGATTCTACTAACTGAATGATTATAATTGTTTGATGTCAAAGAAAAAAATATGCATGGTTGGTGATTTTTCTGTAGGTAAAACCAGCTTAACGCAAAAATTTGTAAACAATGTGTTTTCCGATAAGTATCTCACCACAATCGGCGTTAAGATCGATACCGCAACAATCAATGACACCAAGCTGATTGTTTGGGATGTTGCTGGACGGGACTCTCTGTCTCCGATCAATGCGAGTTATTTAGTCGGTGCAGCTGGCGTGGTTTTGGTTGCAGACGGAACGCGACCTTCAACTCTTGAGGGTCTCTTGGAAAACTGGCAAACCGTAGTTGATCGCATTGGTGAGGTGCCTGTAGTGGTAGCCATCAATAAGGCTGATATGGACGAGTGGAGTGTTGATGAACTGACCGTCCTCGAATTTAAAGCTAAGGGCTGGGATGTGTTTTATACCAGCGCAAAAGAGGGTGAAAAGGTAGCTGAGTTGTTTAATTGTTTGGAAAGCAAATTAGTAAGCTAGTTGTTGCAGAGTAGAGTGGAATAATGATTTAGCGCGGACACGTTTTAGTACGGAGAATGAGGTGATAAAGCTTAACATCCAAGAAAAAATAAATGAGCAGTTGATGGACAAACTCCAGCTTGCCTACGTTTGTGTGGATCACTTGATGGTGGTAAAAGATGTTTCGCCCAATCTAGGTGACTACGGTTTTGGAGAGATTGCAACAGGAGAAGATGTCACTGATTATATGGATTTTATGGTCGGCATGGATAGCAGTGTTGAGTTAGATCTGCCGATGGTATCCAGCCCGTCCGGCATTCCTATTTCGGTAAGTTTGATGCCTGATAGTGGTCAGCTAACCGTACTCATATCCAATGCGTCAGTGCAAGCAGAGCAACGTCAAAAGCTGCAGCAAACAGCCAACGAAAACGAGCTCTTGGTGTTGCAACAAAAGTGCCTAATGAAGGAGTTGGGGGATGCATCACAACAATTAGAGCTTAAAAACAAGCAACTTGAAGAAGCATCACGCCTGCAAACTAGCTTCCTGTCTGGTGTTTCTCATGAATTCCGGACCCCGCTAACCTCGATTATTGGCTACACAAATTTGCTGCGCCAAGACGTCGGCCAAATTGATGAAGATCCACCGCATGGAGAGGGCCAAGTTGAAGACAAAGATAGTTATCTACGCGCCGTGCAACGTTCGAGCAAACATCTACTGTCATTAGTTGAAAACCTTCTTGACCACGGTAAGCTTGATGCGAATGAAATTGTAATTCGCCAAAAGCCAGCGGATCTTGGTGAAATTTTTAAAGATGTTGAAATATTACTTAAGCCGCTTTGTACTACCAAGAACATAAGTTTAAAGGTTGAAGCCAAATTACCTGACGGTCTCAAGGTGATTGTCGACGACAGTCGCTTGCGTCAATGCTTGATCAATCTGATTGGAAATGCGGTGAAATTTACTGATGAAGGCTCAGTAGAGGTCAATGCTCTTTTGAACGATCAACAGATCGAGGTGCAGATTGTAGATACTGGGCCAGGAATTAGTTCTGAAGATCTGGAAAAAATTCGTTTGCCATTTTGGCAAGGCTCAAGTACCAATAAAGTTGGTACTGGACTTGGTTTAACCATTACTGAAAAAATAGTAAAGCTGATGGGTGGGCAACTCGACATTTACTCCGAATTGAGTGTAGGAACCATTGTGAACTTTACCTTGCCTGCGCCTGAACTACCTGCGCCTGAACTACCTGCGCATGCAGAGCTAGAGCGTCCACAATTCGCCAGTGGAAAACACATTCTATTGGCTGAAGACGATTCTGATATTGCCGATTTAGTGGGTATGATGCTGGGCGAGCGAGGGGTGATGGTTACACATGTTGAAAATGGCGCTTTGGCGCTAGACGCACTTAGTAAGAGTGAGTTTGATTTGGTACTTATGGACATACATATGCCAGTGATGACAGGCTATGAAGTCATGCAAGAATTGCAAATACGTGGCGATACAACGCCCATAGTCGTCATGAGTGCTTCAGCCTTAGATAATGATCGCAGCCGCGCCGAAAGCCTTGGTTCCAGTGGTTACGTTGTGAAGCCCGTTGACACCGACGACTTGCTAGCCATTGCCGCAGCAGTGATTGGTAAATAATGGTTACACAGGATTCCAATCAGGTTCAAGCTCTTCGCCAGCGCTATAAAACAAGTTTGTCGGCCAAGTCAGAATCCATATCTGAGTATGTGAAGAATATTTCTGCCAGCACGCAACCCAACACGCCGATTCTCAATGCGCTACACGCAGACTTGCACAAGCTGGCTGGGTCGTCCGGCATGTATGGGTACATCGATATTGCACAACTGACGCGGGCGGCCATGCAGGATATTGCAGAACAAAGCGATTCAGCGCTGCTGCAGCGCATGCGAGATTTGGGTGACTTGCTTGAGCATCATGCGAAGCGTTAGAGTGGTTTAAAAATAAAACTAGAAACCTTAAGTGAACAAGTAACGGAGCTCAGCATGCTGTGGCAGGCAGACGAAAAAGTGACAATGTAATAGACCAACGGGAGCGAAGCCGCCTTAGATCTGGCAAGCGAACAGGCGGCGATGCTATGGTTCTGTTGATGCTAGCGGGTTTATTCTTCGGCGAAGAGGTGAAAAATAATTTATCGCTATTTGTTGGCGATGGCCGTCAAACTCGATCTGCGCAAACAGTAGCGCCGACGCAAACCTAGAACAATAAAGCCGCGCAGTTTGTGAGTGTTATTTTGGCTGAGACCGAAGATACCTGGAATGCTGTGTTTGCTAAAATGGGCCGTCGTTACCAGCCTCCGCAATTAGTTTTGTATCAAGACCGAGTGCAATCGGCTTGCGGCGTTAGCTCGTCGGCCTCTGGCCCATTTTAGGGCCCAGGAGATTACAAAGTTTACATTGATCTTAGCTTTCTCAATGAGCTAAAGTGAAAGGGCGCTCCTGATGATTTCGTATTTGCCTACGTTATTGCTCACGAAGTAGGTCACCACGTACAAAATTTGGTTGGAGTTGCTACGAAAGTTCGCCAACAACAAGCACAGCCTTGCAAAGCGCAAGGCAATGCACTGTCCGTGAAAATGGAGCTACAGGCGGATTGTTTGGCCGGCGTTTGGATCAATCACACAGATAATCGCAACAAAATATTGGAGCAGGGTGATATTCAAGAAGGGTTGGGAGCGGCTGCAGCGGTCGGTGATGATCGAATCATGCAGCAATCGGGTCGAGCACCGGGCCGCGAAGCCTTCACTCAAGGCAGTTCTAAAGAGCGCATGCAATGGTTTAAACAGGGAATGCGCAGTGGTGATATTGAGTCCTGCAATACCTTTGGTTAACTGGGCGCTGGAAGCCAGCGATTAATGAGTCGCCAATCGGCTAATTAGCAGCAGCTGATGCTAATCCAGCTAGGTTATTGGGGCAGTCAGTGCGGCTAGCCTTATGTTAGTTTTAGAGTTTATCAGTAGTTTTATTCGCGGGCAGTGCATAGGCTTGGGGTTCAGCGACACGAATGCTCGACTCTGCCGCGAGATATAAAGGCTGGGCCTGCGTGTCGACGGCATCAAGGCGTAGCACTGCAAGCAAAAGGTTTGAGCCTTGTACAAAGCTTACAACGTTGCCCACCGCCTTAACCAGCTCATTGCTGGCATAAATCTTTTGCCCAATTTCAATCTCTTCTGAGCTTTGCGCAAACTCGCAGATAAACATACGCTGTTTTAATTTCCCCAAATAATGCATGCGAGCTACGATTTCTTGCCCTGTATAGCAACCTTTTTTAAAGCTGATGCCATTTAGCGCATCCAAGTTCAGCATTTGCGGGATAAACAGCTCTAGGCTTTGATGTGTAACGCGAGGAAGTGCTTCAGCAATATCGTTGCTGAGCCATGAGCTGTTATCGCTTGAGAAGTCAAAAGTTGGGGTGTATGCGCCATCAGTGTCTACCAGTAACTTTCGATCGCCAACGTTAAGGATAAATACAGGTTCAGTTCCGACTACGCCATTGGCAGCATTAGACGCCGCGAGATCAAGCTCACTTAAGGCTTGATTCTGCGTTTGGGCCGAGGCAAGACCGTAGAGTTGCGCGTTAGTCATTACTTCTATCGTAACCTTGCTGCGCATTACATACATGCGCAATCTCTTCACGGTTTGATCCACCAGAGTTTGATCTAATAAGGCAAACAATGCGTCTTCAGTTCGCCATATCTGCAGTAGAGCGAACAATCGCCCTTTGGGGCTGCAGTAGCCGCTGTAATGCCATGCGCCTTGCAATGCATTTACATCGTTGGTGAGCTGGCCTTGTAAAAAGTCTACGGCGTCAGCCCCTGTAATTTTGATTAAACGTAAATGATCAAGTCGGGAAATTTCTGTATTAATGTTCATGTTATTGATGCGAGATTGACGTTGCAATTTGTGATTTTGTTGTCATTTTGACATGCTATCATCGGCTTAGTTATAAAGCATTCACGCTGGCCATTAAAGCTTATAGAAATAGAGCTAAAGGCTTATAGAAATAGAGCTAAAGGCTTATAGAAATAGAGCTAAAGGCTTATAGAAATAGAGCTAAAGGCTTATCTAGAACCCGCTAAAGGCTTATTTTTAACTCTCGCTAAAGGTTACTCCAGAAGATGTCTGAAAAAAGTAAAAACCCGCTAGTCGTTAGTGGAGCACAAGTTGAGCCGGAATTGAAAGACAAGGCGCAAAGCAAGGTGATTAAGTCACCCAATTCAGATAAACCACTGGCAAAAGAGCTTAACGGTCCCAAGGGCTTAGAGCCAACACGCTATGGTGATTGGGAGTCTAAAGGCCGCTGTTACGATTTTTAACGACAATTTTAGAGCCTGTTTGGGTTTGCCCGAGCAAGTCTGGATACAACCGTAATTAACGACTCTAGGCATGCAAATAGCCTCGATGAGACAATATTTGGCACAAAAACAGTCAACATTCTGGCCTCTTCGCTGCCACTCTATGGCGACTTGAGGTAGAATGCCCGCACTTTGGCAGTCGCCACCCACGAAAATCGTTTTAAGATCAAAACTGAGTACTCGGATATGCAAAAAGAGAGACCTTTATCCCCACATCTGCAGATCTATCGACCAACCTTGAATATGGTGCTTTCCGTGTTCCACCGAGGAACAGGCAGCGTGCTCGCGTTGAGCACTCCATTATTGGTGTATTGGTTGATGACTTTAGCTGCAGGACCGCAGGCTTATGTAGAGCTGCAAGAATGTTTGTCGCATTGGTTTTTTAAAGTAGTTCTATTGGGCTATGTGTTTTCTATGTCATATCACCTATGTAATGGGGTGCGCCATCTGTTTTGGGATGTTGGCCAAGGATATTCAAACCAACAAGTGCAACGATCTGGTCTGATAGCGATTATTATTTCTGTGGTTTTAACCGCGGCTATATTCTTGGTGGCTCTATCCAGTGGAGGTATGTCATGAACTTACGCAGCCCTCTCTCGCAAGCGGTAGGCCTAGGCTCCGCTAAGCATGGATTCTCACATTGGTGGTGGCAGCGTCTTACCGCAATTGCCTTAATTCCACTTACTTTATGGTTTTTGTATTCTCTGACCTGTTTACTAGGCGCTGATTATTCGACTGTGGTCAATTGGTTGAGCGCGCCTGTCAATGCAGCCATTATGTTGGTTTTTGTTGTTACTGCCCTTTTTCATGGTCAAACTGGCCTGCAAGTAGTGATCGAAGATTATGTGAACACTAAGTGGCTAAATCTTAGCCTATTAATATTGATGAAATTTGCCGCGGTAATTCTTGCCGTTTTAGCGATTATCTCAGTAATGAAAGTCGTATTAGGAGGCTGAGTTGTGAAAGGCGATTATAAAATTATTGATCACTCGTTCGACGTTGTTGTTGTGGGTGCCGGCGGCGCTGGATTGCGTGCCACTTTTGGTATGGCCTCTGCTGGCTTGTCCACCGCGTGCTTAAGCAAAGTTTTTCCCACCAGAAGCCACACCGTGGCTGCACAAGGTGGCATGAGTGCCGCTTTAGGCAATATGGGCGAAGACGATTGGCGATTTCATATGTACGACACCGTCAAAGGGTCGGATTGGCTGGGCGACCAGGATTCAATCGAATACATGTGTCGCAATGCACCCGCTGCTGTGTACGAGTTGGAGCATTATGGAGTGCCGTTTTCGCGAACTGAAGAAGGTAAAATTTATCAACGTGCCTTTGGTGGAATGACCACGCACTATGGTGAAGGCCAAGCTCTACGAACTTGTGCTGCCGCTGACCGAACCGGCCATGCGATTTTGCATACTTTGTATCAACAAGCCCTTAAACATAATGCGCAGTTTTTCATTGAGTACTTTGCACTTGACTTAATAATGGAAGACGGCGAGTGCCGCGGTGTTATCGCTATTGATATGGCAACCGGTATTATCCACCGTTACCGTGCTAAGCAAGTCGTATTAGCTACCGGCGGCTACGGTAGGGCGTATTTCTCAGCGACCTCAGCGCATACCTGCACTGGTGACGGTAACGCAATGGTGCTACGCGCAGGCCTACCATTACAAGACATGGAGTTCGTACAATTCCATCCAACTGGTATTTATGGGGCAGGTTGCTTAATTACTGAAGGTGCTCGTGGTGAAGGCGGTTACCTAACCAACGCCAATGGCGAGCGTTTTATGGAGCGTTACGCACCGAATGCTAAAGACCTTGCCTCTCGCGATGTGGTAAGCCGCTCTATGACGATCGAAATCAACGAAGGTCGCGGTGTAGGTTCTGAGTCTGATCACATCCATCTGCATCTTGAGCACTTGGGAGCCGAATTGCTAGAAGAAAGGCTGCCAGGTATCTCTGAGTCTGCAATGATTTTTGCCGGTGTAGATGTTACCAAGGAGCCGATCCCTGTGCTCCCGACCGTACACTACAATATGGGTGGAATTCCAACCAATTATCATGGCGAAGTCCTGACCCTTAAAGATGGCGATCCCGATAGTGTGGTGCCGGGCTTGATGGCAATTGGGGAAGCGGCCTGTGTATCCGTGCATGGCGCAAATCGACTAGGTTCAAATTCGCTTCTCGACTTAATTGTATTTGGGCGTGCCGCTGCTTTGCGAGCCAAAGAAACAGTTAACCCGAATGATCCAGTGCCCAGTTTGCCTGCAAATGCAGGTGAGGCCACTTTGGAGCGCTTGGATAAACTACGTTATGCCGAGGGCTCGCGTGCCACTGCTGATATTCGATTAGAAATGCAACGTACCATGCAAGCGCATTGCGCAGTTTTTCGCACCGGCGAAGTAATGAATCAAGGTGTTGAAAAATTGGCAGCCACTGCTGCGAGTTTTAATGATGTGAAAACTACCGATCGTGGTTTGATTTGGAATACTGACCTAATCGAAACTCTAGAACTAGAGAATCTATTAGCACAGGCTGTTGTAACTATGAATTCAGCGGCTAACCGTGATGAAAGTCGTGGTGCGCATGCGCGCGATGACATGCCTGATCGTGATGACGAAAACTGGATGAAGCACACACTCACTTGGTGCGATGAAGAGCACAACACCAGCATAGATTTTCGGCCCGTTCACAGTTACACGATGACCGATGATATTGAGTACATAAAACCTAAACCTAGAGTCTACTAATGAGCATTTCAGAGTTATGATTTTTTCCCGCGATACTTCGTTGCAACTATGCTTAAGTGATCACGTACTTTATGTACGCTCGCATTTTGCGCGCAGTTGCGTCTCGTATGGCAGAAAAAGCGCATAACTCTCAACCACTTATCGTACTAGCGACAGCAAATTAATAATTCTAAATTGAGTAAGCAAAATGGCTGAATTTACTTTACCTAAGAACTCACAAGTTAAAGAGGGCAAGCATTACCCTGCGCCAACTGGGGCAACTAACTTGCGCACTTTCAAAATCTATCGTTGGTCTCCTGACGATGATCAAAACCCGCACACTGATACCTATGATATCGATATGGATACTTGTGGGCCGATGGTGCTGGACGCCTTGGTTAAGATTAAGAATGAAATAGATCCGACGCTGACATTCCGCCGTTCGTGTCGCGAAGGTATTTGTGGCTCTTGTTCAATGAATATTGATGGTTCAAATACTTTAGCCTGTACCAAGTCGATAGACGATTGCAGCAGTGATGTAAATGTTTATCCTTTGCCGCATATGTCGGTTGTGAAGGATTTGGTTCCTGATATGACGCATTTTTATGCTCAATACGCGTCGATTGAACCTTGGTTGAAGACTAATACGCCGGTTTCTCAGGCGGCTGAACGATTGCAGTCGAAACAAGATCGCGAGAAGTTAGATGGCCTGTATGAGTGTATTTTATGCGCCTGTTGTTCCACCGCATGCCCAAGCTACTGGTGGAATAGTGACCGCTACTTAGGTCCAGCTATTTTATTGCAGTCGTATCGTTGGTTGGCAGATAGCCGTGATGAAGCTACAGGCGAACGCTTGGATGCGCTTGAAGACCCTTTTAAGCTATACCGTTGCCACACAATCATGAATTGTACTAACGTTTGTCCTAAGGGTCTAAATCCTGCTCAAGCGATTGGCGAGATCAAAAAATTGATCGCCGAGCGTTCAATTTAGTTCGCTGTTATAACCGCCGCCGCGCAAATGTTGAGCGACAGCCAAGTGCGTTGGCGGTGCAGGCGTGGGGTGCGTGAGTTGGATGTGCTTCTTACGCAATTTTTGGCCGCTGGCTACGATAATCTTAGCGTGACTCAAAAGCTGGCTTTCCAGCGCTTTTTAGAGGTTCAAGACCCCACAATCATGGATTGGTTGTTCTCTAGGTCGATTCCTCAGGACCCAGAGCTCGCAGATATAATTAAGCGATTACAATCTATGTCTGGAATTTCTAAATGACCGATTAAGAGACCTGTATCGCTTTAGGGCTCATCGTCATTGCTGGCCGCTCTAAAGCTTGCCACTATGAGATCTGTTAGATACTTGTGTAAAGGCGAGTTTTTAGTTCGCACGTGTTGCACTAGAGACAAAGCATCGATTTTTAAGTTGATCATGTCCTCTAAAGGTTTGCTAACAAAATTATCGCTCACCAATGAAGAATCCATTAAGCGGTCTGAAGCAATCATCAGCATGTCTGTCTCGCGGAGTGTCTCCAAACACACCATTAAGTTGGTAGTCAGAAACGGTACATTTGACAGAATCCCAAACGAGGCAAACAGTTTTTGCATGTCCTCTCGAGTGGTTTCAAAATTAGGGAAATAAACAGCCATATGCTGATATTGCCTGCGCTGCTCATGAGTGATTTTCTCCACCTTCGCCAAGGGGTGATCGTTACGCATATATAGAACAGGCTTAATGTCCATCAATCGATGGGTTACAAAGTCATCGCTGAATTGATTCTTTGCCACGATTGCGTAATCAAGGCTACCTGAACGCAAACGATCTTCCCACTTATCGTCAATGTTTTGGCTCAGTAACAACACCTTGGGAGCATGCTGACGCAAATTATTGATCAACGCCGGTAAACCAACACTGGCGGATGTGCCCAGTGTTGCTAAGGATATGGTTGCAGAAGTATTGGCAGGATCAAATTCTTGGTTACTTACCATTAGCTCAGTAAGTTGGCCCAATATGTCATTGACCGGCCGTTCCAATTCAAGAGTTTTGGGGGTGGGTGTTAGGCCATGCGAAGAGCGCACGAATAACTCGTCCTCCAATAGGTTTCTCAGCCGATTTAATGTCTTGCTCATTGCCGGCTGGGTCACAAACATGCGTTCAGCTGCGCGGGTAACATTTTTTTCCTGCATCAGTACTTGGAGGGCGACCAGCAAGTTCAAGTCGATTCGTGAAAGTGGGTCTTGCATGATAAGTAAATCCGATTTTGAAAGGCAGGCCAGTTATAATTTTAAGTTATGGGTGGCTAAATTGGAATGCCTTTTTTGTTATAACTTAAAGGGAATCGACCGCCTTGATATGCGGCCCTCCAGCAGCGGAATATAGCGGTCTTGCCGCTACCAATTCAATCAAGATCCTTTCCATTCGTGAATCGGCGCGTGGCTGATAAAATTGTTTGGTGTAAGAATGGTGTCATGAGCATAGTCGTGCATCTCAGGGTAGTCGAGGGTGTAGTGTAGTCCTCGGCTCTCTTTGCGGGTGAGGGCACATTCGATTGTCAGTTCGGCAATGGTTGCAAGATTGCGAAGCTCTATTAAGTCATTGTTTACTTTGAAGTTTCCGTAATATTCTACGATCTCATCTTGCAAAAGTTGCACTCGATTTTGGGCACGTTCTAAGCGCTTATTAGTGCGTACAATGCCAACGTAATCCCACATAAATCGCCG
The DNA here is from genome assembly GCA_047623225.1 of Cryomorphaceae bacterium. Lineage (GTDB taxonomy): Bacteria > Pseudomonadota > Gammaproteobacteria > Arenicellales > Arenicellaceae > Arenicella. Next base: position 47,718 of record JBLHME010000018.1, read on the forward strand.
CATTTCATCCCAGTTATGTGACACTACAATGCGCTCATCAGGATCTGAGACTTGGCTTTCATCCCAATCGGGCAGCGCAGGCAAATCATCGTCTTTGCTGTTAAGTCTCTTGAGAATGTCGTCGGCGGCCGATTCTGCGATAACCAAGCACTCAAGCAAGGAATTGCTGGCCAAGCGATTAGCGCCGTGTAAGCCGGTGCAGCTGCTCTCGCCAACTGCATAAAGGCGTTTCATATCAGTACGGCCATTTAGATCTGTAAGAATACCGCCGCAGGTATAGTGTGCTGCAGGCACCACAGGAATAGCTTGTGTTGTCAGGTCATAGCCAAATTGCTTACAGCTCTCAGCGATATTGGGAAAATGATCCAAGATAAACTCTTTATCTTTATGGCTGATATCGAGAAAGACTGAATCAAATCCTCCTTTTTTCATTTCATAGTCGATGGCGCGGGCGACTATATCGCGTGGCGCCAGCTCGGCCAATTCATGGTGAGCGTCCATGAATCGATTGCCATTGGGCAACCTCAGCACCGCGCCTTCACCACGCACAGCTTCTGAAATTAAGGAACCTTTGGCATACGGGTGATAGAGACAAGTGGGGTGAAATTGCACAAACTCCATATTGGCTATGCGACAACCGGCGCGCCAAGCCATTGCAATACCATCTCCAGTCGAGGTGTCGGGGTTGGTGGTGTAGAGATAGGCTTTCGATGCACCTCCTGTAGAGAGCACCACAGCGCGAGCAGAAAACGTTTTTACTTCATTGTTTTTGACATCCAGAGCATAGGCCCCATAACATCTAGATTCACGTCGTTGCCTTACTCTTGCTGATGTGATCAGGTCTACGGCAATGTGGTCTTCCAAGATTGAAACGTTAGGAAGGGCGCGCACATGCTGTTCTAGTGTGGTCTCAACTTCGCGCCCAGTGGCGTCTTTGGCATGAATCACCCGCCGATGTGAATGGCCACCTTCACGAGTCAAATGATATTCACTGTCTTCGCCATCGTATTCAACACCATCAATCAGGGTGAATTGCACCCCTTTGTCGATTAGCCAGTTAATTGCCTCGGGCGCCCCTTCAACAACTTTGCGAACCGCAGAATCTTTGCACAAATCAGCGCCGGCAATGTGCGTGTCACTGATGTGTGACTCAAAATTGTCTTCACCATCTAGTACCGCTGCGATTCCCCCCTGCGCGTATAAACTAGAACCTTCAGTTAATTGCGATTTGGATAAGAGGGTGATCGAGACATCTTGCTCAGAAAGACGCAGAGCTAGGCTCAAACCAGCGGCACCACCGCCAATAATTAGTACATCTGAAATATTTTCAGTCATTGCTATCTATTCGAAGATTGGATTCGGCTAAGTATAGCTTAAGTTTGCCAAATTGATGTTTGCAGTCAGTCAATTAGCGTCAAGATTACTTAGTCTTTGCGGCATGGTTTTGCTAAAATAGCGCGTCGCGGGCACTGGGTGCTCGTTTATTTTTCTCTCCGAGCTTAAAATTCATGCCGCACGATATTTCTAAAATTCGAAACTTCTCGATAATTGCCCACATCGATCATGGCAAGTCGACGCTGGCCGACCGGTTTATTCATGTCTGTGGCGGTTTAAGTGATCGCGAGATGGCAGAACAAGTGCTCGATTCAATGGATATAGAGCGAGAACGGGGTATTACCATCAAGGCGCAGAGTGTGGCTCTGCAATATGCTGCTAAAGACGGCCATACCTACAACCTGAATATGATCGACACACCAGGGCACGTGGACTTCTCTTACGAAGTGTCACGCTCCTTAACCGCCTGCGAAGGGGCGTTGCTGGTAGTCGATGCATCACAAGGCGTTGAGGCACAGACGGTGGCTAATTGTTATACCGCCGTAGATCTTGGTTTGGAGGTTTTGCCAGTGCTCAACAAGATAGATCTGCCAGCGGCTGATACGGACCGCGTAAGTGAAGAAATTGAAGACGTGGTTGGCATTGACTGTACTGCGGCATTGCACGTGAGCGCCAAAAGTGGCATCGGTGTGGCAGAGTTGCTTGAGCAAATCGTAACTGATCTTCCTGCTCCAAAAGGTGACAAAGATGGCCCACTCTCCGCATTAATTATGGATTCTTGGTTTGATAATTATTTAGGCACTGTGTCGCTGATTCGAGTAGTTCAAGGAACCATCACTAAGCGTGATCGAATTAAAATGATGGCGTCGGGGATTGAGTACGGCGTGGAAGATTTGGGCGTGTTCACACCAAAACGATTGGCCAAGAACCAACTGTATGCGGGTGAAGTTGGCTATCTTATTTCAGGAGTTAAGGACATCACAGGGGCCAAAGTGGGTGATACGGTCACCTCTGCTAAGCACGGAGTTGATACCCCGTTAGCAGGCTTCAAAGAGGTGCAGCCGCGAGTTTTTGCTGGCTTATACCCGATCAACTCAGCCGACTATGAATCGTTTCGTGATGCGCTTGGAAAGCTTAGCCTCAATGACGCGTCTTTGGTTTACGAACCTGAGGTATCAGACGCGCTTGGTCTAGGTTTTCGCTGCGGTTTTCTCGGTATGTTGCACATGGAGATTATTCAAGAGCGGCTTGAACGCGAGTACGATATGGATCTTATTACCACCGCGCCTACGGTGGTCTATCAAGTGGAAATGAAAAATGGCGACGTGATAGAGGTCGATAACCCCTCAGCGCTGCCGGATCAATCTCAAATTGAAGAAATTCGAGAGCCGATCATTGATGCAAATATGCTGATGCCTGAGGAATATATTGGTGCGGTAATGACGTTGTGCATGGAAAAAAGAGGCATTCAAAAGAATATTCAGTACTTAGGGCGCCAAGTCATGCTGCATTTTGAGCTACCCCTAAACGAAGTGGTGATGGATTTTTTCGATCGCCTTAAGTCGGTAAGCCGCGGTTACGCATCACTGGATTACAGCATCAAGGAGTACAGGCTCACCGATATGGTTAAAGTCGACGTGCTGATCAATGGTGAGTCAGTGGATCCATTGGCTATTTTAGTGCATCGAGATCAATCGATTTACCGAGGTCGTGAGTTAGTCAAGCGCATGCGCGAGTTAATACCACGACAAATGTTTGATGTGGCTATTCAAGCCGCTATCGGGGCGAAGATAATATCGCGAGAAACGGTTAAGGCGCTGCGTAAAAACGTCACTGCCAAATGTTATGGCGGCGATATTTCGCGTAAACGTAAACTCTTAGAAAAACAAAAAGAAGGTAAGAAGCGCATGAAGCAAATCGGCTCTGTTGAAATTCCTCAAGAAGCCTTTTTGGCGGTTCTTAAAACCACTGGAGATTAGGATAATGTTTGAGCTCATACTTTTTATTGCCATTTGCGTTTGCGCAGTGGTGATGCTGATTTGTCGTTTTGGATTTCCAAATTTGTCTAAGCGTAATCCTGAGCCTTGGTATCTTGACTATGCCCGCTCATTCTTCCCCGTCCTGTTGATTGTTTTTTTGTTGCGTGGCTTTGTCGCAGAACCTTTTCGGATTCCGTCGGGCTCAATGTTGCCGACGCTTGAAATTGGTGATTTTATTCTAGTGAATAAATTTTCTTACGGTGTTCGTCTGCCAATTTTGCATAAAAAAGTAGTCGAAGTTAGTGCGCCAAAACGAGGAGATATTGTTGTTTTTCGTTGGCCGGTTGATAATAAAACAAGCTTTATTAAGCGCTTGATTGGCCTGCCTGGAGACAAAATTGAATACAAACGCCGCACTCTCTATGTAAATGGCGCACGGGTAGGTAGTGTTGGATTAGGCGACTATATTCCTTTTGGTGATTCAACTGCTTTAAATCAATATGCTCAGACTATTCCCACTGGACCTATTGGCGATTCAGATACTGCTATGGTGGAGTACTCGACCTTGCAACGAAAAGGCAGCAGAGGCAGAGGTAAAGAAGGCACATGGGTAGTACCAGCAGGGCATTACTTCATGATGGGTGATAACCGTGATGACAGTCACGACAGCCGCGGCTGGGGTTTTGTGCCCGACCATAATATTGTTGGCCGAGCATTCTTTGTCTGGTTTCACTACAATGCTCAACCAGGAGGAGGCCTTGATTTTTCTCGCGTTGGAACAAACATTGAAGCCTTTAAGGTTTCGCCATAAAATAGTTTCATTGCGTGCTATCTGGATGCTAGGCAGAAAGTGCGCATTTTGCGAATATGGCCGTAATATTTAAATTTTTTTGGAGACTACATAATCATGATTACTAAAAGTCATCAAGCATTTCGCTCCTTCAAAACGCAGCAGGGTTGGACCTTTTGGGGACTGTTGTTTGTGATGAATGTGATTTTGTTTTTTTCCTACGTTGGAATGCAACTAGTGCCTGTATATAGCGCCAATCAGAATATTAAAAATTCGATGAACTTGGCGGTTGATAATTCTGATTTGCGAAGGGTTAATCGCTTCCAAATTATTAAAGCAATGCAAGCTCAACTGTATTTAGATGGAAGCCATCAGTTATTGAACTATAAGACTGATTTGAAGGTGCTTCGATCAACCAAGCAATTTGTAGTGGAAACGCACTACAACCGAGAAATACCGTTATTTTATAATCTGAGTCTGAAAGCAAAGTTCGACAATGTGGTTGAGCGCGATCTCGCTGAACGTTGATGTTAAAACCTTCCTTAGGGC
>JBLHME010000019.1:0-51836 GCA_047623225.1 Cryomorphaceae bacterium
TGACATAATATATGACACAATCAATAGACAGCCGAAAACTAATGGCATAGACTATGGTATATTAACTGATAATACGTGTTGCTACAAAATTCGCTTGGCGCATGAATCTTTTGCATAAGGTTTCATATGAAAAAAATACTTATCTATATCTTTCTCGTCGTTGGTGTATTAGGTAGCGTTGCTTTTTTGAATAAAATACCGCTGCTCTTGCAAGTAGTGAATTATCAAACAGATAAAGAGTATGCAGATCGGAAACCATTTTATGCGGTCCCTTGGGGCTCCGGACCCTCTAAGGCCGAATTATCTGTTAATGATCGGCCACCCAATATTATATTGATCGTTGCTGATGATCTCGGCTATAACGATATCTCGACCTTTGGTGGTGGAGCGGCAGATGGCCGCGTGAACACACCAAATATTGATCAGCTGGCGGCGCAAGGCGCAATATTTGAACAGTCTTACTCTGGTGCTAATACATGTGCGATTTCACGCGGCATGTTGATGACCGGTCGTTACCCTAGTCGCACAGGGTTTGCTTTCACTCCGATACCAGAAGGTATGGCACCGTTGGTCAGTGGCATTAGGGAAAGTATGGACAGCGGTTTGCCATCCGGCTCCTTCAATCAAGAATTAGAGGCAACAAAACCGCCCTACGAAGAACAGGGCCTTCCTAGCAGCGAAACCACGGTTGCTGAAGTACTACAAGCCAAGGGCTATTACACTGCACATATTGGCAAATGGCACCTTGGCCGCTTTGATGGCATGACACCTAATGATCAAGGCTTTGACGACAGCCTGTTAATGCAGAGCGGCTTGTACCTACCAGAAGATTCACCTGACGTGGTGAACGCAAAACTTGACTTTGACCCAATCGATAAATTTTTGTGGGCCAAAATGCGCTATGCAGCAAACTTCAATGAAACAAATACCGCGGGTTTCTACCCCGGCGGATACATCACAGACTACTACACCGATGAGTCTGTTCGGGTTATTGAAGCGAACAAGAATAGGCCATTCTTTTTGTATCTTGCTCATTGGGGGATACATACGCCGTTGCAAGCAACGCGTGAGGACTACGAGGCCGTTGGCGATATCAAGCCGCATCGATTACGGGTTTATGCTGCGATGATACGCGCTCTAGACCGCAGCGTTGGCCGCATCATGGAAAAACTTGAAGCAACTGGCTTGGCGGAAAACACCATCGTGATATTTACCAGTGATAATGGTGGGCCGGGCTACATTGGTTTACCTGAAGTGAACAAGCCATACCGCGGGTGGAAAATAACGTCGTTTGAAGGCGGGCTAAAAGTGCCTCTATTTATGAAATGGCCCGCAAAGCTTGCGGCGGGTATTAGAGTAGCCACACCAGTTGCTCATATCGATTACTTGCCGACCATCGCGGCCGCGGCTGGTGTTGATATTCCAGCTGGAGTAGAGATCGATGGTATAAACCTATTGCCATTGATTGGTTCTGAAAATGCTTCGAATTGGCAACGAGACACTCTTTTTTGGGTCACTGACCATTCGCAAGTGGTGCGCCATGGAGAATGGAAGCTACAACTTAATAACCGGCCTACAGATGGTTTGCAAAAGTGGCTATACGATTTAGCGGCAGATCCAACTGAGCAAAATAATTTGGCGACGACTCGGCCGGAAAAACTGGATGAACTAGAAAGCCTATTGGCTGGCTACCAAGCTCAATCTCGCAAACCACTTTATCCAGCCACAACGCAGACGCCCGTAATGATCGACAAAACGCTCGCCCAGCGGTTTGTGCAAGGCGATGAGCATGTGTTCACGCCAAACTAGTTTAGGCGTTTATGCATAATCTAAACATATCAGTGCAACTTTATTGAATAAATAAACAAAGAGGAACCATCATGACCATCGGAGTAATAGCCACCATAAGGGTGCTAGAAGGTAAGAATAGTGAATTTGAAGCCGCGTTCGCCGAGTTAACAACGCAGGTTCTGGCCAACGAAGAGGGCACATTGTTCTATGCTCTAAATCGTAGCAAGAGCGATACTCAAGTTTACAAAGTGTTAGAGCAATACCGTAGCGAGGCCGATGTTAAAGCGCACGGCCAAACAGAGTACTTTAAAGCAGCCAACAAGGTGCTTGCTGGCTGTGTAGCATCTGCACCCGATATTGAAATGCTGGACGGCGTATAAGCCACCGTTACCTGCAATTTAAGAACTAAAATACACTAGTAAAATATGAGGCTACGCATGAAATTTTTGAGAACCCCTGATGAGCAGTTCAGTAATTTACCGGACTATCCGTTTGCGCCAAATTATCTGAACGTTGATGATACTGACCGCGGTAAGCTACGGGTTCATTATCTAGATGAAGGGCCTGCTGATGGGCCTATTGTCTTGCTTATGCATGGTCAGCCGGTGTGGTCGTATTTGTATCGTTTTATGATCCCTTTGTTGGTAGATGCTGGCTTTCGCGTGATCGTGCCAGACTTGGTTGGCTTTGGGCGCTCTGACAAACCAACTAAACAAGAAGACTATACCTTTGCACGGCACGTAAGCTGGATGAGTGACTGGTTAACACAAATGGACCTCACCGATGTCACAGTGTTTTTCCAGGATTGGGGCAGTTTGATTGGTCTGCGTTTAGTCGCAGCGTTCCCTGATAGGTTTAGTCATGTGGTGCTGGCAAATGGAGGTTTGCCAGCGGGTGTTATTCCACCCTTATTGGGTAAACTGCTGCAATGGGTATATCCGCGAATAGCAATTGTAAACGCAGAGGATCTGGGGGCCAAATTTAGAGTGAAATGGGGCATTCCTGGGTTTCTCTATTGGCGTAAATACGCTGCACAAAGCCCAGATTTCTCGATTGCTGATGTTATGCGCGTCACTGCTAAAGACCTTTTGCCAGAAGTGCTCTCAGCCTATGAGTCGCCTTTTCCAGATCAAAGCTATATGGCCGGTGCGCGGCAATTTCCAATGTTAGTGCCGATATTCATGAATGAGCCTGAAGTAGAAGAAAACAAAGCCGCATGGCGAGTACTGCGTAATTTCGACAAGCCATTTATGACCGCGTTTTCAGACAAAGACCCTGTAACTGCAGGCGGCGATAAGAAATTCTTAGAGCAAGTTCCTGGTTGTAAGGGAGTCGGGCATCGAACAATCACTGATGCGGGCCATTTTTTACAACAAGACCAGCCAGAGCAGTGCGTGCGCGCCATTCTAGATATTACCGACCGAGCATGATGGTTAAGCAATAACACTGTTTTGGAATGCCTGCCTATAGTGGGTCATTGGGCACTCATTGCATCGCACTTTAGAGAATTAAACCGGCGTTGCTGCTTAGCGCTTTTCTAGCACTCGCTGGTTTTCTGGATAAGCGCCTTAATGGCCAGAGCCGCGGCCGATAGTTCTTGTGGTCTGCGTGTCAGTATGCCGAGCTGGTGAGTGATCACCGGTGATGATATCGAACGACATTGCAGGCCCATTTCCTCCATTTGCACTCGACTGGTACTTGGTACCACACTAAGACCTAGCCCTTCTCGCACCATCCGCCCGACACTAATTAATTGGTGTGTTTCAAACGAAGGGGTAAGAACCAGATTGTTTTCAGCCAGGGCTTTATCGATCAAAGCTCTAGTGCCAGCAGGGCGTTGTAAACTTATATGAGGGTGCGCAAGAAGGTCAATCCAACGCAATAGTTTCTTTTTTAACAACGGGTGATTGACAGGCAGAATTGCAATAAAACGATCCTTGAAGAGCGGCTCAAAACTAAGATCTGAAGCATCGCTAGGCGCGAATGTTATGCCGAGTTCGCAGCGCTCCTGACGGATCATTTCTACAACGCTCTCAGCAATAACGTCGTGTACGGTGACATTGATGTCGGGATATTGCTTATGAAATTTAGCAAGTATCTGCGGTAGTAGGTTGGTTGCATAAGTAGGCATCGCTGCCAGCTCTAACTTTCCGCGCAGTAAGGCGAAGTGGTTGCGTACATCTTGCATGGATTGCTCCCAGTCAGATAATAGGCGACGCGCGACTGGAAAGAACGCCTTACCTTCTGGTGTCAATGACACCGAGCGTGTAGTGCGGGCTAAGAGTTTCCCCCCAAGTGCTTGCTCGAGATTTTTAATCGCAATACTCAGCGCCGGCTGTGATAGATGCAGTTGAACCGCTGCTGCGGCGAAACTACCCGTTTGTGCCACAGCGCTGAACGCAATAACTTGATTGATTGGAATTGGCATTGATAAATAATATTTACTAATAGATTAAAAAATACAATTTGATAAATATAATGATTTATAGCAATCTGAGCAACTGTAAAGCAACATCAGATTATTCAGGAGTGAACTGTGGCAGGATTTGACAAGGTAGTAGGCAGTTATGAAGAGGCCCTAGAAGGCCTTGAAGACAATATGTTGGTTATTGCTGGGGGCTTTGGCCTGTGTGGAATACCCGAGAACTTGATCAAGGAAATTAAGCGTAAAGGCACTACCGGGCTAACCGTCGCGTCTAACAACGCCGGGGTCGACGGCGCTGGCTTAGGTTTGCTGCTAGAAGACAAACAGATCAAAAAGATGATTGCCTCCTATGTGGGTGAAAATGCTTTATTTGAAGCGCAAATGATGAGCGGTGAACTAGAGGTTGAACTCACACCTCAAGGTACACTTGCCGAAAAAATGCGCGCTGGTGGCGCAGGGATTCCAGCTTTCTACACTGCAACCGGTTACGGTACTCCGGTGGGCGAAGGCAAGGAGACACGCGAGTTTAATGGCCGCAATTACATTTTGGAGGAAGCGCTTCAAGGTGATTTTTCGATTGCCAAAGCATGGAAGGCCGATCGATTTGGCAATCTGATGTTTCGCAAGACAGCGCGAAACTTCAACCCGATGGCGATTACCGCTGGCAAGATCGCGGTAGTAGAGGTCGAAGAGATTGTCGAGGTTGGCGATTTGGACCCCGATGAGATTCATCTGCCCGGTATCTACGTCAACCGTCTGATCCAAGGGACTTTTGAAAAAACAATTGAACAGCGCACCGTGCGCAGTGCATAGGAGGATTTAACATGGCTTTGACTCGCGACCAATTAGCGCAGCGCGTTGCGCAAGAATTTCAAGATGGCTATTACGTTAATCTTGGGATCGGAATACCAACACTGGCGGCTAATTTCATTCCTGAGGATATGCAAGTGATGTTGCAATCTGAAAATGGTTTACTCGGCATGGGAGCATTTCCTCTGGAAGAGGAAATAGATGCGGATCTTATTAACGCTGGCAAACAGACGGTAACCATGGTTGCCGGTGCTTCTCTATTTTCATCGGCTGATTCCTTTGCAATGATTCGCGGAGGCCATGTGGACCTTACTGTTCTGGGCGCATTTGAAGTGGACAGCCAAGGCAATATCGCGTCTTACATGATACCTGGCAAACTGATCAAGGGTATGGGAGGAGCAATGGACCTGGTGGCTGGAGCAGACAATATAATTGTTACCATGACCCATGCTTCAAAAACAGGTCAGTCAAAACTACTTTCCCAGTGCACGCTACCCCTCACTGGCAAGGGCTGCATTAAGCGAGTGTTAACTGACTTGGCTCTGCTAGACATAGAAGACGGAAAATTTGTCTTACGTGAACGTGCTCCTGGCGTTAGTGTTAAAGAAATAAAGGCTCTAACAGAGGGGGGGTTAGTTGTTCCCGATAGTGTTCCTGAAATGGTATTTTGATTTGCCTATATTGTTAGTTAAATTTGTATTGCGTCTCTCAATTAGCACAGCCAGAGTAGAAACAAATAATGATTAAACGGAGCGCTGATTTCTTTAGTGGTGTTGTGCAGCGATGGTTGCCTGATGCCTTTGTTATTGCAGTAATTCTTACCTGTGTGGTTTTTCTTTCAGGCATGGTCTTTGAGAATCAATCGGTCTCAGCCATGGCAGAGCATTGGGGTAACGGTTTCTGGAAGCTGCTCGGTTTCTCCATGCAGATGGTATTGATCTTGGTGCTCGGCAGTGTTTTGGCTATGAGTGGGCCGGTGAAATCCGCGCTAATTTCAATCGCTAAACTAGCCAGCAGCCCGTCTCAGGGCGTGGTTCTGGTCACCTTTGTCTCAATGTTGGGCTTGTGGGTTAACTGGGGTTTTGGTCTGGTGGTCGCCGCATTGTTCGCGCGTGAGGTTGCAGCGCAGGTCAAAAACAGTCATTTCCCGCTGCTAGTAGCATCTGCGTATAGTGGCATGTTGATTTGGCATGCCGGTCTATCAGGTTCCATTCCGCTGAAAATTGCTTCGACCGGTAGTGACGCATTAAGTCAGTTGCTCGGTGGTCAAGTGATTCCACTTAGCGAGACTATTTTTGCTTGGCAAAACATCGCAATTGTCGTGGCCTTAGGTGTGTCCTTGCCCGTGTTGATGGTCATGATGATGCCAGATAAAAAGGATCGACTAGACTTTATTGGCGAACAAGCTTCTAAGAAAATCGTTAATCACGAGGCTTTGAGCCCCGCGGAAAAACTGGAGCATTTGCCGCTTATTAATTTTTTACTGGTGGCTCTCGGAATTGTCTATTTGCTTGGGTATTTCGAAGATGGAAAAGGAATCGACCTCAATCTGATTAATTTATGTTTGCTATTGGCTGGTCTTGCATTACACATTAATCCTTACAACTACTTAAACTCGATGCGTCAGGCAGCCGGAACCAGCAGCGGTGTTATTCTTCAGTTCCCGCTGTATGCGGGTCTAATGGGCATGATGGTTGATTCAGGCCTTGCCATATCGATGTCTCAATGGTTTGTTGAGACTTCGAGCAAAGAAACTTTTTCAGTGATTACTTTTTTCAGCGCCGGTATTGTTAACTTCTTCGTGCCGTCGGGTGGTGGCCAATGGGCTGTACAAGCACCGATAGTTGTTCCAGCAGCAGTGCAGCTCGGAGTTCCGATTAATCAAGTCGCAATGGCCGTGGCTTGGGGGGATGGGTGGACTAATATGATTCAACCGTTTTGGGCTCTACCTCTATTGGCTATATCTGGCCTTAATCTTCGCCAAATAATGGGCTATTGCATCGTGATCTTGATTTGGTCTGGAATACTGATTGCAAGCATGATTTATCTACTCTATTAGCAGCCAATTAGGCTAATTTGGAAACTCGAAAGCCCTAGTGAGCAGCTTCCGAGCTTAAGAGCCGATACCGCCCATGCATAAGTATTTAATCTCGAGATAATCTTCGATTCCGTATTTAGAACCTTCTCGGCCCATACCCGATTGCTTAACTCCGCCGAAAGGGGCCATTTCGTTTGAGATGATACCTTCGTTAATGCCTACCATTCCATACTCTAATGCTTCAGAAACTCGCCACACACGACCGATATCGCGGCTATACATATAGGCGGCTAGGCCAACTTCAGTATCGTTGGCTATGTCGATAGCTTGTTGTTCGGTTTCAAAGCGAATCAGCGGCGCAACTGGGCCAAATATCTCTTCAGTAGCAACTTTCATTTGCGGCAATACATCGGTTAATACGGTTGGTTCAAAGAACAAGCCTCCGGCTGAGTGTCTGCCGCCACCGATCAATAGCTTTGCGCCACCGGCAATAGCGTCTTGCACCAGGCTAGCCACTGAGTCACTGGCATCTTGGTTAATCAGTGGTCCGATTTCAACCCCTTTTGCATCGCCTGCGCCAACCTTGAGTTGAGCAACGGCTTGCGACAGCTTGTCGGCGAAGGTGTCGTAAATATCACTTTGTACCAACACTCTATTGGTGCACACACAGGTTTGGCCAGCATTTCGGTACTTTGAGATCATCAAGCCTTTGATCGCCTCTTCAATATTGGCATCATTGAACACAATAAAGGGTGCGTTGCCGCCTAGTTCCATCGATGTTTTCTTGACCGTGGTTGCGCACTGGCTCAAGAGTATTTTACCCACCGGCGTTGAGCCGGTAAACGAGAATTTGGCAATGCGCGGGTCTTGTGTAAGCACTTTTCCTACCGCGCTCGAGTGTTTGCTTACTAAAACATTGAACACACCTTTTGGAATACCTGCCTGCTCGGCAAGTTCGGCCAGCGCTAATGCAGATAGTGGTGTTTCAGTGGCTGCTTTAACGATAAATGTGCAGCCCGCGGCCATTGCCGGCGCTGCCTTGCGAGTAATCATCGCGTTAGGGAAGTTCCAAGGAGTGATAGCTGCGACCACGCCAACCGCTTGTTTAATGACCACAATGCGAGAATTCGACCCCGCAGACGGGATTGTATCGCCGTAGACACGTTTGGCTTCTTCGGCAAACCACTCTATATAGTTTGCACCATACGCTATTTCGCCTTTGGCTTCGGCTAATGGTTTGCCCTGTTCAGCGGTTAGAATGGCCGCCAAGTCATCCTGGTTTTGCGTAATAAGATCAAACCATCGGCGCAGCAGCGCGGTGCGCTGCTTGGCTGTCTTGGATCGCCACTCAGGCAATGCTGCTTTAGCCGCACCAACCGCCGCGCTGGCATCATCAGCAGAACATCCTTTAATGCTTAATACCAACGAGCCGTTTGCTGGGTTAGTAACCTCAATAATGTCGTCACTGACATTAAGCCACTGTCCATTGACGTAGCTACCGTGTTTAAGCATTTGAGAGTTGAGTGAGGTTGCCATTAGTTGGTCCTGGTATTAGTTAGTAATGTTTTATTGGGTTTTATTCACGCGCCGTTAAGCGCAATTAATTGTCTTTAGCATGCTTTGCTTGATCCGAGAAAAGCTTGAAACTAGTAGATAACACTTCCTGTAGAGTTCTGCAATCTTTAAGCCTAGTTGTGTAACTCCTGATTTATCGAGAGAGTTCTTGCGGAGGCGAGAGTTTGGCGCTAGGGTTATCCGTTTGTGGTACTAGCCAGATATGTGTTGCGGAGGCTTTAGCGATATCCAGGTGCTTTTTCTCTGAGCCCAAATAAGCGAGCTCGACAACATAGCTAGGCGTTGAGTCCTTAGCAGAGTTAAGAGTTATGGCATTAGCGCCAACATCGAAACGACTCCCATTGTGATCCTTTAAAGGTGCTTGGCCCAGCAGTAAAGATAGTTGTTTGATAGCGTGCGAATGATTGCATGGCTTAAGCTTCAAACACTGAATTCCGATGGCACCATTGGCGTGTTTTAACGAAGCGTCATAGGGCACGCGCGCACGATAAGGTGTTTCATCATAGAGTAAAAATGGCAGATCAAAATCATCAAAGCCACCAAGGTGCCACTCGACCTTAACACCATCAGGGCGAATTCGATGAAACGCTTGAGATTGAAATACGTCAACCTCTTGGTCTGCCAGAGTCGCAAGAGTTTGAAGCATATCCTCTACACGAAGACACCAATCTACAGGGCCAAATTCTTTGCTAAACCATTTAAAGAATCGTTGTTTGACCTTTGGTGTTGAGCCAGCCGAATTTGGTAACTTGCTAAAAAATCCAACGGCACTAATTAGTAATCGTGCCAGTGGGTTTTTATAGGTGATCAGTTCGATATAGGTTTTATCAGCAAAAATGATCATCGCGTTGTGGGTAACGCCGTGAGACCCGCCCAGGGTAACCTTGAAACCAAGCTCAGAAAATTGCTTGCAGGCAACTTTAAGACAAGGCACCAAGATCACGATGTGGTCGAATCTCGGGTTCATGTTATTTGCATGCGCTATCTGGCCTCACAAACATTGCCTTTACTCACTGCTGGCCTAGAAAAAGGCTTGAATGCCGGTTTGAGCGCGGCCCAAGATCAATGCGTGAATATCGTGGGTGCCTTCATAGGTATTAACCGTTTCTAGATTAATCATGTGGCGCATTATGGGAAATTCATCTGAGATTCCATTGCCACCCAGCATGTCTCGCGCTGTGCGTGCGATGTCTAGAGATTTGCCACAAGAGTTACGTTTGATTAGCGAGATGGTTTCAGGCGCTAGCTTGCCTTGTTCTTTTAGTCGAGTTGCTCTTAACACCGATTGCAGGCCAAGACTTATTTCGGTTTGCATGTCGGCTAACTTTTTTTGAACCAGTTGGTTTGCAGCTAGAGGGCGTTTGAATTGCTTGCGATCTAATACATATTGGCGAGCGGTATGCCAGCAAGATTCTGCTGCGCCCAATGCTCCCCATGCGATACCCAAACGAGCACTGCTCAAGCAACCCATTGGGCCTTTAAGGCCAGATACATTCGGTAACAGATTTTCTTCTGGTACAAATACATCTTCCATTACGATCTCGCCAGTCACAGAAGCACGCAGTGAGAGCTTGCCCTTGATTTTAGGTGCGCTCAAGCCTTGCATGCCTTTCTCCAATACAAAGCCACGAATCACGCCATCTTCTGTTTTCGCCCATACAACAAAAATATCAGCAATAGGTGAGTTTGAAATCCACATTTTAGCGCCATTAAGTAAATAGCCACCTGAGGTTTGCTTGGCATTAGTGATCATGCCACCAGGGTCTGAACCGTGATCTGGTTCGGTAAGTCCAAAGCAACCTACATGCTCGCCGGTGGCGAGTTTGGGTAAATACTTTTGCCTTTGCTGTTCAGAGCCATAGGCGTGAATTGGGTACATGACTAGGCTCGACTGCACGCTCATCATTGAACGAAAGCCAGAATCTATGCGCTCAACTTCGCGCGCGATTACGCCATATGCGGTGTAGCTCATACCTGCGCAGCCATAGCCTTCTAGCATTGGGCCTAATAAGCCCAGCTCACCCATTTCGGTAAAAATTTCTCGCTCAACGCTTTCTTCGCGATACATTTTCACAATTCTTGGAGCAAGTTTGTCTTGGGCGTATTTTGCCACAGACTCTTGCACCAACAATTCTTCTTCGGTCAGCTGTTGATTGAATAAAAAAGGGTCTTCCCAGCTAAATGGGCCCCAGTGAGGTTGATCGTTCATGACTAGATACCCGATTGTTTAGAACAATAAAAAGGTTGAAGGTTTTAGCTGGGTTATTTGCTAATCTGAAAATTGAGTTCAGGGGAACAACTAGCCCAGTCTGACGTGGCAATTTTCGCCACCCAATTATGCGCTTAGTTTAGCTCGTCCTAGACGAAATACAAGCTGCTGCGCATGTCAAATTGAGCTATTGCTTGCTTGTGCGTTATGGCCGTTGTCGGTCAGCGCAGAATTACTAATGAGAGCACCTCAGCTTCGACTAGTTATGATTGTACTGATCACCTGCACAAGACCGTTGCCGTTATTTTTGTTAATCTAGCTATTCGGTTTGTTTGTTCGCTGAGCCAATTAACGAAAAGTCTGAGGATCTATGAAAGAAAAAATATTAAAAAATGTGTTTCGATCAAGTAGTTTTGTTTTTGCGCTAAGCGCAGCTTTGTTTATCGTTGCCTGCGATAGATCAAATGAACCAGCTATTTCTGAAGCGGCAGATACGAAAGGCAACAATCAAGCAATTGAGCCAATTCAAGCCGAGATAATGGCCAAGGCACAGACCAAAAGTTTCCCCACGCAGGTCTACTTTGGTGATACGCATTTGCACACATCTAACTCAGGTGATGCGTTTGCTTTTGGTGCGCGCCTGTCGCCCGAACACGCTTATCGGTTTGCCAAGGGTGAGGAAGTTACCTCCACCACTGGTCAGATGGCAAAGCTGTCACGCCCATTGGACTTTTTAGTAGTGGCCGACCATGCGGAGGGTTTGGGCACGATGCATGCTTTGTTAGACGGGCATCCTGAATTGGTGAGCGACCCTCAAATGGCTCGCTGGGCGGGTATGGTAAATGCCGGAGGAAAAGAGGGGCTTATGGCTGCCAAGGAGATGATTAGAGGCCTCGCCAATAAAACTCTCCCAGCGATAATTAGTGACCCGATAAAATCAGCACCCTTTGCCCGAAGCATTTGGCATAAATATATTGAGACAGCCGAGAGACACAATACTCCTGGCGAATTTACCGCACTTATCGGCTACGAATACTCTTCGCAGCCTAAAGGCAATAACCTGCATCGCGTGGTGGTTTTTCGTGACGATGCAAAACGTGTGGGTTCGATTTTGCCTTTTTCTTCCACGCTTAGCGAAGACCCTGAGGACTTATGGGCTTCCCTTGAAAAATACGAATCTGCAACCGGCGGCAGAGTACTAGCTATACCCCACAACTCCAATCTCTCGAATGGCAATATGTTTGCTTTGGAGGATTTTCAGGGCAAGAGCATCGATGCTGACTACGGTATAAAACGATCACGTTGGGAACCTTTGGTCGAGGCCACGCAAATTAAAGGAGACAGTGAGTCGCACTCATTTTTGTCACCCAATGATGAATACGCGGGTTACGGTGACTCGGGTTGGGAGCAAGGTAACTTAACTCTCCAAAGTGCAAAAACCAACGACATGTTGGCTGGTGACTATGTGCGAGAGGGCCTCAAGCGAGGATTGCTATTGCAGCAGCAAACCGGCATAAACCCTTACAAATTTGGCATGATTGGTTCCACAGATTCTCACACCAGTTTATCCACAGGTGACGAGGATAATTTCTTCGGCAAAAATGTACAGATGGAACCTAAGCCTGAGCGAACCTCAAAAATTTACAAAAAGGCTGAGGCTGGTGCCATTTACGGTTGGCAATATTTAGCCGGCGGATATGCTGCGGTCTGGGCCAAAGAGAACACTCGCGAAGCCTTGTTTGATGCAATGTTACGCAAGGAAGTCTATGCCACCACTGGCCCCAGAATTCGTTTGCGGGTATTTGCTGGCTACGGCTTTAACCAAGAGATGAGTCAGTTGCCTGACATAGCTGAGCGTGGTTATGCATTAGGCGTTCCGATGGGTGGCGATTTAGCAGCAGAGACTGACGGCATTCCAGGCTTTCTTGTAAGGGCTC
The DNA here is from genome assembly GCA_047623225.1 of Cryomorphaceae bacterium. GTDB lineage: Bacteria > Pseudomonadota > Gammaproteobacteria > Arenicellales > Arenicellaceae > Arenicella. The sequence continues at coordinate 12,786 of JBLHME010000019.1, forward strand.
TGAAAGATCCACAAGGAGTCAATCTGGCGACCTTGCAAATGGTCAAAGGCTGGATCAATGCAGACGGTGTTGTCGCAGAGCAAGTTTTTGATATAACACAGTCTGAGTCGCAAGATGGCGCCGCTGAGCTTTCTGTGTTCTGGCAGGACCCTGATTTTGATCCCGTTTTAAACTCTTTTTATTACGTTCGCGTGCTCGAAACTCCGAGCTATAGATGGCCTGTTCAAGATGCTCAAACGTATAGTGTGGATATTGCCCCAGAAGCAAAACTTGCTGTTCAAGAGCGCGCTTACAGTTCGCCTATATGGGTAACTCCAGAATAGGGTTTGCCTGCTAATACCGTTTATCCAGAACTGGAGTGGTGCTAAGCGTGTTAGGGGTGCGCTAATTTCTCACTCTGCGCACATTTGCCAGTCAAAGCGAGGTAGTATTTCGCTATTAATAAACAGCAGATTTTTAGGGTATTCGTTTGACAGACTCACAGCACATAATTGACCGATTAAACTCTCACCGCGAACAATTTTTAGAGGATATGGGCTGCGTGATTCGCGATGTCGATGTCGAGCGGCGAAGCTGCACCATGGAATTTAATATCGACCAACGCTATTGCCATAGTGGCGATGTTATTCAGGGCGGCTTTGTGACTGCAATGCTAGACTCTGTGGCTACACATGCGGTATTTTTAGCCAATCCAAAAACCAAAGTGGTTGCTACTCTGGAACTCAAGGTGACCTTTTTCGAGGTGAGTCGCAGGGGGCAATTAACCGCGATTGGAAAAGTAGACAAAATGACACGTTCCATTGCATTTGTAAGCGCCGATTTGATTGATCCAAATGGTGTTCTAACAGCTTCATTATCAAGTACTGCTAAGCTCATAATCGCAGACTGACAATAAAATATTTACGCCAGCGGAGATCGAATGCTGATACACGACTATGTTAATTATTATTCTCGCAATAATCCCGATATGGATTGTGTGCGCCAAGGTTCGGATTTGCGTAGTTATGCGCAAATCAGCAAGCAAAGTAATCAAGTGGCAAATGGCCTGATTTTACTTGGCGTCAAGCACTCTCAACGCGTTGCGATCTTAGGTGAAAACAGCCCTGATCACTTTAGCCTTTTCTTGGCAGCAGGCAAAATAGGCGTAGTTTCAGTGCCGCTAAATTATCGACTCGCGCCAGCCGAATTGGCATTTGTTATTGGCGACGCTAAGGTCAAGGTGCTTCTAGTTCTGGCAGGCATGGAAAGCACTCTTGAAGCGCTGCGTGACTTCTTGCCGGATGGGATTACCGTGATCAGTCACGGTATGAGCGACAGCTTGGATTGGCACAGTTGGGTAGAGTCGCAAAGCTCCAATGAACCCAGTATTTCAGTCGATAGTAACGACCCGTTTATTCAATTGTATACTAGCGGCACAACAGGAAACCCCAAGGGTGTGGTGATATCGCATCACAATCTATTGTCTTTGGTCACCATGAATAATGCGGCGGCGCCAGCTCGGCCAAACGCCGGCGAGTCGGCCATAATCTGTGCGCCTTTATTCCATATAGGTGGAACTGGCTCTCTGATTATGGCTATTTTTTCAGGTCAGACTGCATTGCTACACAAGGTGTTTGATCCAATGCAGGTGTTGGATGATATGGAACAGCATCCCGTCACGGCGGTGTTTCTGGTGCCAGCGATGATAGGCGCTATGTTGCAAACGCCCAACGTGGAACAACGAGATTTTTCTAAGCTACGACAGATTTTTTACGGTGCATCGCCGATATCTGAAACTTTGCTGCGACAAGCAATGGGGGTATTGAAATGTGACTTTATTCAGATGTACGGTATGACCGAAACCACTGGTACTGTGATTAACCTGTCTGCCGACGATCACCGTTTGGCGTTGACCGACAGGCCTGAGTTATTGCGTGCTGCAGGGCGCCCATCGGTGGGGGTGAAAGCTAAAATTGTTGACGATGATGGCATTGAGCTTGTCAGCGGAGAGATTGGCGAGTTGTGGATAAAGTCCGATACCAATATGCTGGCCTACGATCATTTGCCAGAGGCGACTGCTGAAACGTTGACCGACGGATGGGTGCACACAGGAGATGCCGGTTACATTGACCAACAAGGCTACATTTTCTTGAAAGATCGTATTAAAGATATGGTGGTTAGTGGCGCGGAAAACATTTACCCGGTTGAGGTGGAAAACGCAATTGCCAAGCACCCAGCCGTGTTGGAAGTGGCTGTGATTGGCGTGCCAGACGAAAAGTTTGGTGAAGCATTGCTGGCATTTATCGTACTTAAGCCCAAGATCAGTTTGACTTGCGAAGAATTGGTCGATTTTTGTCGCGACAAGATTGCTGGTTTTAAAATCCCAAGACAACTCGAAGTGATTAATGAGTTACCGCGAAATGCGACTGGCAAAATACTTAAGAAAACTTTGCGCGAGCCTTATTGGAAGGCGCTCGGTAGAGACATTGCCTAAGTAATCATTGTGGGCGAATATTAAATGAAAGTTCTTATAGCAGGCGCTGGCATTGGCGGTTTAAGCACGGCTCTTTGCTTACTTAAATCGGGGCATGAGGTGCAAGTTTTTGAACAAGCGCCCGCCGTAAACGAAGTAGGCGCAGGCCTACAATGTGGTGCTAATGCGCTGCATGTGATGGAGCATTTGGGCCTGCTGGAACAGATACAGTCGCTCGCAGTCGACCCGCAGAGCGTGCAGTTTCGGCATTATAAATCCGGTGAAATCTTGCACACAATGGCGTTAGGGGGTGCTTACGCCAATAAATACGGCGCTCCCTATTTGCACATCCATCGAGCCGACCTGATCGGTATATTGCTTAGAGCTTTGCAAGATCAGGTGCATAGCAGCACTGCAGCCCATGAAAGACTTGTATTGAATGCACGTGTTTCGAGCTATAAAGAGTTGAGCGACAGCGTAAACTTGCAATTAGACGATGGCAGAACGTTTAGCGGTGACTGCTTAGTTGCAGCAGACGGCGTTAAATCACTTATTCGCGATCAGTTATTGGGCGAACACAAACCCAACTTCACAGGCATGGTTGCATGGCGCGGGGTTGTGCCGGTTGATCGATTGCCAGCTAACTGGATGGATAAGTTAGCCTGCAATTTTATGGGGCCAAATAAACATGTGGTTTTGTATTATTTGCGCAAGCAGCAATTAGCTAATTTTGTTGGCATTGTAGAAAATCCTGAATGCAAAGACGATTCTTGGGTTAGCAATGCTCCATGGCAAGAGCTCAAAGCGGATTTCGAGGGTTGGCACCCAACAGTACAAACCATTATCGATGCTATGGACAAGCAACACTGCTACCGCTGGGCGCTTTACAATCATCAACCGTTTAACAATTGGAGCTCAGATCGAGTCACATTGCTGGGTGATGCAGCGCATTCCACTTTGCCATTTATGGCATCAGGCGCAGCGATGGCCATTGAGGACGCACGCATATTACAGAGAGGCTTTGATCAGTCTGGCTCGGTTGCCCAAGCGTTGAGCTTGTATCAGCGAAACCGTATGCAGCGAACCGCAAAAATTCAAAAGCGCTCCAGTCAAATGGGCTCGCTTTATCACATCAAGAACAAGCTGGCACTTAAAGTGGCGTTTACGGCAATTGGTTTATTTGGTGCTCGTGACGAGGATTTTCTGCCGAACTACAATGCCAATACAATTGAGTTAATCTAGCGCTTGCATCAGCTCTGATTGAAAGTGCTGAGCAATACAAGCGCTAAGGGTTGCATCTCAAATTGAATCAAACCGCTATTTTCTAATTTAATCTCTTAGTTAAACGATAGGCGGCTAGGTGCCCGTCCATTTAGGCGCGCGTTTTTCGGCAAAAGCGGTAGGGCCTTCTCGAGCGTCGTTGCTGGTAAAAATAGGCGTAACGATTTCCAGCTGCTTTTGCATCATGCTGTCGCTGGTCCAATCAGTGGTGCTATTGATTACTTGCTTGCTCAATTTAACGGCCATTGGGCCATTGGCTTTGATTGTGTTTGCCAATTCCATTGCCGCATCCAAAGCCGCACCTGGTTCGACAACTTTATTGATCAAACCAATATCGTAAGCACGGTCCGCAGAAATCGAGTTGCCAGTCAGCGCCATTTCCATGGCCAGTCGCTTGGGCATTTGCCGCGGCATTTTTACTAAGCCACCGCCGGCAGCCACTAAGCCGCGTTTGACCTCTGGAATACCAAGTTTGGCGTTTGAGGCCGCGATCACCAGATCGCAACTCAACATAATCTCAAATCCTCCGGCCAGTGCAAAACCTTCCACCGCAGCAATTAGTGGCTTTTCCACAACCGCTTCAGTAAGACCGGCAAAGCCTCTGCCTTCAACCACTGGTAGCTCACCGGTTAGAAATGCTTTTAAATCCATGCCTGAGGAAAATCCGCCTCCAGCACCTTGCAGCACAGCCACTTGGATATCTGGGTTCGAATCGAGCTCAATTAGAGCAGCAGCGACACCTTCGGCAACTGATTTGTTTATCGCATTTTTCGCTTCTGGCCGATTTATGGTGATGATCATTACGCCATCACGTATTTCCACTTTGGTTGTGTCACTCATGTTCTATTGTCTTGTTTGGTTGGCTAAGGATAATAATAGTACCGCATTGGTTTAGAAAATGCGCTGAGCGACGCTTACCTTCATAAATGCAACGAAATAGCCACAGCGAACACTCAAATCAATGGTTTGCTACAATTTTCGCAATAGACGTTTATAATCCATGAAATTTTAAAAATGATAGGTACTAGACAGTGACCAATACTGAAATGAGTCTTGAAACTAACGACGGTTTCGCAGTGATTAAAATGCATGGCAAGGGCGTATATAACCCAACCACTTTGGAGCTAGTAAATTCACTACTTGATCAAGTGGAAGATAACGCTGATGCTGTCGCTCTTATTTTCACAGGTGAGGATAAAAATTTCTCGCAAGGGCTTGATTTGGATTACCTTCTCAAACTTGAACATGCTCAATTCATACAGTTTGTGGAAAACACCATGGTGATGGTAAGCCGGATTCTTAGCTTACCAATTCCAGTGGTTGCGGCAATCAATGGGCATGCATTTGGGCTCGGAGCAATGATTGCGTTGGCTTGTGATTACCGTGTTATGCGTGAGGACAGAGGCTTTATTTGTCTCCCTGAGATTGATTTAAATATGTCATTCACCCCAGCAATGAATGCACTGGTTGTTAATAAACTATCAGGTCAGCTTCGTCGCGACATGATGCTAACGGGTCGAAGAGTTAGCGGTCAGGACGCCTATGCGCAAGGTTTGGTTGATGCTTGTGGCGCTGAAGATGTACTCATCGGCTTGGCCAAAGAAGTAGTCGCGCCTGCGCTGAACAAAGACCGAAAGTCGATGTCGCAGATTAAAAAAGACTTGAACATGCCTATCATCTTAGTTGTTGAAACTGGGGCTGGTGTGCGCGGCAGCGCAGTTTAGATTTTAGAATACTATGGCTGAAATACTTTGTGTTAGGCATGGGCAGGCTTCCTTTGCCTCAGATAATTACGATCAACTTTCCCAGCTTGGCTATCGTCAGGCGACGTTGGCCGGCGAGTATTTTGTCAAAACTGGGGTGGTTTTTGATCGAATTTATGCCGGCACACTTAAGCGGCAAATCCAAACGGCAGAGTCGGTAATTGCGGTATATAAGAAACACGCGTTGCCAGTGCCTGAACTTGAGTGTGATGCTCGCTGGAATGAGTTGCAAACTGAACTGCAATTGGAGGTACTAGTTCCTCACGTCATACAAAGTAGGCCAGAATTGGGGGCTTTGATGCGCGAGGCTAAGCAGGACAAGAAAGCTTTCCAAAAGTTGATTAGAGCAACATTCAATTATTGGATTGAACACGCAGAGGTTAAAAGCCTAGGGTCTGAGCCGCTGGAGACTTGGCAAACCGCGCAGCAAAGAGTTATTGATGTGTTGAGTGAGGTTCAGGCTAACAATGGCAGCGGTTGCCGTGCTGGCGTGTTTACGTCTGGCGGCACACTTGCCATATTGACAGCTCACGCTATGTCAATGCAAGCAACTAGCGTTTACCCATTATTTGAGAAAGTCATCAATTGTTCATTGACAAGGCTGATTCATAATAGACAGAGTCTGGCTCTTTCAACCTTCAATGAATATTCCTATCTCTCGGCTATGGCCAAGCCAGGCGAAGAGGCAGAAATCATCACATATCGATGATAAAGGTCTAGTTGCTGTGCTGTTATTAGTGGAGGTTTAGGAGGTATTCGTTGATTTGTGGTTTTGTCGCGTATACTGAATTTCTTAATAACATTCGTAGAGGTGGTTAAGATGGTGTCTTTAGCAGAATTGTGGATGGTTGTTTTGTTGGCCGGTGTTCTTTGTTGGTTTGCCAGTGCCTCGATACACATGTTTATCAAGTACCACAATGCAGACTACCAAGTACTAAGTAATGAGCCAGAAGTTTCGGCAGCGCTAGTAGCATCATCGCCGAAACCTGCGTTGTATACCATGCCCTATTGCTTGGATATGCAGGCAATGTCTGAACAGCCGATGCAAAAGAAGTTTGATGACGGTCCAGTCGCTATGATCACCGTTATGCCCAATGGAATGCCACCAATGAGCAAGCTGTTGTCGCAGCAGATAGTATTTTTTATTATAGGCTCGCTTTTAATCGCTTTTAATCGCTTATCTTGCGTCTATTTCGTTAAGCTCTGGGGCCGATTACTTAGCCGTGTTTAGACATGTTTTTGTAGCTTCTTTCCTGACTTATGGTTGGACAAAGATTCCCTATAGTATTTGGATGGGCCAACCTTGGTCTAATTGTTTAAGGTATCTTGTTGATGCCTTAATATACGCTTCGGTGACCGCCGGAACCTTCGCTTGGCTATGGCCGAGACTAACCTAAGAGAAAAAATTATATATGACCTATACCAATCGAGCTGTAGTGCTTGCTGCCCGCCCACAAGGTGAGCCAAAGCAATCTGATTTTCGAATTGAAGAATCCAAAATGCCTGCGCTCGAGCAAGGGCAAGTATTAATTAAGACCCTTTGGTTGTCTCTAGACCCCTATATGCGACCGATGATGAATGACGCGAAGTCATATGCCAATCCAGTGCCACTGGGTGGTGTAATCGTTGGAGAGTCAGTAGGGGAGGTGATCGAATCGCGCTCAGAAAAATTTTCTGTTGGCGACCACGTTACGAGCTATAGCGGTTGGCAGGCGTATTCTGTGGCCAATGATACTAACCCGATGATTTATAAAATACGCCCTGCAGGCGTGCCACTGCAAGCCTATCTGGGCGCTGCAGGCATGACTGGACGCACCGCCTATTTCGGTCTATTAAATGTAGGCAAACCTCAGGCTGGTGAGACAGTAGTCGTTTCTGCTGCTTCCGGTGCGGTTGGAGGTATTGTTGGGCAAATTGCCAAGATGCAAGGTTGCCACGTGGTGGGTGTAGCCGGCGGAGAAACTAAGTGCAATTACGTGGTCGAGCAACTTCAATCTGATGCGTGTGTTGATTATAAAGCAGGAGCATTACCAGAGCATTTGTCTGAAGCTTGCCCTGATGGCATTGATGTCTATTTTGAGAATGTGGGTGGTGATGTCGCGAGAGCGGTAGCTCCGCTACTAAATGAAGGGGCTCGCGTGCCAATTTGCGGGTTTGTATCAAGTTACAACGATGTGGATATTAGCAAAGCGCAAACGCCGCAAAAGATATTTTCAAGCGTGCAGCCTGTTCCTGAGCATAGGTTCTTTCTGCAAAACGAATGGCAAGATCAACACCAAGAAGTCACCGATCAGTTAACCTCGTGGATTAATGAGGGTCGGCTTATCTATGAAGAGTCCATTGTCGAGGGCTTGGAAAATGCGGTGACTGCGTTTCAAGGAATGCTGAAGGGTAAGAATTTTGGTAAGCAGTTAGTCAAGGTTAGCTAAGACTCGTGATTAGCCTTTAGCGTAATTAACTTATTCCTAATGCATTGGTAAAGCGTTCAATGGTCCAAAACAGCGCTACAGCGCCTATCACATAGCTGCAGAGTAAAGCCGAAGTGCCCTGCGTCATGCTCTGCTTGAAGCCTTTGTAGAGCAGAGAAATCAACCAAATTGTGGTTAGAATGGCGCTCACAAAAATGAGTTGCCCCACCTCGATTCCAAGGTTGAAGCTAAACAGTGCCACCAGCATATCGCTGTTGGGTAAGCCGTACTCATTCAGAATATTGGCAAAGCCTAGCCCATGGAATAAACCGAAAATGGCTGCGATGGATGCAGGGTAACGATAGCTGAGGCTCTCTTCTGGCGCTAGCGCTGAATGGCTGGGGCTCTCTGGCGCTAGCGCTGAACTAGTGTTGCCTATTATGTGCCGAGCTATGTCACTGGCAAGATACGCAATACTAAGTGCGATAATGGTTTCTATTGCAGCGACATTCACAACAATTTTGCCGAAGGCGCTGAGCCCTAATGAAATCGAATGCGCTACAGTGAACGCGGTGACAGTCCAAATGAGTTTGCGTGTATTGCCAAGGCAAATAAACAATAGGCAGCTTATAAATAGCAAGTGATCGAATCCGCCCAGCAAATGTTCAAATCCAAGTTTGAAATATTGCCAGCCATGCTGTGCGCTACTGAGCGTGGCTGGAATGGTCCAACCTGATTGGTGTGCAGCCAGAGCCGTGGTAGCACTTTCTCCTTGGCCATGATCAATGGCCAGCAGCGTACTTAAACCGGGGTTGGCGTTGGGGTACATAATAGAAACTTCAGTGCCGTGCAAACTCTTAGGACATTTATACGCTTCTTGTCGTTTGTAACCTCTATTACCGAGTTTGCTGAGCGTGTCAGACACACGTTGGCAACTTGAGTCTAATATCGCTCTAGGGCTTTGCTTTAATCGCCTGTCATTGGGAGTTCTAGTTTCAACTTGATATAAAAAACCGCTTTCAACGTTGCCAGCGGTTAGGTTTATGCGCACGGCTAGCGGTTGAAACTCATCTGCATGCGATGCTTCAGGCAACAATACCAGCATGAGAAGAAATGAAACTCTCAGCAAGGTTACTCGCATTACTTATTTTCTCCTTCAACAACCACCTGATATTGAGCAATTAGTTGCTCAATTTGCTGTTGCTGGCTAAGCGCCAAGGCCTCTCGTTGAGCGTCTTCGCTGACTTGTTTGGTAACTTGATCGAAAGCTGGAAGAAAGCTCGCACTGTGTGACTTAATATCTACCAAGTGCCAACCATAAGCCGATTCAAACGGACCTTGCCAGCCTAACTGGGCTTGTTCGAGGCTGAATACAGACTTTGAGAAGTCTGAACCAAAGTGTCTAGAAATTTGTGCTTCGGTTTTGACGATATAGTTTTTATGAAAGGGGAAGTGGTCGCCCAGCGCAGAGGTTTGAGAATCCGCGAGATCTTTAAGTGACTGCTCGGCTCTAGCAAGTGCGGCAGCGGGTTTATTGGGATCGGTCTTAAAGAACCTATGCGTAAAGCTTATTTGCTCAGGCACTAAGTAGCGATCTTTATTGCTATCAAAATAGTCCCTTATTTGATGTTCACGCAATGGTTCAGAGGAACTTGAAAGATCTTGCAAAAAATACTTCATCTTTTGCACCAACCGGCGCTGCTGCACCATATCATTTTGATCAAGCCCAAATTTTACCGCTTCGCGATACAACACCTCTTGCTCCACGTATCGCAGCACCAAATTTTTTCTAGCTTGCTCAGAAAGTGCATCGAACTTAGTTTTATACAACACCTTGTCAAACGCTTGATCTTGTTGTTGCATGAGCGTGATCAAGTTCTCATCAGAAACATTCAACAGGTTTTGTCGTGAGTCACTAATCGCTGGGTTCAGCGTATTAAGCAGAACATAGATAATTAGCCCGAGAACGAGAAAGTGACAGAGCGGGTCGCGGAGTATGTTTTTCAGCATAAGAGTAACGATAGAGGCCCAACTTGAAACGACAAGAGCTTGTTTTGAGAATTTATTAGCAACTCCTATTGTTCGCTAGAAGATGTGAGTGATTGTCTACTATGAATGGGTCTGAGGCCAATTGAATTTTGGAATTATCAAATGCGTTTCTACAAAAGTCATGATAATCCCATTCTTGGATCGTCATTATACGAACATCATAGTGACGGCATGTTACTTGCTGAATGAAATTTGCTAATCATAACGTTGTGTTTCTACTAGAGAATTTGATTTTTCGAGTTTGTACAAACATACTCAGTGTAGGCAAAGGAATCAAACCGCGGGGCGAAAGTTGCTCAATTCTTTTTAAAACTATTCGCTATGGAGATGTTTTTTGAACCCTACCTATAAACCAGAGACATTTGATGTTGGCACTGAGGCTGATGCCAAAGCAATTATTCTAACCCCAGAGGGAAGCACCACTGATGAGCGGTGGGAAAGAGAGACGCCCTATATAGCCGACGATATTTGTTCATTTATTGACCTCAATAAAGAGTCTACCATTGTCGATTTTGGCTGCGGAATCGGGCGTATTTCAAAGGAGTTAATCTCAATGTCTGGTTGCACGGCCTTAGGTCTTGATACCAGCCAGTCCATGCTCGCACTAGCAGTAAGTTATGTGTCGAGCCCTAGGTTTCAGCCTGTTACCAGGCCATATTTGCAGAATATGATTCACAACGGCATAAAGTTGATGCCTGTGTTTCTCTATGGGTTATTCAACATTGCCCGCGACCGCTCGAAGAAATAGCCATGATAAAATCTATCCTTAAGGACGATGGTCATTTTTACATTCTCAATAATGTTCATTCCGCTATCCCAACAAATATGGGATGGGTGAACGATGGGACTGATATTCGAAGGGTTCTTGAAAATAATTTGGAGCTTGAGGGTTACTCTAAGCTACCAGCGCAATACACGACCGAACAACTCTCTGAAAACTCATTTATTGGTAAATTCAGAAAACGATAAGTTTTACTGCCTGCGAAAATATACCAATCTAGCAACTTCCAGCGCCGATCATTCTTGCTATGATCGGCTTTTGATAAAACAATAAAGGAACTTTAAATGGATAATTTACTGCGTGTTCTTATTGCTTTACCAGCGATACTTTTTTCAATCATTGGCTTGCGATTTATGTTCGATCCAGCTGGAGCAGCTGATTTTCTTGGCATGGCTCTTAGCGAGGGTAGGCGGCTAAGTTCTCAAATTGGAGATGGTGGTGGCTTGTTTCTTGGAATGGGTTTAATGATGCCTTTCGGGCTTATTAAATCAAACAGCACTTGGCTCAAAGCGCCTGCATTGGTGCTGATCATCGTCGCCGTTTACCGTGTTCTAGCTTGGCAGATACACGGAGCAGCGTTAACTGTCGACAATATTGCAATAGAGCTAATTGTTGCTGCATTGTTGTTTGCTGGAGCAAGCAGGTTCGCCAAATAAACCTGCTGTTAGCGCTAATAACTAACTTGAGCTGGTAGAGTGGCTGCTTAAGGTCTAGCGCCTATAACGGTCGGAAAACCAAAGTGGCCTTTATAGATATTACTGCTGGTGCCAACATCATTGTCACCAGCGGGCTGCATAGAGGAGTGCTTGGGGGGTCAAAGTGCAAGGCCGCCTAGGCTCATCCTAATAACGAGCCGTTTTCACAGATATTTAGAATCGAGATTTATCGTTTTTGATGGTGATCACGTCAACGATGTTTTCGATATCTGCATCGCTGACATCAAATGCTTGTGCATAGGCTCTGAGTAGAAAGTTTTCTGTTTCATCTAAACTGCCATCAGCCAGTGCGATGTCCACCATGTTGGCCATGGCAACTCTTTGTTGTTTGACATCAAGGATTTGCGCAACCAGGGTAATGCATTCATCGATTGCCAAATCGTTCCAAGCACTTATGGCTGAATCCCAATCTTCGCTCAAGTTAAATCCATCAAGCCGGTTCATAATCGCGACTTCATTCTCATTTAACTCGCCGTCTATGGCGGTCATGGTAATGGTGGATAAAAGCAGGGCTGCTTTGGCGGTTAGGTGATGTTTTTGGTCTTCAACGCTCATGCTGAGTGTGCTCCGATGTAATTTAGCTCTATGTTGGCGATACTACACCATTGCGGGCATTCGATCACAAACTCAATGCTAGAAAATCTAGATTTGAGATTTACAGCTCGAATTCCATGCGCGGTATAGCAACGTTAAAGCCGTTGTTGCGAACTAATTTGGCTGCGCTACTTTGCGGCTTAAGCAGTGGATTGGTGTGGTTAAAATGAATAAACCAAACCTTTTGTTTCTCGTCAGCGCTGAGTTTAGATAAGCTGCGCATAGTGTCGCTTACCAGCGGGTGCGGAATCTTGCTCATATCGCGGCCCGAAAGTTCACCATGATCAAAAAATGTAGCATCAAGAAACGCGTAGTCCACATTTTTAATAAGCTCTTCAAGTGGCGTTGCCCATTTTTCCCACTTATCGATATCTGGAATGAAAGCGGCTGACTTTTTAGGCCCATTAATGCGAAAACCCACTGTTTCTGAGAACTCGTCACGATGAGGCACTAGCATAGGCGTGACTGAGATAGTGCCTAACGCTTGTGGTTCACCGTCCTGTAATGGATTTAGGCGGATATTGCCAAGTTCAACCAGTTGACTCCAAGGACCATTTTGCGACAGAAAGCCCTGCATGCGTGGCATCGCAATCACCGGCACATCTTTAGCGCCCTGCGCCTCCTGACCAAAGTACATTAAACCAGAGTAGTGACCGATATGCGCATGGCTTAGAAACACACCGCCTAGTTTGTAATCTGGTTTTGGTGCAAGTTTGTGCAAGCGATATAGCTGGTCGGGCATTGCTGGCGTAGCTCCAAATAGATAGGTGGTCTTTGCTTGCTCATCTATCAAGCCCAAGCTAACCGCTTGATGTTTATGGCGTGGATCCCGCCAAGCGGCTATACAGCGTTCTTCATAACACCCGTGTTGCGGGAAGCCAGCGTCTTGGGCAACCCCCAGAATGACTAATTTAACCGATTCGGCCTGATTAGCCTGGGCGCAGCCAAAGCACAGTAGCAGGGCTAATGAAAATTGACGACTTCTCATTAGACGACTCTCTATGAAAAGTTGAGGACTCTCTATGAGCAGAGGCCGCTTTATCATTAGCCCGCGGGTTGCTGAGTCCCGGCTAAGGCTTTCATTAAATCTTGCAAAGCCTTTTTCTCACTGTCGTTTAGTTCAGGGCTGTCTTCACAGCGGGGATCGGTTTTCTGAATCGCTGAAATCATCTCCTGGGTTAGGTCAAGCGGGTCGCAGCCATGGCCTTTCTCACAGATTAAGTCCCATTCTGGGCGAGCTTGAATATGGCAGGCGAAGCAATTGCCTCCAAATTTATTCACAACATCAACAAAACCGCGTTTTTGAATTTTGCCGCCTTCTTTGCTTACTTCGAGTTCAAAAAACTCCCAATCCTTGGTCGCTGGAAAACTGCCTTCTTCTAGCTTAACCATCACTTCCCCTGGAATCAGCTGAACCACTGATCCTGCTGGATATTTTCCACCGGTAGGTGATTTGGCTATTTCTAAGGTTTTATCTAAATCGCCCAGTAAATTGTCAACGTAGAAATCTCGCACCGGTGTCATCGAGCTGAGGCATTTGAAGGTAGAATCATCAATCTCCAGTTTTCCTCGAGCAGTGTCACTAGCGAAAGCCGTAGAGGTGCTGAGAAGTGCGATAGCAAAAACAAAATAGCGCGCAATTGAAACAAGGCGTTGCTTATTCATAAAACTAAAATCCAGATAGAAATCATAAGGCTGAATGACAATAACATAACTTTCACGCTAAAAAAAAAGGTCAATAAGGCTCCTAATTACTGAATTATATGAATTTGCCCCCTAAAACATAAATAGTTTGAATCCTTTTTTGCGAAAAAGGCATCTAAGACTTAACCATTAATATTATTTGGCTTTAATTTAGCTTCGAGGACATCCATGAAAAATAAATTTGCGATAGTCGTTTCAGTTTTTGTCACAGCTCTTATGTATATAGGTTTTTCGCAGGCAAAGCCTGTGAACGAGCAAGAAACCTTTAAGGTCAAATCTGGAGGAACATTGTATCTGGACTCAGACTCTGGCTCTGTGGATGTGCAATCCCACGATAAAGACACCGTAGAAGTTCTAGTTAAAATCAAAGACAATGATGCAGATTCATTTAAAGTTACTTATGAACAGGATGGTAACGACATAAAAATAGAGGGTGAGAAGGGGCGAAGTTTTTTTAGTAATAGTGGCAATGTGAAATTAATAATCAAAATCCCAAATAAATACAATGTGGACTTAGAAACCGGCGGCGGTTCGATTAAACTTTCTGATCTAAACGGCAAGGTTAACGCGCATACGTTTGGCGGCTCTATTTCTCTTGGTCGCATACAGGGTGACGTGACGGTAAAAACCTCTGGCGGATCAATTCGGGTTGAAGAAGTGGCTGGTAACATCAATGCGCATACTTCAGGTGGCAGTATTAGAGCAATGATTTCTAAGCAGCCTACCGACGACTGCCGTTTGACCACGTCCGGCGGGAGCGTTACAGCATATTTACTCCCATCGATTAAAGTTGATCTAAGAGCAAGTACTAGCGGTGGCCAAGTGCGTAGCGAATTTGGCGTTGATGGCTCAGTTAGCAAGCGAAGCATCAAGGGTCAAATTAATGGTGGCGGACCAGACCTAGTGCTAAAGACTAGCGGCGGAAGTGTAAGCATTAAAGAAATTTGATCGATTGCGGAGCGGTATTTGCAGTTGATCTTTATGCAAACATCAGCAGAATTTGGAGATGGAATTTAACCCAAACGCGATTGCTTTCAGGTAAGTACTTCGGAGTATTCGCTAGTAAAGCCCCATAAATTGCACTAGAGTTGTGTGATAAATAGCAACTTAAATGGGGTGTGGTGATGAGAATTCTGATTTTGTTGTACGGTGTGGCGTCTTATATATTAGGTGTTGCAGGTCTGATGGCAATCATCGTAACCTTGGCTGGGTTCATGCCATGGGGGTTTTTGAATCCGCCTGTGAGTGCCGGTATCAGCGCAGTTTTATGGAATGTTGGCTTGGTTGCTTTGTGGGGGATTATCCACACTGTCATGGCTAGACAGAGTTTTAAGGATGTTTTAACTCAATTGCTCCCTGAACCAGCTGAAAGACCTACCTACGTGTGGGTAGCAGGTGCCACCAGTATTGCCCTGGTTGGGTTCTGGCAGACACTGCCCGGGCAACTCTGGCAGGTAGAAACAACATGGGCTGTGCAATTGATATGGGGCGTATTTGTGTTTGGTTGGGTATTTTGCTTGGCTGCAACATTTGCGATTAATCATTTTGACTTGTTCGGTCTGAGACAAGTCTATCTGCACTACAAAAATTTACCCAAAGCTCCGTTAAGCTTTGTTAAACGGGCAATGTATCAATATGTTCGGCACCCCATCCAAACTGGCGTGATCATTGGAGTGTGGGCGACGCCGTTTATGACGATGACCCAATTGGTTTTGAGCATAGGGTTTACGGTCTATATTTGGATTGGCTTGTGGTTCGAAGAGCGTGATTTAGTGCAGGCAATTGGCCAAGACTACATCGACTATAGAGATCAAACTGGCAAATTGTTTCCACGTATTGGTCGGCGCTAGATGGCCGGCGGTTGGGCTCGCGATGGAGCGGTACAAGATCAAATTGATGCGAGTGTAGCTGACGCCGTTAAAACTGCGCGCGCGCAACTCCCTCAAGGTAAGAGCGCAGAGCAATGCGATGAATGCGATAGTAAAATCCCTATTGCGCGTAGGCAAGCGATTGCGGGAGTTCGTTTTTGCATTGCGTGTCAGACAGAGAAAGAAGAGCGATCAGTGTCTATTGCGTTTAATCGGCGTGGTAGCAAAGACAGCCAATTGAAATAGTTTTTATTAGATTGAAGGGGGCAATCTTATTGCTTCGCCTCGCGATGACCATTGGCCAGAAGAACCAGCAGTTAGAATTAAGTCGCCCACTCGACGCGTTTTTAATTCGCGCCATATGTTGAGTGATTTAATTCAACCTCGATTTATACTTTCTTTGTATGCAAAACCTTGTCGCCAAGCCTGTATAACGAGAATTAAATAAAGTCTAAAATGAGATTAGCGGTGCGGGTTTTCATAGTAAACAACTTAGTAAGTCTATCGTCTGCGATATGGGTGATGCTAAACCTTCTCATTGGTTTTGCCTTGCTGTTGCCGATATCAATAATTAGCTGGCTAGTTCCTGTGCCCGTGGTATCGCGTTGCTGCTTCGCTATTGTTGACCGAATCTATCGCACAGCAGTATGGGTTGATAGCTTTTGGATGCAAAAGGTGGTGGGGATTGAACTGATTGTTGAGGGCCAGCCTAATACCAGTCAATCGCCTATTGTGATCTGCAACCACCAGTCTTGGTTTGATATTCCGCTAGTGCAAGAAATAATTACCGGTAATGGCCCAGTCGTTAAGTTTTTACTCAAACAAGAAATTATCTGGGTACCCATTATCGGTTGGATTTGTTTAGCGTTGAATTTTCCTAGGTTGCAGCGCAATAAAAATAGCAATTCCAGAGAGAATGATTTTTCTATTATCCAGCAAGTGTCCAAAAACCACAGGTCTGAATCGGGTGCGCTACTGATTTTTCCGGAAGGAACGCGCTTTTCTGAGGTTAAAAGAATCAATCAAAACGCCCCTTATAAGCACTTGCTTAAACCGAAAGCGGGCGGTTTGAAGATTATACAACGGCACGTAAAGCTGGGTTCTAGCCTAGTTGATATCACTATCAATTATCAGCAAAAGAACGTTAGTATCTGGAACTGCCTGCACGGCAATCCCAAGCAAATAGTTGTTACTCTACGGCACTACTTAGTGGATGATATTGATAGTGTTGAACAGTGGTTGAACAATTGCTGGCTGGAAAAAGATCAGATTCTGTCCCAAGATAAAGTTGGCTAAAGCTTGGGCATTGTGAAGGCTAGGGCGAGACCACCGTCATGGGTAAATCCGGCTTCATGCCTCGTTCAATTTTCTCGGCTTTAACCATTGCTCTAACGTCTGCCAGTAGCTTTTTAGCGTCGTACACGATGCCATCCTTAATAGTCCAGCGAACTCCCCCAACACGCTCTACCTTCTGGGTTTTGTCGTTTAATTTTGGCACGCCCGTGCCGTATAAAGATTTGAGATTATGCAGTGGGTTTTCATCCACAATAATTAAATCTGCTTTTTTGCCAATGCTAATGGTGCCAATCTGATCTTCTTTACCTAACACTTGTGCGCCAATTTTGGTTGCAGAGCGAATCACCTCTAGTGGGTGAAAGCCTGCCTCTTGCAATAGCTCCAACTCCTGAATGTAGCCGAAACCGTAGAGGCTATAGATATATCCGGTGTCGCTGCCTGCCGTTACTTTACCGCCTTTGTTTTTGTATTCATTTACGAATTGCATCCAAAGTTGAAAGTTCTGTTTCCATTCAATTTCATCTTCAGTGGTCCAATTGAAAAAGAACGAACCATGCTTGGTGCGGCTAGCTCGGTAAAAATCCCACAGGCCTGGATCAGTGTATTGGTAGTGCCAATCGGCGCTATAGGCTCGCATTAGATCTCGGCTAGCTAGATAGATAGTAAAAGTAGGACTCAGGCAGAAATCTCGATCAAGCAAGGTTTGCATAACCTCATTCCAGCGATCGCTGCCGGGCTTTGCTGCTTGCTTCCACAGGCGACCCGCTTGGGCGAATCGGTCTTGTTCATTGCTGTATATATAATCTGATGGATAGTCTTGAATAACGCGGTCGGTGAATAAAGCTTCTGGCAGACCATACCAATGTTCCATGCAGTCTAAGCCTCGTTCAGACGTATCGAGCACATTAGCGTGAACCACATCGAGCTGCGCATGATGCATGGTGGTGTCTAAGCCCACTTTTTCAGCTTCGTCAAATGCAGCCCAAAGAATATCTTCTCGTGCACCCATCATCTTAATGCCATCGGCACCAATTTTTTTAAGGTGACGCACTCTTTCTCGAGCCGATTTGGCATCGACGATCGCTGGCAGTTTTTTCTTACCATCGACCGGCATGGCGAAGTAGGGGAAAGCGGTAATCCTCGGCGCGGTGATTTTATTTTGTGCACTTAAAGTCTTTAATTCCATTAGGCGGCTTTCACCCTCGGTTGCGAATACTTCGCGGATGCTGGTGATGCCGTGCCCCAACCAAAGTTTGAAAATATAGTCAGCGCTTACATTTTGTTGGCTAGCTTCTGAATGAATATGCGCATGCGTATCGACGAATCCAGGAAGCACATACTTGCCATGGGCATCTATTTCTCGAACGGTTTTTCCTTCTTCGGTCATAGCTTTGGGGCGATAGTTCTCATTTATCTCAACGCCTGGTGTGCCTACCGCCACTATACGTTTGATACGATTCTTTTCTACCACAATGTCAACAGGGCCCGTGGCGGGCGCGCCCGTACCGTCAATAAGGTAAGCGCCGCGCACAATCAATTGATCGTATTGGCCCTCGCCATCTGTGCGAAGTTTTATGGCCTGTTCAGTGGGCTCCGGTTGTTCAGCCGCATGGCTAACTGATAAGACCGCAGTGATCAACACTGCGATGAAAAAGACAAATAAGGTTTTCATAGATAATTATCTCAGAATTCTTGGCATTAACTATTTGCCAAAGAATAGGGCGATCCAAATAATCATGCAAACTGAATATGCGCTTGGTTTAATTTTTAACAGCCGATAGTGTTGTGCTGTTTTGCGTGGTGGGTGTAAGCTTCTATGATATTTAACTTGCTCGCTGATAACAATAATGACTTTTGGCACCTCACATACGGCCGACACAGTTTGCCCTCTCGATTGTGCTGATACTTGCAGCCTAAAGGTTGATGTTGAGGGTGATCAAATCACTCGCGTGCGTGGTTCAAAATTGAATGCATTCACACAAGGAAAGATATGCACCAAGGTTGCGACCGGCATGGTGGAGTGGGTGCACGGAGTTGATCGAATCCAAACTCCGCTGCGTCGAGTTGGGGCAAAGGGTGATGCCAAGTTTGAAGCAATTAGCTGGGATGATGCTTACCGCATAATCAAGGAAAAATTCAAGCAGATCATAAACTCACATGGCGCCGAAGCCATTTTACCGCTGAAATACGCCGGCCCAATGGGCGTATTGTCAGTAGGTTCGATGGACTCTCGCTTGTTTAACCGAATGGGCGCGTCACAATTAAACAGCGTGCCCTTATGCACTGCTGCTAGTGCAGCTGGGTGGAATTCAGTTCTTGGCGGAGCAGGAGGCATTGCGCATTCCGAAATGGAACACTCTAAGTTGATGGTGGTTTGGGCCAACAATATTACAGTTGGTCATTTGCATTTGGTCAAACGCCTGCGCAATGCGCGCAAGAGCGGTGCCAAGCTGGTGGTAATAGACCCTAAGCGCATACGCATAGCGGATGATGCCGATTTGTTTTTACAAATAAACCCAGGCACCGATGTGGTTTTGGCCTACGCGGTAGCCAATCAGATTCGCGAGATGGGTGGCTTAGACCAAGACTTCATTAATGAGAATGTCGCTGGCGCAGACCAGTACCTCGCTGAGGCAAAGACTTGGCCACTCAGTAAGGCCTCAGATGTTTGTGGAGTTCCGCAGCAGGATATAAAGTTATTTGCCAGCTATTGGTGTGATTTCAAACCAGCTTCGTTGACCATGGGAGTGGCACTTGAGCGAACTCGTAATGGTGGCTCGGCAACTCGTGCGGTAATGGCATTGCCTTTGTTGACCGGTAACTTTGGGCCTAAGGGCGCAGGTATTTGTGACCCTTCTTCGTATTTTAATATTGATCAGGATTATCTAAGGCAAAATGACTGGATCGATAAGTCAGTGCGCACGATTAATATTCTCGATGTGGGTGAGCACATTGTTAGTGACAATATTGCGCCGCCAATAAAGGCTCTGTTTATCTATAACCATAACCCCGTGGCGGTGCATCCGCGGCAGAAGCTAATGCTTGAAGCCTTGCAAAAGGAAGACTTATTCACTGTCGGTTATGACTTAGTAATGACCGACACTATGCGCTATATGGACATTATCCTGCCTGCCTGTAGCCCCATGGAGTACAGTGATTTGTACAAAGCTTATGGACACACTGTGATGCAGCGCTCCAAGGCGGTAATACCTCCAGTGGGTCAATCTAGACCTAATACTCAGGTATTCAGAGAGCTCGCAGCAGTATTTGGTTTTGATGAGCCTGAATTCAGAGAAACAGACCAAGACATGTTGAATGCGGCGCTGCCTGAGTTAATCGATGAGGGTGGCTTAATCGACAAGCGCGATGCTCAAGACGCTAAAGTCGTATTCAGGGATGTTAAGCCGATGACAGCTTCGCACAAAGCCTTGTTGTTTAATCAGGCGGAACAGGATAGGGCGCAGCTTGGCGTGCCTAAGTACCAGCCGCTGGAGGCTAAGCGTAGCTTCACGTTGGTAAGCCCTAGTTCGGATAAGCGAATTAACTCAACGCTCGGTGGCAGCACTGCAAACAAGGAGCAATACCAAGTTGAGATTTGCGCCAGAGATGCCGCATTTTATCAATTATCAGTGGGGCAAAAGGTTAGGCTGGTTAACGAGCAAGCCGAAGTCGTTGTGCATCTTACCATTTCCGATCGGATCAAGCCGGGCACTGCTTATGTGCCCAAAGGTGCATGGTGTGCCGACAGCGAGTCTAGATTGTCGATCAACGCTCTGATTCCAGGCGGTAAGTCAGATATGGGTGATGGCGCTTGCTATAACGATACTCAGGTAGATATTTTGCCAGCCTAAGGTCTCACTCTAAGACCTTCTCCTCGCACCCCATATATTTATTGCCAAACCAGCAATGATTAAACCCATGGCGGCCAACTTCCACCATGGCATCACTTCTCCCAGCATTAGCGCTGAGGCAGACATCCCAAATACGGGCACCAGCAAAGCCCATGGCGCGACTGACGAGGCTGGATAGCGGTTTAGCAGAAAATTCCATAGTCCATAGCCAATCATTGTGTTGCCGACACTTTGCCACACTATTACCGACCAAGTTTTCCAGCTGGCCTGTAAAACGCTTGCCCCGATCTGTTCCATCGGCTGATTAATCACAGCCATTAAAACCAAAGGAGGCAGTGCAAATATTGAAGACCAGGCAATATAAGCCAAGACGTTGACCTTGCCTGCATTTTTAACCACTAAATTGCCGCAAGACCAACTCAAAGCAGCAATCAGCACCACCACAATACCCACAGAAGTGGTGGTGCCATCAGTGAATAAAATAATCAGCAGAAAGCCAATAAAGCACAAGCAAAGTGCAAACAGTTGGGTGCCGGTAATTCGCTCATTGGCAAGTAAGACGGCCAAAAATATGGTGAAAAAAACCTGCATCTGAATTATTAAGGACGCAAGCCCAGGTGTGACGTTTTCTTGCATCGCCCAAAACAATAATCCGAATTGACCGAAGCCTATGAACACGCCATAACTGATAAGCGAACGCCACGATACCTGTGGCTTGGGAAAGAAAAATACCAGCGGAAAGACCACCAAAATAAATCTCAGCGAGGCAAAGGTAAACGGTTCTAGTTCGTCTAAGCCAATGCGAATAAATACAAAATTAGTGCCCCAAATAAGGACCACTATTAATGCCAGTGCTTGATGAAAAAGAGTCATGCTTATTTAGGGGTGTTTAGATAAAGTTAGACGCTGGGTCGAGTGGGAAGTTGCGAAATATTATTGCTTTGCCGTTGATGATCTGATTTTATGAGGCCTCTATTAATTAAAGGAACACAAAGAAATGATGTTTTGGATTATGGTTACATCGGGCGCATTTGTACTTACGATTGCTTTGGGCGACTATTTTAAGACAAAAAAAGCGCGCGAGAACAGGCTGAAGAAAATTGCCAAGAGACTCAAGCAAATCGAACAAAGTGAGACTCAAGAAGATAACAATAAAAATTAATGCGAAGTGCTGGCAACGGTGCGCTGTCCCAAACACCAATTGGCAATTAGATGCGCAGCAATCAAAAACTATAGCGCACTGAAACCACCCCTTCGGTCGAATCATCACTGCGAATAGTCACACCGCTGTGTTGAATGTTTGATTCGCGACTATTCACACCAAGATTGAGTGACAAGCCTCGGGCTATATCGCAGATCATGCCAATTGCGTATGAGCGTTCATCTTGGCTCTCTATTTCACCTACATGCGCTTGCGCCGAAAGTGTCCAGCGGCCAATTTTATAGGCGACTCCGCTTGAGATAAACCATCTATCGAGCTCAAAATTCTGGGACTTCAGTGTTTCATGACCTATTCCTATATCGAACACGCTGCTTCCATAAGTGAGTTCTGCAACGCCTGAAGCGCCTTTGCTGTCGACAGCGGTGTTGTTGTCAAAAGTGGCTTCGCTTGATTGCAGGCGAACTGCAAATCGATAATCTTTGTTGCCGACAGGTCGTTGAAACATCCAGCCAATTTCGGCGTTTGAATTGTCATCAATATTGGCGCTAATTCGACTTGGGCCAAATCGCCCTAGGTAGCCGACGCCATCGTCATAAAGCCTTCCTAGAAAATCATCATAGCTCAATGCGGCGTTGCCAGCGCCTCGGTTGCGCCGAGTTCCTTCTCTAACAAGTCCTGTGACGTTTCCTATCGAGACGATACCCCAAGCGCCACCAATGAATAGAGCGGCATTGTCATTAAAGGAATCATCGGCATCATTGTCGTAAGAGCCAAAGTATCCAGCACCTAAGGTCCAGCTATTGGCGAGCTGGGTTTCGGCCGTAATTTGAAAATTAGAGCGCAGGTTTGTGTCGGTGTCTGCGTCGTCTTGGAGATCAATAAAGGCCGGAATATCGACTAGGCCGGAAAACACTAATGTGGTGTCTGCAACGTGTGCCGCAAGAGGTTCTTCCAGCGAAGACAAGCTGTCGTAGTTCAAATTTACAGCGAAAGACAGGTGCGAAAACATGGCTAACGCCACTGCAGCACAACTATTTAGAGTTTTATTAAGTTTAGTCATGTGGCTAAACCGTTCGATTGAAGAGAGAGTTAAACGCATTTTGCGCTATAGCCCGGCCGGCCAGCATCGCCTCTGAGTGATCCAATTGCCAGTGCACGCCGCCGTAAAGCCTGCTCATGCCATTTTCTTCTGCCATTTGGCTAAGTGTTGTCCAATGACGCGTTACACCACGTAATTGTGGCCACAGCACAAGGTCAGGGGATTTGCCACTTAGAGGTATTTTATCTGTGCCACACAATAATGAAATCATCTCAGTGCCTGCGGCGGCGAAAGTCGAGTGGCCGGAGGTATACGCTGGGAACTCAGGCGTGGGTATATGGCTCCGCCAAGAGGGGTCACGTATAACTCTTGGATCAGAGTTTTGAAAGCTTGATGCTCGTTGCCGAATCGCGCTTTCTGGGCGAACTATGTCATGATGGTATTTATTGTCCCACGCAGCAATAGAAGCATCGCACTGGGTCATCCCGATTAAAGCAAAAGCACGCGCTAACTCAATGAATTCAAGTTCTCGATGTTGCAGGATTTTCACGGCAATATAGGTTAAATGGCCGGGTGAGGTGATTCCCCATGGGCCGTCTTCCCAAAATAGCGCAATCTCAGATTGGTCGGCGGTGCGCTCGCTACTTGTTGCACCGCCCAGCAAACGAATATTATCAAATTCTTCAGCAAACTCTGGGCTGCGAGGGTCGTGGAAATCCCTCGACCTGAACTGTTGACCAGACGACATTGTCCAAGGTTTTATCTTGCCATGTCCCGGGAATAGCCCGCGTGCGAATGTGCCAAATGCGGCGCCAGGTTTGGCGCTGTAGAATGGCCCAGTAGGGCTCCATTTCAAACTATCATCACGCCTCTCATAGCGGTTAAGGTAATAGTTAGCTTCGGACGGTTCAGCACCGTCATCGTTACGCATTTGGATGACCTGCTGTGCCACTTTTTTGCCGAAGCTGATGGCTGAGCTTTTACTCTCGCCATTAGGAAACTGACTTAAAAAACGAGATTTTTCTACCAAGAATGGCTGCTGAAAAACCTCTGCAGCAGCGACTGCGAATGCCATGCCATAGGCAATTTCGGGGTTAGCATTGATTGGACCTTGTCCTATGTTAAAGGGTTCCTGGTAGTCTCCCGTTATGGCATTTGCGGCAAGAAAACCTGCAGCCATGGGCATCGCTAAGTTGTACGCAGCGCGCGGGGACACCACTCGTTGGTCGCGAATTTGTTGCAGGATGGCGTCAATCCAATAAAATACGGTGCTTTGATTTTGTGGCTCTAATATCTGTGTTAAGTAAGATGTGTTGCTGCCAAATGGAGTGGTTGCGCAGCCAGTTAAAAAAGATGCCGATAGAACTGAGGCGCCTTGCAAAAATTTTCGTCTATTTATGACCATATCCAATTACCCCTATTTTGCTCTAAGACCCTGAGCCATTAAAAGGGCCTTGAGCTATTAACCACATTAGGGTTTACCAAAGTGCGGTTTTATTGTCTAGCTTAAGTTCAATTATAAAGAACTTTAGACTGAGGGAGGGGCTGTCGCTGAAATTATTTTCCTTAGCAACAACGCCTATAACACGCCCAACTCAATGGTTAACTCAAGGGTAGAGGATGAATGGTGCCGCCATGGGAGTCACATAAAAAGTTCTTATATTTCTCGATCACCATTACATCAATGCCAGCGCGTGCAAGCAGATAAGCAACATTTATGCTGTAGGACAGCCGCCTGCGATACAGACTTGGCGCTGTGAATGTTTAGACCAATCTATAGACATTTTAAATGACTTCGATTTCTAATCGAGTTTTAATCGTTGTCCTTCAAGGTCTGCAGTTCAAGCTCTAATTCAGCAACGCGCGCTTTCAATATGGCGATTTCTTCTTTGGCTGTGTGGCTTTTATGTTTTGCTATAAGTTCAAGATTAGGTGTTCCGTTTAGCAAGTGAGTGTATCTATCTTCGCGCTGCCCCGGACCCTTGGGTATGAGGATTGCTAAGGGTACTTCTCGTTCAACTAAATCGTCAGTTACTAATTTCACGTGCTCCAAGTCGTCGCAGTTGGCTAGCCTTTCAGTTCGCGCCATTATTTCTACCAAAGTAAGCGGCTCCCGCAGCATGAGCATCGCGAGTATCGCTTGGCCATGGCGATCAATCTTGAATTTTGCGGGTCCTCGATGCGAAAACCTTTTGGCTCGATCACCAAGCTCCATCCGAACGTAATCGAGGCTCTCCAATTCGCTGGCGGTGTGCTCAACTTGACCAATGCTTAGGTCCATTACCAAGCCACGATTAGATTTTTGATTGCAGGCTATTTGTAAAGAGTTTGCTGACAGTGGATAGTTCTTGGGCGTGGCCAAGTGTTTCTCCATTAAACATGCCAACACCCTGACTTGTTGAATCGTCAATAAGGGTTCGGTTGCGATTACTGGGGTCTCTGACATTTGCGCACTCTAAAAAAGTTTCAATGGCCTTAGACGTTAGAGTTTAATAGTGAGTTGGTCAAACCATTAATTGGGCAATAAGCAAATGAAAATACACAGCAATACAAAAATAGGTAGATTTAAGTGCAAAATAGAAATCAGTTTTAGGCGATAAATGGAACCTATTTCAACGTTCTACCTGCTGAACTTTTACAAGAGTTTGGTTGGTGATGGTTGCCGTGTTGCCCAGCACGCCCAATTGAGCATCCAAAATGCTTAGGTGGAATTGTAGCTCCTGCCGTAATTCTTGATTGTTTAAGAGCTTGGCTATCTCCGCTGTCACTAGTTCCATGGGC
Organism: Cryomorphaceae bacterium; assembly: GCA_047623225.1. GTDB lineage: Bacteria > Pseudomonadota > Gammaproteobacteria > Arenicellales > Arenicellaceae > Arenicella. Next base: position 38,531 of record JBLHME010000019.1, read on the forward strand.
AAAACGATTTTGCAGCTGCTTGGGAGGCTGACATAGTAGAAGTTATCATATTGAGTCACCCAGCTGTCACCACACTTACTGCGTATTTTTTTTGTGCTTGGTTGTGAATTTGCAGTCGTGCAACACGCCGATACTGACTGTTTGCTTTGAGTGTGTAATCAAGAGCGCCTAATCTGAGATAGTTATTTGCCAGCGCTGTGCGCAACTCTGGGTCTTGGATGATGAGTATGCGGCCGGTTGATTGCAGCTCCTCATAAGCGCTATTGTTAAATGCGAGGTACCAAATCTGGCTGGCTTGATAGAGATCGATCAAAAATTTCTGATCTAAATCATCGGCTGTTTTTGAAAATGCATCCAATGCAGAAACGGCGTGTCTGCGCGCCGTTGCAAAGTAGTCTGATGCACGGACAAGAAGCTTGCTCTTCAAGGCCAACTCACTTTCAATCCGATCCAACTAGGTGGCAGCCAAGGCTCGTTCTTGCCGTTTGCTGTTCCAATTATGAACTTGTAATCCGAGAAAGATACCAACGACCGCAACAATCACTTCAACGATAACCGTTAACCATTGTTGTTCACGAAAAGCGTTTCCAATGCGGCGCAGTATCATCGATTATGTCCTTTTATTGGTTTGCAGTTTATTGGTTCAAGCATAAGCGTTAAGACTGCAATGAGAGAGTTGTTCATATGTTTGGCATCAGTTTAAGTTACTACAGCTTTAGGTGAAACTAAATTGCCCTTCTACCGAGCGCAATCATTTCCTATTTGCACATACCTTGTTTATTGAACAATTAAGTACCTGCTAGCCGTTCTGCGCATCGCGCCTAAGCAGCTATATCGGCTCTTTATTAGCGTGTATGTCGGTGAATGAACGCTATTAAGTTGGTGAATATACAACTGAAAACTGGACATATGTTAATTAAATAGGTGGTTATCGCCTGATCGGCAGGTTTAACCAGACTATTCACATTCATCAGGCTATTCACAACCAAAATTACCTATATACCTGTTTTGCTCATCGCGATATGATTAGCAGAGTCGCTTTATGAAAGTGACTCTGCGATTAGCCATTCCTACAAGATCACGAAAGCATGATCTTGAATAAGAACCATAAGGCTAGCGTTAATAACAACACACCTGAGGATTAACGATAATGAGACCATTTCAAAGAATGAGTAGTTTGGCGATCGCCATTGCTGCGGCAACTGCGTTTAGTAGTGTGCATGCCCAACAGCTGGAAGAGATCGTTGTAACTGCGCAAAAACGAGTTCAGAGTTTGCAAGACGTGCCGATTTCTATTACTACTATTAGTGGTGAGAAAATCGAGCAAGCGGGCATCAACAATCTTGAAGACCTAGCTGCGTTTGTTCCAAATTTACAGCTTGCTGAAAATGCAGTGGCAACCAGCATCATCATGCGTGGTGTTGGCCCTGGCGCTAACCAATCGTTTGAGCAGTCGGTTGGCTTATACGTAGATGGCGTTCACCTAGGCAAAGGCCGTCAAACACGAACCGGTTTGTTTGACCTAGAGCGCGTAGAAGTCTTGCGCGGCCCACAGGGTGTACTGTTTGGTAAAAATACTCTAGCTGGTGCGATCAATGTAACGTCTGCTACGCCCAACCCTGGTGACGAGCTGGGTGGCAAAATTTCCATTGGTGCTGGGTCTTATGGTGACCGTTCTATTGAAGGAAACATCTCAGGCAGCGTGACCGATAACTTGGCATTGCGTTTCGCGTTCAAAAATCGCGAGAACGATGGGTATTTACCAAACAGCTTTATAGGCACCGATGGACCAACAGTCGATGAAACTCTGTTCCGTTTCGCCGCTACTTGGCAACCCACTGACAACACCACGGTTAAGTTCAAGCACGCCGAAGGCGATCATAAGCGTGTGGGTGCAACTTCTGTGCCTAACCTAATCCAATCAGTGGATAACGTTGGAGCTGCTACCGGCTTAGCTTACGCGGTGATAAATAATCTCTTCCCAGCGCTTGTAACTAATGCGGAAAGTGGTGTTCTCGATTTGTTTCGCGACTCCATCACCCTTGGTGGAAATGCTCTAGCGGCATCATTGGGTAAAGGCACTGTTCCTGGTGAGAAGCCAGAAGGTACTGATACTCAAAACAGCGATACTTCTTTGAACATCGATGTTGATTTTGGTAATGGCTATACCTTTACGTCTGTAACCGGTTATTCCGAGTATGAATACGAAGATGGCATTGACGCTGACTTCTTGCCTATTCAATTTATTGGCCGAGCTGATATTTCAGAATTTGATCAATTTAGTCAGGAATTCCGCATTGCATCAGATCCTAGCGAGAAATTTTCTTATATCGCGGGTGCTTATATTGAGGACGGTACTCAAGAAATTGATCGAGTCGTTGCGTTTGACGGAACTTTAGGCGTACCTGGGTTTCTTAATGCGGTAATTGGCCGCCCAACCTTGTTAGCGCTTCCAGCCGCTACGGCTGGATTTTTGGGTCTACCAGTAGGTGTTAATGGCGTGAGTAGCTTTAATCAGATCGCTCGTGTTTCTAATTGGAAGCAAGATACCTCTGCTTGGGCTGTGTTCTTACAAGGTGAATACCAAATCAATGACAATTGGAGATTGACCGCAGGTGTTCGTTATACTGAGGAAGATAAAGATGCCGATGCCGTAACGCGTATTTCAAATGACGCAGAAGGTCTGGCAAATCCATCCCAAAACCCATTGACGGGTGCTGTAATTCGAGGCGTAACGCCAACGACTTATGACCATGCCTTTGTTGATTCTCGAACTACTGACCAAACCACACCTAGCATAAACTTACAGTGGGCGCAGTCTGATGATAGTAATTACTACTTAGGCTACTCAGAAGGTTTTAAGAGTGGTGGTTTTAATGCGGTTGATGACCAAGCTCCTGATTTAGTTGCTGACTCAGGCCCTATATACACTATTCCCGGCCAAGGTTGGAGTTACGAAGACGAAACGGCTAACTCTATTGCCCTAGGTGGTAAGCATGTGTTACTTGACGGTGCGATGACCTTTAACTGGGAAATATTCGACAGTGAATATGAAAACCAACAAGTTTCAACTTTCGTGGGCATCGGCTTTGAAGTGCGTAACGCTGCAACCTCAAACGTAAAAGGTATCGAGCTTGATATGTTATGGCAGGCTACGGATAACCTAAGAATTGGTGCAAACGTTGCAACGCTTGATGCTACTTACGGTGCGTTCCCAACTGCGGGTTGTACTGCTGTGCAGCAATCAGCAATCGCAGGTGGCGCAACGTCATTTGGTGGATGTACTGTGACGATCAGTGCTGGTGGTAACCCCATTGCAAATCAAGACTTGCGAGGTAGAACATTGCCGAATTCACCAGAGTATTCTGGTTCAATCTTCTTTGACTACAATCGCCCTGTAAGTGACAGCTATGAGTTCTTCTTAAGCAGTGATCTTAACTTCACTGATAGTTTTGCTACAGCCGGTGATTTAGACCCAATCGATTCTCAAGACGCTTTTGAGAAAATCAATGTTCGCGCGGGTATCCGCTCAGACAATTGGGAGTTCATGGTTTATGGTAAGAACGTAACGGATGAAGAAACTCGCTCTGGCAGTTTCGATATTCCGCTATTGACTGGTAGCCATGCGATCTACACTGATCCAGGTTCTGAGTATGGTGCACGAGTAACGTACAACTTCTAGTTGTAAACTTACTTCAGATGTAAAAAAGGACGGCTCTGCCGTCCTTTTTTTTCGCTTGCAAGAAAGACAATCAGTTAGCCAGAATTTTCTTTCCTGGATAGCGCCCTTCGATACGATTTGAATCCTTAACGACTACCCGCCCAGCGACTAACACGTGTGCTATTCCCGTTGGTTTTTTGTATGGGTCACCATAGGTTGCGTTGGCCGCGACAGTCTTAGGATCAAACATTACGATGTCGGCATCGGAGCCAACTTGAATACGGCCTTTTTTTGCAAACGCCGGTGATGCTTGCTCCATCCACTGGGCTTGGATCAAGCTCATCTTGGACAAGGCTTGCATCAGTGTCAGCACCTTGGTGTCGCGAACGTAGTGACCAAGAACTCGAGAAAAAGTACCGGCAATATTTGGGTTGGTAAGAATATCCAAATCTAAGGCTGGTAGGGCATCGGTAGAAATCATCATTCGCGGCCATTTAAGCCCCTTCACCATCCATTCCTCTTTAAGGTAGTGATGATTGACCATGCCATAGGGTTGCTCTTTGCTGTACTTATCCCATGTTTCTTTAGTTAACCATTCGCCGGTGGCTACCCATTGCACGTCTTCATAAGTGATATCGAATATGGTCTGCCAATCACGGCGTTTGAACACATCAGCCGAAATCCCAGTGCCGCCGGCACCGAATGAGAGCATTTCGGTGGCGATATTGGCGCCTTTGCTGTTGGCATCATCGATTTTAGCTAGCCAATCTTCAATGCCACTCATTGCATTGTGGGTGATATGACAAACCAACAAAGCCACTTTGCTTTGCAATGCAAGGTCGATCACTTCATCCAATCCCGCAGGGTCACCATTGATACCGCGGCGCACATGCACGTATAACGGCACCTCTCGCTTAGCCGCAACATCAAATAACATGGCCAACTCTTCGTCGCTTACCGCGCTGGTCATGTAGTCGAGCAGCACGCCAATGCCCAATCCTCCATTGTCTAAACCATCATTGAGCATCACTCGCATTTGTTCAATTTGGTCGCTGGTCGCGGTTTGCGTAAAGGCCTTTCCATTAAATTGAGCAGGCTGATGACCAACAAAGATATAAGGTTGATCGATTCCATCAATCACCTGGATACGAATAGCAAAATGCGCCACCGATGAACCATAGTTCAACTGCGCGCCGCCTTGGAAATGCTCACCGTAAAAGCTGATGGGGTATGAACCTGCTTCAAGATCTAACTGTGTGGTTACGCCGTCAAGAAGATTCATGTGTTGGCCTAACAATGTAGGGGTATGCGAGTGCACATCTATAAACCCTGGCGCAACTACTAAGCCGGTGGCATCAATGCGGTTTTCACCTTTCAATGCCTGCTCAGATATTTTAGTAATGCTGCCGCCTTTGATGCCTATGTTGCGCACTGCATCCAGTTTCGTTTCAGGGTCAATTACGCGGCCATTTTCGATAACAAGGTCAAATTCTGCAGCTAGCGAAATGGTCGAAGAAGTCAGCGCAAAGATGGCGATTACCAATGATTGCGTTAAGGTATGCTTGCTGCGATTGCGGAAACTAATCATGTTTTTCTCAATGCCGTGTGCTTAGCTTTTATTGATGGCTCGGGTTTAAGCCGTTTTAACAAGAGGGCTTATTTGCTGCCTAAGTCTGTTTACTATAGTTCAAGAGAATCGACTCATCAAACAATCACAGAGGTTACAATGAGCGGGATGAGAATCGCCAATGCCTAATTTAATGCGAACTAGGGCCAGTTCAATAAATCGCGCGCTTGACCAGCTCGGGGACAAATGGTGTTTGTTAATCTTGCAAGAAATATTCTGGGGCGTTAACACTTTTAATGAGCTGCAATCAGTCAGTGGCATGTCACGTGGTGTGCTTTCGCAGCGTTTAGCGTGGCTACAAGATATTGATTGTTTGAAGAAGGTGCCAGAGCCAAATAACGCTCGCCGTTCTGTTTATCACCTCACTCGTAAATCAAATGATTTGTATGGTTCTGCCTTGATGGCAACGGTTTGGGAAAGGCAGTTTTTTCAAACGCCAGAGTTAGACCAAGTTAAGCTAATGCACAATAAGTGCGGTAGGGTATTCTCCCCAGTGGTTAATTGCAGTCAATGCGAAAAAGCAGTTTCTGCTGATCAAGTCACCTACTTTGACGGACCAGGAGCAACTCGAGATGTGCGTGAGAAAAAGGTGCGCAGACGCTCTTCGATTTCAATCATGCGGGCGCCAAGTGCTAAAGCCTTGTATAAAAACCTTATTCATATTGTGGGCGATCGTTGGACAGCCAATATTATTGCGCTTGGCTATCACGGCTTAAAACGCTTTGATGAGTTTCATGCTGAGTTGCCAGTCGCGACCAACATATTGTCGGACAGGCTTAAATTTTTGGTTGAGGAGGGTGTTTTTGCTGTTCATCCTTACTCCACAAAGCCACCGCGACACGAATACCATCTGACGCCTAAAGGTTCAGCCATGTATCCGTTTTTTATAACCTTATTACAGTGGGGGGATCGCTGGTGTGGTAACGGTTGTGGTGTGCCGATGATTCCACGTCACCAGTCCTGCGGTTTTGATTTGAAAGCCAACGTTTGCTGCGATCAATGCAATCAGGTGCTTGAAGCGCATGATGTAAGCTTTAGTTTTTAGACAGATTTTAATATCGAGTAATTTAGCTTGAGGCGTATAGAATGACAATTGAAATATTAAGCGTGCCTGACAAAGGTATTACCTGTTCTACCTGTAGGGCAAACTGCTGCCGCTTAGAGGTAATGCTTGTTACGGATACTGGCGTGCCAGAAGAATATATCGAAATCGATCAATGGGGTGCAATGAGCATGGCTCGTTTAGACGATGGCTGGTGTGCCGCCCTAGACCGAGAGACAATGCTTTGTAGTATTTATGATAAGCGGCCATGGATCTGCCGTGAATTTGAAATGGGTGGCTATGAATGTCTTGCCGAACGAACTTAGGCGGCATGTATTAGAAGCCAAGTGCGATAAATGGAAGCTAATAAAGCAGAATTGATACCAATCTGACCACTTTGATAAAGATTAAGTAAATGTATATCTAAATCCGACATAGTTTTACAATTCTAGGATAAGCGGATACCATTCGCGGCTATCATTCCAACCACTACTTGAATTCACACATGTTGTTAAGAATCCTCCGAACCTCTATGGGTTATGTTGTTATATTTTTAGACTGGATCACCCGCGGCAAAGGGGTTGTTCGTTCGGCAGAACAACAAGAAAAAGTACAGGTGGCGGTAGGTGGCTTGTCGCTCTATCAACACCAAGGGTGCCCATTTTGTGTCAAGACCCGCAGAGCCCTGCACAAACTAAGCGCAAAAATAGAATTACGCGACATTCGAAAAAACCCAAGCTATCGTGAACAGCTGGAAGTGGGTGCTGGTCGAGTTAAAGTGCCGTGCCTGCGTATAGAAGACGGCAATGATGTTCGTTGGATGTATGACTCAGGAGCGATTATTGATTATCTATCGCAACGTGTTAACGCCGTAGGCTAGTTGTGTTGTTCAAAAATAATTAGAGTCAGAGCCGAATGGCACTTACTTAAGGGCGATAAGGTGTGTTGTCAGTGATCTTTGACCTCGATCTAGCGCATCGTCATTGTGAGCGAAGCGTGGCAATCTCAATGGTGTGGCTGCTTTAGGGAGACTCTTCGCTGCGCTCTGAATGACGTAGAGCATGCGCCTTTAAGCAATTTGGTCCTTAAGCAAGTGCCATTCGAGCCAGGCACGAATTATTCGAACCACCGCTATGGGTTGTGAGTTCAACCGGTCGATGCATAGCTCAGGTTTGAAAAAATAAACCGTTTGCTCACCACCTACAGCTGGCACTGAACAACTTCAAGGCGTAATTAATGTTTAACTTGGAACCATTTGAGTATCTCGATACTGTTCAAATGTAAAACCGATAACTTTCATTGAGGAAAAACCATGAGTACCTATCCGAGAACATTCTCCCATATAGGCATTTGCGTGACAGATGTAGAAAAGGCAGCGAAATTCTATAGTGAGACCTCAGCATAACTCGATGCGCGAATCAAAATGACTGAAATGCCGCCACTTTTCGTTGAGAAACTAGTCAATAGCACGCTATTACCGTTGTTTCGCGCTTCAATTGGCGACATTTCACCCTATTTTTATTTCGCCCCTGACTTTTGCTGAGGTCTCATAGGGGTGGTATCACATAATGGAACCCACGGTTATAACCGAAGAATCAACTACGCCGATCGGTCAAATGTGTATCGATGTATTTGGCGCAGGCTGGGGCTCTTTTAAAATCGCTCATATGTCTACAGGAGACAAAATTGGCGGTGAGATGTTTGAGTTCAAAAATAATGAGACTCTGATAGATTTTGAATACTGGAAAACAAGCACGTTCCATTTTTGCGTTCAGGACCCGGACATAGAAGGCCTGGTAGAAAAAATAGTAGCTCACGGTTGCAAACAAAGAATGCCTATCCGTGAATACTATCCAGGTGAGAAGCCCTATAAAATGTGTTACGTGGAAGACCGCTTTGGCCTGATTTTTGAAGTTTATTCACATAGCTATGAACTAACTTATTAGCAAGGCGCTTATTAAACATTAAAACGTCGACCGTATCGAGTGACGTCTTGACCTCGCTCCACGTGCTTGCATATTTCCGGTCAGTATTTCCCTTTGATTGTAGCGACTAGAAAATCGACTGCAACTTTGACTTTGGGCACCAAGTAGCGTTGCTTTTGATATAAAAGAAAGACTGCCAGATCGGAGTTCTGTGTGATTTTTAATTTCGGCTCGATTGGTAATATCTGTAACTCGCCTCGCTGAATATAATCAGTCAGGGTCCAACGTGGCGACATCATTACGCCTTCACCATTCACCGCCTTGTAGGCCAGCCATCGTCCGCTGTTAGAGATTGCCGCCTCGGGAACAGCTGCTGTGTGCCATTGATCATCTTGCTGATAAAACCAACTTTGTGGCCCGACCGGTGTGCGATAGAAGAGCCTGCTATGTTGACGTAATTCGCTTGGGTGTCTAGGCGTGCCGTTACCGCACACTTCGTGCGCTCGGACGTGCAAAAAACGCACGCCCGTTTTAAAGGCATTAGTTGTGCTTCGATTTGATAAATCGGTGATATTTGCTACAGTAAGGTCCAAGAGAAAATGGAACGTGCAATCTATATACTAAACTCAATGTCGCAATATTTAGGCTAATTCCAGTTGGCAAACTAATAGGAACCTTTACCCGATGCGTAATCTGCTGCAAGAGTTAAATCGTAGAAAAGTCTTTCGCGTAGCGGCAGCCTACGTGGTTTTAGCTTGGTTGTTAATACAAGTCGTTGCCACAATCCTGCCAACGTTTGAAGCGCCCCAATGGGTGGCACAGTCAATCATCTTGTTGCTTGTAATGGGCTTCCCTATTGCTCTCATAATGGCTTGGGCATATGAACTGACCCCTAATGGCATAAGCGAGGATACAGGGGCTGCATCAGCATCCAACCAGAACATCGAGTCTACTAACATTGTAAGTAATGCGCCCTCTATTGCGGTATTACCATTTCGCGCAAGAGAGAGCGACGAAATTGAACAACTGACCGCAGAAGGCTTGACTGACGATATCACCACTTTGCTGACTTTGGTGAAAGGTGTGAAGGTAGCGCCACGACAGGCTGTCGTGCGCAAACTGGCCCCGGATGATGACGCGCTCCAAATTGCGCGTGAGTTGGGTGTACGTTATGCCGTGACAGGAAGCGTTCGGCGCAGTGGCGAAAAACTGCGAGTGTCCACTGCACTGACTGATATACACAATAATGAACAAAAGTGGTCGCTTAAATTCGACCGGCCCACCACCGATATTTTTGCTATTCAGGACGAGATTGCCAAAGGTATAGTCGGAACGCTGGGCGGGGTTATATCTCGAGTGGAAGGTGCTCGTGCACTACATCAGCCGCCAGATAATCTGCAGGCTTGGGAGCTTACTCTAAGATCGATAAGTGTAGCGTTCGACTGGCGCCCCGAAACATTGCAGCAGGGTATGCTGGATGCACGCAAGGCAATCGAGCTCGATCCCAACTATGCTCTTGCACATTCTGTGCTCGCGATGATTCTGTCATGGCGCTCAGTCTCTGGTTGGACAGATGATTATAGGGCGGAAAGAGCAGAGTCAGTACGAGAAGCTGATAAAGCAGCAAAGCTCGGCTACGACAATGCTGACGCGCTGTGGATGGCGATCGATGCCTATTGGGCGTCATCACCGAAGCGGTCAGTCGAGCTTTATGAAATGTCCATTGCACGCCAACCAGATATTTTTCTGGCTGCGCCATTTGCATTGGCCCATGCTGGAGTTGCCTATGCGAGAATTGGGCGAGAAGAAGAGGGTATCTCTTTGATTAAACAATTCCAGAACACGTTTCCGAACGATGAATTCGGCGCTGTCTGGACACGCGTGTTTTTTGGCTACGCGGAATTGTGCCGCCGTAATTACGCCTTGACCGCCGACCTATTGGCAAATACCGCATCGGAACATGATGGGATGTGTCGTGTTATTGCTCTGATGAATTCAGACCAGAAAGAAGAAGCGATCGCAGAGTACAATCGGTGGAAGGACACCAACCCGGCGATCAAGCTGGATCATTACACTGAATACTTTAAGGGATACCATGTTGACAAGTCTATAGGTGCGGAGTTGTCTCATGCATTGACCCGATTGAAGCAAGCCCTTACTTAATTTAGTAAGAGATGAAGAGTTCACAAACATTGATGAACACACGTACGTTCAAAAACTGGAACGCCCAACGTGTGTTCCGGCGCGCAGAAGATGCGCCCTCGTTTTAAAGGGAGCAAATCTCGGTTAGGGGCAATTTTCTGCCTAATTAGAAATCCTCGAAAGGGCGTTGTATACTCAATGCGGACAATCTCTCAATGGTTGAGCTAAAAACGTATATATTCACTTTGACGTGGTAGATAATAGGACCCCCCCTGTTATCACTGCTGTTATGTGTACTTAAGATTCAATTTATGGGTTGTTTAAATATTAAGTTAATAAGCTGTCTATTATTTTTACTATTTTTTGCATCAGGCTGCATGACGAACGGCGAATATCTAAATGGTGCTCCCAATCAAGCGAAAGACTCTATCTTGGTTGAAGAGATAGTTTTTGAGAGCCAAGGCGTTAAATTAGCAGGGAGCATATATAACCCAAAAGATGCTAAAGCAGCAGTTGTGTTAGTTCATGGTTCTGATCCCGTACCACGTATGACAGAGTTAGCAGAGTTATTGGCCAAGAGTGGTTTACTAGTTTTGACGTATGACAAGCGCGGGGTTGGAGAGTCTGGCGGAGTTTATGTTGGACCTCAGGTGGGAACCAACAATATAAGTGTTGATAATTTAACTCTGCTAGCAAAAGACGCAAGTGCAGCGATAAATGTTATTCACCAGCATGACAAAGATTTGCCTATTGGTCTTGTTGGCGCGAGTCAAGCAGGCTGGATTATCCCAATCGCCGCACTTAAAAATCAGTTAGTAGAATTTATGGTTCTATTCAGTAGTCCTACAATCACCACTCTAGAGCAACTTAGATTTCAGTTCTACACCAATGGTAGAGTAGACTTTTGGGAAAATCATACTGAGGAAGATGCGCGTGAGCACACTGAAAATGATCCTGATAAATACCAGTTTAAAGCCACAGACCCGAAAGTTTCTTTGAATGCTCTATCGGTACCAGGCCTTTGGCTTTTTGGAGAAAAAGATATACAGGTTCCAGTCAAAATGTGTATGGAGCAACTAAATGTACTAAAAGCTCAGGGTAAGCCTTTTGAATATGTCTTATTCCCATCGCTAGGACATAGTACTTATAAAACAGAACCCCTAGATATTGCGATACATTGGATAAAGCAAAAAGCTCTGAACCATTAAGCCGCAGTGGATGTTTTGGTGATGACGGCAAAGCTGCGTAAGGTCACAGCTAACAAAAACAAATAAACGGCAACAAACCACGTTTATTTAAATGTCCGCTTAGGGCAAGCTAGAGCCCATAGCACTTTACTTTTCAATCAGGCAGAACCATACTCATTTGAGTCATTCATAATTCAAGACGCGACACCCTTATTTACGACACCCTTATTTAAGAGCAAGTTGACCAGCATGCTCGATCTGAGTGTCATAACCTTGATCTGAAACACCATTACGCAAGGAAGCGAACATGGCACATATCCCTGCTGGACTGGAAGCTGGCTTATTCTCGGACAAATTTCGTTATGAACGGCATCGCCCAGGCCCAGATATGTTCGTCGGGAGTTTGAGGAATACCTCAAATGCGGTCGACTGAAGCAAGGGTTTCAGCGCTTGCGCTGCGATACGTGTCAAGCGGAGCGACTGCTTGCTTTCAGTTGTACCAACAGTAGGCGCTTTTAGGCGAACGTCGTGGCATCTGCCCCAGTTGCGGAGCGCGACGCATGGTAGAAAGTGCGGCACTATTGGTTGATGAGATTTTACCGCAACAACCCATGCGCCAATTAACGCCATGGAAGGCGTAAAGTAGAGCAACGCAGGAGCAGTTGCCGAGGGTGTTGAGCGTGCCGTTTCAGCTTCGGTGTCTATTCGCGAACAAACTGGCCATCATGGGCAAATCCCTGAGGATCGTCTATCGCACCATCTCCACCCACATTAGCAAAAAAGCCGGTTACACAAAAACCACAGCGCACACCGGTGCGGTCACATTGATTCAACGTTTCGGCAGTGCGCTTAACCTGAATGTACACCTGCATATGCTGTATCTCGATGGCGTCTATGTGGAGGATAACAAATATGGATCAGGCATGCGTTTTCAGTGGATCAAAGCGCCAACCAATGAAGAACTTTCCCGATTAACCCATACCATCGCCAAGCGTATTGGCCGATATCTAGAGCGACAAGGTCTTCTGGAACGGGATGCCGAGCATAGCTACCTCAACGCAAATGCAATCGAAGACGAACAAGACCCGATGCATCAACTGCATGGGTCTTCAGTGACTTACCGAATTGCCGTTGGCCCACGACAGGGGCGTAAGGTATTTACGCTACAAACCTTACCCGCAAGCGCTCCAGATGAGTGGGTCGGCAGTGTGGATGGATTTTCCCTGCATGCCGGTGTCGCCGCCAAAGCGCATGAGCGAAATACCCCAAGGGCACCTAGAAAGCTGGAACGTATTTGTCGATACATCGCCCGGCCACCGGTATCAGAACAACGCCTGTCCCTCACTCGTAACGGCATGGTGCGATACGAATTAGAGACACCCTATCGTGATGGTACAACGCATGTCACCGCTCCTGCGCATCCCTGCGCTTGCGGCATTAGTGCGCCCATGCACGTCACCGCTCCTGCGCATGCCTGCGCTTGCGGCATTAGTGCGCCCATGCACGTCATCTTTGAGCCACTGGGCTTCATCTCAAAATTGGCCGCGTTGGTGCCGAAGCCACGGGTAAATCTCACTCGATTCCATGGTGTGTTCGCTCGGGTCTGCCTTCCGCCCAACAGGAAACATCGAGCGCGGGTAACACCCGGCAAACGGTGCAAAGGCAAGAAATTCAACGCGACTGACGACTCCCAGGATAAGGCCCCTGAGGAATGCAGAGCAT
>JBLHME010000020.1:0-51551 GCA_047623225.1 Cryomorphaceae bacterium
GCAATCCTGAAGTTCTGCTCAAAGAAATGATGAGAGTGGGCAAACAAGGCATTGTGACCTTTCCAAATTTCGCACATTGGCGTAATCGCTGGCAAATCGCTGTGGGTGGTAAAATGCCGGAAAGCGATGAACTGCCGCATAAATGGTATGACACGCCAAACATTCACCTATGCACAATTCGTGACTTTCACTCACTGTGCGTGCAACTGGGGTTCCAAATGGAAGCTTCTGTTGCGGTTGGCAAGTCCGGTAAACGGAACTTCCGTGTACGAGCGATGCCCAATCTTTTTGGCGAAATCGCACTCTGTAGATTTAGCAAAACCCAAGCCTAACGCGTAATACAATTACTGGTCCAATATGAACAACAATGATATTTTACGGCGGCTTAGATTCGCCTTCGACTTTTCCAATAAAGACGCCGTGGGCCTATTCTCACTTGATCCAAGCTCAATTTCAGCGATGACTCAAAGCGAGTTCTTGGCAAGATTAGCGAAAGACGAAGACGACGATTTTGTGGAGTGTAGCGACATCGAGCTGTGTGCTTTTTTGGACGGCCTAATCGTTTCGAAAAGAGGTTTGCGAGAGCCCGCCCCTGCGCCAAGTGAAAAACCTCCACACTTCAGGATAAGTAAAAATGACATCTTGAAAAAGCTCCGCATTGCCATGTCTTATCGCGAGCAAGAAATGATGGAAACCTTGAAGGGCGGAGGGTCTGAGCTGTCTAAAAGTGAGCTGGGCGCGCTGTTTCGTGCGCCGGGCCATAAACACTACCGAGCCTGTGGTGGGCAGGCTTTGCGTAACTTTATTAAAGGACTGACGATTACATTGCGCGGCGAATGAGAATTACATTTTTAGTAAACCACGATATTGCCGCACTCCTAGCTCTCAACCACTTACTGCCAAGCCTGCGGCAGCATCAGGTAGAAATCTTATATAGTGACACGCAGAACGATAATCCAGAGTTACCTAGAGCGCTGGCTTGTCTAAAACACTTTGATGCTAAATTAGTTGCGCAAGCTGCAGGACTTAGAAGCTTTGCTCAATTGGGTGCAATTCAAGCCAATGACGTGAATAAACAAGAGTATGAGCTGCTGAGCTCACAACAACCCGATCTCATCGTGAGTATTCGATATATGACAATCCTGCAACAGCGCTGCATAGATTTGCCACCCCTTGGGGTGATCAATTTACACTCTGGCGCGCTGCCGAATTATCAAGGTGTGATGGCAAGTTTTTGGGCCATGCTGAATGACGAGCCTCAGCTAGCCACAAGCCTGCATTGGATTGAAGATGCAACAATTGACTCGGGCCGAATAATCGCGCGCTCCACCATCCAAACAGATTATGAGAAATCGTATCTGTGCAACGTGTTGCGTCTATATTCGGGCGGGTGTGGGCTTATTTTAGATGCAATTGATTCAATAGCCGAGACAGGGACTGCTGGATCAAGACAGCAAACCGGCGAGGCACAATATTTTTCTTTCCCGTCTCAGGTCGATATAGACCGCGCTACCTTCAAACTTTTTTCATCCAGCGACAGCGCAGCTTTATTCAACCACAGCGCGGCTTCATTCACCGATTAGATCGTCTTTTTCTGACCCTGGTAGTTGCGCCATCAAGCAACCAAGCAGCATCATAAGCGCGCCCACTAAAGCGGCCCAAGCGAGATGTTCGGCGAACACTAAATAGCCAGCTAGCGCGCCAAAAACGGCCTCTAAGGCCAGAATAAGCGAGGCAGCAAAGGGTTCTGCATGCTCCATTACCATCACCTGCAAGGTAAAGGCAATGCCAACCACAATAACGCCATTCACAAGCGGCCATAGATAGCCTGCGATAACATCAGGTAATATTTTTGACTCAGAATACAGAGCAAACACTAAACTGAAAATGGCACAAAACAGAAATTGATAGAACGCCAACACTAGTTGCGGATGATTGCCTGCTTTGCGAGCCAACACCAACAGATGCAATGCCCAAAAAACTGCGCCTATCATGGCAAGCAAGTCACCCTTGAGAGAAACTTCGTTGCTTGCGCCGGTCATCAAATAAAGGCCAAAAATTGCAACAATACCGCCCAGCCAGACAATACCGGTATACCGCAACCCAAGAAAAAACCCAAGCAGCGGAACAATAATCACATATAGGCCGGTAATAAAACCAACGTTGGCTAAAGACGTGTACTGAATACTAATCTGTTGAAATAGAGAACCAGCAAATAGCAATCCTCCTAAAACAATCCCCAAACCAACCGTAGTCTTGTCAGTTAGAGCAGATACCTTGATCGATTTAGTGAATATCAGCAACGGCACAAGAGTCAGCACCCCGAACATAAAACGCAGTGCGTTGAACGCACCAGGGCCTAGGTATTCCATACCCAGGCGCTGCGGGACAAAGCCCAAACCCCAAATAAAGGCAATGAGCAGCAGCGTCAGATTGACGACAACTGGATTCTTCATGGTGTGTTTAGAATACGATGCTAGGCAGGTATGGTTTTGGAGTCCTGGCTGGGAGTGTCAATACGCTTAATTCGAATTCTGAAATAGGCAAATACTAACGTCATGATGGGGCTTAATAGATTGAAGAAACAATAGAAGAAGTAAGTGGGCGTGGCTATACCCAACACCGCAGCGTGATAAGCACCGCAGGTATTCCATGGGATAAGCACTGACGTCACGGTGCCAGTATCTTCTAGAGTTCTGCTCAGATTCTCTGAACCATAGCCCATTTCCTTGTACAAGCCGGCGTACATGCGGCCAGGAATCGCCACCGATATATACTGATCCGAAGTGCTCACATTGGTAATTAGACAGGTGCCTGTTGTGCACGCCACCAAACTAAAAAAATCCGTGGCCAGAGATTTAACTGACTCCATAATGCGCGCCAACATGCCAGACGCGTCCATCACGCCACCAAAAGTCATGGCCGCTAAGATCAGCCAGACTGTGCCCAACATGCCTTGCATGCCGCCTGCGCTAAATAGGTCATTGAGCATGACATTACTGGTTTCAATGGTTACGCCGCCAAACAGAGTATTCATCAAAATACGGTAGTAGGGATAGCTACCCAGGCCCTTAACCAGATCAGCAAGCAGAGCTTGTTGAAAAACCACCGCACAAACTACGCCACTGAGTATCCCAACAAACAATGCGGGGATGGCTTCAATCTTCTTCATAATCAAGCCAAGGGTTATCACAGGCGGCAATAGCAACCAAATAGTGATATTGAAACGCTCGTCGATAGCGCCTAATACGGCGCTAACATCCACAGTCGAAGCACCCGTGTCAATATTTAAACCTAGAATTGTGAACATCACCAAAGTGATTATCATCGACGGGCCGGTGGTATTAAGTAGATAGCGTATATGGTCAAACAGTGGTGTCTCGGTAACCGCAGCAGCCAAATTTGTGGTGTCCGAAAGCGGTGAAATTTTGTCGCCAAAATAGGAACCCGAAATAATGGCTCCGCCAATCATGCCGTCCGGAATATTGAGCGCTCGCCCCACACCCACCATCGCCACACCAATGGTGGCAGCAGTTGACCAAGAACTGCCACTGACCAATGACGTTAACGCACAAGCCAAGCAGCAAGCAACTAGAAAAATTGTTGGGTTTAAGAGTTTAACTCCGTAGTACACCAATAACGGCACGGTGCCACTCAACAACCAAATACTGGCCAAGGCACCCACTAATAATAAAATCAATATTGAAGGCATAGCGTTGCTAATAGTGGAGACCACACTTTTTTGTTGTTCGGCCCAGCCCACGCCCCGAAGCATGCCAATGGCAGCTGCAAAGCCAGCTACCAGCATGATAATCATTTGACTAGAGCCTGAAAGCGCGTCATCGCCATAGACCCACACCACATTTCCGGTGAGGGCTATTATTAATACGAGTACCGGCAGTAGGGCCAAACCGAGCGGCATAGATGGAGAGTTTTGCTTGTTTGTGTCAGCTTGCATAGAGGCTTTTTTTTACTTCGAGTTCATTGTTATACAGCCATCATATAGGTGTCTCAAAATGCTTGGCTAGCTTTATATTGTTTCGTGTTCATTACAACCCGCATTTAATTCGAAATATTGATAAATATGAGTCGCATAAGCGACAATAGTTTTCACATTCGTCTTGTTGAGGCTCAAAACATACCGTAGCATTACTGTTGCGGCACAAAGTTGCAATGAAGTAACGCCCTTTTTTATTTAACTGATCACAAAACGACTTAAAGAATGTGGTTCCAACTTATTTCACAAGAGAGATTAAACAATGAAAATATTTCAACCCCGAGCACTCGCGATCGCCATCGCGTTAACAGCGATAGGTAGCGGTTCCGCCCCTGCTTTCGCACAAACCCCAGTAGATGTTGCGCAAAATGACCGCGTATTAGAGGAAATCGTGACCCTTGGCACACGCGGCAAGCCGCGTTCAGCCACTGACTCGATTGCACCAGTAGATGTAATCTCCGCAGACGACTTCGTGTCTCAAGGTGGCGTTGATACCAGTGACCTACTACGTAACGTCGTTCCATCTTTCAACGTAAACGATCAACCAATTTCTGATGCGGCCACTTTGGTTCGCCCAGCTAACCTTCGTGGTTTAGCGCCAGATCACACACTGGTTTTGGTTAACGGCCAACGTCGTCATCGCGCTGCGGTAATCACTTGGCTCGGTAACGGTATATCTGATGGCTCACAAGGTCCAGACATTGCCGCGATTCCAGCCGCTGCATTGCAAAGCGTTGAGGTACTGCGTGATGGTGCTGCGGCACAATACGGCTCAGATGCGATTGCTGGGGTTGTGAATTTCAACCTTAAGACCGCTGATTCCGGCGGCACAGTTGAAGCACGTTACGGGCAGTACGCTGAAGGCGAAAATGCATTCACATTGTCTTGGAACCAAGGCTTCGCATTAGGCGATAGCGGTTTCTTAAACTTGACGGCTGAATACACTGATGCTGAAGCAACTGACCGTTCAGTTCAACGTGCGGATGCCGCTAACTTGATTGCCAATGGTTACCCAACACTTAATCCTGCGCAAGTATGGGGAACACCTGAAATTGATGGCGACGTTAAATTATGGGCGAACTTCGGATCTGAGCTAGCGAACGGTATGGAAATATTCGGCCACGCTAACTACAACAACAAAGAAGTGATTGGTGGTTTCTACTTTCGTAACCCAACTAATCGTGGCGGCGTATACTCCGGTGACGGCGGCGAAACTTTATTGATTGGTGATTTAACACCCAATGACGGTATTGGTTGCCCAATCGTTACATTGAGCGGCGTTACGCCGGACCCAGCTGCATTTGCAGCGGTGTCTGCTGACCCTAACTGTTTCTCTTTTCAAGAAACTATCCCTGGTGGTTTCACACCTAGCTTTGGCGGAGAAGTAACGGATACTTCGTTCCTAGTCGGCTTGCGTGGAGAAACACAAGGTGGTTTAGGTTGGTCTGTAAGCGGTTATTACGGTCACAACGAAGCTAATTTTTTCATCAACAATACCGTTAATGCAAGCTTAGGCCCTAATACTCCTCGTGATTTTAACCCAGGCGCTTACGAGCAAACTGACGTTGCTTTAAATGTTGATTTGACTAAACAGTTAAGCGACTCAGTATCGTTGGGCTTTGGTGCAGAATACCGTAACGAAGAATTCTCACTAGTCGCTGGCCAAGCTGAGTCGTTCATCGACGGTGGTCTAGGTACGCAAGGCTTTTCGACTTCGTCTAACGGATTCCCTGGTTTCTCAACTGCAATTGCCGGTGATTTCGACCGTGCAAACACGTCTCTTTACGCAGACCTTGAGTGGGAAGCATCTGACCAACTGTTAGTTGCCGCAGCTATACGTTTCGAGGATTTCGATGACTTTGGTAGTACGACTAACTTCAAGGTAGGCGCTAACTATTCGGTAACAGACACTGCGGGTATTCGTAGCACTGTGTCAACGGGTTTTAAAGCACCTACCCCAGGCCAAGCAAACGCGTCAAATATCTCAACGTCTATCACCAATGGCATTTTAGTTAACCAGGGTGTTATTCCATCAAATAGCGGCGCAGCAGTACTGCGCGGCGGTGGAGATCTGGAACCAGAAGAATCAACCAACATCACATTGGGAACCTATTTCACAGCAGGCCCTGTTGATTTTACGATTGATTATTTTGATATTGACGTGGACGACCGCTTGAACATCTCAAGCACTTTCTCATTGACTCCAGGGGATATCTCTACTTTAGCCGGCCAAGGAATCGATGCGTCTGATATCGCGAGCTTCAGCTTCTTCACCAACCAATTTGATACTAACACCAGTGGTATAGATCTTATCGCGACTTGGAACACTGCTTGGGCTGACGGTAATACAACTTGGAATCTGGCGTTCAACAAAACCGATACTGAAATCACTCGCCGCGATGCAAGTCTTCTAAACGATGACCGAAAGCGTGCGATTGAAGACGGTACTCCTGATACTCGTTGGACTTTCACTGCTAACCACCAAATGGAAAAACTCCGTTTCTTGGCGCGCATAAGTCACTATGGAGACTACTATGATCGTGAAGTTGGCGGTGTATTTGGTTCAAACAATTTGTTAGACCTAGAAATAGGCTATGACCATTCGGATCAATTAGGCTTCACCTTTGGTGTGCGTAACGTAACTGACGAGCAAGGCGACAAAGCTACTACCGTTGCTGGCGGTTTCGACTTTGGCGCTGTTCTGGGTCTAGAGTACAGCCAGTTCACACCATTTGGTTTGAACGGCACTTTGTTCTACGGCCGTGCAACGTATAACTTCTAATTTGAATTCCAGATATAGAAGAGTTTGGTAAATTGATTCACTAACGGATCACTCTAGCAAATAAGAAGTATTAGTACAGCGGGCGCTTTCGATTGAAAGCGCCCGTTTTTTTGTCTTCAGTTGATAGCCGATTTTGCCGTATACTAAGACATATTAAAAACAACAAAAAGAGTAGGTAGTTCAGCCCATGCAAGCAGCAGTCGACTTTTTCAATAGTATTATTTGGAGCCCAGCGCTCATTTATCTGTGTCTAGCAGCCGGTCTTTTTTATACCGTAATGACGCGATTTATGCAGGTGCGGCTGTTTAAAGAAATGATTCGCCTATTACGTTCTGGTACCAGTTCAGACATGGGGATATCGCCATTTCAGGCATTGACAGTTTCATTATCTGGTCGCGTTGGCACTGGTAATATTGCTGGCGTTGCCGCAGCCATAGGCTTTGGTGGCCCCGGAGCTGTTTTTTGGATGTGGGTTGTGGCAATTTTCGGAGCCGCGACAGCGTTTGTGGAAGCAACGCTAGCGCAAATATATAAAGAAGTCGACAACGGTGAATATCGTGGTGGCCCCGCGTATTACATTGAGAAGGCCATGGGGCAAACTTGGTATGCCTGGATATTTGCCTTTGCGACCATTGTCGCCTGCGGCATACTCCTGCCCACGGTGCAGTCCAATGCGATTGGCAACGCGGTAGTGCAAACATTAGGCCAAGGCACCATGATTGAAACCTCAATCGGTGTCTTAAGCTCCACCAAAATCATTACCGGTCTGATCATTGTGACTATTCTGGGCTTTATCATTTTTGGCGGGGTCAAGCGAATTGCCGGCTTTGCGCAGGTAGTGGTGCCCTTCATGGCTCTGGCATACATAATCACGGCGTGTGCAATTATCGCTGTCAACTATACTGAGTTACCCAGAATTTTCGGCATGATTCTAGGCGATGCATTCACCCCAATGGCAGGCTTTGGCGCGGCGATTGGCTGGGGCGTGAAGCGCGGCGTTTATTCTAATGAAGCTGGTCAAGGCACCGCTCCACACGCAGCGGCAGCAGCTGAGGTCGAGCACCCAGCACAGCAAGGTTTAGTGCAATCGTTCTCCATTTATATTGATACTCTGTTTATCTGCACGGCTACTGCCCTGATGATTTTGATCACTGGCATGTACAATGTGGGCACCGTTGAAGCCGGCTTTATCTTGCAAAACGTAGCCGCTGATACTGCTGCAAATAGCCCATCGTTTACACAGATGGCGATCGAGAGTGTGATGCCAGGCATCGGTAATCCGTTTGTGGCTGTGGCTCTATTTTTCTTTTCCTTTACCACGTTAATGGCTTACTACTATATTGCCGAAAGCAATGTGGTTTATATTCGCCGCTTTATTAAAGTTCCAGGTGCTCTCAATATCTTAAAAGTGGTGCTGATGCTGGCGGTATTTTATGGCACCGTGAAGGCGGCAAATTTGGCTTGGGGCTTAGGAGATATTGGTGTAGGGCTGATGGCTTGGATAAACATCATTGGCATATTGATCATATTCTTTATGGGTAAGCCCGCCATTAAAGCGCTCAAGGACTATGAGGAACAACGTAATAGAGGTGTAACTTCCTATACCTTTGATCCAAAAAAACTTGGTATTAAGAACGCTACATTTTGGGAATCAAAATCTGATTAGGGTTCTGCTCAGGACCTGAACAGGAAAAAGGCAGAGTGATTACTCTGCCTTTTTTGATTGTCAGATAGGTTAAATAAGCTAGCCGTCGGCCAATAAATTTCGCAAGTCAGCAATTGCTGAGTTTGCTCTACCTATGTAGGAGCTCATCACCAAAGAATGGTTGGCAAACACACCTAGGCCACTACCATTTAGAATCATTGGGCTACTAACAGACTGCTGAGTTGACTCCAGTTCCAAAATAATTTGGCGTAAGGTAGGCAGGGCATTTTTATCAATCAGCACAGGCATGAAGTCCACTTCAACCGCGCGTAAAAAATGAATAAGGGCCCAAGATGTTCCGCGTGCTTCATAGAAATTATCATCTATCTCGAACCAAGAGGCCTTGGCGATCATGGCCGACGCTGCTGCGGTTGATTGTTGCGCATTGGCATCACCAGCCAAATCTGTGTTGACTCGAATGCTAGGCCGAGCGGTGCTTAGGCGCTGCGATAACGATCCTAAGCGTTTCTCAACCAAGCTCAACCACTCATTCAAATTGTCTGAGCGCGCGTAAAACTGTGCATTTTGCTGTGTCGGATCTTGTAGACGTTTTAAGTACGACTTGAGAGCAACAACACCTTCCTTGTATTCGCCTTCAGCCGAAGGAAATAACCAAGAGCCACTGTCTACATTAAATTTTGGTTCTGCTATCTCTAAGTCTTTGTCGGCTACCGACTGAGTTTGCGAACGGCTATAGTCATTACGCAAGGCTTTCGCCAGGTCTCGAACTTGTTGCAACACGCCGAACTCCCAGTTGGGAATATTATCTACTGCGACGCTAGGCGGGATAATGTCATTGCTTAGATAGCCACCCGGTTTGGTCAATAGGGTTTCAACCGTTTTGATCAACATTTCAGTCGTTGCAGCGCCAACGGCTCGAGGTTGAGTTACCGAAGTATTTTCAAGTGAAGTGAAATCAGGCTCTTGGCTCCAATACCAACCAAGCAGCAACAGGCTCAATAAAAAAACAATGGCGCCAATGGCCAAGGGCCGGCGTAATATAAACATGTGATATCCCAATAAGGTTCTAAAGCTAACTCAATGTTTATAAGATCATGTAGCCAAATTGCAAGCCAAGGGCCCGTTTATCGCGAACAATCATTGAGCCAGGAAATAGCGCGACTTAGTTAGCGCTATTGCGTAACGGCCTTACATAAGCATGTAATTTCCGCCCATTGCTCATTTTGAATCAACGAACTGGGGGCTATCCAACTTCCACCAACACACATAACATTATCTAGGGCGAGAAAGTCTTGATAATTAGACTCGCTTACCCCGCCAGTCGGGCAAAATATAATATTGGCGAACGGGCCAGCAAAGGCTTTGAGCGCATTAACGCCTCCAACAACCGTGGCTGGAAATAATTTGCATTCAGATAGGCCGCACTCGATCGCCGTCAAGATGTCAGATGCTGTGGCCACGCCAGGCAGATAGGGAACGTTTAATTCTCTGGCAGCGTCGGCTAGCGTCTTGGTAATGCCAGGGCTGATAAACCCGTCTACTCCGGCATCTACTACCTGCTTTAATTGCTCCACAGTATTGACCGTGCCAGCCAATACAAGCATGGCCGGGTAGTTATTTTTAATCAGCTTGATGGCATTCACCGCAAACTCGTTTCTCAAGGTGATTTCAATAACATTGATGCCACCTTGTAACAAAGCCTCAGCCAAACCTAGTGCTTCCTGCTCATTTTCGATAACCACAACGGGCACGATTTTCTGGCCGCCGAGCAACTCACCAACACGCATATTTTTATTCATTATTTTTCTCTATTGGATACTTATTGATTGAGCAAATTATGATTTGGGCGCATCTGATATAAAGGATGCTCCGTGAATTGAATCACTGGCCAACTTACGCATATTTGAAAATAGGCCTCGACCCAAAATACTTGACTCCCTAGGCTGCACAGCAGGAGCTCTTAACCTTAGTTCACTCTCGTCAGCCAATGACTTGAGCTCACCAGTTTTACTGTCTATTCTCAATACATCACCGTCTCGTAGATAGGCCAGCAAACCGTCGTTTTTAGCCTCGGGGCTAACGTGCATCGCAGCAAGTACCTTGCCCGACGCGCCAGACATTCGGCCATCAGTGACTAAGGCAACCTTGAATCCCTTATCTTGCAAGATACCCAAATAAGGGGTGAGCTTATGCAACTCAGGCATGCCATTAGCAGCGGGGCCTTGGAATCTCATAACCGCTATGTGGTCGCAATTTAGCAGGCCAGCCTCAAAGGCGCTTTTAAGCGCATCTTGATTATCGAACACCTTGCAGGGTGCTTCGATAACTTGAAACTTAGCCGCAACCGCCGACACCTTAACGATGCCTGTGCCCAAATTACCGTTAAGCATTCGCATACCACCTTCCTCAGCAAAAGGCGTGTCAATTTCTGATATGATTTGGGAGTCAGTGGTTGTGGTAATCGTTGCGCCCCAAACTACAGACTTATCTTCGGTCAACTCAGGTTTACGAGCGTAGGCGTCTAAGCCCTGCCCCATAACATTGACCACATTCTCATTTAATAAACCTTTGGATCTAAGTTGATTAACCAGAAAGGCTAATCCTCCTGCAGCTTCAAAGTGATTCACGTCAGCTAGCCCATTGGGGTAGACCTTTGCTAGCAAAGGAGTGATGCGCGATATGTCGTCCATGTCCTGCCAGCTAATTTGAATTCCTGCAGCGGCGGCCATAGCAATCAGATGCAAGGTTAGGTTTGTGGAACCGCCGGTCGCCATCAACATCACCATCGCATTAACAATAGAGTATTCAGTCACGACCTCAGCGATCGGGCGGTAATCTGAGCCTTTTTGCGTTTGGTCCAGCAAGCGCCGAACCGATTCTTTAGTCAAAGCGGTGCGAAGATCGGTACCAGGGTTTACAAATGAGGTACCCGCCAGCTGCAAGCCTAGGGACTCCATCATTGTCTGATTGGTATTGGCTGTGCCATAGAAGGTGCAAGTGCCTGCACTATGGTAAGAGGCCGACTCGGTTTCTAATAGTTTTGCTTTGTCGATTTCGCCAGCAGCGAACTTCTGCCGCGCAGCGGCTTTTTCGGTATTGGAGATTCCCGACGGCATTGGCCCCGCGGGCACAAACATAACAGGCAAATGCCCAAATTGCAGAGCACCAATTATCAGACCTGGTACGATTTTGTCGCACACGCCGAGGCACATAACGCCATCGTATACATCGTGCGATAAAGACACCGCTGTAGCCAAAGCAATAACATCGCGACTAAATAGGCTTAATTCCATTCCGGGTTGGCCCTGCGTTACACCATCACACATCGCTGGCACACCCCCGGCAACCTGTGCTGTTGCGCCGAGTGAACGAGCTGTTAGCTTTATGATATTGGGATAATTTGCGAACGGTTGATGCGCAGACAGCATGTCATTATAAGCCGTGACGATGCCAATGTTAGCGCCCTGACCTGCGGGAATTGCTTTTTTGTCAGCTGCGGATTCAGCCGCTACCACGTGCGCCCAGTTGCTACAGGACAGTCTCTCGGGTGCTGGTGGCTGGTTACGAGACTCTTCGATCATTGCTAAATACTCTGATCGCGAGGCCTTGCTGCGCTCTACTATGGTGTCAGTAATTTGTTTAATGCTGTTCATAAATATTCCCGATTAGTCGGCGTAGAAAACTTGAAGTGGTAACTGTTGTTGAAAAATCACGCTACGAATAGGCAACTCAACCACGGGGCCGTTTATTACAGCCTCAGAAAAAACACGTTTTTTAGAATCGCCAGTAATATGCAAGGCTAGATATTGCGCGTTCAATAGCATTGGTAAGTTCCAAGTGATTCGATCAACCTGAGTGCTTGTCGAGTTACAGGTAAGCAACGGCGCTATAGAATTTGGATCTACCAAATCGGTGATATTATCAGCATCTGGAAAAAACGATGCAGTGTGCCCATCACCGCCCATTCCTAAAACCACGATATCGAAAGGTCTAGGTGTATTTGGGCTAGATTGGGCAATGCTACAGTAATTATTTAGAACCTCTGCAGTGGACAATTCAGCAGATTCAGCAGGCTCATACAAAGGTATAAAGCGAACCACATCGGGCAAGCTGTCTAGCAAATGCGTTTGCATAAATGCTGCATTTGACAGTTCATGAGTTTTTGGCACCCACCGCTCATCAACTAAAGTAATAATAACTTTCGACCAGTCGAGGTCGGCTGTAGCAAGAGATTTAAACAGGGGCTTTGGCGTGGAGCCGCCCGACAAGGCAAGCACCACAGAACCCTTTTGTTCAATTGTTTGATCCATTACTGCAATAATCTGCATTGCTAATTGATTCGCAAGGCTCTCTGGATCAGCGGCCTCATGCCACTCATAATTAGCAATCATTGGCTTGTGTAATCCTGCCAACGACGACCATCTTTAATCAGCAATGCCAAAGCATCGTCGGGACCCGTTGAACCTGATTTGTACTTTTGCACCGCTTGCTTGGTTTGTTTCCAACCGTCCAGCATCCCATCGACCCAACGCCACGCGCCGCGCAGTTCGTCGGAACGCATGAATAGAGTTTGATCGCCGCGAGTAACGTCTAACAACAATCGCTCATAAGCGCTGGGGCTGCGATGATCTTCAAAAGCTTCTTCAAAAGACAGATTTAGGCCAACGTTTTGCAAGCTCATGCCGTCACTTAAACCTGGTACTTTGTTCATCAGCTTCATTTCAATACCCTCGTTAGGCTGCAAACGAATCACCAACTGATTGCTATTAAGTGCATTGGGGTCTACATCAATAAACTTGAATATTACAGGCTTGAACTGAATTACAATCTCAGAGTATCTCTGCGCCATGCGCTTACCGGTGCGCAAATAGAAAGGCACACCCTGCCATCGATTATTCTCGATTTCAGCTTTAATCGCCACAAAGGTTTCGGTGCTCGAAGCAGCCTTAGCATCGTCTTCGGCTAAGTAGCCAGGCACTAAATCCTGGCCCACTGCGCCTTCGACATATTGGCCGCGCACGGTAGTAGTTTGCACCGAAGAGGCATTGATATCTTTTAAGCAACGAATGACCTTAAGTTTTTCATCTCGAATATCGTCGGCCATATTGCGCGCAGGAAATTCCATTGCCACTAAGCAAACCAATTGCAATAGATGGTTTTGCACCATATCTCGCAACGCACCCGACTCATTGTAATAACTCCAGCGACCGCCAGCCCCGACACTCTCGGCAACGGTCACTTGTACATGGTCGATGTAGTTGCGATTCCAAAGCGGTTCTAAAAAGATATTGGCAAACCTCAAGGCAAGCAGGTTCTGCACAGTCTCCTTGCCTAGGTAATGATCTATGCGATAAATTTGGTGCTCTTCAAAGGTCTTAAACAGAGTGTCGTTTATCTCATTGAATGTCTCCAATGACTGGCCTAATGGCTTCTCAACAACCAATCGTGTGGTGTCGGTTACCACTCCAGCAGCGCCCATCGCTTGGCAAATTGGGGCAAATATTGACGGCGGCGTAGAAAGATAAAAGACAATCTCCTCTGGCCCCATTTCATTTTTGAGGCGACGAATATCGTCTGGATTAGTAGCATCGCCGTTGAAGTGCATTATGCGCTCACAAAAGCTCTTCCAACTCGCTTCATCTAAATCTTGAACATAGTCACTGGCATCCGTCCAACTGCGCATATTTTCAAGGAAAGATTCGGCAGTGTATTTACCACGACCAAAACCCACCACTTTGGTGCAGTCGGCGAGCAAGTTCTCTCGGTGCAAGCTGTACAAGGCTGGGTACAACTTTCTAAAGGCGAGGTCTCCTTCTCCACCCACGATGACGATGTTACAAATTTTTAGCATTAAAAGCTCCGATCCATCTTGGTGCGAAGCAGTCTTGCTTCGATCTCAATATGTAATTTATTTACATATTTTATGGAAAATGTTAGATTAATTCAAACATTATGTTGTTTTATTACATATTAAGTTTTTTTAGGAATCGACCAGCCACTCATCCGACCGTACGATTTTACATTAGACTACAGCAAAACTGGCGGCAGGGTTAGAATAGCAAAGCCCAATACGAACTCAGATTAGAACAACGATTTTCTCAAGCGGACTCAAGCGAATGACCAATAACCCAATTTTGATTGCAGACATTGGCGGCACCAATGCAAGGTTCGCCTTGAGCACCGATACGTCACATCATTTCACTAAGGCACAAACACTAGAAGCGGCTGAATTTGAGCACGTTAGCGACGCCATAGACCTCTATTTGCATTCCCACGAAATACAACAATTAGACGCAATTTGTCTAGCTGTGGCTGGCCCTATTCGGGATGAAGCCGTGTCGTTCCCAAACAGTCATTGGTCTATAGATTGCACCGACCTGCGCACTCGTTACAACACCACACAGGTCAAACTTCTAAACGATTGGGAGGCTATCGCCTACAGTCTAAATGGCCTAAGCGACAACGACGTAAGCGGCATAGGTGGGGATTGGGGCCTGCTCCCACCAGGAGACTTTACGGTTGCAGCGCTAGGCCCAGGAAGTGGATTAGGTATGTCAGGTTTATTACGCAGAAATGGCCAATTGATTCCCCTGGTTACTGAGGGGGGCCACGCAGGGTTTTCACCTGAAAATCAGATTCAAGGTCAGATACTCGCGTATTTACATCACAAATTCGAAGACCGAATTTCCCGTGAAAGACTGTTGTCCGGTCCAGGTTTGGTGAACATCCATGAAGCCCTATGTGAGATTCATGGACAGGAGAATCCGGGCTTAATTGCTGCAGATATCGCCGTCGCAGGCATCAGCAAATCTGATCCGATTTGTGAGCAAACCTTTGATTTATTTTTCGAGGTTCTTGGTCAAGTTGCTGGTGATATCTCGTTAGCAATGGGGGCCAAGGACGGAGTCTTTATTGGCGGCGGAATTTGCCAACGCTACCCAAAACAACTTGCGCAAAGTCGTTTTCGCAAAGGCTTTGAAAATAAAGGCCGCCACCGCCACTTGATGTTGGATACTCCCACCTGGTTAATCACCCACAAGAACCCAGGATTGCTTGGTGCTAGCGTGTATGCTCAATCGGTTTTTAACCTTTAACGTTAACAAGGACCCTTAACTTATAAATTAGGTCCCTTTGGCTCCCAGCCCTTAGCACCGTAGTAAGCAATGTACAGATAACACAGTGCAGGTAAGATAAAGGATATTTGCAAGCCAATAGAGTCAGCCAATACGCCTTGTGCCAAAGGCACAAAAGCACCTCCAATAATCGCGGTACACAATAAGCCTGAGCCTCGGCTGGCCAAAGGCCCAAGCCTGGCAATTGCTAAACTGAAGATGGTGGGAAACATTAAGCTATTGAACAAACCAACCGCAATCAATGCCATCCATGCCGTCTGGCCATCAGTGCTTATAACCACCATTAACATTAGAGCTGCGCCGATTGCATTTACCATCAACATCACATTGCCAGCCACAACTAGCATTAATCCAACCGCTAAAAAGCGGCCAATTAAGGCGCCCGTCCAATAGTAAGTTACATAGCTTGCGGCCTCTTTTTCGGCCATGCCAGCTATATTCGATTCACCTAAAAAACTAATAATTAGACTACCAATCGAGACTTCTGCACCGACATACAAGAAGACCGCCGCTACTCCCATCCATAGATGCTTATATTGCAATGCATCCGTATAGGAGCCTCGTTCGCTTTGCACCTCATGGATCACCGGCAATTTGATGAACATAAACAAAACAGCCAGCAGTAATAAGGCCGCGCCCAAATAGGCATAAGGCACGCGCACGGCATCGGCACCGCCGCCTGCACTGGCAACCGCTGACAAAATCAGAGTGCCACCAACAATTGGACCTATTACGGTTCCCAAAGAATTAAACGCCTGCGTCAAAGTGAGTCTACGCGGTGCGGTTTTTGTTGGCCCAAGCAAGGCTACGTATGGGTTTGCCGATACCTGCAACAGAGTGATACCAGCAGCCAACACAAATAGAGCGCCCAAAAACACTGGATAGACCAGCATATTCGCTGCAAGGATAAACATAAAGCAACCCACAGCGGCGACCATTAACCCAAACACCATGCCACGTTGATAGCCAACACGCTTTACTACATTGCCTGCAGGTATCGAACAAACACCATAAGCAGTGAAAAAGCAAAACTGTATGAGCAATGCTTGTGTGTAATTCAAGTCAAAAACATTCTTCAAATAGGGAATGAGAATATCGTTGAGCACGGTCAAAAAACCCCACATGAAAAACAGTGACGTCAGAATAAGCAACGGTAGAAAATAACTTGTATCGTTGTCAATTGGCGACGATGCTGGAGTGCCGGCTAAAAGTGTTTGAGCCATTGTAAGATCTCTTATATTTAAAGTTCAGTTGCTATCAGCTAACCGTTGCTCTGAGGGTATAGATAAGTAAAAATTTTCCGCCTTCGTTGCTTAACTGAGAATAAACGCGCCAAATAAAAGATACAACCTTGGCACTGCACATCTCTATACGCTTACTCGCTCATCTAATTTCAGTGCAAGGCCATTAGTATTGCAGAAAGACCACTACGCCAAATACGAGAATGTGAAGCGGATGCCTTTTTATTTAGACCCAACAGCAGCAGGCGGTAGGATTTGCATGCTGGCTTGTAGCTAGGCATAGTTCCGCTTAAATTAACAATAAACGTAATAAAGTGACTGATTTCAAACTTCAAAATGGCGCTCTCAAATTAAACGGCAGTGTATACGGGCCGGCAGGTGCGCCGAACGTTGTTTGCCTGCATGGCATCAGTAATAGCCGAGATACTTGGCAAGAAACGGTGGCGCACCTGAATGGTCGATTTCGTGTTTGGACCTTGGATTTTCGCGGCCACGGCGACAGTGATAGAGCTAATCGATACCTAATTCAAGATTATGCCAGTGACGCCGCTGCGTTGCTGGAAATGATCAATAAGCCAACACTAGTAATTGGCCACAGCTTAGGCGGGATGGTTGCCGCTTTTCTTGCACAGCAACCGCACCCACAGATCAGAGCGGTGTTACTTGAAGACCCACCCATCTATTTGAATGAGGTGGATGAGTGGAACAAAACAGTATTGGCCACCGCTTTCCCAATATTGCGGGATAAGCAATGCGATATGCAGCGCCGCGGCGCCAGCTTCGACGAATTCATCGAGTTTGCCAGCAACAGCCCATGTATTTTAGGCGGGGTAGTGGCTGATCATCAAAGACAACGTCATTTAGACAGTAATGGCTCAGCACTTATGCGTCATGATCCAGAAACGTGGAAGCCTGCTCTTGATATGAATATGCTCGCTGCAGTGGATTCGAAGCAGCCCCTCAAAGTTCCAACACTTTTATTGCAGGCAGACCACAAACTTGGCCCCGCATTCCTTGCAGGGCATGAGCAGCGCTTCATCGCCACCAACCCACTTGCTCAAGTCATCACCTATGCAGGAGCGCCACACAGAATCCATGCAACGCTCAGCCAAGAAAGTCGATTCTTAAGCGATGTGGATAAGTTTATAGCCCAACACAGCAATTAATACGCTATCCATCAAACCTATCCCTCTAAGCGACCCATCAATATTTTAAACCAAGGTTAAAATTGAGCGGAGCCTGGCACACGCGGATATGGAATTACATCGCGGATGTTCTCCATGCCAGTGACATAATTAATCAACCTCTCAAACCCCAAGCCAAACCCTGCGTGCGGCACGGTACCGTAGCGACGCAACTCTCGATACCACCATAGATGATCAGCCGTCTCTTGGTCAGGGAACCGAGCGTCGAGCATATCCAAGCGCTCTTCTCGTTGACTGCCGCCAATGAGTTCACCAATGCCGGGTACTAATACATCCATCGCTGCGACTGTTTTCTCATCATCGTTCATGCGCATGTAAAAGGCCTTGATGTCTTTTGGATAGTTCTTTAGAACCACCGGCCCCTTAACATGAGTTTCAGATAGGAATCGCTCGTGTTCCGATGCAAGATCCACTCCCCACTTCACTGGGTGCTCAAACGGTTGACCGCTTTTAATAAGAATATCGACGGCGTCGGTGTAGTCCATGTGCACAAATTTTGAATCAACCACGGAGTTGAGCCGATCAATCACACCCTTATCAACTCGCTGTTGGAAAAACGCCATATCATCAGAACGCTCCTCGAGCACGGCTTTGATACAGTACTTTAAAAAATCTTCCGCCAGCGCCGCATCATCTTCAAGATTTGCAAAAGCAATTTCAGGTTCAACCATCCAAAACTCTGCCAAGTGACGACTGGTATTGGAATTTTCGGCCCTGAAGGTTGGCCCAAATGTATACACCTTAGACATTGCTAGACAATAGGCCTCTACATTGAGTTGCCCAGAGACAGTAAGAAAGGCTTCACTGCCAAAAAAGTCTTGTTCAAAATCAATCTTACCCTCGGCATTGTGCGGCAAATTAGCCATATCCAAGGTTGATACTCGAAACATTTCACCTGCGCCTTCAGCATCGCTGTTGGTGATGATTGGAGTGTTAACCCAGTGAAACCCACTTTTATAAAAATAGTCGTGAATCGCGTGTGACAATGTATTTCTCACTCGAGTAACCGCGCCAATTGCATTGGTTCGCGGGCGTAAATGCGCTTGTGTGCGCAAATATTCAAAGGTGTGCCGCTTTTTAGCAATGGGGTATGTTTCGGGATCGTCGACCCAACCAATAACTTCAAGTGCAGCGGCTTGGACTTCGACAGACTGACCTTGGCCCTGCGATTCAACTAATGTGCCAGTGGCAACTACCGCGCAGCCAGCGCCAAGTTTGAGCACATCGTCTTGGTAGTTTGGCAGCTCTTCTGGCACCACAATTTGAATCGCATCAAAGCAAGATCCATCATGCAATGCCACAAAAGAAATGCCCGCTTTAGATGTACGACGCGAGCGCACCCAGCCTTTAATAGTAACTTCAGAGCCAGTTTCGACCTTGCCCTTAAAAACCTCACCAATAGAATATTTATTCATGTGTATTTCTCTTTAGTCTTGTTGCTCGTGTCATTCGTTTTATTCGCGCGTGCCTAGCTGAGCGCGGATTGATTGGGGAAATTATAACGATTTCCTCTCTGCTTAAGAACTGATTATGCTGTCAGGTCTATTATTCTCTATTGAAACATCTATTTTTGGCGCTATATATATTAAATGGTTTAACCAGGTTTAGCACGGAGCCATTGTGAGCAATACTATTGATCATTCTGCATCGCACCAAGGCGAGGCTAAGAACCACGCCCTGATCTCTTATATTTTACTGGCCATCGGCCTATTTACCGCAATACCCATTCTAATTGGTGCTGTTTGGGCCATGGTGAAACGCAGAGATGCTCGCGGCACCGTTTATCACAGCCATTACACTAATGTAATTCGTGTGTTTTGGTGGACCGTCTTTTGGACCATTATTGGATTTATTTTGCTAGTAGCTGTCATAGGTTATGCGATTCTGGGCATACTTTGGTTGTGGGCGCTGTATCGACTGGTCAATGGCATGACGAAGATATTGTCTGATCAACCCTACCCTGTCTAGACACCACTGAGTCTGCGCGAACGCTGTTTATAGAAGTAAGCGCTTGTTGAGTATTGGCGTCCAAATCGAGCGCCTACTCAATATTGGACTCTAAGTCGAGTACCAAGGGCTTAGCGCCACATCTGAAGAAATACACAACATTGGTGCTTAGTTCGTCGCGGATTTCCCCTGGGCGCTGCAGAAAACAAACGTCACCCGACGACGATGTAGTGCGAGTGTAATAATCTCCGTAGCGGTTCTCATAACTGTTAGTTTTATTACGCCGATGATAATTTCGTGCGCTGTTAAAGCTGCGTCGAAAGCGCTCCACTTGTTCGGGGTGTTCCTCGGCGTGTCGAATAGCCTCTTGTTGGGCGAACATACGAATAAATGCCAAATCGGTCCTCATTACCGACTCAATGCTGGCTTCATTGATGGCACCGGCAGAACGATTGCCTAGATTTTCAGCCTTTTGAGCCACTTGCTCAGCTGTGGCCTCGCTTACGGTACCCTGGTCGCCGGATTCAGGACTGGCAGCCCCTAAAGTGGGTTCGAGTAAGGCTTGGTCTGAATTAGAAAAAGGGAACGGCTGATTTAATTTCTGCTCAAATCTTTCAGCTTCTGACTCAGTCTTCAAGAACACATTTAGCACCGATCCGCGATTGGACGTTGGCAAGGTGAGCTCTGGCAAGCCTGGCATAAACACTACTAATATCAAATGTAGCAACATAGCGCAGAATATTGCTAGCCGCATATGCGCGTGGCGCGGGTCATCACCTTCGATACGAAGGCGCAGCTTTAGCATATTATGAATAAACGGATGCTCTAACATCACTATTGGCTAGCGCCTAACTCAGCAATTCCGTTTAATAGTTTTAGCATGCTTGCCCAATAATTATGTTCTCCCAAGACGCTATCACAATAATTGTGATAGCCCCCACGTTCAGCAAAAAGTTAATTGTAGCCTGCTGACAATACTCGTTTCATGTTCTACATGAGTAGACCCTTAACGGCAGAAATTTATTACCAAACTTGAAATAAGCAATACGGGAATCGGCCGTTATGCAACAACCAAAGTCAGTCTAATGTTTGAAGCATCAATGCTGAATTTTCTGGCGAAATAGACACAACACTAAACTTGCCGTGCAAAAAGGCACAAGGCGCTCGACAATATCACCTGGCGCATTGGGAAAGAAAGATAAGACAACGGTTAAACAAAACCCCGTCAAAATCGACAGAAAAACACCCTGCGCTTTAATACGCGCACCAGCGAGGCGAGCGAATAAAACTGGCCCAAAGGCCGCGCCCAATGCCATCCAAGCAAATAGCACTCGGCTAAAGATTTTGGCGGGCATATAGATCGCCACCAATACCGACACTCCCACTAAGGCCACAATCGTTAATCGCGAAATGAGCAATACCTTTTTGGGGTCATCACCTGCCACGCCGAGATCGTGGGCAATCGCCGCTGCGGCCGACAATAATTGACTGTCCGCAGTGGACATAATTGCTGACAATACAGCTGCCAAAAATATCGCGCCCAGCACCGGTGAAAACAGGCTATCGAGCATCACAAAAAATATTTGTTCGGAATTTTCTAAGCCCGCGTGCAGCACATGCCCTACCAAACCGACAAACCACATTCCGAGGAATACAAGGAGGTACCAGACAATAGTAATCACGCGCGCTTGGCGCATTGCCTTTTCATCGCGAAGAGCCATAATTCTGGCCATGAGATGCGGTTGACCATACGTTCCCAGACCAATACATAAACCGCCAATCACAATGCCAAGCGCCATCAAACCTAGATTTCCACCGGTTAAGCTAAGCTGCTCAGGTGTGCTGACTGCTGCCAAACCAGATAGTAATCCTGCTAAACCTCCAACGGCGATAAATGCAGACACCGGCAATACAATTGCTGCCAGGGCCATCAGCGAACCTTGCAGTGCATCGGTAACGCTGACTGCCCAGAACCCTCCGAGCAGGGTGTAAATCATAATGATTGCCGCACCCATTGCGATGCTAGTGCGCATAGACATATCAAATGTGGTTGCGAAGGTTGTACCGGCACCTTGGAACTGAGCAGCCACATAGAAAACAAACGAGAACACGATTATAAAGGTCGACAGTAGAATGATTTTCCCACGCATTTCGTTGTTCGTGTCGTACGCGATTATCTCAGTGAGGGTTATAAGTTCATGTTCACGACTAAATGTCATTAATCGCGGAGCTATCCAATACCAAACAACAAACATCGAACTGATAGACCCAAATGCCACCCAGATAGTCGACACTCCATAAACATAAGCTATGCCGCTCAAGCCCAGCAAAGCCCACGCTGACGCTGCACTTGAAGAGTAACTCAACGCCGCGACAACCGGGCCTAGCCCTCGCCCCCCGAGGAAAAAGTCATCGCTATCATTTGTTCGCCTAGAAGCCCAGAGGCCGATTACAATAAGAACGATCTTGTAGATAGCCAAGGTTATTAAAACAACTTGAACTTTAGACATAGGAATAGAGGCTGAGATTAAGTGGCAGACCCATAATAGAGACATTACGCGCCTTTAGGTTCACAAATAATAATTATGCTAGCGGCCAATGATTACACCCAAGCGATCTCGACCTAAAGGCGACAGCTAAATGGAATTGGTGTTTATGCTAATGCTGATGACTAATCTGCTGATTTAGCAATGCCACTGGCCAACATGTCGTCTATCTGCGATTGGCTTAATCCTGCCTCTAGCAGAATCTCTTCACTATGTTGACCAAGCAAAGGCGGTACTCTGCGAATCGATGCTGGTGTCTCGGAAAAGTTGATGGGCGGGCTGGTCATGCGTAACTGCCCTTCAGTTGGGTGATCCATAACATTCCAAAAGCCTGACGCGATCAGCTGTGGATCATCTATTAATTCATCGAGGGTGTTCACTTCCATCATTGGCACATTGCTTTGCCCTAGCAGCTCAAGCCACTCATCACGAGTTTTCTGCGCAACGATCTCACCGGTCAGACGATACGATTCATTGATATGTTTGAGCCGCTCACTCATATTAATAAATCTTGGGTCGGTGATCAGTTCTGCATGACCTGATAACTCACAAAATGATCTCCAGTGATTATCCCAGTAAGGCAATAAAGCAATAAACTTATTATCCTTGGTTTTATAGGGCCTGCGATGTTGGGCTAGCAGTCTTGGGTAACCCGCCTCTCCCAGAGAGGGTTCAAACGATTGGCCCATTAGGTGTTCAGTCATCACAAACGACACCATCGTTTCAAACATGGGCACTTCAATTTCTTGGCCTTGGCCGGTTCGCTCTTTATGAAACAACGCCGCAAGTACCGCTTGTACTACATTTTGCGCTGTTGTTTTATCCGCTATCACCGTCGGCAAATAACTAGGGTCTCCGCCGACCATGGACTGCAAAATAGCGATACCACTAGCCGCTTGAATAGAATCGTCGAGCGCACCCTTATCGCCATACGGCCCTTTCTTGCTGTAGCCGTATGCTGCGCAATACACCACTTCTGGGTTGAGCTCTCGTACCTCGTGGTAGTCAAGCCCTAGGCGCTGCATAGCCGATGGGCGAAAATTGTGAATCACTACGTCGGCCCCACGAATGATCTCAAGCGCTGCCGCCTTGCCATCTGGCGATTTTAAATCCAGTGACACTGAACGTTTATTGCGGTTACAGCCTAAGTACAATGAGCGCATATTATCGGTAACGCTATAAGGGCCAAGATTGCGATTGGTGTCGCCGCTCAACGGCTCGATCTTGATAACATCTGCACCTAAATCGCCTAGCATTTGACATGCATAAGGGCCTAAAACAACGCTAGTAAGCTCCACAACTACAACCCCATCCAAAGGTCCTGACATCAGATTTTCTCCTTTTGATTGTGCAATAGTGAAACTGGATCTATGCCAAGACCTACCCTTTTAACTCGGCATTCGAGTTTCATATCAGGCGGCTGGCAATATCTAACGGGCGAACATGTTGACGCTAGATTCTCAGCACTTCCGATCATTCAAATTTACACACTTTGATCATCAACTAGTCATCAAGCGTTTTACTCTTCGACATCTCTGCCATAGAGTCAGCGTATGCTTTTAGACTTGTGGTTAGTTGGTCGTGGCCGATTGCTAACATCCTGATCGCCAATAACGCAGCATTTGCAGCATTGTTAATGGCTACGGTGGCAACTGGAATGCCTTTTGGCATCTGCACTATCGAAAGCAAAGAATCCAAACCGTCTAGACTGCTGCCGCGCACTGGCACACCGATTACCGGCAGCGTTGTGCTAGACGCAACCATACCCGGTAGGTGGGCCGCGCCTCCTGCACCAGCGATGATGACGCTGTAGCCTTGTTGGTCTGCTGACTTGGCAAATTCCATCATATAGTCTGGGGTACGGTGGGCTGAAACTACTTTGGCTTCATAATCCACCTTGAATTCTTTCAGTACTTCAGCGGCTGCCTTCATTACAGGCCAATCTGAATCTGAACCCATTACTATTGCTACTTTCATATTAACCTCTGTTATTGCGTAAAAGCCGTCTATTGTAAACCAGTAGCACCGAGGAAAGTCTAATCAACTGCTATTTTAGCTAAGGAAATGCCGATCCGGGCCTAAATTTCTAAATCCAAAAGAATCGACTCAGCTCGCTGCCGTTGATCTTCGCCCCAAAAATTAATGTGGCCCATTTTGCGCTTAAGACGCGAATTAGCTTTTCGATATAACACTACACTGGACTGTGGATTATTGGTTTTCGATAAAACTGTGTCTGCATCAAAGGGCCCTTCTTGTGTACCCAATAGGTTCACCATGAGCATTGAATCATGAAGCGGTTCTGGATTTATTATCTCTAGGCCAGCGACAGCGCGCATATGGTTCTCGAACTGAGAGCAATTAAACAGATCAAGGCTGATGTGCCCTGAATTGTGAGGTCTTGGTGCTGATTCATTAAGTATCAATTGATCGTCCTGAGTCAGAAAAAATTCAAACGCGAAGACTCCTCGAGTATCAAGCTTTTGCATAATACGTTTTACCTGCGATATAGCTTCTCGCTCAATATCACTGGCAATTCCAGAGGGGTAGCTAACGTAACGACAAGTGCCTTCATCCTGATGAGTTTCAACCATTGGGTAGAACACCAAATCGCTCGAACCAGCTACTGCAATGAGCGATAGTTCTTTTTTGTAATTGATGGCTTTCTCAAATAGCACTTTGCCGACTGACTTAATCGAGTTAAAAATAGCGATCGCTTGCTCTCTATTATCTACTCTATAGGTACCAATACCGTCGTACCCTCCTTTTGCTAATTTGAGGTAACCCGGAGTATCCAATAAGTCCTGCTCACTTTTGACTTCGAAGAAATCGGCGATGCTAATATCAGTGGCTCGAAAGAACTGTTTTTCGGATAATTTGTCTTCGATTAAGCCAAACCGATTTGGGTCTGGCAGCACCGGTGTGGCGTATCGAAAAGACGCTAGGCTCAAGAAGCTACTGTCAAGAAATTCATTTTCAAGTGTGACTACGTCAACAGCCCTAAAAAAATCTTCTAAATTCTCAAAGTCATCAGTGTCGCCGACGAAAAGCTTATCAGCAACTTGGCTAGCAGGGCTGCTATCAGAACCTCCATAAACAAACGCTTGCCCACCTAAACCCTGGTAAGCATGGGCCATCATCATTGATAATTGCCCATCGCCTAAAATTCCAATAATCGGTAATTTCTGTTGCTTGGTGTCTTTCACGGTCATGTGTTTCTCATTTAGAGACCTCAGCATAAGTCAGGGGCGAAATAAAAATAGGATGAAATGCCTCCAATTGAGGCGAAAGACGACGGTAATAGCTGGCTATTGACTAGTCCTTCAACGAAAAGTGGGGGTATTTCAGTCATTTTGATTCGCGCATCGAGTTATGCTGAGGTCTCATTTAGTAAATTTTTCCGATCGCAATACTTCTATTTCACTGGTAAATGAGACCATTGCATAGTGATCGTAGTATTTGTTTTGTATGTGTTCGATGATTTTTTGAATAACTGCTGCACTAGCAATTATCTCAATACGGATATTTGAATTGGCTTCCCACGATGCATTGCGAGAACCTCTATGGCCTTTGCCACGCGCATTGGTGATTGTGTAGCCAGGCGCGCCAAGAGTTTCGATCTCATCTATTAAGCTCGACTCCAATGCCGTTTCGGTAATGATAGTCAGTAACTTTGCTTTTTCGTTTGTCATGTAAGAGAACTCCTTAGCCTAGGAAAGAAATAGAGATTGCGCGTAATCCGAAAACCACAGGTAGGTAGGTATCCCTAAAAGAATATTAAACGGGAAAGTAATTCCCAGTGAAGCAGTCAACGACAATGTAGGGTTAGCCTCTGGCACAGATATTCTCATTGCGGCCGGCACGGCTATATAAGATGCGCTGGCAAAGAGGGTCGCTAGAATGGCGGTGCCTCCAATGGATAAGCCCAGGCCAATTCCGACAAAGGTCCCTATGGCGCCGAATGCCAAGGGTACCGCTATACCAAAAACCAAAAGAAATAATCCGTAGCGTCGCAGGCTGCCTAGTTGTGTCGCGGTAATCAATCCCATTTCCAGTAGGAACAACGCCAGCACACCTTTGAATAAATCAAAGAACAGCGGCGATATTGGCTCAATTCCGGCTGGTCCACTCACCCAACCAATTAATAATCCGCCGATTAGGAACATGACTCCCTTACCCAACATTACTTCTTGCGCCACCACTTTCCATTGAGTCTCTTTGGATAAACCTCGGGCGAGCGCTATGCCGATTAAGATTGCTGGTATCTCCAACAACACCACAAATAACGCCATGTGTTGCTCGAATTCGATGTTGCGAACATTCATGTAAGCGACTGCTACCGCAAAAGTTCCTACGCTCACGGAACCATAATGCGCGGAGATTGACGCTGAATCGGCGCGGCTAAAATTACCCAAATACCGAAGCACCGGAAAAACCAAAAGTGGCAGTAAAAAACCAGCAAGAACCACTACAGCAATTTGCGGAAGTAACACGCCAAATGACTGATTCGCCAATTCAATACCGCCCTTCAAGCCAATAGTCAAAAGGAGTAACATTGAGACAAAATCGTATATCTGGCTCGGCAGGCGTAGCTCTGATTTTAATGCACCGGCACATAAACCAAAGAGAAAAAAACAAATTACCGGATCAATTGCCATCGT
This sequence comes from Cryomorphaceae bacterium, assembly GCA_047623225.1. Lineage (GTDB taxonomy): Bacteria > Pseudomonadota > Gammaproteobacteria > Arenicellales > Arenicellaceae > Arenicella. Next base: position 27,176 of record JBLHME010000020.1, read on the forward strand.
CGATTCAGGGCCGTAGCCCAAATTATAAAAGGCCCAGTGAGTCACTGAGCCTTTCTAGGTTAGATAATGAGATTGTAATTAGTATTAGCTAAATGACAACCCCTTGATTAGCTTGTTGTTCCAAATACGCTGCAATGCCTTCGGGCAGATCTAACGCAGTCGCCAGCTTATGTAGAAACGCGCGTTCCAATTGGTCATCAACTTCTATTGCTAGGTAGGCTGATAAATAGACTTCAGCTTTATGCTCGTCGAGAGTCACCGAGTCAGCAATTTCTTGAACCGTTATGTCACGGGCCATGGTATCGAACACGCCCGCTTTCTCCTCGGCATTCATATTTAGTTTGCCAATCGCATCAAATAGTCGTTTTTGCTCCTGGGAGTCGATTTGCCCATCTGCTTTCGTGGCTGCAATCATCGCAGTGATCAAAACCATATCAAGCGAAACTCTACTTTCAGGTAATTGCGACGGAATGGATGCGTTGGCCTGTTGAATATCGTTATCGGTAATAGCTTGAGTCTGATCAAGTGCCTTGTTGTTTTGCCAATTTCCATAAGCCTTATAGGCTAAGCCACCTAGCACCGCGGAACCACCGTATTTTACAACCTTCTTGGCCATTTTTCGTGTAGATTTGCTCCCCATTAACAGAGCAATTACACCACCTGCTGCTGCCCCTCCAGCAAGACCGCCAGGTAACATGGAGCTAAGGCCACCAAGGGGGCTCGACTGCTCTGACTCGTTGTTTGAACCCTGTGGTGCCGGCGCATTTGAAAAGTTAGACAATATTGACTGTAAGTTCATGACTGTAAATACCTTAAATGATGAAGGAGAATAAATTCGCTTTAATAAGTTCGGAGAGTTGAGTCATCCTGTGATTCAAGTGCTGACTCATCTGCTCCAAGCGCTTGTATTTGTGCTTGCACAGGCGCGACGTATTTTCTAGCGCGGCGTTTATCAATGCGCCGCAGGGTGACTCTAGACGCCCGACTTAAGGCTTTGCGTATACTCGAATATGCATCAGAGCTTCTCTTGCTGACAACGATGGGCTCACAATGAGCCAACTTAACTTCCACACTACATTCCTTATCCTGACCACCTCTAGGACCATTCACATCTCTTAGTCTCACGACCAAACGTTCAACTCGATCGGCACAGACATTCATCGACTTACCCGCTTGCTGGTGGATAAAATTTTCTAGGGCAGTTGTTAAGGCAAAATCACTTGAATGGATTGCAGTTTGCATGGCTTCGTCTCCGTTGTTTAAATTATGGTTTTCATTATACGAATAAATCGTAAATATATAATTCGAACATTATTGAAGTTTAGTTAGGAATTTCCTTAAAAAATTTTGCCAGAGAAGAGTAGCACGTCGATCGTTGGCAGCCGCAAAGGCGGTTTGGCAAGTTATCTAGTTATCGCTCATCAACAGATATTCATTCAATTGTTATGGCGCTAGTAGCCTTTCAGCAGCAGCGAGAACAGAATCAACCGCCGGGTGCTTAATTTTTCTTTCTGGGGTGATACCATAATATCGATCTGACACTGAATCGGCTCGGCCTATAATGCCAACATCAAATTGAGCCAGAACATCATGTTCGACCGCAGAAGCTACGCAGAATATCCCACGGCCGGTTTGCCCAAAAAACTTTAACAAGGCACTGTCGTCAAACTCGGCCACTATTTTTGGTGCTATCTTAGATTGCACAAACCAAGAAACTAGGTTTTGATGCTGCGCTGACTTTCTACCAGGCATCAAGAATGGCGCTTGATGTAAAGAGCGTGGAAAATCTTTTTGATACTTTTCACACTCATCTTTTGGTGCAAAGAAAGTCACACCGGACTTGCCAAGGTAGTTATTGGTGGCGCGGATACTAACGCCAATCGGTAGCGGTTGATCTGAAATAATAAGATCAAGTTTATTGATTGATAAATCCGCCAGCAGCCCCGACAAATCTCCCTCGTGGCATTCGAGAGTAAATCTATTCTCCAAATCAAAGCAGTCATTGAGCATTTCGAACACCATAACCTTTGGAATGGCATCAACGATTCCCACATTGAAATTGGCCACTTGCCCAACATCATGCGAAGCAAGCGTGCGTGATAACTCATTGCCTAGATTAAAGATGTCATCCGCATAGCGCAAAGCTACTTGCCCGAGTCTATTGGGCTCTAGACGTTTGCCGTGTCGTTGAAATAATGGTGCACCTATATATTCCTCAAAAGTCGCAAGTTGACCGCTCACCGTCTGCGGTGTCACATGCATAGCCTCGGCCGCTCTGGTAACAGTGCCCTCCTTCGCCACAGCATAAAAATACTGTAAGTGATTGAAATTTAGCTGCTTCATTCTCTGCCTCCAAGGCAACAATTAACTTCGGATAACCCTGATCATAATTAGAAATTATTCGAATATAAAGAACCTTTTTCAACTTCCTAATATGCGCTTATGTTTTTGTGAGGAGACAATACGCATATAAAAGTTTTCTGTATTTACCCGTAGTGACACCCTTTCAGAGGATTTGAAATTACCAAGCACCGCGTCGCATTGAAGTAAGAGTGTCTAATTTGTAATGATCTACGCGTACAGAAGCACATACCGGACAATAAATCTGTAAAAAGAGATTTACCCCTTTTATCCGCACTCTACAACAAAGAGCTTAACTTGAGAAAACTACAGTGAAAGAACATAAACCCAAAAACCTATCAAGATGAAGTTTTGCTAAGCGAGCCTTCGTTGCTACTGCTGTTCTCTATACAGCCCCCCTATTTTCAAGCTTAGCAATGGCGGAGACCACAGACAAACCTTTGAAAATTGGTATTGTCAGGTCAGGAAATATCGGAGGCTTCGTTGGGGTCCTGTGGGCGCAAGCGGGTCATGAAGTTTTTTTCTCGTCTCGCCATTCAGAAGAACTGTAAGAATTAGTCAGCAAAGCAGGGCCTACATCTAGAGCAGAATACCCCAAGGAAGCGGCGGAATTCGGCGACGTTATATTCATGGCGGTGCCGTACCACGCTATGCCCAAAGTGGGTAAGGATCTGTCGCCCTTGATTCAAGGCAAGGTTGTTCTTGATTGCAGTAACCCTTACCCAGGCAGAGATGGAGACATGGCACTGACCGCACTCGAAAAAGGCAGCAGCATTGCATCCGCGGATTTCTTGCCGGGAGTGCGTTTGGTAAGAGCCTATAACTCTATTAGCCATCATTCGATCCTCACACAGGCGCACCGAGAAGGTGAGCTAATGGCTATCCCGCTGGCCGCCGAAGACGATGGTGCGATGAGAATTGCATCGACATTAATCAAGGAATCAGGTTTTGACCCTGTGTTTGTCGGCCCACTGTCCAAGGCCAAAGAATTGGATAATCGTTCGGCTCTTTACGGTAAGCAAAGCACGGCTCAAGAACTACGCGAAGCGTTTGGACTGTAGATCAAAACGCATAATCAAGATTTGATACAAACGTGTCTACACCTTAATCCTTTTACTCTCGCCAAAGGTAACTGCGGGCTAGTCGCACAGGTTTTCTACCTGTTGTGAAACTAATGGATTACCATTGATTAACACGTTGATTACCACTGATTACCACGAACACCTATCACTAGGTCTTTACATCTTTACCATTCTGATCAAGACAAAGTTTTCTAGCAATGGGGGCTCTAACTGGCTTTACCAAAAATCGCAGCTTGTAAAATGCCCAGTAAAGTAGATTATAAACTAGATATTCAACTTTTCTTCAAGAAATAATATCTCAATGCCGTAGGATAAAAAACTCCGAGTATAAAAGCGCCGTAAGAATTTCGGGGAATTGTTCGCCAACTGGTTGAGTTGATGTTCGAACAACTATAATTTGTGATTTGAATTGGATAAACACACATGACAGCCAGAGTTGGTTCACAAGGCTCACGTTTTTTGATTATTTTTGCCTTAGTTTTCGCCGCAGAGGCAAACTTTAGTCTGCCTTTTCACGTGGCGCGTTTTTTTCGTCCCACGGTATTGGAAGTTTTTCAGTTCACTAACACACAGCTCGGCGACGTGTTTGCATTCTATGGCGTGGTCGCAATGGCGTCTTATTTTCTCGGTGGCGTAATCGCCGACCGTTATTCAGCGCGGGCGCTGATGTCCTTGTCATTATTGGCAACCGCCGCGGGAGGCCTTGCGATGGCGAGCATTCCTGGCGCTACCTGGATGACTCTCTTGTATGGATATTGGGGCGCGACCACTATCTTGCTTTTTTGGGCCGCTATGATTCGTGCCACTAGGCACTTGGGCGGGGAACGATCTCAGGGTCAGGCCTTTGGCATATTAGACGGTGGGCGCGGATTAATGGCAGCCGCGAGCGCTAGTATTGCTGTTTTGCTGCTGTCTTGGTTATTACCGACCGATGTCGCTCTCACAACTGACGCTCAACGAACCTTGGGCTTGAAAACGGTTATCTATTTCTACTCCGCCATTACTCTGCTAGCTGCGGGCCTGGTTTGGTTCATTATCCCAAATGACGAAGAGATGGATTCATTACATGTAAAGCCAAGCCTATTACATTCATTTTCACGCATCGTTGAGCTTATCCGTTGGCCACAGGTATGGGCTCAAGCGGGCATAATCGTCTGTGCTTATTGTGCATATAAAGGATTGGATAATTACGCGTTGTATGCGGTCGAGGTTCTTGGTTTCGATGAATTGAAAGCAGCCCGACTAGCATCGAATGCTGCCTATCTGCGAATTGTAGGTGCCATTGCGGCTGGCTTTATCGCCGACCGTTTCAGTGCCGGCAAGATAATACTGCTTTCATTTTTACTCTTGGCAATCAGCTATTCGGCGCTCTCACGCTCGCTGCCAGCGGAGTCCTCACTGGTTCTGATTTACGGCAATCTGCTGGTTACTTTTCTATTTGCCTTCGGCTTGAGAGGTATCTATTTCGCTTTGTTGGAAGAATCCAAGACTCCGAAACATTTGACCGGAACTACCGTAGGTCTAGTCTCGGGATTGGGGTTCACACCAGATATATTCTTTTATCCTATTGCTGGGCGCATACTAGATAGCGCCCCCGGCGCGGAAGGCCATCAACATTACTTTGCAGCGTTGGCCGCTGTGATGTTGCTGGGCCTATTGATAACAATCTCGCTGCTCGTATTGAACCGAAAGGCGCGTGCGGGAATACCCAGCTAGGCTGCGTCGCCAATGGGTGGTGTAATGTTTCGTCAAACAAGCTGTTGTCTCTGGCTGATTATTATTGAGTATTCAGTTAATTAATAAGCTATTGCTCGAGATTACAAACGCGAGTCCAAGGAACTAATTTAAGTCTTTCCAAAGGGATTTGCTCGTCCGTTTTTTCACAGATTCCATACTGACGAGTATCCAAACGCACAAGCGCCGCACTAACCTCTTCAAGTAATTCCTGATGGCGGGCGATCAGTTGCTGTGCCCGAGCGGTTGTTTCAAAGTGGCTAGCTGATTCTGAGATGTCTGAAATAGAGCATCCATGTCGCTCCAGAGCTTCTGTTTGCAGATTACTAATTGAGCTTAGCAGTTCTATTCGTTTTTTCTGCAGACTCTCCAGCAGAAAATCTAATTGTTTATCGCTCAGGTCAGGTGTGTTTTTATTCATCGCGTTATTAGACGGTGATTGATGCGATCAGTAAGTTTATTCTCTGCATAGGATATATTCCGCAAAATATTGCTTTTCATCCAGCACTTTGCCAATAATCTGAAAGTCACTTTTAGCAATTATGTCGTTAAAAACCTCATCGGAGTATTTCCTGGAAATCTCCAATTGGATTTTCTCACCCTTTTGAAACTGAAAGGTCTTAGCCAGTTTATCAATGCTGACTTGCTGGTCAGCCAAGCTTTCAAGATAACTGCTGGCGACGCCGGTCTGTTCGCAGTACTCAGGCCGGTGAGCGAAAGCATCTAATGAAAAATTAGCACCTAGCTCGCGGTTTATTCGGCTTAATAAATTAAAGTTGAAGTCCCGTGTTACGCCGTCTTTATCGTTATATGCCGGCAACACCTGTTCACTTGGCTTTTTTAAATCTAAACCTAACACCAAGATATCTCCGGGGTGCATGTTCGAACCAAGTTGGTAGACAAAGTCTGCTGCTTGCTGGTCTGGGTAATTGCCCAGGTTCGAACCAAGGAAAAATACAATCTTCTTGTGTAAGCGCTGTTTAAGCGACGACAATACGTCGAAATAGTCTCCATGGTGCGAACGAACTGACAAGGCAGGTAACTCTTTTGCGAGCATCGCCTCTAATTGCTTAAGCGAATCCTCTGAGATGTCGACCGGAAAATAGCTAAGGTCATATTTTTGTTCAGTCATGGCGAGGAGCAAATGCAATATCTTACGCCCATCGCCCGGACCTAGTTCAATCAACTCAACGTGATGATCCGTTTGAATCTCGAACAGCTCAATTAGACGATCAGATTGGAGCGTGAAAATCTCCATCTCAGAACGTGACAGATAGTATTCAGGGAGATTCATGATCTCTACGAAAAGCTCACTACCGCGCTTGTCATAAAAATATTTTGAACTAAGAGATTTAGGTGAGCCGCTCAGACCAAGATCTACATCTATCATGAACTGATCAAGAAATGTCATTAGCCAACCTTATACTGGTTAATTGCCAACGTAGATGTGGGTGAAAAAAGTTTCTGTATGTCGGCCTGCTGTGTCCAACCGCCGTTGCGTCAGACGAACCTTTCAAAACCATTTGATTCACCATGAATTTCCCGTTGTATTCACCAACAGCGCCTTCACTCACCTGATAATTTGGATAGGCTTGATGGCTTGAGCTAGTCCACTCCCAACGCCTGCCCCAGAATAAGTCGCAGCAAGCCAGCTCCCATTCAAATTCGCTAGGTAAGCGACAGCCTTTCCACTGTGCGAACGCTGCCGCTTCATAGTAAGAAACATGACTGACAGGTGCATCGAGAATAAGCTTCTGCAAACCTTCAAGTGTGTAAACCCACCAACTGTCTCCTTGCTTGAGCCAGTACGCAGGGCAATGCACTTCATTGTCCTGCAACCAGGCCCAACCATCATCCAGCCAATACCGAAAATTCTGATAGCCATCGACTAATACGAACTCCAGATACTCCCTATTGGTGACTAGCGACGTCCGTATTTCACACGGATTAATCAGCACTTCATGTTGTGGGCGTTCATTGTCAAAACTAAAGATGTTTGTTTGTGCTCCAACGTAGTGTGTTCCGGCCTGGATTCTCACCCATTCATTATCAGTGTTATCCAGCGGGCGCTCCCAGCCTAACCCTGTTTTATAGACTGGGAAAATTGGGTTCAGAGAAAAGGTGTATTTAAGATCTGTGATCAATAGTTCCTGATGCTGCTGTTCGTGGTTGATGCCCAACTCGAGTAAAAATTGAGTCTCTTGGCTCAAACTCTGCGAGCAGAGTGTTTCAACAGCAGCGTCAACATGCCGACGATATTCATACACATGGGCTACCGTTGGTCGGGTTATGATCCCGCGCTGATCACGGATTGCGCGCGCTCCCAAACTTTGGTAGTAGCTGTTAAATAAAAAGCCAAACACAGGGTCAAAAACCTTGTAGTTAGGGCTGTTTGCTTTGAGGATGAACGCCTCAAAAAACCAACTGGTATGCGCCAGATGCCATTTTGGCGGGCTAACAAAAGAAGCAGGCTGAGGCACATAGTCTTCGATCTCTAACGGTTCACACAGATTGACAGTATCTTGTCTGATTTTTTGGAAACGATCTAATAGCGCTTTATGTGAGGTTTTTTGGTTAAGAACTTGCATTTGACCTTCGCCCAACAGGCATTAAAATTTTCATAATTGAAGCAACTTATCCAAAGCCTAGAGTACTGGTTCTGTGAACACGGGGACAGTATACCAATTACCTGACTGCGTTCTGTCGCGATTGGGGATTCGGTGGACCGTATACTTAACTATTCTAAAACTAGTGATGCCCTTAGTCGCTAACGACATCTATTTAGACGCTAGGGTCTAACTCTATGAAGGGTTTATCAACAGCCACACATCCAGTGACGCTTCTCTAATGAGGGGAGTAATTCTTCTAAGGTTGGGATCGCGCTGCGCAAACAAGGGAGATAAGCTCCCTATTCCAACACCTTTTTCTATTATTCTGGACAAGGTTTTATAGGTGCTCACTCTTGCTATCGGCGACGCCCCAACGCAGGCCTTTTGTGTCCATTGCTCAACTGGGCATTACGCATATTCAGTGGCCCATCTCACCCATGGGTAATTTGCCAAAGATTTCTTAAGATCAATACTAAAGTCGCTGCTTGCGTATACGGCAACATCCACCTGCCATACGTTTCTACCGACCATGCCCAGCGGGCGCATCTGGGTAAAGCTTTGCACTATATCCGCCTCTCTTGTTACTAGATTGGCCACTGCCGTTTCGCAGGTAAGGTGAACATTCAATTTTGGCTGTTGCCTTAGAAAGTGAGCAAGGTGATCACATACCCACTTCAAACATATCAGAGATATGGATATGCACCTCGCCACTCAATTCTGAATTCACACCTTCAATTCGACGATGTGAACTTATTACCAAGTCTTCAATGTTCTCAGCTGCGTCGCTAATAATGTTTCCAGATGCAGTCAACACATAGCCAGAAGATGTCTGCTCAAAAAAACGGATGGAAAGCTGCTTTTCCAGCGTTTCAATCCGTCTCGACACCGCAGTGTGATTGACACCTAAGCTATTGGCTAAGGAGATCTCTCCATGCGCTTCGCTTAGTCCAGACGTCGCAGGTCAGTCCCCTCCACCAAGTCATTGCGAGAAGGCTTGCCGACGTGGCAATCTCCGACGTCTGCATTTTGAGTCAGCTAAACTGGTGATTCTAAGAGATGATCTCGACTAGCACTCTTCAGGAACCCTTCCTATAACCATGGGAGTCGAAACACGGGGAGATCGACAAGGCCGTGCGGTATCTATTCATCATTCGAATATCACTCTCAGAGCAGTTATCATTTGGGTTACCTATACTGAGTGCTATTTATTGCGTATTTAAAATTATCATTTCTTTTGCAACAAGAGCAGCAGACGGCAAAAACATGGTGGAAACAATTTGTTGATCAACGACCACTTGATACTTGTCCTTTAAAGTTGTTTTGTTTTGTGCAATGGCACCATTTTTATTTAACTGGCTCTCAACAAGAAAAGGTAACAAGGTTCCTTGTTTTGCCCATGGTTTAGACTCTTCCGTTGAATTAGGAAAACCAGCGACCATTTTATCTTTGACGAGGAATTCGCCAGAAGACAGAACCACATTTGCAAATGCACCTGCGCCATGTCCACCAGCTCCCACAATTCCACTAGCCTCATAAATATTAGCAATAATGGATTGCAACGCCTTGTTATCGGCTACATCAAATAACGGGCCGTAGCCACCACCAATATAAACTCCCCAATAATCACTAGGATTTATATCTTTAGGGGTCAGTGAGTGATTCGTTTTCTCCATAAATCCTTCATATTTTATTGTATAGCTACTAATCCCCATTGGATCCATCATAAATTCCACCCTGCCTCCGTTTGGCGAAACAAAGTCAACGTCATAACCATGACCTAAAAAAACATGGTATGGGGGCGCAACTTCTAACAAGTTATTTCTTGCATCGTGCTTTTCAGAATCCCCCATATCAACCATATTTGAAACAATAATCAACACCTTCTTCGTTGGCTCTGCATTCAGACTAGCTGATATGAGTAATACCACTGTGAATAAAACCGAACTGAAATATTTCATTAACTTCCTTAATAATTTATAAAATTCCTTACTTAGACGCATTAAGTTTCTAAAAGGTTGAAACATATTTGTTTAGTCACTCCACGCCGTCCAAGCATCTAAGTCGTGATCAATACCACATTGCTATATTATGGCTTTATTTGCGTTTCCTTGCGACAAGAAAAAATTAAGACTGCTTGCAGAGTTTGCCAGATTTAATCACCTCAAAGTCTCCGTTGGCAATCAAGCTAGGTTTGTCTTGATTGATTGGCTAGTAGTCCAAAAGCACGCGCTGGAACTCAACTTATGGCAGAGATTTTCGGAAGCGAAAAATACTAAGCAGCGTAAAAACAATGGCAAAAGCCCCGAGTGCTAAAAACTGCGGCACAAGTTCTAAAAACGTGTTTCCTTTGAGTAGAATGCCGCGAATTAATTCCAGAAAATAGGTCAATGGGATTAGGTAAGCCACCGGCTGAATATAGGTAGCATGGCCTCTATCGGGAATATGAAACCAGAAAGTAGAATTGAAGGGATCAATACAAAAATTGATAGAAAAATAGCTTGTTGCTGAGTTTGACTGATTGTAGAAATCGCTAAGCCCATGGAGAGCAATGCTGCGATGAAGACGGTAGCTAATAAAAATAATGCTGAATGTGAATTGGGCGGTGGTAAATCAAATACCAACCAACTAAAACCTAGAATTGCATAGAAATCAATTATTGTAATAAATACATAAGGGATGATTTTGCCCAAGATAAACTGCGTGCGCGTCGCAGGGCTCACCAGCATTTGTTCTAATGTGTTGCTTTCCCGCTCGCGCACTATGGGTGGTTAATTTTAAGGCTATCTGCATGATCAAAACGCCCACCACCCCTGGCAGAAAAAACCAAGTCTCGACCTTCTCTGGGTTGTACAACGTTTCTACCTCCAGATTAAACGGATCTTGCGCGATCACTACTCTGCCTTCTTCAGGATCGGAGAAGTACATATCTGCAGTCACAGATTCATCGTTAATGGCCGACGAATTGCTATCCATTGCTGTTGCCAGCGATGGCATCGTGCCATCAATATATAACGTTACCGAAGGTTGGTTATTTTCTACTAACTCAGCCGAAAAAACACTCAGTATATAAAGCTCGGCTCTTGCTCTTCACAACCTAATCTCGTTACGGATCTCATCCACACTGCACACTTCATGCAAGTCGAAATAGCCCTACTCCAAATATTTTTTTATTAGAAAGCTAAAAAAAGACATGTTCTTGTCCACATACGCCATTCTCACATTATCAGGCTCGAGTTTCAGGGCGCAGCCGAATAAGGTTGTTAATAGTATTGGCATTAAAATGATGAAGCCAATCAGCCTAGGGTCACGGCGCAATTGGATAAACTCTTTTCAAACAATCGCCATTATCAATTTCATCGTCGTTCTCCATCGCTGGTCAGTGACATAACTGCATCTTCAATACTCGGCTCTACCAGTGTTAGTTCGAATGCTTTTTGATGATACTGACTTATTAAGTTATGCAATTGTTGCTGAATAATCGACACGCTAGTAATAATTCGTAGCTCACTACCAAATTAATTTACCAACTGCACGCCATCGGTCTCTAATAGGGCTTTGGCTAGTTCTGGGTTATGAGAAATTTTGCAAGAATATACATGGCTGTTATCTAACGATGCTCGAATTTCAATCGGCGAGCCCTGCGCCACTACTTTGCCATGGTTTAAAAAAGCCAAGCGATTACATCGCTCCGCCCCTTCCATATTAGTGGGTGGTGACAAGCAAGGTTTTCCTGCAGCTGATAGTGTGTAAAAGAAATCCCATAACTCCTTTCGGGTAACCGGATCAATCCCCGCGGTGGGTTCGTCAAGAAATATTAATTCTGGATCATGCATCGTTGCACACGCTATTGCCAGGCGACGCTTGTACCCTTCGGAAAGCAGACCGGCATGTTTATCCGCAAATGCAGTTAAGTCATACAAATCCAGTTGTTCGGGCAGTCGCCATCTATCATTAACACCATATAGACTGCCGTAGAGTGCGATATTTTCAGACACAGTAAGGTAAGGGTATAGTACAAATTGTTGGGCTACATAGCCGATCCGACTTTTAGAAGTTCTGCCTGTTTGTACAAATATAAACCCAGCACCGTAGCCTCACCAGAACTCGGGCGAAGGATTCCAGATAACAAACGAATAATGGTCGACTTGCCCGCCGCATTGGGCCCTAGTAGACCAAATATCTCTGATGAATTTATTTTAAGACTAATTTCGTCTACCACAGTAAATTCGCCAAATCGGCGCGCCAATTTTTTGGTCTCGATCAGAGTTGTCATTTACTCAGCCCCCTATAGGATTCTTGATAATGTCTTAGCATAGACTTTCTTGACCTACTGAGATAAGGAGATCTCTCCATGCGCTTCGCTTAGTCGATCCAGATTTTCGGAATACTAATTGCATAAGCTGAATCTTAACAATCAAGAGTTCGTCGTTTCTTGATCTAGCACAAAGACTCACGATTAAATACTGAATAACCAATACACGATGATATCTTTAACCAATGCACAGAAGCCCGCAACACAATCTGCCTAGAGAAATACAAGGCACACTTAGTTATAATAAGAAACTGATTTTTATGCATTTTATTAACATAAAATAATAATCAGATTCTTCTAGTATGGCAATATATGAACTGCACCAATGACCGAGATTTAACCCATGGAAAAACGAACTGCACGAGTAACTTTCTTGGTTGACCCAAGAAAAAAGCGCATATTTGAAAAGATTTGCGACTTGGAGGATACGACTCCCTCTCAGAAAATACGCCAATTCATGCGCCATTGTATTGCCCAACAGATGGGTCCAGACTGGGCCGAGAAAGTATTGCTGGATGACGAACCTTTTGGCGAAAACTGAACCACTGAGATCTCTTTCGGCATCAGTGGTAAGCGCTCTTTAGCCAGCACTGTTAATCCCTAACCTATCATCATTCTTCGCACCGCCTGAGAAGGAGGTTCTATCGAGGCTTACATGACAGCTCGTTTCATGGGGTCTTTAAGCTGCAAATTAATCTAGGCCACTATTGAGCACTGAAACCGCTGCGGGCCAGCGAACGAGGGATAATTAGGTAATAGCATTAAAATACAATCTTACTAGTGACACGCGCATTATTTTACTAATTTGCTACCATGTAAAAAGAATTGTTTTGCATCTCACGATGAGCTATTTCGATTGTCATAAACCCGAGACGTATCATGGATATCAATGCCCTTAAAACTTTCCTAGAAGTTGCTAAGACTCGTCATTTTGGCAATGCGGCTGACGCACTTTTTGTATCCCAATCGACGGTAAGCGCACGCATTCGCACATTGGAAAACCTATTAGGTGTAACTTTATTTGTTCGAGAGCGCGGCAATGTCAGGCTTACTCCCAGCGGTGAGGCGCTCATCACTCACGCTAAGAGTATGATGACATTGTGGGCACGCGCCAAGCAAGAAATAGCCGTACCGACAGGCGTACGAGAAACTTTAGTGTTCGGCGGCCTCTCCGGTCTATGGGATATTACGCTACAAGATTGGTTGTATGAAATCTCACAATCGCACCCAAAATTAGCAATCGCCGCCGACATTTTTGGCGCCGACACGCTGTTCTCTCGAGTAATGGATGGCACCATTGACGTAGCCTTTCTCTACGACCCCCCTCAGGGCGTCAATATTGCGTCGCAGCAACTTAAAACCATCAAGTTAAGAATGGTTAGCTCTGAGCCAGTTGGCAACCTTGAAGAAAACTGGGCGGAAGATTTTATCCATGTTGATTGGGGTTTGAACTATGCAGTGCAATTTGCCGCGGAGTTCCCCGAATTAAAAGGCAGCAAAATGACCACTGGCCTCGGTAGAATCGCCTCACAGCACATTAAACGCGCAAAAGGCTATGCCTACCTTGCAGAACCCGCGGTGCAAAGTTCGGTCGAGAACGGCGAGCTATTCTATGTCCCCGATACGCCGGTATTTAAACGTAAGGCCTACGCTATCTATCATGAAGAGAATGAAAAAGCGTCACTGATTCAAGAACTCATTGAGCGCTTATAAGTGGAGGCGCAAGGTAGGATGTCGATTATTAAATTTGCATAACTTGATTCAAATTTCTCGTTTTACAACAGCATGCAATTCGGCTAATAATTTATATCGCAGGTAAAACTTGTTTGTTTAATTTTGTATCCTAAAGGTGAAAGATATGAGTAGACATAGAGAAAGGCAAGGCGATTACGACTATGAAGCCGTGCAAGCAATGTTTAGTGAGGTAGGTTTAAGCGACGACGATTTTTTTGAAATGTTTCAAGCAAAGAAGACCCGCCAAAAAGGTAGGCACTCGCGCAATGCAAGAAGTTTAATAGACGAGGATTGGGAAGACCCCGAAATAGCCGAATGGCTAGATGAAAATTATGACGACTCTGATTACTAGAGTTAAAACAACGCTACCCTCACACCGCTTCGCTCGTTTGGGTAAAGCGGTTCTTTAAGGTATACATTGCCTAATAAAAAAGCCCAGACCATTATTTCACACCAACTATTCGACACTAATAGTGTGCCTAACCGCACTGGCCTGAGCCTATTATTTAATGGTTATTGGTCTACAAAGATCGCTTGTTCTTCAACCTCTTCGGTAATGTCTTCAATAGCACTGGAGTTATCACTAATACATTGATCAATCTAATTATCTATCGCATCTTCGTCTAGCCTTAGGCTCTTTGCGTTATTTTTACAAAACTCAATAACCCTACCCTCGGAACTCTCAAACTCAAAGTCTGGCTCGGAAGTTTGTGCCATAGCGTTACTAAAAAATAGAACGTTTGAAGCCAATGCGATACCTACTATTTTCTTCATAAAAGCCCTCTCTAAATCAAACTGATGTGGTGTTAAGAGAGTGTATTATTCGACTAGATTTTCCGCTTGTAAAAAGAATAATTTGAATCGACTTGATCGATAACTTTGATCGAGGCGCCTCATAGTGTTTATTCACGCGCATACAAGGTCTAGCAATTGAGTTGCCCCATGCTTGCGCGGCCATTCATCCTTTTAGATCTAGCAGCCCCTATTTAGTCTGAATAAATTTAGTACTAAGGCGATATTATGATACTAGTTCGTATTAATACGAGCGAGTATCATAAGCGTTGACAGGCAATAGGTGATCGGCATAGTGTAATCCACCCTATGGTGTTTGAGCCGCAAGTCTTACACCCGCAATTAAATGACCAAAGGAATAATAAATGCGCATTGCTATTTTATCTAGGAACCCAAAGTTGTACTCCACCAAACGTTTGGTAGAGGCGGGTGTAGAGCGTGGGCATGAAGTTGATATAATCAATACATTACAGTGCTATATGGATATCACCAAGAGCCGCCCTGTTGTTCGCTATCAAGGCGAAGAACTACCGCCTTACGACGCTGTCATACCCCGAGTGGGAGCCTCTGTCACCTTCTACGGCACAGCGGTTGTTCGTCAGTTCGAAATGATGGGAACTTTCTCAGTCAACGAGTCTGTTGCCATCAGCAGATCAAGAGATAAATTGAGGTCATTACAGCTATTATCACGTAAAGGTATCGGTTTACCACGTACCGGTTTTGCTAATAAATCGAGTAACATCAAAGACCTTATCAAAACGGTTGGTGGCGCACCTTTGGTTGTAAAACTATTGGAAGGCACTCAAGGTATTGGTGTTGTACTGGCTGAAAACAATAAAAGTGCAGAGAGCATCATTGAAGCGTTTATGGGTTTAAAAGCCAATATCTTAGTTCAAGAGTTTATCAAGGAAGCCGGTGGTGCCGATATTCGTTGTTTCGTCGTTGGGGACAAAGTCGTCGCCGCTATGAAACGACAAGGGGCTGAAGGCGAGTTTCGATCAAACCTGCATCGAGGCGGATCAGCTGTGCTCGTTAAACTTAGCAAGGACGAGCGAGCTACAGCCGTAGCGGCGGCTAAAGCTATGGGACTAGGAGTGTGTGGCGTTGATTTATTGCAATCAAATAGCGGCCCTGTGGTGATGGAAGTTAATTCAACGCCTGGCTTAGAGGGCATTGAAAAGTCGACAGGTAAAGATGTCGCGAGCATTATTTATCAACACATTGAAAAACACGCAAAACCCTTCAAAACAAGAACACGCGGTAAAGGCTGACAAGGCGTAACAATGAATACTATTTCAATCGCGGGGCATGATATTCCTGCAGGTACATCGATTCATATCGATATGCCAATCGTACGCTTGTATACAGACACTGATATCAGTATGCCGATTCACGTTCAGCGTGCAAAGAAAGACGGCCCTACGCTGTTCGTTTCAGCCGCAGTCCACGGCGATGAAATTAATGGTATCGAGATTATTCGTAGGTTATTACGACTAAAGAGCTTTAAGCTTAGTGCCGGTACGCTAGTCTTAGCGCCTATGGTTAATGTCTATGGGGTGCTTAATCAAAGTCGTTATATGCCCGACCGTCGCGACCTGAATCGGTGCTTCCCCGGTTCAGACAAAGGCTCGCTAGCGGGTATTGTCGCGCATACATTTCTGAATCAAATCGTACAACATTGTGATTATGGTATTGATCTGCATACAGGTGCTATTCACCGTTCAAATTTACCGCAAATTCGAGCTAACCTAAAAGACCAACAAACAATGCGCTTGGCTGAGGCTTTTGGCGTTCCTGTGTTGATGAACTCTAATCTTAGAGATGGCTCATTACGCCAAGCTGCCCTTGAGTCCGATACCAAAATATTGTTATATGAAGCAGGCGAAGCACTGCGCTTTGACGAGCTATCAATTCGTGCAGGTGTAAGGGGTATCCTGAATGTGCTGCATGAATTAGAGATGACGAAGGTAGCGCGGCGCAAAACCAAAGCGACACCTTACGTGGCAAACACCAGTTCGTGGATTCGAGCTCCCCATAGCGGCATAGTAAAGAATCTTAAAAACCTCGGTGACCACGTTGAAAAAGGCGATGACTTGGCCGAAATAGGCAGCCCATTAGGTGAAGTCTTTGGCCTAGTAAAAGCATTGAGAGGCGGCATTGTTATTGGTAAGCAAAATATTCCACTTGTTCAGAAAGGCGATGCCATGTTCCATATCGCCTACTTCTCAGAAGAAGAGCAAGAAATTGCTGATAACATTCAAACTATGTCAGATATATTACTCCCAGAAACGAGATAACCCTCATGATGAATAAAATAACAATAGGCAATCTTGAGCGCTGTGACCTACAAGAACTTGGAATTCGCGGCCTCGAAGTACGTGTTGATACCGGTGCTAAGACATCTTCCTTACACGTTGACAACATCAAACGAATTGACAAAAACGGCGATCAATGGGTTCGCTTTGATATACACCCAGATGTGTACGATATTGACCAAGTCGTTGAATGCGAGGCCGTATTAAAGAGTACACGAAAAATAAAATCATCAAATGGAGCGTCAGAAAGACGTTACATAATTAAAACTTTGTTTGGCTTAGGCAAGGACTCATGGCCAATCGAAATAACCTTAAGTGATCGAGCTGAAATGAGCTATCGAATGCTACTAGGCAGGCAAGGCATGGCTAATAGAGTGCTTGTAGATCCTTCTCAGACATTCTTAATTACATAGATATCTACTCCTCCATTCATCGTCAAGTAAATGTGAAAACGGTTCTTATTGAGTAACTAATAGCTAATTCAAAACTACGAGAACAATCTAAATACCTGCATAAGTCAATCCAAATATTTCGTTTTACTAGCCTGAATATTAGCCGAATAATTGTTGTTGCAAGATCCACTTGCCTGTTTAATTTTCAATCAATGAGATGCTAACTAAGATGGGAAAACACAGAGAAAGACATGACGACTACAGCGACGATGTAGCACAATTGCCGACGCCAGATATGACCTTGGACGACGATGCTTTTTTTGAGCAATTTCAACCAGAAAAAACGCGCCGAAAAACCAAATGTGCACGCAATGCCAGAAGGAGAATTGAAGAATTAAAAGAAGATCGCGAACTGGCTAAAAGGCTAGACGAGTATTACGACTAATACAACAGCTCATACAACGACTACGCTTAAAGACTAAAACCCTTTTACCACCCGTGCATCCGTAGAGGTGAAATGGTGATTTAATGCGTTACGGGTAAATCTAATGGCGACGTAAGTCATTCAAGATGAGTTACTACTTTATGCCATTTGAGTCAGCATTTTTAATCGATATCTGCTTATACATCTCCTGGTAGTAAGGCATGTTTCGCTCAATAGAATCTAATACTTTCGGTGGCAATCGATCAAAATCTACCGAGCTAGTAGCAGGTTTAAATCCATTACTATTTATAGCTTCTAAATGCCATGATTCTCTACCAACCCAGTCATCCCGTGAGCCAGCTGGCCAAATGAGAATATCAGCTGGCATTTCGTGGCCGATGTACCGAAAGTAGTCACGTACAATTGATTCCGCAGTATTCTTCAATTGCTCGCCGTCTATTACAAAAGGTGCATTTCCCGTTATGTTTTGTATCCGTTGGAACAGTTCAAACTGTCCTTCAAAGCCAGTTTCCCTCTCAGCATAATTAGCTCTCATTTTGTACAAAGAGGGAATAGATAGTTTAGGGTCACGAATCATAAAAGTGTTGTTTACCGATTGGATAAAGGTATCACTTAGAAAGGGATTTGCGTGGTAGGCCATGTCTTTAACAAAGATTGGCTTAACTCTGCTTTGACACAATAGAGTTTCGCAAATGCTTCTCAACTTAGCCCCTGCCGTGATGCACTCTTCGCCAGACACTAAGCTACTTTTATACACGTCTATGAATGGTTCACTGATGACAGTAAATTGGCCTGAGCACCACATCATTTTCTCAAACGCGGTAGAGATAGATCTTGGAATACACCATAGGAATGTAAGCATATAGACGTTGTTGGGGCTGTTTTAAGCAAACATTGATATTATCAGTCAAAGCCTTTGGATTGGAAATTAAGCAAGCCCCGAGCATTCTAAACACTTAATCGCGTTACTATTAACTCGGTGTAGAGGTGCCTAAAAATAAGCGGAAAACGCTATACCGTAGAATTTAAAACCGAGATCGTTAAACAAGTTGTTGAATATAACCATAATATCAGTGACTTAGCGCCGGATTGTGGGTGGGGCATTTGTGCATATTTCTAAATCTCATTCTTGTGATTTTAGAATCATCAGTTCAGCGTCAGAGCAACATCAGTGCATGGTGATGACAGCTAATCTGCGTATACATTCAGCAATCTATGTAGGAGTTATTTTTAGTAAAACTTAGACAGCAAAAATACAAACTCAAATTTGTAGACTGTTATGTGCCGAGCTCTAATTATTGGCTCCAACGGCACAATCGGCAGTGCCTTATCTAATTTGATGGCCACTCAATACGAACTGCATACTTTGAGTCAGGCAGAGACCGATTATAGTGATAGCTCGCTCTGTTCTTTAAGTGCACAATTAAATTCAAAGGGAGATTTCCATACTATTATTTGCTGCATTGGAACGCTTCATAACAATCTAGTCACACCAGAAAAAAGGCTCTCACACATCACGCAAGACGCGTTATCTGAATACTTTAGAATCAATACAATTTTGCCAGCACTTTGCATGAAAGCTTTTTCTTCGCTGTTAAGCAAAGCCTAACCATCCAGATTCACTTTTTTAAGCGCAATGGTTGGAAGCATTGGAGATAACGCCCTAGGTGGTTGGTATGGTTATCGCAGCTCAAAGGCTGCATTAAACATGATGGTAAAAACAGCCTCGATAGAATTGGCAAGAACACACAAGCAAACGGCTATCTGGAAATCATAGACAAAGGCAGAGTTCATTTATGGCACATATGGCATAAAGTATGTGCTACCCAAGCTTGGTCGTTTCTTGTGCTAATAAAAGAAAAAGACACAGCCAGCATCTATAAAGTGGAAGAATTAATCGGGGCATTCGAAATAAGAATGGCCAAAATCAAGATCAAAGAATTGGCTCAAGCCAACACGCGCTAATAAATATAGTGACCATTTGAACTAAGCGTTAGAACTCTCGAAGGATTCAAAATCGATATCGCCTTTTATAACGAGAAACGTTCACGCAAAAAATGTGCAACGCCATCGTTGTGGTTGTGCCCGATTACTTCATTGGCAAATTGCTTAATTTCATCTTTTGCATTGTTTGGGGCATAACTTTCATCAGCAAGCTTAAACATACTCAAATCGTTATTGCTATCACCAAAGCAGATAACATTACTCGCTCCTAATCGTTTTTTTAACTCTATAACAGCAGAGCCCTTGCTGGCTTGGTTGTGATGGATATCCATCCAGCTAAATTTTGCACCTTCCATTGCTGGCCCAGAATACGCAACTAAGTTTGCATGGTCGTTGAGCGCTAGCCACATTTCATGAATAACGTCATTATCACCAATCATACTAATATTTGTGACTCGGCTGTTAATCGGCAACTCTGCTAACGGCAATAGTTTGGCTTTACTTTTAGAAAAGTATCCATGAACCAGAGCTTGTTCCACATCATGATGTGTTTCGGTATGAAAAATGAAATGTTGATGGCTGCGATCTATGGCGTGAACAAAAGGAGTGATTCTATGCGCAACAGCAGTATCAACAACTTTCGAAATTTCAACATTACTGAGTAAGTTTTCAAGAGCGAGCTCTTGTGTTTTAGGGTTCCACACAGTCACTCCATTACTGTATATCTGCGGCAAGTCAAAATCATGGCCATGCATAATAGGCTGAGCCGAAAGCATCGTGCGCCCTGTTGCTACCGTGTAGGCTATATTCTTATCACGTAAAAGCGAAAGTGTATCTTTGGTAAAAGCCGAAATCTCAGATGCATCGTTTAATAGAGTGCCGTCCAAGTCGAAAAAAATAAGATCCATTAGATTATCGTTTTGAGTTTAATAATAAGACAGTAGCCTAATCATCTATAGGTTAGTTTTGAGTGAAAACTACTAGACTAAAAGTATCTGAACTACACATCGCGTCGATTAGTGTTTCTCTAGGTGTCAGCTTGACCATATTGAGCTAAAGACTGTCGTATCAACTTCCAAACCTTGGAATTAAAACCCATGCCAAGATGCGGTGCGTTTATCTGCCAATGAGTGGCATTAGGACTAATTTTATCAATCGCAGAACGCCAATCAACAATGCCATCAGTCTTACTGTATATCGCAGTAATAGGCTGTTGGATTGGAATCGCATCACGTTTAGCCGATTCGCGCTCTATCCATTGAAGATTATACCCCTTGGCTTCGAAGAAAGTCGCCGCTTTGGTATATTTAGGGCCTCCAATGATCGGTGAGCCTAAGGTAATTACATGGGCCACATCATCAGCCAGGTCTCGGGCAACCTCACGCGCGATGAAACCTCCCAAGCTCCAACCGATAAGGACAACCTTAGAACCAAGTTCTTCTGCTCGCTGCTTAACTCTTTGTGTCATCACATCACATAGAAATGGAACACCGGCATCGCCTCTATAAGATTCTTCGGTGTAGCCCTCATAAGGCTCAGCATTCCAAGAGTCCGCTAGCTGATCTAAAGTATGGGGCATGTCTGTTCCCGCCATGTTCATGCCTAGACCCCAATCTTCAGTGTAATAGCCCAGGTGCTCAAGGTGTTTAGCTAAGGGCTTCATGTAACGCTCGTCGGATGCAAAACCAGGCAGCAAGATGATAGGGAGCTTCGATGAGTCTCTTTCATTTGAACTGCTCGTGGAGGCCTTACCCAGCCAGCTCTTGATTAAAGAAAAAGGCACACTCGCAACATCTAATCCTGCCCGCGCTTCTGCGATAATCCAAGCGGTGCTCGGCGGAGACTTTGGGTGTGGTAAATTTTTCGCTTCACTGCTTGCTATTTCTTTGGCTCTATACATGACTGTCTCTCACTCGATTTACGCAAACATAACAGCGTTATAGTTGAATGTACATGCGACCTAAGCTTAATTAGAATCAGGTTTCTATTTCCGCCGAACACAGGTGCCATGTCCATTTTTACCAAAACGTCTGATGATCGATACATATTCAGCCAGATAATCTCAACTACTACCACCTCAAATGTGTCAAATCAGTTAAATCTAAAGGGCTTCTAGAATAAGAACATTGTAATTCATTGGTTTTGACAAGATTTGCGACTTGGCGGTGACCCCTCAGCGCAAAACTCGAGACATCCACCACGCAACATGGCTGGAAGTTCCCGAGTCTGGCTCAGTCTTAGTGTCCTTCAAGGGTGTCCAGTCATCACTAAAAGCAAGGGCCCTCCGCCGTAATTCCTCTGGTAATCCCTGGGGGAACAGATGTTCCAGCTTGTTGCGAAAAACCTTGTAGTTTTTTCGTCGCCTAGCGGAGGTCATACCGGGTATGTTGAGCAGTAACTGCGACGGTGGCACAATGCGAAGCATATTCTCGATCTCCCAGATCACTCCCGGTGTTGTGCCAATGGTAAGAATCACCAGTTTCGCACCTTGCGCCATCTCCAGCACTTGCTCCTGCCAGTTCTCGTCAGAGACATAAACATTGTCCGCACCCAGAATGGGAGGCGATCCAGGCTCGCCGATTGCTGCCATGTTGCCAAAGCTCTGGGTGAGTCTGGCCAAAATTTCGCCTAATTCAGGTACGCTGCCGCTCTGGCTAATGACTTCCCGCTGCATACTTAACTGAAGTTTCAGAACCTTCAGTCGTTGAGAAAAACTCATAGAGCTGCTGTCTCGCCCCCAACTGGCTTGTGCACGAACGTCAGTATCTTCGGTAAAAGGACGCAAGAACAAAACGCCGGGAGGCGATTCAAGGTTAACAAATCGTGGGGCGGCATGTCGCCGCGCTTTCTTGCTCAAAAGTATGCCGCCGAGTATGCAAAGACCGTACAACAAAACAAAGACAAAGCCGGGCACTATGCCGTGCAGCGGATTGGAAATACCCAACAGGTTGAAGCCAACAGTGTGACCATACATAGGTACAAAAAAGAACAACAAAAGCAAACTAGCGGCAAACAACACACGAGTTATGCGTCGATACAGCACGCCTTGAGCCTCGGTGCTTTCAGCCATTGCCGGACGATGGCGTTGCTCAAGCTCTGGATCTTTTGTAGAGTCGTTCAAAGAATACTCCGGGTTAACATTAAAATCGGACAGTGCCACTGCGTGTAATAATTAAGGCATTTAATGTTGCCTATCTTGCGGCACAGTCAGTAAGTCGTGTCAGAGTAAACATAGTCACCTCTAAAGTTTACTCTGGCCTACTTTACCCTTCTGTTACTCATCGAGCCAAGTGCACCAAGAGCTGCGCCATTTCGCTTTTTTACGTACTCTAATAATGAAATATTTGTATGCACTTTGTCTAGTATACCCAACAGCAATGATAACTTGCGGCAACTATCATAGGCGCTTTGATGTCTTATGTTATGTTAATCGGGATTTAAGCAGCTTACGCTGCGCGTTTCACAACTCAAACTCGGTCGAGCTATTTTAATTAACAATACAATATGTAATACATATTGTATTGAGGAATAATTATGCCTAGAAATACCAGCGTCACAATTGGTGAACATTTTTCCAGCTTTATCGACAACAAAAATGAAGAAGGTCGCTTTGAATCAACTAGCGAAGCGGTTAGAGCTGGCTTACGTCTACTCGAAGAAGACGAAGCTAAACTGACAGCAATACGTGCAAAGCTAACTATTGGCGAAGCTCAGCTTGACCGAGGCGAATTTGTAAACGTTGATGAATTAATTAAAGAGCTAATCGGCAAACGTGGCTAACTATGTGCTGTCGCCAGAAGCGGCAAGAAGTATTGCTGAAGTCGATACCTATACAGCTAAACAATTTGGGCCTAAACACGCTGTACGCTATTTGGAAAGCTTGTTGGACCGTTTAGAGTTTATCGCTGAAGATCCTAAGCGAGGAATGCACCTGCCTGAACCCAATGCTGACTGCTTTTGCTACTTTGTTGGTTCTCATACAATTTACTATCGAGTAACCACAGGGCAGATTCAGATTATTGATGTACTTCATCAACCAATGGAGCCAGCTCGCCATCTTTCGAAATAGATATATTGACGTCTTTGCGAGTTAGGTTGATGATCTCCCTGCGTCGCATTCCGGTATACAAAGCGAGCCTAACTATCCACCGTAAGAACGGGGTTGGGTGCGCGTTACAGACGGCAATTAATCGCTCTTCCTCAGCGCCTTCTAAGCGCCTATTTCGGCCTTCACCGGCCTTAGACTTTTGCACCTTGCATATTGGGTTCACGGCTAGTCTGACGCCTCATTCTCGAATGGCGGCGTTGTGCAGGTTGCTTTGTCGTTCTAAGGTGAAGTGGGTTAAAGGTTTTATTGTTTAGGGTGGGTCGAATTAGTCGATGGAGGTTTCTCGGCTGCGCTCGAAATGACGGGGTAGGTGCGCTACTATTCAGTGGCCCCTGCGCCTGCACGCGGCTCCGTCCCCCCTAAGGTTGTTCAATTTCATTCCTGATGAAATTATCGAACGGGGCGGATGGTTACGACACACCCGACAATACAAACAAAAAAACCGCCACATGGGCGGTTGTTTTGTTTGAGTGGTGGGGCGTGCGCGGCTCGAACGCGCGACCACCTGATTAAAAGTCAGATGCTCTACCAACTGAGCTAACGCCCCG
>JBLHME010000021.1:0-48554 GCA_047623225.1 Cryomorphaceae bacterium
TGTGTTTTGATGTAAGACAGATATACATTGGTAACCCGCCGCACTACCTGCTCTAAAGTGTCAGCGCTCTCAGCAGCTTCAAATTGCAATTTCCTTAAGTGCCGGTACTCGCGGGTCAACAGTTCCTGCAGTAATGGAGTCACGTTTGGGTAATAGTTATACACCAATGCTTTGCTGATTCCGGCCTCTTTGCCAAGGCGTTCCATACTGACCGCAGAAACCCCTTCACTTGCAACCAGCGCGGCAGCTTGATCCAGAATCATGGTCTTTCTTACTTCAGGTGAAAGCCTGGTACGGGATTTTTTAGGAATGTTAGTTTGCGTCATACGAGATACGAGGAGCCGTTATTTACACTGTTCAATTTTACCATGAATCAGGATTAGCGCCTGTTAATTGGGGACAGTATACCTAATGGCACCTGTTTTTCGCCCTGGGCGCTTGGTCAAGGGTTATCGGTCGCGCTGTTCTCAATCAAAGATAAGAACAGCTTGTTGTCTATAGGTGCTCCAGTTCTCTTAGCAAAGCAAAGTGCCAAATTCGATAAAATCTTTCAATAAATGGTCACTACCACACTTTCATAAAGCTACTTATTTGATAAAGCCTGCGCGACCTTAGACTGATTTTGCCTTCCGAGCTTTTGAGAAATAAAATTTCCCGCAGCGATAAGTTTGGCTAAGTCCACGCCGCAATTTAAACCTAGGCCTTCTAACAGATAGACCACATCTTCGCTGGCCACATTGCCGCTGGCACCATCGGCGTAAGGGCAACCACCTAAGCCAGCAACAGAGCTGTCTATGGTTGTGATGCCTGCGTCTAGTGCTGCATAGATATTGGCTAAGGCTTGGCCGTAGGTATCATGGCAATGGATGGCGAGTTGAGCTGCTGGAACTTCGTTGGTCACAGCTGCGAGCATTTCTTTTATCTGTCTTGGCGTGCCGACACCAATAGTGTCTCCCAAGGAGATTTCGTAACAGCCTGAATCCATCAGTTGCTTTGCTACCTTGGCAACGTCGTTAGGCGAGATGGCACCTTCATAGGGGCAGCCCACAACGCAGGACACGTATCCGCGAATGGGTAAGCCTAAGTCTGCTGCTTGTTCTGCTACAGGTCGAAAGCGTTTAATGCTCTCTTCTATGGAGCAGTTTATATTTTTTTGTGAGAAGCTTTCCGATGCGGCGCCGAATATGGCGATTTCATCTGCCTCGGCGTCGATAGCGGCTTCGAGTCCTTTGATGTTGGGAGTGAGCGCGCTATAGCTAATGCCTTGGGTGCGGTTGATTCGGCTGAATACTTCGGCGCTGCTGGCCATTTGTGGTACCCATTTTGGCGATACAAAACTACCCGCCTCAATCTTTCGCAGACCCGTTTCTGAGAGCAAGTTAATGAGCTCTACTTTATCCGCGAGTTCGATAATGCCTTTTTCGTTTTGCAGGCCATCACGTGGGCCGACTTCATACAGAGTGATTTCGGGTTTGCTCACACTTTTTCCTCCTCTTCAGCAGCCACGAACTCGAGCAGTGGCGAGCCGCCATCGACCAGGTCACCTGCTGCGCAAAATAGTTCATTGACGCGGCCATCGCTGGGGGCTTTCATTGTGTGTTGCATCTTCATGGCTTCCATTACTATTATTGCTTGGCCTTCACTCACTTCATCGCCATCATTCACCAGCACTTCAATAATCGTGCCGTTCATTGGGGCAATAAAAGCATTGTCTGAATTTTCTTCTTGGTCTTCACCACAATCTGCTTGAACCACGCTGAATTCATTGGCGCCGTGCTCGCTGAAAACAACAAAGCCTGCGGCTCGGTCAGCGACCGTGACTTCTTGTTTATGCCCACCAAGAGTGTGCTGTAACAGAGAGTTAGTTAATGACCCGCTTGCTTCGATGGTTTGCGTATTTGCTCGAATCAAAAAACTTTGTTCTCGCAGTTCAAGAGCTACAGGGTAAATTTCTTCACCGACAATAATTTCATAGTTATAAAGATTGGCCTGATTCATACGCCATGCAGATTTAGAATCCCAAGGGTCATCGCTAGCGCTATTAGTTTCCTTCAATGTTAAATACAAAGCGGCTTGCGACAGCAGTGTGGTTAAGTCTGTCTTTAGTCGATTGAATAGTTTGTCATGGTTTTTTTCGATAAAGCTGGTGTCTAAGTCTGCCTCCACAAACGGTTCGCAGGTGGCTAGGTCATATAAAAAATTCAGGTTAGTGGTCAGGCCGCTGATTTGATATTCGCGTAGGGCTTTTGCGGTGCGCGCCAAAGCGCTGCTACGGTCTTGATCCCAAACAATTAGCTTGGCAATCATCGGGTCATAAAACGGGCTAACCTCATCACCTTCGATTACGCCGGTATCAATGCGCACGTGTTCGCTTATCTCGGGTGTTCGTAACGTGTTCAGTGTGCCGGTGGTTGGTAGGAAATCATTGTTGGGGTCTTCTGCGTATATGCGCGCTTCAAAGGCGTGGCCGTTGATGCTCAGCTCATTCTGTTGCTTTGGTAATGGCTCACCATTGGCCACACGCAATTGCCATTCAACCAGATCTTCACCTGTGATCATTTCGGTGACTGGGTGTTCCACCTGCAATCGCGTGTTCATTTCCATAAAGTAAAACGAGCCGTCGACGTCTAGCAAAAACTCCACTGTGCCAGCACCTTCATAGTCGATTGCTTGCGCGGATCTAACGGCAGTGTTGCCCATTGCTTCGCGCAGTTCAGGTGTCATGCCTGGGGCCGGTGCCTCCTCAATAATTTTCTGATGGCGGCGTTGCACTGAGCAATCGCGTTCAAACAAATACACACCATTGCCTTGACTGTCGCAGAACACTTGAAATTCAACGTGGCGCGGTTGGGTGAGGTATTTCTCCACCAACATGTCGTCATTGCCAAAGCTGGCCATCGACTCACGCTTGGCATCTTCTAAGGCTTGATCGAAATCTTCAGCCTTCCACACTTGGCGCATACCTTTGCCGCCACCGCCGGCAACGGCTTTGAGCAACACGGGGTAGCCCATATCATCGGCATGTTTCTTAATTAGCTCAGGGTTTTGATCGGCGCCGTGGTAACCCGGCACTAGCGGTACCTCAGCGGTTTGCATAATAGTCTTGGCGGCTGACTTTGAACCCATGGCTTGTATTGCCTTAGTGGGTGGGCCAATGAAGACTAGATTGTTGTCAGCACAAGCTTGCGCAAATTCAGCATTTTCAGATAAGAACCCATACCCAGGGTGAATAGCGTGCGCGCCTGTTTTTAACGCGGCCTGAATGATGCGCTCACCATGAAGATACGACTCACTGGATGGCGACGCGCCAATGTGAATAGCCTCATCCGCTTGCTTAACGTGCAAGGCATCGCTGTCTGCGTCTGAATAAACGGCAACAGTACGAATGCCGAGTCGGCTTGCGGTCTTGATAACCCGGCAAGCGATTTCACCGCGATTGGCGATCAGTATTTTAGTAAACATAATTAATTATCTATTTTTAACAGCATCTAATGGCTTTTGTTGGGAGTGACCCAAGAAGGTGCGCGCTTTTCTAAGAAGGCTGTTAGACCTTCTTGGCCTTCTATAGACGCGCGTATGGATGCGATGCGTTGACAGGTATCTTCGATCAGTTGGTCGTCAATAGTTTCATTGCTGAGGTCAGAGACCAAAACTTTTGCTGCGTTGACTGCTGCGGGGCTATTTTTTAACAATGCAGCGATAAATCGGCTTACTTCATTATCCAATTCCTCTTCCTCACAGATCTCGCTTACTAGGCCTAGTTGATGAGCCGCCTCTGCGCTAAAACGTTCGGCTGTTATAAAGTAACGCCGCGCCGCTCGACTGCCAATGGCGTTGATCACATAGGGCGCGATGGTCGCGGGTAGCAGGCCGATCTTAACTTCGCTTAAGCTAAAGCTTGCTTTGCTGGTGGCAACTGCAATGTCACAACAACTCACTAAACCAACTGCACCTCCGAATGCAGCTCCTTGAACTCGGGCAATAGTCGGTTTGGATAAGCCGTTTAGTGTCTTGAGCATGTTGGCCAGTTTGCGCGCATCAATTAAGTTTTCTTCTTCACTGTAAGTGGCCATGCGTTTCATCCACTCAAGATCACCACCCGCTGAGAAGTTTTTGCCGTTGGCGCGAAGCACCATGACCCGAACTGAATCGTCGCTTTGTATTTCTGAAAATGCAACGGTCATGGCTTCGATAATGGCGTCGTCAAAAGCGTTGTGCTTGTCTGGATTGTCTAGCGTCACCGTGGCTATGCTGCCGTTTTTGGTAACTTTAATAGTTGAATTAGTCATCTTTACATCCTAAAGACGCCGAACGTCGTCTCTTCTATTTTCTTGTTCAACGAGGCTGATAGCGCTAAACCCAATACCATTCGAGTGTCGGCGGGGTCTATCACTCCGTCGTCCCAAAGTCTGGCTGAGGCGTAGTAGGGGTGACCTTGTTTTTCATAGATCTCCAAGGTGGGTTGTTTGAATGCAGCTTCTTCTTGCTTACTCCATTCTTCGCCAGCGCGTTCTTTCTGTGCGCGCTTGACTTGCGCTAACACGCCAGCGGCTTGTTCACCGCCCATCACTGAGATGCGTGCCGTTGGCCACATAAACAGAAAGTTAGGATCATACGCTCGTCCACACATGCCGTAATTACCCGCACCGTATGAGTTGCCAATGAGAACGGTGAACTTTGGCACATTCACATTCGCCACGGCATTGACCATCTTGGCACCATGCTTAGCAATACCGCCAGTTTCGTATTGTTTGCCAACCATGAAACCAGTGATGTTTTGTAAGAATACTAAAGGGATTTTTCGTTGGCCACAAAGCTCGATAAAGTGCGCGCCTTTCTGCGCAGATTCACTGAATAAAATTCCATTGTTGGCAACGATACCAACAGGTTGGCCGTAAATTCGCGCGAAGCCACAAATAAGAGTGGTGCCGAACAGCGCCTTGAATTCATCAAACTCAGAACCGTCGACCACGCGGGCAATGATCTCGCGTACATCAAACGGTTGGCGCATGTCTTTGGGCATGATGCCGTAGATTTCTTTGCTGTCGTGCAAGGGCTCAACGCTTGGTCGAGTATCTAATTGCTGAGGCTTGACTCGGTTCAATCGACTGACACAGTTGCGCGTTAATTGCAGCGCATGACTATCATTTTGCGCGTAGTGGTCGGCCACCCCTGATTCGCGACAATGCACATCGGCGCCGCCAAGTTCTTGGGCTGTGACTATTTCGCCAGTAGCTGCTTTTACTAATGGGGGGCCAGCCAGAAAGATAGTGGCGTGGTCTTTAACGATTATCGACTCGTCGGCCATTGCAGGAACATAGGCACCGCCTGCGGTGCAAGAACCCATCACCGCGGCAATCTGTGGAATGTTTTTTGCAGACATACGTGACTGGTTGTAAAAAATTCGGCCGAAGTGCTCACGGTCTGGGAACACCTCATCCTGACGTGGCAAATTAGCACCGCCTGAATCCACCAAGTAAATGCACGGCAGATTGTTCTGCTCAGCGATGGTCTGTGCGCGTAAATGTTTTTTAACCGTCAACGGATAATAGCTGCCACCTTTTACGGTGGCGTCATTCGCCACGATCATGCACTCTTGGCCCTCAACACGACCAATGCCAGCGACCACCCCTGCGGCTGGAACGTGATCACCATCATAGACTTCATGTGCTGCTAGCTGACCTATCTCTAGGAACGGGGAACCTTTATCTAGTAAGCCTTCAATGCGCTCTCGCACCAGTAGCTTTCCCTTAGCTTTGTGACGCGCCTGACGCTCTGTGCCGCCACCCTGCTTGATGGTATCGATCAGTGAATTAAGATCATCTACCTGCGCTTGCATGTGCTCAGCGTTGTCAATGAAGTCAGCTGATTTTGGATTAACGTTGCTTTTAATAATGGGCATTAGATTTACGCTCTAGCGAGTTTCGTTGAGGAGCTTTTAGCGGGTCGACTAAGGAGCCTTAACGGGTTTCATTGAACAGTTCGCGGCCGATCAACATGCGTCGAACTTCAGAGGTTCCTGCACCGATTTCATATAGTTTGGCATCGCGTAATAATCTGCCCGTTGCGTATTCATTGATGTAGCCATTGCCGCCCAAGGTTTGGATTGCCTGAAGAGCCATTTGAGTGGCTTGTTCGGCCGTGTATAAAATAACCGCCGCGGCGTCTTTGCGGCTGTCTATGCCTCGATCACAGGCGCCCGCCACCGCATAAAGAAAAGCTCGGCTAGCAGCTAATGACGTGTACATGTCGGCAATCTTGCCCTGCATCAACTGAAATTCGCCGATGGCTTTGTTGAACTGTTTTCGTTCGTGAATGTAAGGCACCACAATATCCATACAGGCCTGCATAATGCCAACGGGCCCACCAGAAAGAACCGTCCGTTCAAAATCTAAGCCCGACATCAAAACGCGTACACCACCACCCTCAAAGCCTAGAATATTTTCTTCTGGTACTGCGCAATCTTGGAAAACTAATTCGCAGGTGTTTGAACCGCGCATTCCCAACTTGTCTAGTTTTGGTGATTGGCTGAAGCCTTTGAAATCTCGTTCTACTAGAAAAGCAGTAATGCCTTTTGAACCACCATTAACATCGGTCTTGGCATAAATAACGTAGGTGTCAGCGTCGGGGCCATTAGTGATCCACATCTTGTTGCCGTTAAGCACGTAGTGCTCACCTTTCTTATCGGCACGCAACTGCATGCTTACAACATCAGAGCCGGCACTTGGCTCAGACATGGCAAGCGCACCAATATGTTCGCCTGAACATAATTTTGGCAAGTATTTAAGTTTCTGCTCGTGCGAACCATTCTTATGAATCTGGTTAACGCAAAGATTGGAGTGTGCTCCGTATGACAAACCGACTGAGGCTGAGGCGCGGCTGATTTCTTCCATTGCTACGCAATGCGCTAAATAGCCCATGTCGCTGCCGCCATATTGTTCTTCAACCGTGATGCCTAGTAAACCGAGGTCACCAAATTTTCGCCACAGATCGCCAGGAAATTGATTTTCTTTATCAATTTGTTCTGCGCGCGGGGCGATTTCTGCTTGCGCGAATTGGTAGACCATGTCGCGGAGCATATCGATTTCTTCGCCAAGG
Organism: Cryomorphaceae bacterium; assembly: GCA_047623225.1. Lineage (GTDB taxonomy): Bacteria > Pseudomonadota > Gammaproteobacteria > Arenicellales > Arenicellaceae > Arenicella. The sequence goes on from JBLHME010000021.1 coordinate 7,099, forward strand.
TTAAAGCTCAATGAGGTATAGGGAGTTGTCATAATGTGGCCTGTGAAAATTTAATTTATGCGTTAGCTTGTTTGGTGGTGGAAGAGTTGAGTGCCGCTAAGCATCGTTCTTCTGCTTCTTTAAGATCATGCAGCATCAGCTTTAGATCTTTTTGCTGCTGCAGTAATTGCGCGCGCTTATCGCGAATCTTGGCAATCAATGTTTGTAGTTGCTTGTCATTGCTTTTGCTGGGGTCATACATCAATACGATTGCACTGCTTTCTTCCAAGGTCAGGCCTAGGCGCTTGCCCCGCAGAATGAGTCTTAGGCGAGTGCGATCAGCACTGCTGTAAGACCGGCTGGTGTTGTTACGCGTGGGCTCTAGTAAACCCTTTTCTTCGTAAAATCGCAGCGTGCGAGTGGTTACATCGAACTCGTTCGCTAGTTCTCGTATGCTGTAGTGTTTTGTCATTTGCGCAAATAAGAAAATGAATTTTGGATGGGATTACCATCAGGGAAGGCGATTCTAGCACTAAGTCGACGTTAACGTAAACGTTAAGCAAGGCGAATAACAATGTGCTTCTCCCAGAGGTTGGCAGATAATTTCCTTGTAGCTCTGTTGCCTTGCTATTTTGCGCAAAAAAAAGCATCAAATAGCGGAGCAATGAAGTGCTCGACTATTTGATGCTGACAAGCGCTAGAACAATTGTTCTAACGCCTGTGGGGGTCTAATTGCTTAGAATTGAAACTTAGCTCTAGCGTAATAGACACGGCCTAGTGGGCTGTGTTGCTTAGGGTCGTAGCTAAAGTTTGCTGCGTCGTACACCCGTGGTGGCTCTTCATCAAACATGTTCTTAATACCAAAACTTAGAACCGCATCGGTGCTATCAGAAATTGCGAAGTTATAGCTATACTGAGCATCAACGGTAGAGAATGAATCAATCGTTGCTGATTCATCTGCCGGTACCGCACGCGTGGTTTCATAACTGTTAATGAAGTTATAAATTAGCGTTGCTCTATGCTCCTCGTTGACCCAATTAACAAATACATTTGCTTTGGTTTCGGGCAATGAGCGCGCGAAGTTATCGTGATTAAACGATCCCAGTGCATCAACCACTTGACCGTTATCAAGGGTTAAGTCATAGGTTAAGAAATGCGAAACATTTGCGCGCACATCCCACGCATCGTTAATATTCCAAGCGGCTTCAAAATCAATGCCATCTACTTCTACATTTGACGCGTTAAAGTAAACAGTGTTGATGCCGATAAGAGAGCCGCCCGGTGTTCGTATAATATTTGGACCGTTAATATCTTGTTGAATCAGGCCTTGCGCACTTTGTTGAGTGATCAAATCACTATAGTCCACACGCCAGTAATCAAACTTCAACTCAAGATTGTCGGTCGGCTTAAAAATGAAGCCCAAATTGAAGTTTTCTGACTCCTCTGGTTTCAAGTCTGGTGTGCCTTTAGATGCAACACGAATAAATGACAAGCCTGAGGTAGGTGTGCCATCCGCGTTAAAATCTTGAATACCTTGCAGGCTAACCTGCGTTGCATTTAACTGCGAAAGCGAAGGTTCACGAAACGAAGTACTTGCTGAAGCGCGCATCACTAAGTTGTCAGACAGCTCCCACCGAAGGCCAATTTTCGGGTCGAAGCTTGAGTCGCTATCGAGCTCTTCATAACGCACCGCTGCAGTGATTTCTAATCGATCGTTGATCGGAAAGTTAGCTTCGGCGAATGCTGCCGTGCCAGTACGATCGGCGTCCACTGGAGCCACCCCACCTAAGAAAATTAGATCGGCAGGGATCACATTACCTTCAGCATCCAGCTCTATACGATAGAGATCATTGACGTCTACTGTATAACCTTCACTTCTAACTTGAATGCCGGCAGCAAACCCAACCGAACCACTAGACATTTCGAATAACTCGCCGCTGGTCACTGCATCCAACACGATTAGGTCAGAGGTTCGCTTAAAGAACGTTTCACCTGAAATGTACTCTATCAAAGAGGCGCTGTTGTTTTGCGGGTTAAATGGATCAAAAAATTCATTGCCATTAACGCCTCCAGTGCCCGCTAAGCCGGCATTCAAACGAGACTGAATAGTGTCAACTTGCGTGACTCCATATTCGTTTTCGCTGAAGGTCAATGCTGTATCCCAGTTCCAGCCGTTGGCAAACTCGCCGGCAAGGTTTATAGATGCCCGCACTGTATCGTTTTCGCGTGGTGCGAGTGGCGAATCAAAGCCAGCGCTTAAAGGGCGACCAAGCCACACAACGGGAACACCAAATGGGTTGCCAGGGTGCGCACCACCAATAACTGGAAATGATAGATACGGGTAACTCGGAGATTGTGGGTTGTCTTCTACTTCATTGTTACTAATTCCGAGTTCGGTGAATAGTTCAATGCCGCTATCAAATTCGTGAGAAACATTACCGTAAAGTTGCAAGCGAGTTTCTGTGTTGACCAAGTTAAATCGTGGGCCATATTGAAAACCACAGCGTGCGCCGCTGGCTTGTGGAATTAGAACGCCGCCTTCATTTGACTCACAATTAGCTTGCGGAACATTCTCCAAAAAGCCATAGCTTCCTGCGTAGTCACCCGAAGCCACGGTGGTGGGCGCCAGTGGTAGGAAGGTAGTTCCTAATGTGCTTATCGCGTTATCAACAGTATTGGGTCGGTCACTTGAACTCAATGGGCTGCGATCAAGGTAGTGAGCCGATACTGTGTAGCTGGTTTTGTCATTGCCTCCACCCCACACAAAGCCAATATCTAAATCTTCTTGGCCGCCGGTGTCGGTGGTGCTATAGCCTGCGCTGAATTCTAGGCCTTCGAAGTCTTTGCGTAGAATAAAGTTTACAACTCCGGCAATCGCGTCTGAGCCATATGTTGACGCGGCGCCTTCCTTTAGAATTTCAACGCGCGCGATGGCGTCGACTGGGATAGTGCTGGTATCAACGAATACGCTTCCATCGTTGGCGGTGGCGCCCGATATGGTTTGTCGACGGCCGTTGATTAACACTAGGGTTGAACTTAGGCCTAAGCCTCTTAAGTTAACGTTAGATGTACCTTGAGTTGCGCCTTGGGTAAATGAGTCTGATTCGTTTTCTGAACCTGAGTTGATCGACAGTTTACTAAGAATATCGGCCACTGTAACAGCGCCGAAAGAATCTATTTGGTCTCGGCTCATTACTTGCACAGGCACCACGGCATCACCAGGTGTAGAGCGTATATAGGAGCCAGTGACGACGACTTCTTCAAGTGATTGGGTGCCTTCTTGAGCGTGGGCTCCCGTTACCATGGTCATTCCTACTATCAAGGCTGAAACAGCCCTCAATTTTGTTTTCAACATATTTAATTATCCTCATTGGTTGGCTTAAGTCATATCCTTCTTCATACGCTTCTAAAGTTTGAGCGTTTTTAAAGGTTTTTATTAGAATTTGTTTGTATATATCTTGAGTGAATTAAGGGCTGCTGTGTAAGTCTGGGCCCCCATTCAAGTGCATTTGCTGCCGTCGGTGTTTGCGTTTATTCCAGATTTAACATATAAAATCAACGGTTTGTATTTGGACACAAGCTAACCCACTATTGAATTGACTTCAACTGATATCGTTGCCACGGTTTGTTGAGAATTATCGGAGCGGGGTGCAATATTATTTTCCTCGCAGCTTTATGCCAATTGAACTAAGGGAATGCACGCCGAGGTTTTTCGTGACAGCAAAGGAACAAATAAGCAAACATGCGGGAAGGACTAATCCATATCCTTCCGGCTGTTATTTTCTAACTATCTGCCGTAACAGATTGTTAGCTAGTAGGCCGCGATGCAATGGCCGTTTTGAGCAGTAGCCTAATTAGGCTATTAAACTGCGCGGGTCCAAAAACTCAAGACCCTGCGCTTGGGCTACAGCTTGGTAAGTCAACATGCCATCATGCACATTCAAACCAGCCAGTAAATGCGCGTCTTGTTGCATGGCTTTTTTCCAACCTTGATTAGCCATGCTCAAAGAGAATGGCAAGGTTGCATTGTTTAAGGCATAGGTCGAGGTTTGTGGAACTGCGCCAGGCATATTCGCAACGCAATAATGCACTACATCATCCACCACAAACGTTGGGTCCTGATGTGTTGTGGCTTTAGATGTTTCAAAGCAGCCGCCTTGGTCAATTGCAACATCCACCACTACCGAACCTGGCTTCATTGTTGAAATGATTTCGCGTGTGATCAATTTTGGTGCATTGGCTCCTGGCACCAGCACTGCGCCGATGACTAAGTCAGATTCGGCCGCATAGCGTTCAATAGCTTCTTTAGTAGAGTAAACGCAATTCGCGCGCCCGCCAAATTCTACGTCTAGCTGACGTAAGCGAGGAATAGAGCGATCTAGAATCGTGACGTTTGCGCCCATGCCGCGTGCTATGTACGCGGCATTTTGACCAACCACGCCGCCGCCGAGTACAAGTACTTTAGCTGGCTCGGTTCCTGGTACACCGCCCATCAAGACACCACAACCGCCTTGCGCACGTTCCAAGCAATGCGCACCTGCTTGGGCCGCCAAGCGGCCGGCTACTTCGCTCATTGGGGCGAGTAGGGGTAGAGAATTTCCTGGGCCGGTTACGGTTTCATAAGCAACAGCAGTGACCCCTGATTTTAGCAGAGCCTCTGTTTGATGTGGGTCTGGAGCGAGATGCAAATAGGTAAATAACAGCTGACCCTTACTGAGCTGTGTGCATTCACCAGCTTGAGGTTCTTTAACCTTGATAACCATTTCGCTTTCAGCGTAAATGGCTTCGGCAGAACTAGCTATCTTAGCGCCAATTGCTGTGTAGGCCTGGTCGCTCAAACCAATGCCAGCAGCAGCGCCGGCTTGAACAGTGACTTGGTGGCCGTGGGTAATTAACTCTTTAGCACTTGCGGGGCTTAGGCCGACGCGGTACTCGTGATTTTTTATTTCTTTTGGGACGCCGATTTTCATGCTTAATCCTGTGCAGTGGTGGTTACTGTTGGTGCGAAAAGCATACCTATCCCGCTCGAATTGGGTAAGATTGATTGTATTTATATTCGCCGATTTGCGATACTATTTAATTAAATAGTATCTATATTTAGTGATATTTACTGTTTTATGACTTAATGACGTGAATTCTAATATGATGGATAACGAAAAATTAGATAAGTATGACCGCAATATATTGAATGTATTGCAGAGCGACGGGCGTGTTTCATTTACTGACCTAGGCAAGAAGGTAGGCTTAACAACGACACCTTGCATTGAACGAGTGCGTAAATTGGAGCGCGCTGGCCTAATTAAGGGTTATTCCGCGCGCCTGAGCGCGCAGAAATTGGATGCTGGATTGGTGGTATTTGTGCAAATCACCCTAGATCGTACTAGCAAGCAGACTTTCGATGATTTTCGACGTGCAATAATAAATCTCAGCTCAGTGCAAGAATGCTATTTGGTAACCGGTAGTTTTGATTTTCTCGTTAAGGCAAGAGTTAAAGACATGGCTGCCTATCGAGACTTATTGGAAGGCGAAATACTCAGCTTACCCGGTGTGAAGGAATCAACCAGTATTGCCGCTATGGAAACCGTTAAGGAAACGCTAGCGATTAAACTCTAAGCGAAAATGTAGCAAGTCTCGTGTTATTAAAGCATTAATTAACCGCACCAACATAGTGCGCATTTTTGACGAATGCTCTATTATGGTGCGCCCTTAAGTGCACGCTCACACATTTAGTGCGTCTAACGACCTGATTACGTGCATTTGGGCGCTATTTATCAGGTGGATACTTGGCACGAAGCTTGCTTATAATAGACTGCCTGCTGCGCGTCACTTAAGAGCTAAGTGACGCACAGGAGCTCAGTCTATTTCAGCTGCTTTGGGATGGAGTGTTAGATATTAAAACGTTAAATATTTTGCGCTTTCAAATGACTGTCAAACAAACGCTTATCGCTACTTATTGCGCCATTGATGTGTGATTAAGAGCGCGACGCAAAAACAATAACAATTGTGATTGAGGTAAAATTTAATGTCAGCTTCAGACGTACTAAAACAGATAAAAGACGAAGATATCAAGTATATCGATTTTCGTTTCACCGATACTCGGGGTAAAGAGCAACACGTAACTGTACCTACCTCAGTGGTAGACGAAGATACGTTTGTCGAAGGCAAAATGTTCGACGGTTCTTCGGTTGCTGGATGGAAGGGAATCAACGAATCAGACATGATTTTGATGCCTGAAGCAGAGTCAGCAGTTCTTGACCCATTTTTCCAAGATAAAACACTTAATATTCGTTGCGATATTATTGAGCCTTCTACCATGGAAGGTTATGACCGCGACCCTCGCTCAATTGCTAAACGCGCTGAAGCTTATTTGCAAGAAACTGGTATTGGCGATACAGCGTATTTTGGCCCTGAGAACGAATTCTTCGTATTTGACGATGTACGTTACTCAACCGAAGCGCGTGGTTCGTTCTACGAAGTTGACTCATCAGAAGCCTACTGGAATTCTGATAAGTCGTACGAAGGCGGTAACATGGCTCACCGCCCCGGCTTGAAAGGCGGTTACTTTCCTGTACCCCCTGTTGATTCCTTGCACGACTTGCGCGCTGCAATGTGTCAATCGTCAGATGCTATGGGAGCACCAACTGAGGTGCATCACCACGAAGTGGCTACTGGTGGTCAATGCGAAATTGGTACAATCTTTAATACCTTGGTGCGTAAAGCCGACGAAGTACAAATCTTTAAGTACGCTGTTCATAACACTGCTCACATGTTTGGCAAGACGGCTACCTTTATGCCTAAGCCGATCGTGGGAGATAATGGTTCAGGTATGCATGTTCACCAGTCAATCTTCAAAGATGGTGAAAACATGTTCTCGGGTGACGGCTACGGCGGCTTGAGTGAAGACGCTTTGTACTACATTGGTGGTATTTTCAAACATGCTCGTGCAATCAACGCGTTCGCAAATGCCTCAACCAATAGTTACAAGCGTTTGGTTCCAGGCTTCGAAGCACCTGTGCTGTTGGCTTATTCAGCGCGCAATCGTTCAGCGTCGTGCCGAATCCCTTATGTTTCTAATCCTAAAGGGCGCCGAATCGAAATTCGGTTTCCAGATTCAACCGCTAACCCTTATCTAGCATTCACCTCTATGTTGATGGCCGGCTTAGATGGGATTAAAAATAAGATTCACCCAGGCGATGCGGCTGACGAAGATTTGTATGAATTGCCAGCTGCTGAGCAAGCCAAGATTCCAACAGTGGCAGCGGGTCTTGACCAAGCACTTGAAGCATTGGATAACGATCGAGAGTTCTTGTTGGCCGGTGGCGTGTTTAGTAACAGCGCCATTGATGCATATATAGCACTCAAGCAAGAAGAAGTTGATGCGCTGCGTATGCACACCCACCCAATTGAATTTCAATTGTCGTACAGCTGCTAAAAGCGTTGTAAAAAACGCCTCGGAAATTTCTGGGGCGTTTTTTTACAGTGGCACGCACCACTTTGGTGCAAAACATCTAAACTAATGCGATCAGCAATCATAAACGATACAAAAACACTCTTTGAGAGCCTCAAATCGGCAATTATCTTGGTCGATAGAGATTCAACGATTGAACGGGTTAATATCGCCACCGAAACTCTATTTAGTCAAAGTCGGCGCAACCTTGTGGGCAAATCACTCACCGATCTAATTCCACAACAGGTGGTGGTGAAATGTATGGCCAATTGCTTGCGGACTAATGCTCAATACACTCTGCGCGAAGTTGAGTTGAAAGTATTTGGCCAAGAATCTTTAGCCGATATGACCTTGTCATGCGTGACTAGCGCCCACGGAGTGGAACCCTCAGTACTGGTCGAGATAAACTCGATTAATCGTATTTCTCGGTTTATGAAGGAAAAAAACCAGCTTGAGCGGCAGCAATCTTTTCGCCTAATGATGCGTGGTTTGGCGCACGAAATTAAGAATCCTCTTGGCGGGATTCGCGGCGCAGCACAATTGCTCGATCGTGAGCTGATTGAGCCGTCGCACCAGGAGCTTACTGAGATTCTGATTAAGGAGGCAGACCGGCTTACCCGTTTGGTTGATAGAGTGATGGGCTCGCGCGAGCAATTAAAACCTGAATACTTGAATATTCACGAAGTTCTCGAGCACGTGGTGCATTTAGTGAGTGTTAAATCTGAAGGTAAGCTGCGCATAAACCGATTTTACGATCCTACCCTGCCGGAAATAAAGGTTGATAAAGAGCAAATGATACAGGCTGTATTAAATGTGGTTGGCAATGCTATTGAAGCGCAAGAAGGCGCGACAAAACCTACCATTGGCTTTGTCACTCAATTTGAACGCTTTGTTACAATTAATCGTGATATGTATCGCCAAGTCATGAAAATCAAGATTTGGGATGAAGGCCCTGGTGTTGCTGAAGAAATGCGCGAAATAATTTTTGATCCCCTAATTACAGGTCGCCCCAATGGTTCTGGACTTGGCCTGTCTATCACTCAAGAGATTGTTCAGCGACACAACGGCGTTGTGCAGCTAGAAGACTTTAATGGTAAAACTTGCTTCACTATTTACCTGCCCTATATCGACGCTGAAAAGAAGCTCAAGGAGCAACACAATGAATAAGGTTTGGATTGTCGATGACGACTCATCAATTCGTTGGGTATTGGCTCGCGCCTTACGCGCCGAAGGGTTCAATGTGAGCGATTTTGAAGATGCTGAATCGGTACTTCAAGCATTTGAAGGGGACACGCCAGAAGTATTAATGACCGACATTCGTATGCCGGGTATGAGTGGTCTGGAATTGGCCAAACTGATGCATGAGCAGCATCCAGGTATTCCTTGCATTGTGATGACCGCACACACGGATTTGGACAGTGCCTTGGCTTCTTATGAAAGCGGGGCGTTCGAATATCTGCCAAAGCCATTTGATTTAGACGAAGCTGTTCGCTTGGTGCATAGAGCCGTTGAGCCTAAAGAAGGCGAGGGTATAGCAGACGAGGGTATAGCAGACGAGGAGACCAATGCCGAGGTTGATATTATTGGTGAAGCCCCTGCAATGCAGGAGGTCTTTCGTGCTATTGGCCGATTGGCAAAATCGAATATAAATGTGATGGTGTGCGGTCAATCTGGCACTGGTAAAGAACTGGTAGCCAACGCTCTGCATCGTCATAGCCCGCGTGCTCATAAACCCTTTGTGGCGATAAACATCGCCGCTATACCGGCTGAGTTACTCGAGTCCGAATTGTTTGGCCATGAGAAAGGCGCATTCACTGGCGCGCAAGCGCAGCGAAAAGGTCGTTTTGAGCAAGCCGATGGTGGCACCTTGTTTCTAGATGAAATAGGCGAAATGAGCGCCGATTTACAGACGCGCTTACTGCGTGTGTTATCGGATCGACGTTTTTATCGGGTTGGTGGGCGTGATCTAGTATCGGTTGATGTTCGTGTGCTGGCTGCAACTAATAGAGACCTTGAAAAACAAGTAGAGAATGGCCAATTCAGAGAAGACCTATACCACCGTCTAAATGTAATAAGAATCGATATCCCATCGCTGAGTGAGCGCGCCGAAGATGTGCCATTGTTGGCCAAACGGTTCTTGCGCACTAGCGCTGAGGAGCTGCAAGTTGAGATGAAAGTGCTGAGTGAACCTGCGCTTAATAAGTTGATGGCTTACAGTTGGCCGGGCAATGTGCGGCAACTGGAAAATATGTGTCGTTGGATCACTGTTATGGCGCCGGCTAAATCTGTGAGTGTGGAAGACCTGCCCAAGGAGCTATCTTCTGCGATTGTACAAAACGCCCCGCAGGATTGGGAGGCAGCTTTAGCCAAAGTGGTAAAACACAAACTAAATATAGGTCAGCATGACGTATTGGAAGAATTGCTCAAACGTTTTGAAGCAGTAATGCTGACCGTGGCTTTGGATCACAGTAATGGGCATCGCCAAAATGCAGCGAAGATGTTGGGCTGGGGCAGAAATACCTTAACCCGCAAACTAAAGGATTTGAATTTAGACTAATTAAGCTTTGGTCAGTTTTGCTCACAGAACATTGGCGCGGCAAACCACAGGTGTATAATCCGTCGCATTCAAATAAATAGTTGGTTCACTTAGCAGACCTTAATAATGAACAAAACTCTCTCCGTCGCACACATTGTATTAGTCAGTATTCTGCTGTTAGCTTTTTCCTATCAGGCGTTGGCGCAAACGCGATACGTAACCGACGAATTCGAAATCATGATGCGCACCGGCCCGAGCATCCAAAATAAAATTGTGCGAGCCTTAAAAAGCGGTACGCGGATCGAGGTTTTGCGTGTGGATTCAGGCAATGGTCACAGCCAAGTGCAAACGGGCCAGGGTGAGATTGGCTATGTCTTAACCCGTTTTCTTAGCGATAATCAATCGGCACGAAATCGAGTCCGATACTTAGAGGGGCAGCTTAAAACCTTACGCTCTAAACCTGGCGAGCTGCAAGGGCTATTGGCCACTAGCCAAGAAGAAAATCAAATTTTGATTGGTGAAAATACGCGACTGACTAATCAGTTAACTACCTCTAACAAAGAACTTACTACCATTAGAGAAGTCTCAAAAGATGCGGTGAATCTTTCCGAACGCAATGTTCGACTTGAAAGCGAAGTACAGCAATTATTGTTGCAGCTTGACGATATTCGAATCCAAAACGAAACTCTCAAAGACAATGCCGATTATGTGCGCAACCTAACCATGGCCGGAATTTTGTTGCTAGGTTTATTTCTTGGCTGGGTGTTATCTCGATCAGGCAAGCAGAACCGCAACTCTTGGGGCGCTTAGGCCTATTGTGCTTTTGCGCTATGCCCTCATATCGCGCGTCAATTCCTCTCTAATGAATTTTTAGGTGAGCCTAGTTTTCAATGCGTTGTAAGTCTTTTTATTCAGGCCGACCTCAAACATGAGCAAGCGCGACAATGTAGAAATTGCAATTATTGGAGCAGGCTTTGTAGGGATTGCAACGGCGTATTACCTTTGCCGAAAATATCAGCGCACGTCGGTGTTGTTGATCGATAGCCGAGAGCCAATGAGCTATACCAGTGCGCAATCGGGGGACAATTACCGAAATTGGTGGCCCAGCAAGCAGATGACGCAGTTTACTGACCACAGCATTAGCCTTATGCACGACATTGCGCAAGAGTCATCTAATGTGCTGAATATGCAACAAAGGGGTTATGCGTTAGCGACTCGTGGTAAAGATATTGACGGTCTGCTGGCTACCCTAAATGCTAACTTTGAGGATCCAAGCGAGTCAGTGCGTCAGCACTCTAGTTCATCAAGCTCAAATTATCTTGACCCGCATAACACGAACTGGGCTGCCGGGATCGACGGCGTAGACGTTCTTTCAAATACGGCGCTGATACAACAAACTTTTCCTGCGTTTAATGCTGATATCCAAAACGTTGTGCACATTCGTAAAGCGGGCGATATATCCGGCCAGCAGATGGGCGAGTTTATGTCGCAAAAATGTAAGCCTTTAGGCTTATCAAGATTGCATGGGCAAGTCACAAATTTAACTTGCAATGGTAATTATGAGCTGGAAATTGACACGTAGGATGAAAAGCTAACGCTGGGCGCAGAAATAGTGGTGAACGCTGCGGGGCCCTATATAGCAGACATCGCGAACATGTTAGGAGTCGATCTGCCGATAAAAAATGTCTTTCATCAAAAGCTCGCTTTTGAAGATAGTTTGAGTGCGGTTCCACGCCAACAACCGTTTTCAATAGACATTGATGAAACACGCCTTGATTGGCAACCCGAGGACGCCGCTAGTTTAGCCGCCGACCCTAGTTTAGCTTGGCTAATAAAGGTGATTCCAGGTGGCATACATTGTCGCCCCGAGGGCGCCGGGCGTTGGATAAAGCTTGGCTGGGCCCATAACACCACACTCAGTGCGCCAGACTACTCTAGGCAATTGATAGAAGGTCCACAATATAACCCTTCGTTTCCAGAGATTGTTATGGGTGGTGCTGCCAAACTAAACCCCATGCTTACGCCGTATATTGAATCCTTGCCGCACAATCGAGTGCACTATGGGGTTACTACACTATGACCGAAGAGAACTGGCCCTTGGTTGGACCGTTAGACGATAGCGGCGCTTTCGTTGCCGGTGCTTTGTCAGGATTTGGAAGTATGGGGGCATGCGCTGCGGGAGCATTGTGTGCTGATTGGGTGTGTGGCGGCAGCCTTCCCCAATACGCACATTCGATAAGTTTAGCGCGTTATCAAGATCCTGTTTTATTAAGGAAAATGGCTCAATCCAATGACATAGGGTTATTGTAAAACCCATTTGTTTATTTTCTTTTAGACATGCCGACTTGTTTGGCTGCATCAATGCGGTGTTGCTAAGAGAGTGGTTTTGGGTTTTTTCTACCTGTCGAGGTTAGAGCCCCGGAGCTAGCCATTTCCCGTCACTGTCATAGTCAACGAAGATTGCATTGGTGAAAGCATAGGGAGATATGTCTGGGTAAACATCGCGATACGCCTGGGTGGTTGGCCCGCTTGCTTCGATGGTCACGAAGGAATCTTTATTAAAGCTTATGGGGATTAGAAGCTCATTGATGGCTTGATCAGTTAATTGGTATTCGGAAATTGTTTCGCCATTGACCTGAACTTTGAGCAGATCTACCGAGATCCAATCCGCTGAAGTGATTTTCATCTTCAATTGCCCACGTTCGCCACTAAAGGTTTCACCCATGTGTTTGCCAGAGAGATCGATTTCAATCATCGGCCCAGTCGTGCCATACGCATTGCCCGCTCTGAGTGATTCAATGAATTCTGCTTCGCTAAAGCTGGCTACGCTGTCGCCTATTACGGATACCATGGTTCTTGGAACAGCCACCTGATGCGCGCTCATATGTGAATCACTATTGGCGGTGGCAACTTTTCTTTCGCCTTGTTTTACCAGTGACAACCAGTCTTTGCGAACCGCGCGCAGGCGTGATTCATGATCTGGACCTCCAGCATTAATCACCTCGATCAAATCAAAATCTAAATCGCGCACACCGGTTTGCGGATCAGCTTCTAGCAACACATTATTCGGCTCACTGTGAAGTGGTTTGTCGGGTTGGTAGGGGTGCCCGGCAGGGCCCATGTGCTCAAAATAGTCACCAGCGTCGATCATCTCGCGCCAGTTGTCAGGAAGCTCTCCGCTTAGGCGGTCGCTTTGGCGTGGGTGGTTTAATTGTACTAAGACGTTTGGCGAAATTTGCCGTACATCGTGCATAATGTCGCGCAATCTTCTATTTTCATTATTCACCATGCCACGTCGATACTCGAGTGGGCTTGGGTGGTATGGGAAAAAATTGGTATGGCCAGCGGTATACGGCGTAAGATCGGTCGACAGTAAACTTGTCACCTCTGCGGCTGCGATGGAGGTGATCATCTTATCGGCACCCATTTTGCCAATCAATGGCGCGAAATCGACAGGCATGTCGTGCTCGCTTGAAACCATCACTTCGCCGTGTTCTGCCACAAAGGTGCGCACTCGTTCAGTCTCAGAAAAGGTATTGTCAAAACTTTGCCCCGCGTGCACGTGCAAATCACTGGCAATGAAACCTGGCGTGCTTAGCACTCTTTGCGGAACCGCTATTCCCAAATTGTAGGATTCACCTACTTTGACGTCAATGTCAGTCACTTCAAGCGAATATTCAGGGCCGCGTGTTGCATACACTCGATAGGCACCCGCTTGAAGTTCGATTTTTTCTACATCCCCTGGCAGGCCGGCGAGAAAAATCTGTGGGCTCTTGAGCCGAAATTTTTCGCCGTCTTCTTCAATCACCGATGAGCCAGTGAAGGTATCGATGAAGTTTGGGTTGCTGGTGCCGTCTCTGCCAATAAAAACCAGCCTCATGGGCTCGCCTTGGGGTAGTGCCACGCTTGCTGCGCCTTGCAGCGAGAGCAGGCCTAGTGACAACGCTGTTGAAGTGACTTCAAACTCTGAGATGCTCTCACGGCCTGCGCTGCCGACTAGGCGAGCAGTGTACTGACCGACGGGTGCTTTGAAACTAAACCTGCCATCTGTCTTGGGTCTTAGGTGGGTAAGTGGAGTGCCGTCGCTAAAATCGATATGCAAGGCTGAGTGCGTGTCGCTGACTCGGCCACTTACTGTTTGGGAGTCGCTTAAAAGTTGGTCTGTTATCGCGGCAACGTCGCCACGCTCGCCAACATAAATTACTTCTTGGATCTCCAGCGACGCGCCTTGGTCTAATTCAAGCAAGGGAATTTGCACCAGCTGCAACCAGCCAAGGTTGTCATTGCCACCAAACAAGAAGGTATCTGACAGCACTAGCATGGCGTTGGATTCGTCATCCGCCAGCACAAATTTGGGTACATCATAGCGCTCATTGCCCTCAACTCGTTGCGCGGATTTCATGTGCCAACCATAGGCTATCGGCACTTCTGCAGTAGGCGGGCTGATGGTGATAATAGTGTCTGCGTTGCGCGTTGCAATGGTCATTGCACTTGTGCCCCGCGAGACGAAATCTTGCTGTTTAAAGCCATTGCTTTGCGTTAAATCTTGGCTGGAAAAAACAAATGGCTCGAGCGAGTGGTAGTTGAAATGCAGTGGTGTGTAGAGTCCAAAATCATGCCCTTCTTGTTGGTTGCGAGTGAGCGTTTTGTTTATTGATAGTTGTCTGGCTTGGTCTAAGTTCACCGAGTAGGTGGTGATCTGTGTAGCGCCTGGGGTAGACATCCTCACGATGACCGAAGCCTGGCTTTCGGTTAGTTCAACGCTAATACTCTCACCGTTTAACGGTCGCGAGCGGCTAGCATCGACTAGATCTTGCGCAGTGGTGTAGTGATCATCCGCGCGGCCACAAAACCCCAGATCAACCAGTACTCCGCCTTTGTAAGAAAACTCACCCTCATGCTCAATGTCTGAAATTACAGCGCACAAAGTTCCATTGCTGAGCAACCAATCACCGATTCCTCCAATAGAATCAGGGCCTTTTTGAATTAACTCGGCGGCGTTGTCAACGCTAATTTGCGTGGCCTTAAGGCCTGCATAGCTGCTGCTAGTATAGGCAAGTAGTATTGCTAACGATATTGAGGCAGCTTTAGCCGAGCGCAGCACACACTCATATTGCATGGTCTAACGGTCTGTGCGCTTGGTAACCAAGGTGCTTGTCCAGCGAGATTGGTCCAACAAGATGTGTGCTGCTTCAGTGTGATAGACGATGTTCCAGTGTTCATCTTCATCTGGAAGTGGGGTATCTTTGCGTGTGTCAGCGGTCACCGGTTCTAAGTTCAGCGACTTTCGATAGGCGTTTAGTTGAGCCAAGGATTCGCCGTCTGACCTGTCTCTGGTGGCTTGCCTATCATCAATATTTAGCGACAACTCTTTGATGTCTTTATTTTCGGCAATACGAGAAGAACTCTGTCTCAGTAATTCAAACGCTGGCGAATTGCCAGAACGCTGTAAATGCTTTTCGCTCATTTGGTTAACCATTGAAACTGGAATCTGCACGGGTGAGTAAACTGCTGGTTTGGTTTGGGACCATGGCAAGGCATTGTCATACGCGCGTTCGCCAAACTCGTCGTCTTCGGCACCAGAGTTAAGAGCAATGTCGGGTGTCACGCCTTTATGCTGAGTACTGCCGCCATTGATGCGAAAGAATTGCGCGTTGGTGAATTTAAGTTGGCTTTGGTGTTCTACATCGGCGCCGCGTCGCAATGGCGCAACTCGTTGAACAGTCCCTTTACCAAAAGAGCGTTCGCCAACAATAACTGCGCGGCCATAGTCTTGCATGGCAGCGGCAAAAATTTCTGAAGCTGAGGCGCTGTAGCGATTAATCAGTACCACCATTGGGCCATCATAAGCCACGGCTGGGTTGCGATCTTTCAGCACTTGCGCTTTTCGATTAGAGGGGATTACTTGCACTACTGGGCCTTGTTCAATAAACAGGCCAGTGAGTGTAATGGCCTCGTTCAAATACCCACCGCCATTACCGCGGAGATCAATGATTAAACCTTCGGAGTCGGTTTGCTTCATTTCATCCAATAGTTTGCGTACGTCGTGCGTGGTAGCGGTAAATTTCGCGCCATTTTTTGCTTGACCTGAATTTGAATAAAATGAAGGAATGCTGATCACCGAATACTGTCGATCAATATCGCCATCAGGAATTTCCACTGAGCTCAGCTTAGCCGCTTGGTCTTCTAATTGGATGACATCACGAACTAACTCGATGGTTTCTGGAGGAGAACCTGGAGCACTGTCGCCAGAAATAATCTGCAAACGCACCTTGGTGCCTTTGTCGCCGCGGATCATTCTGACCACATCCATCAGCCGCCAGCCGATAACGTTAATCATTTCTTCATCGTCTTGAGCTACACCAACCACCTTGTCTTCTGGTTTAATAGTGCCATCGCGCTCAGCTGGGCCACCGGGAAGAATTCTATTAATAACCGTGTAGTCTTGCTCTGTTTGCAGTGCAGCGCCTATGCCTTCTAATGAGAGTGACATGCTGATGCGAAAATTTTCGGTGGTGGCGTGAGACATATATTGCGTATGAGGGCCTAATTCTTTGGTATAGGCATTCATAAACCATTCAAATACTTCGTCGGCTTTTAGTTGGTAAGTCACGTCTTTTTGGCGCTGATATCGACGTGTTAAATTCTCTCGCACTTCCTTGATGGATGTTTCGGCCATCAATTGTTGCAAGGTGTCATTCTTAATTCGCTTGGTCCATTTGTCAGTGAGTTCATTGCTGCTTTTAGCCCAAGTATATTGGTCTCGATCAATACTGATGGATTCATCTTTAGTGAAATCAAAATCGACTTCAATCAAATCCATGATCAAGTCAGTGCGTTCGCTTAGGCGTTGGCGATACAGTTTGAAAATATCGAATGCCA
Organism: Cryomorphaceae bacterium; assembly: GCA_047623225.1. Taxonomy (GTDB): domain Bacteria; phylum Pseudomonadota; class Gammaproteobacteria; order Arenicellales; family Arenicellaceae; genus Arenicella. The sequence goes on from JBLHME010000021.1 coordinate 23,943, forward strand.
CTTCAGCATTCCTTTTCTTAAGAAGGTCGTCGAGCTTGTATCGATAAATATTTAGTTCATCAATGTCGGATTGTAGGAAATAGGTTTTATTTGGATCAAGTAACTTGAGATAGGCATCGAGCGTTCTAGAAGAGTATTCGTCATTCAATTCACTTGATTTGTAGTGCCCATAACGCAGATTAAGCAACGTTTGGTCAATATCGACCGCTAGCTCTTTGTTCATGGTGAGCTCAGCGTCTTTGACTTCAACGAAATCGGCATACACTGACGTGCTCAAGCTTGCACAACATAGGCCGGCGATTAACACGATCAGGCTGAATGAGTTTTTTGCTGCAATGTTTTTCATATGTTGTATTTCTTAATTATTCCAAAACAAACTAGGTATTCATATTTAACCATTATAGAGCATCCCTGTGTGCAAGACCTGCGCACTATTTCCAAACTTTAATCACAATATTAACCTCACCGCGCTAGGGTAAACTAGAGCTAATTTTGTATGACTGTTAATCAGAGATCGAGATGGGCCAAGAATTATTATATGTAGTGGGGATTTTCATCGTCGGAGCGCTGTTCGGCGTGGCGCTTATGTTGTTGATAAATAAGTTGCGCAGCGGTTCGGTCTCGCCAAGTAAAGTGCGAGAAGAATACCAGCGCTATCAGCAAGACGTCGAATTGCACTTTGAGGAGACTTCTAAAAAGTTTAAGGATATGACTGACCAATATCAGGATCTTTATCGCCACCTTTCGCTTGGCGCAACGTCGTTATGTCGCCCAGACAGCGTGGCTGTCGCGCTTGCAGACGAGAGCGACCCAATGCGTAAAATGCCCAAATTGGACCCGGCAGAGCAAGTTGCAGAAACTGAAAATTTGGCCGCGGTAGAGCCTGAGGCCTCTACAGTTGATGAAGCTACAGTTGACGAAGCTGCGATTGCCCAGAAAGAAAAGGCAACCGCGCAAGGCAAGGCTAGCGAGACCTAGTTCTGAGCACTTAATACAACAGCAAACTCGGCTATGCCATTCATCAGCATCTGAATTGCAATGGCCACCAAGATCATGCCCATTAATCGCTCGATTGCTATTAATCCACGATTACGTAATATCTTCGCCAAAAATCCAGCGGAGAGTAGGATTATTCCGCTCACAAACCAGGCGGCAAACAAAGCGCTGAGCCATTCTGGCCAGCGATCTGGCTCACCGTTCATAATCAATAACAAGGTTGCCAGTGCTGAGGGGCCTGCTATATAGGGGATCGCCAATGGCACAATGAAGGGCTCATCTTCATTGTTCGGTTTAGCGCTGTCATCGCTATTGGGGAAGATCATCTTAATCGCGATTAAGAACAGAATAACCCCGCCAGTAGCAGTGAGCGCAGGCTCAGAGATATGTAGGGCAGATAAAAAGGCTTGCCCTGAAAACAAAAACACAATCATTATCAATAAGGCGATCAAAAGCTCCCGCATGATCACCTTAGTGCGGCGTTCAGGCGGCACGTTTTTGAGCGCCGTTAAAAATAATGGAATATTACCCAAAGGGTCCATTACTAAGAACAACAATAGTGCCGCTGAAATCAAGGTCATATTTTATCCGCTGCTATTTGCGCGCCAGCGTTACCAGCCGCATTGTCGGTCTTTGTTTTGCTCTTTGAGATATGCATTCAAAGGAGCAAAGTAGTCGATAATCGCACTGCCATCCATACTCCGTTGGCCAGTTAAAGCTTCCATCGCATCGGGCCAAGGTTTGCTTTGACCCATCGCTAGCATGTCGCCTAAGGCTTTACCGGCATCTTTGTTGCCATAAATGGAGCATTCATGCAGAGGGCCTTCATGGCCTGCTTTTTCACACAAAGCTTTGTGGAATTGGAATTGCATGATGAACGAAAGAAAGTAGCGCGTGTAAGGAGTGTTGCCAGGAATGTGGTATTTGGCACCCGGGTCGAAGTCTTCTTCGGTCCGTTCAATAGGCGCTTTTATGCCCTGATACTCTTCACGAAGTTTCCACCAGCCGGCAGTGTATTCGTCTGGGCTAATTTCCCCTGAGAATACTTTCCAGCGCCACTCGTCGATCATTTTGCCAAACGGCAAAAATGCTATTTTTTCCAAGGCTAGCTTCATCTGTTTATTCAAGGTGGCTTCTTCACTTTCCTCAACAACGTCTATTAAACCTTTTTCTTTCAAGTAGCCGGGAGTCATGGACAACTGAATTGTGTCGCCAATAGCTTCATGAAAGCCATCGTGGGCGCCACCTTTGAAAACCGAAGGTTGGTCTTTATACATCAAGTAATAGTAAATATGGCCAAGCTCATGGTGCAGGGTGCCAAATTGCTCTTCAGTGATTTCTACACATTGCTTGATGCGTGGGTCATTACCATTATCCATATCCCAAGCGCTTGCGTGGCAAACCACGTTACGGTCTTGAGGTTTTTTGATCATTGAGTTTTCATAGAAGCTATCGGGCAACTCAGGTAAGCCTAAGGAGGTAAAAAATCCTTCGGCTGTTTGTGTCATCTTCAGTTCATCATAGCCTTGTGCTTTGAGCGCGGCAGTAACATCCAAGGACGCAACCCCAGCGTGAGGCTCCATCATGGGGTAGAGATTTTCCCAAGTCTGTGACCACATGTTGCCGAGCAAATGAGCGGGAATCGGACCGTCTAACGACACTCTATCTGCGCCATATTGCTCGCTTAAAGTGGCTCGCACATGGCATTGAAGTTCGTCATAAAATGGCTTTACTTGATCCCATAAGCGGCGCGCTTCAATAGTGAACTCTTGCGTGTCCATATCATAGCCAGACTTCCAAGCTTCGGCCAAATTGGCAAAACCTGAATCTTGCGCCCCCTGATTGCCCAGCTCCACAAAGCGCTGATATGTTTTGCGGTAAGCGGGTGACACTGTGCGCCAACCTTGCCACACATCCAGAAGTTCATCGTAATCACGTGAGTTTGCCAATACCGCTTCTAACTCTTGAAGTTCACGACACTCACCAGCGTCATTACAGTATTTCCCAGATCCATAGGCGCCTTCCATTTCGGTAAGCACCTCGGATAACTCGGCTTGTAGCGCGGGGTCATTGGGCGCTGGCGCAGACGAGCCGCGCAACATCAATTCGATAGCGCGAGCTGTGTCTGTGCCCATCTCGCTGCCTTTGAATTTTTTGGCTTGCGCCACCATTGAGCTCTCAAACGCCAGCGAGCGTTCGCCGGCTTTGGATGCCAATACCGCAGTGTCTTTGGTAATGTAAGTGTTACGGACCCAATAAGCCGCCTCGACTTCCTTAGAAAGTTTTAAACCCTCTTGTTGAATTCGAGTTACAAAATCTTTGGCAGATTCAGCTGGTGCAGATTGCTCAAGGCTGACTGCTGGGGTTTCAGCGCTGACCGTTGGGGCTTCGGTTTTTTGTTCACAGGCAACAATGCCCATGCCCAGTGCTGCGATGAGCACTGGGTAAAGGATTTTTAGTTTCATTTTCAGTTCCGATTATTTTGCTCTAAGCGTCGACTTCTTCGACTTCGTGTTCCCATTTCTTGGTAAACATGCCGAGTAATAAAATTACCGCGCCAATACCAATACTGAAGGTCGCTATTTGCATATAGAGATTAGGCATTTCAGCAACATTGTTAGGGTCGAAGTTGCCGGACAAAAGACCAGCGATGATGTTGCCTATGGAGTAAGTTAATACAAATACACCCATCATTTGGCCAATGAAACGGCGTGGTGCTAATTTACTGACCGCGCTCAATGCGATTGGGCTTAGGCAAAGCTCGCCCACGGTGTGCAAGAAATAAACCATGATTAGCCAAAAAGGAGCGGCTTTTAAACCAGTGGCGGCAATTTGTGCGGCGTAAAACATAACGATAAAACCGCTGGCCATAATCATTAGGCCTATCGCGCATTTAATACCATAAGCAGGTGTTACCATGCGCTTGCCAAGATTAATCCACAGAGCGGCGAAAAAAGGCGTTAACAATACAATGAACAAAGCGTTGGCTGAACCAAACCAGCCCGTGGGTATTTCGAAATCCCCGATCATACGATCTGTGTAATCTTGCGCGAACAAGTTCAGCGTGGAGCCGGCTTGCTCGAAACCAGACCAAAAGCAGGCTGATGCAACGCACACTAACAACAAAGCAATCATGCCGCGTTTTTCGCGACCATTAAGATCGCCAAAAAAGTATATAGAGCAAAAATAGAGTACAAATACCGAGGTGAATATAACGGCCACGCTGCCGGCAAGGCTGACGGGGTCGAATACTAGCGCGCCGGTCAACATCATCCATGCAACCAGAGCCACAATTACCAAGAAGGCGCCAATCACCATGCGGCTATTGCGGTCTCCGGCGGGCGTCAAGGTAGCTGTTGGTTGTGCACTAACGCCTTCTAGGTTGCCAATGGTTTTGCGATATTGAATCAGACCAATAGCCATACCAACCGCAGCAGCACCAAAAGCCCAATGCCAACCATAAGCTGTGGATAAGTAACCACATACGATGTAACCGATAAAAGAGCCGAGATTGATGCCCATGTAGTAAATGGCATAGCCCGCGTCGCGTCGGTTATCTTCAATTGAATACAGCTGGCCGACAACTGCGCTGATATTGGGCTTTAGAAGTCCAGTGCCAAGTACTACAAAGATCAGACCTATAAAGAAGGTGTTATCAGACGGGATGGCCAAAATAATATGGCCTATCATGATGATGATGCCGCCATACCAAATAGCTTTTTGACCGCCAATCAAACGGTCAGCAATCCAACCGCCGGGCAAACCCATAAAATAGACTGAGCCTGTGTAGAGGCCGTATATCGCACCAGCAGATGCGATTGAAATTGCCAAACCGCCTTCTTGCATTGATGCAGTCATATAGAGAACAAGCAAAACGCGCATGCCGTAATAGCTCATGCGTTCCCACATTTCGGTAAAGAACAAGGTTTGTAATCCTTTGGGGTGCCCAAAGAACGCTGTGTTCAACGGATTCGCAGTATTTTCATTCATAGGTTTGCCTATTATTTTTTATAAGAGTTTGGCATTCGTAGTCATTATTATGACCATCGGTTTGCCATGTAGGAATAGTTGGCATCAAGGCTAAAACGAATAAATTCCCGTTAGCAGTGAGCCATGACCCCGCAAAAATATCACAAGTTAGCGACTTTGCAGCGAGTTTGTGTCATCAAAATAGAACAAAGATTGTCTCAAATACTCGATTGCGTGCTTTTTGCCATTTTAATTGCAGACCTAAATTGATTGGTTCAGGCATTGATTAATACGTTGGTTGGGTTAACCTAGCCACCTTTGAAAAGATCAAAGCTATTAAACAATGAGCACAAACATACCTCAACTAATTGCTGCAGCAGGTCAGGCCATTGCACAAAATAATTGGCTCTTGGTGCAGAACCTCGCAGATCTGATTTTGCGCGCCGACCCGCAAAATGCAGATGGCTATTATTTAACGGGCACAGTGCATCGCGCACAGCGTCGCAGTAGTGAGACAATTGAGGCCTTTAAAAAAGGATTGGAGTTGGCGCCGGGTCGCTATGACATTGCTGTGCAGTTGGCGAATAGTTATTCGATCACGCGGTGCAATTCTGATGCGGCAAAAGTCTTGGGCGAGTATGAAGGCGCATTGTATGACAGCCCTCGTTTTCTTGATCTTGCTGGGACCATCTATACTGAAATTGGCTTGTCTGAAAAAGCTTGGCCCTTATTTAAACGCGCAAATGAATTGCAATCTGGAGTTGATGTCTTTCAAGCTAACTTAGCTACCTGCGCGGTATTTTTAGGCAAGGTCGATGAGGCCAGAGGGCTTTACGCAACCTTGTTAGAGAGATTTCCGGACCATCGTAAGAACCACTACCAACTTTCACGATTGGAAAAAGCCACAAATTCAGCGCATATCAATCAAATGAAGGACATATTGTCTGCCAGCAAGGAAAAGATTGATCGTGACGTACCGCTGTACTTTGCGATCGCGAAGGAATTGGAAGACCTTGAGCTATGGGGTGAATGCTTTGAATACTATCGCAAGGCGTGCGACGCGGTGCTTAGCATCGCTAAGTTCGATGCCGTGCGAGACATAGAAATTATCGATACCATCATAGACGTATTCAATCGCAATTGGTTCGAGACAAAAAGTCCAGCGGCTAAGTCTAATTCAGCGAAAACGCCTATATTCATAGTGGGCTTACCACGCACTGGTACAACCTTGGTGGAACGAATTGTTTCAAGTCATTCAGAGGTAAGCGGTTTGGGCGAAACCCTTTTTCTACAAATGGCCATGCGTAAAATGAGCGACTTGGAAAATCGCCCAGAGATAGACTCAGAAATGTTACGTGAACTGTCGAGTAAAGATGTGCAGCCACTGGCCGACAATTACATGCAATCTGTGGACTATCGATTAGGCGAAGAAAAGATGTTTATTGAAAAGCTGCCGTTCAACTTTTTATACCTTGGTTTGATCGCCAAGGCCTGGCCGAATGCGCGCATTATACATATGGTGCGTAACCCATTAGATGCTTGCTTTTCAATGTATAAACAAGTGTTTACTTGGGCCTACCGGTACTCTTATTCTGTCGAGCATCTAGGCCAGTACTACGTGGCCTACAATAAATTGCGCTTGCATTGGAATGATGTGCTCGGCGACCGGGTGATCGAGGTGGGCTATGAAGACTTGGTTCATGATCAAGAAGCGCAGACCAGGCGGCTGTTGGATCGCTTGGGCCTTGAGTTTGAAGAAGGTTGCCTACACTTTGAGAAAAATGCCGCGCCGAGCACCACCGCGAGTTCGGTTCAGGTGCGATCCAAAGTACATTCAGGCTCGATTGGTAAGTGGCGTCGGTTTGAGAATCAGCTCGCGCCTCTTAAAGAACACCTGATCGCAAACGGAATCGACGTGAGTTCGAGCTAAATCAGCGAGGTATGATTTGAACCCAGCTATCCAACAATTGAGCAAACAGGCTCGTCAAGCGGCAGCGAGCAAGAATTGGCAATCAGTCAAGCAATGCGCAAGTAAAATTCTTGAGCTGCAAAGAGACAGCTCAGAGGGGTGGTACTTGATGGGCCTGACGAATGCCGGGGTGGGTCAGATACCTGCGGCCACGCAAGCTTTCTCGCAATCTCTGCAGCATGATTCTAAGCGTTACGATGCGGCTATCGAACTGGCATCCATCTCTGGGCGAACTGGCAAGCATGGGCGTGCCAAAGAGCTTTTGGACAACTACACAGATCACTTGTCTAACAGCCCCAAATATTTGTTTATGGCTGCCGAGACTTATTCGCGCTTGGGTTTACACAGCGAGGCATGGCCGTTATACGAAGCTGCTAATGCTGCGCAACCAAACGTTGCCGGAATAGAGGCTGCGCTGGCGACGTGTGCCACTAAGGTGGGTGAGATTGATTTGGCTACGTCGCTCTATGACTCCTTATTATTGGCAAACCCAAATCACCAGCGTAATCATTATGAACGCGCGCGCCTGCAAACCGCTGTAGATGGTAAGCACATCACCGCTATGCAAGAGGTCTTGGCCACCAGCAATTTGCCAGTAGAACAAAACATCTTTCTATACTACGCCCTCGCTAAGGAACTTGAAGATCGTGAACAATGGGCCGAGGCTTTTCATTACTACCAGGCCGGTGGAGACGCCGCTAAACAGCAATGCGATGCGGCTGGTTATTCGGTGGGTCAAGATGTAGCGCTGATTGATAATATTATTGCTCAATGCTCAAAGCGGTGGGTGCAAGCTGCTCAGCCAGTCATGCATCTTGATTCAGATAGGAATCAACCGATATTTGTGGTGGGATTGCCTCGCACAGGAACCACCCTGGTAGAAAAAATAATCGCATCACATTCAACAGTTGAAACTGCTGATGAGAGTTTTTTCTTAGAAATGGCGATCAAATCTGCGAGCCGCTTACGTTCCGTTCGAGATGTAACGCCCAGCGTGATTAAAGCCGCTGTTAAAAACTCTCAGGCAAAAATAGCGCAGCAATACTTTGAATCAATTGCTTATCGCCTTCAAGGCAAGCAGAGTTTCGTTGAAAAATATCCATTTAACTTCCTTTATATCGGTTTCATTGCGCGCTACTTCCCTAATGCCAAGATCGTATTGCTGAATCGAAACCCTCTTGACGCATGTTTTGCCATGTATAAGCAGCCATTTTTTAAATTCTCTTATACGCAGGCCGATCTTGTTGCTTACCACAATGCGTATACGAGATTGATGGATCATTGGCACTCTGCTGTTGGTGGGCTTATTGAGGTAAGTTATGAATCACTGGTCGGCGATACCGAACCTCAGGTTAGAAGTCTTTTGGATCAGCTTGGACTGGGTTTTGAAATGGAATGCGTTAATTATCACCAAAACCAAACGGCCAGCGCGACCGCCAGCTCGGTGCAAGTTAGACAAAAGCCACACACCCGTTCTGTGGGTAAATGGCGCAATTGGGAAACTGAGCTTGATGAGCTAAGAAACGGCCTTGAAACCGGCCGTTAAGTGAAAAGGCCCATAACGAGAATTGATGGTAAATATCACTTATTTTCATAACAACAGAGACGTTACGCGAAAAATAAATTGCTGTTGGTGATGAGCCTAAACCAAAACTTGCTGCCGCCTGTTCAGTCTTGAGGTAATGCTCTCCGCATTATCTTCGGGTTGTGCGTAATTTGGTTGTAAAAACACCAACTTTTTCAACAGGAATACGAATTTACTGCAGGTGTATGCTAGGTGGCGGGCAATGTGACTATTAATCATTCATCGTTCTAAGCTATATCTGGCAAATATAACGTGCTTGTAATTTTCTTGTAATACACAACGAATTCCTTTATCTTCGTTCTCATCACCGTATTTTGACCAATTTCCTTTCATCGAAGAGAGAGAATAAATACGGAAAAAATAAGCCACGCCTAATATTAAGAATAAGATTTCCACCTTATTTTTAACTCATTTTTAGGTGATTTATTAACAAAACTTACGAGGAGCATTATTATGTTTTTTCAAAAAAACCCGCTAAGTAAAGCGGTAGGCTATGCCATTGCTGGTGCCGCAACTTTCGGACTTGGTTCGACTGCTGCCGTTGCACAAGATGGTGGTGACGTAGCTACCGATACGCTTGAAGAAGTGTATGTAACAGGATCGCGTATTAAGCGACCGAACATTGAGGGCGCAAGCCCAGTAACGGTAATTTCACAAGCGCAACTAGCTGCAACTGGTTTGCTTGACGTTGGTGATTTACTTCAACGTTTGCCTTCTGCTGCGGGTTCCCCAATCGGAACCACTACCAACAACGGCGGTGACGGATCTGTTCGCATCGACCTACGTGGTATGGGCACTGGCCGTACTCTTACTCTAGTAAACGGTAAGCGTACTGTTGACCAAGGTGATTACCAAACTATTCCAGCTAACATGATTGAACGTGTTGAGATCTTGAAAGATGGTGCTTCTACTGTATACGGTGCAGACGCGGTAGCCGGTGTTGTAAACATCATTACTCGTACCGACTTTGAAGGCCTTGAGCTAACAGCTCAGACTTACGACTGGACTGAAACTGATTCCGGCAAACAGAATTCTTTCGGCTTAGTTGCTGGTAAAGCATTCGACGGCGGTAACGTAGTTTTCGGTCTTGAGCATGTTACCCAAGAAGAAGTGTATCAAGCAGACACTCCTTGGGACTACTTTCGTGATTCATTCTACATTTACCCAGAAGGCTGTGAAAACAACCTAACGGAGCCATACCCAACAGGTTGTTTCCGTATTGGTTCATCTGCGATCCCTGAGTCTCGTATTGGTTTCATCGACCAAGGTCGATTCCTGGTTGGTACTACAGCTGATGCCCCTTATCAAGCGGGTCTTCTTGCGCCGCATGATGGTCGTAACTATAACTACGCGCCAGTTAATTTCATGCAAACGCCGTATGAGCGTACTAATGTTTTCGCCACAGCCAATTTTGATCTTAATGACAGCATTAAGTTTAAATCTGAGTTCCGTGGAAACGTTCGTCAATCAGCTCAAGAACTAGCTCCACAGCCGTTCTTCTCTGCTTTTGGCTCGCCGGCTCACTCTTCTACTTTTGAGGGTCAGGCCTATAACGGTATTCACCAAGACAACTTTTACCTACGTCAAGCGGTCGATCGCTACAACGCCTCGACTGGTTCTTCTTTACGATATGAGCCAGTGTCTGATTTGCGTCGTCGTATGATTGAAACTACTCGCCGTTTCGAGCAAGACATTCAACAGTATCAAGTTGATTTTGGTTTCGAAGGTGAATTCAAAGACGTTAGCTGGGAAGTATTTGCCAACCGTGGTTACAGCAGTAACCAAAGTGTAGACTTTGGACAGTTCTTTGGTCCTAACCTTTTCAATGCCTTAGGCCCATCAGCTGATTTGAATGGCGATGGACGTCCTGAGTGTTATACGGACATTAACGATGCCAGCACAATCATTACTGGTTGCGTACCGTTTAACTTTTTCGGTGGTGGCTCAGTAGTTCGTGAAACCGGTGAAATTGCTACTTCTTCGTTGACTGAAGATATGATCGACTATGTTTCGGCCGATCTTTCAGACCAATTGAAGCAAGAGCAAACCAACTTCGGCTTCGCGCTTGATGGTTCATTTGGTGAACTTCAAGGCGGGGAAATTGGTTGGGCTGGTGGTTATAGCTATCGTAAAGAGGAAGCTCGATTCATACCTGACTCGGCTAAGGCTCTTAGTGCTGTTACCGGTAGTAAAACAGTTGGAACATCTGGTGTTATCACTAACAACAGTTATTTTGGCGAAATGTCATTCCCACTGTTTGATAACGGTACACAGAACTTCACTCTTGATGCGGGTCTTCGTCATGACACATTTAATGTGACTGACGGCGAAACGACTTGGCAGTTGAAAGCTGACTTTGGTATCAACGATGACTTACGTCTACGTGCTACTGCTGGTTCAGTATTCCGTGCTCCAGGCTTGTTCCAATTGTTCTCTGGTTTTTCGGATAACTTTCCAACAGCGACTGATCCATGTGTAGCAAACCCAGGTTTAGCTAACTGTGGCGGCCCGGCTGTTCAGGGTGACTCGCAAATCTTCTCTCGTGTTGGTGGTAACCCTAACCTTCGCCCAGAAACTGGTAATACGTTTACCGCGGGTGTTGTATGGACTCCAGAGTTCGGTGGCAACAACTTCACTGCGACATTGGATTACTGGGACATTCAAATTGAAGACGGATTGGGTAGCTTAGGTACTCAAAACATCCTGAACCAATGTCACCTTCAAAACAACCTTGATGCATGTGCGCAAATTTCACGTCGCGCAGGCAACAACGAAGTTACTGAAGTACGTGATGGTGCTTTGAATATCTCTGAGCAAGGTGCTAATGGTATTGACCTTGAGTTGAAATGGGATCGTGAGTTTAGCTTCGGTCAAGTTGATGCGAGTATTCTATACACTCGTTCGCTAGAGCGTAGCCGTACTGCTTTCCTAGGTGAGCCTGAAGAAGACTTGTCTGGTCGTTATACGGATCCAACAGCATCTGATGGTGGTGCTCGCCCTGAGAACAAAGCTAACATCAGTCTTGGTTGGACCCATGACAGTGGTTTCTCTGTTAGCTATTTAGCTGAGTTTATTGGTGAAATGGATGCAGATACTTTCTGTAACTGTGGCGCTGGTAACCAAGAAGACGGTTCATACATCCAGAAGATTGATTCACAGATGTATCATGACATCGTTGGTAGCTATGACATCAACGACGGTTTGACTATCTCTGGTGGTATCACCAACGTTACTAACGAAGAGCCTCCTTTCATTGAAGTTGGTTTCAACGCTAGTACTGACCCTGCTACATATCGTGAATTTGGACGTGGTTACTACCTACGTTTGAAATGGGATCTGCAGTAAGACTTGAGTTCGCATGACACCTTGCTTGCGAGGTGTCACGCAAATGCCATCTTAACTTAGGTTTAGATAGAGCATTTGTGAGAGCTAAAGTACTGAAAGGTACTGTTAAAATAAAAAAAGCCGCGACTTAGTCGCGGCTTTTTTTATGCCTATTTGGTGGGATTAACTAATCCAAAATTCATCTACTAAGGTTAGTTCATAGAGCGCTTCAGCTTGTTGCAGTAATTTTTGCAGGCTTTCATGATTCGGATCCACTTCCTCGCCTAGTTTGGCTTGCCAAAGAAGAGAGAAGTGTCGGGCTGCTTCACGTGGTGTCAAGGCAACTTCTTGCGCGGCATGAGATGTTTCGCAATCGCCACATATAAACCAACGCATTGAATTATTAGAACCTCTGTTGCGGATATGGCCAATCAGCAGAACATGCGGTAGCACCCAAGCGGGCTTTGCCTCCACTAGACCTTCATCAAAAATTTGTAGGTCGACCAAGTCATAAACTCCCTTCTTGAGCGTCTTTTGGCGCCATGCTTTTAGTTCTGGGTCTTCTTTTGTGGTGGCGCTAGTCATGATGATTTTCTCGCTCTAATTACCCATGCAAGGGGAAGTTGGGTTTGTTGATCTAATAGCGCGGCATTGTCTTGCAATTCGAAACCGTGATCAGTGATTTCGCTACAAATTTCCGAAAATTGCTGCTCATCCAATGATGCCTCAAGCATGGATTGCATGCGGTTTCTATATGCCTTGATTTCAATCTGCATTGAATCAATCCATGGCAACACATCATCTGGATGGTAGTTTGTTAGCTTGCCGGTGATGGAAGCCACATCTTTATATAAGTTGCGCGGTAGACCGCCAGCAATTTCACCACCAAACCCTTGAATAATGGCTTCAACCGCTGGCAACGTTGTGGCCAGATCACTGGCAGCGTCGTCATAGGCTCGGCGATCAGCTCCAGCCATAGCCTTGAATCCGAAATCAAACATTTTACGTGCCGTAGGCACAAAAAGAGACTCCTCTAGTTGTTCCAATGCATTCTGATTGCTTTGGCATTCTTGGTCTATACTGCCACCGCTTACGTGTAACATGAAAGCCAATGCCCCGCCCGGCTTTACTAAGGCAAGCGCTGGGCCAATTGCTTCAAGACCTGCGTACTCGATTCCAAACTGGCTTGTGACAAGATCGAACGACTGCAATGGAAATGGCAGCGTTAGGGCGTCAGCGACAACGCAGTTAATTTCTGGAAAGCGTTGACTGATGTTGGCAATGGCTGCTGCGGATATATCGGTAGCTGTAATTTCTACATTATGCTGCTTAAAAACTTGCATCGCCAGTTCTGGCAAAGCGCCATTTCCGCTGGCGATATCGAGGAAATTCGATATGCTGTTTTGAGATTCGAGTTGGCTGAATAAAGAAGTCCAATACTCATTGATGCCTTGATGATTAACACCGCTGCTCGAGTAAGCCGAGCTTTCATTATCGCCTTGCCAATAGCTGTTCCAACTAGAAGCAGATGTGTCGCGATCAAGAGTGTTTGTGGTATTCATAGTTAAGACAAGATTTAGTTAACGAATCTTCTGCCTAGAAAACGCGCTTGAAACTTGATTTGGGCATAATTATACCTTAAGGCAGCTTGGCTAGTGGACCACCAACACAGACAATTTAGTCTCATTGACGTCTTATAATTACCCATAACTCTAAATGCGAATGCGAGTTCGGTGACAAACTGCGCAGGAATTTTGACTGCTCTTCGTATCAAGGCTATTAAACAATCACAAGAGAGAATTTATTATGAAATCACTTAGTCTTATCTCGATTGGCAGCATTTTGGTTTTTTGCGGGTCGGCCTATGCTCAAGAGCAGGGCACAGTTACTAACGAACAGCGCGGGCAGAGAATGGAGCTTCACAAAGAACACCGCGCACAAAGTAAGGAAATGAAGGCGGAACATCGAGCCAAGCGAGTAATTCAGCGTATGCAAATGGTAGATACAAACAAGGATGGTAAGCTAGACTTAACTGAGTACCTGCAAAATGCAGAGCAACGTTTTAGCGACATGGATTTAGACAGCGATGGTTACGTTACCACCGACGAAGCTGGCGACTGGAGAAAAGAGATGCGATCCGAGCACAAGCAGGCAATGAAAGCGGCGCGCAAAGCAAACAAAACATCTGCGGTTGAGCCAACCGAGGAGTAAACACGGTGTACGGTGATCTCAGTGAAAGGAATTTAATGCAGATGGTGGCGCAGGCCAACCACGATGCCTTCACAGAGATGGTTTGGCGGCATACTGATCGCTTTCTAGGGCTGGCTTTTCAAAGTCTGCAGAACATCAGTGAGGCAGAAGAGGTGGTGCAAGCGTGTTTTATCAAGCTGTGGCAAAACCCAAATCGATGGGATGCCGATAAAAGTCTTTTTACTACCTGGTTCTATAGAGTCATCGTCAATGCTTGTCATGATTCTCACCGTAAGGCTAAGCGCGAGATTACGCTACAACAGCATGCAGCCAATCACATAGTGGATACTGTCGATAGCGAACAAAATAATTTGCAACAAGAGCAATATGAACGCTGGCAACAGCACTGCCTGGAGATCGCCATTTCCGAATTACCTGCGGCGCAACGTGATGCAATTAATCTGGTTGTCTATTCAGAGCTGCCGCAAAAACAAGCGGCACAAATTATGGGTATCAGCCTCAAAGCCCTCGAATCCCTGTTGGTTCGTGCTAAAAGAAGCATGACTTTATCGGTAAATAAAATGCGTGAACAGTCCGGCATGCGCACTATGAGAGACGTTGGTAGTTAAGCCATCAAACAAAGAGATATCTCATGACTAATGACAAACGAAACATTTCGAAGCTTGATAATTCACCAAAATACGGCCCTCAGAAAGACAGCTTAAAGCTCAGTGAGCAAGAGGTATTGAATATGCCTAGAGCCCGTTTATCGGATAGCTTAGGCTTGCAAGCGAAAATTCTTAGCAAAACGAAAACCCTTGAGCAAACTAAACCAAAAGTTGCTGCTGGTAAAACAAAGGTCTCAGGTTCAGGCGTTTATTCATGGTTAAGGCCAGCCTACTTAGGCCCTGGATTGCTAGCAGTTAGTTTACTGTTTGCCGTCTCACTGTGGCTACCGCTTGCGCCGCAGTTGGGTTCAGAACCGGTCAAGCCAATAGTCTCGGCCGTGACTATTGCCGATTTGGAATTCCACGATTCGCTACTTCTACAAGATGAGTTGCTATTTGAAGCCTTGTGATAATGAAACATTGGATCAGTGTAAAAGCCAGGAACTGTTAAACTAAAACTAGTAATTGAGCAGAAAAATAATGTCTATTTACGCCGGAAGATTAGGGCGTTTTTACTATTGTCGATCAAGTAACTATAACGCGGGTCAGCATTATTTAGAATATCGGTACCCAGCAATCCTTGGAAGGAGCCGCTGGCCCTAAGATCAATTTCAGCAACCACTGCGTCTCTTACAAAAACACGGCCCAAACGCATTTTTGAAATTCGATACAAGCGTGCCTTTGTTACGCCATTCGCCGTACTCAGTTGTACGCTGTCACCGGTTGCTTGGAGATTTAAACGTGAAATCATATCTTGCGACAATGCCGTGATGGATGCGCCGGTGTCCAGCAATAGAGACACGCTGCGACCATTGATCGAACCTGGCACAACTAGACTATTGCCCACACGCCGCAGTGGCACCACCATGTCGGTTGGCTGGCTATCAAGATCGTCAGGAGAACTGGCAATGACAGCGATGGAGTCACTTTTTTGCATAGCTATAAGTTTTTGCTCGGCAATGACGCCAAGCTCAGGGTCGTACTGTAGTTGCTTTAATAAAGGTTTTGCTAGGTTTTTGTTGCCTAAGCGTAAATGCGATTGGGCCAATTCCAATTGGAATCGCGGGTAGCTTGGGTGCTCATCGTAGAGCTCTTGGTAGAGGGCTTTAATGCCAAGTTGGTCACCGAGCGTTTCATAATGGGCGCGCAGATGGCTAGCAACCTTCACCAGATCGAAGAGCTTTTCCTCAAGAATATCTGGCTGGTTCTCTAAATAGGTAGAGCGGCGTAAGGATACCAAGGCGTTTGACCAATCTTTTTGAGAGCTTGCTAAGTACGCCGCATTATCCCAAAAGCTCACGTCGTCAAAAAGGTCTCCGGCCACCATGCTCAATTGTTTTTGCCGCTCAGTATCGCCTGACTTTTGGTAGTCGCTAGCCTGAAGGTGAAACAGGCGCTTAAATTCAATCAGATCTTGGCTCGAGATTTGCGAGTAAATACTTTCTATATAATGCGCAGCTTGTTGTGGGTGGTGACCACGTAAAAAAGTTCGCAATTTTGCCAGAAAAGTGTCGATTTCAGCGTCTTTCTGTTGTTCGACATGCACCGCGATTTTTGTTATCAAAAGCTGGTTGGAAGTTGCTATTTGCTTGGGTTGCTGATTAAACAACGCTTCTACCGCCCTTTCAGAACTAACCTCAACCTGCAATTGAGATGTCTGATCATTCTGTGCGAGCTCTAATACCCCCCAAGTGCCAAGCAAGCAAAGGCAAATCAATAAAGCCAAAAATGATGGGTTAAAACGCATAGCCGCAGACGATAGCACAAACCAATATTCAACATGTCAGGACTATGCTAGCAAGCAGGCTTTGGGCTTGTTAGTATTCTTGCCAATAAATAACAATTTTAATTAGAGAGATTTTCATGCCAAACGACGTTTATATTCTCAGCGCAGTGCGCACCGCTATTGGCAGTTTCGGCGGAGCCCTCAAAGGTATTGCTCCTGCATCTTTAGGTGCATTTGTTACACGCGAAGCTGTACAGCGGGCGGGTATTGACGTTGACAGCGTTGGGTCAAATGTAGTTGGACATGTAATCAGAACAGAAATCCGCGACGCCTATATATCTCGCAGAGTGGCCTTGGATGGTGGCTTACCAGTACATACTCAATCTTTAACCCTAAATAGATTGTGCGGCTCTGGATTGGAAGCAATCACCTTTGCAGCTCAGCAATTACAGTTAGGTGAAGTGGGCGTTGCTGTTGCTGGCGGTACTGAAATCATGAGTTCTGCTGCACATTTACTGACAACCAATCGCTGGGGCCAACCGATGGGCGATGGCAAGATTCAGGATGAGCTAACAGGCGCACTGACCGATCCTTTTGGTGTTGGGCACATGGGCGTTACGGCTGAGAATCTAGCTGATAAATACAGCATTTCGCGCGAGGAGCAAGACGCCTTTGCTTTGCAAAGCCAACAGCGCGCGGTGGCGGCGATTGAGCAAGGCCGTTTTAAAGATCAAATCGTGCCCTACGAAATTAAAACGCGTAAGGGCGTAAATATTTTCGATACCGATGAACATCCGCGCGCCAGCAGCAGTGCCGAAGGCTTAGCGGGTCTGCGGGCGGTTTTTAAAGAAGGTGGTAGCGTAACCGCCGGCAACGCTTCAGGAATCAATGATGGCGCCAGTATGTTGGTGTTAGCAACTGAACAACAAGTTAAGCAACAAAATGTTAAGCCGATGGCAAAAGTGGTGTCGTATGGCCGTTGCGGGGTACCAAATGAAATTATGGGCATAGGCCCAGTTGGGGCATCGACTATCGCCTTAAAGCGAGCAGGATTAAGCGTTGAAGATATGGATGTGATTGAGTCAAATGAAGCGTTTGCAGCACAAGCACTTGCAGTGGCCAAAGAACTAGAGTTTTCTAACGAAAAAACCAATCCCAACGGCGGGGCTATTGCTCTTGGCCACCCGATTGGTGCCAGTGGTGCGGTGTTGATGACTAAGCTTATTTATGAATTACAGCGGGTGGGTGGCAAATATGGGTTGGTTACTTTGTGTATTGGTGGTGGGCAGGGGATTGCTATGGTGATTGAGGCTGTATAGTTCTCTGCTGTATTTGCTTTGGTAGTGCGAAGTTTTTGATATTTGAATTTGTTATAGATTGCCCCTCGCCGGGGCGGGCGTTCATTTCTTTGCTCGTGCAAAGAAACAGAACCAAAGAAACACGCCGCTAATCAGTGGCGCTTCCTAGAGTTATTTCTAATAAATCGAGCGACTGCGGAACTCGCTGCGCTCAGACATCCTCGCCGACTACCCTCGATTTAGTAGAAAAACTCTAGGCCACTTCAATGCGGTGGATAAACAGCCTGTGTTTATCTCGTTTAGGGTTTTTTAAATGGCGCTTGGGCTAAAAAGTCAATGGTACTGAAATTTTACTATTCTAAGCTTTACCTAAACATCGTTCGCATGAGCTAGCTTTCGAAGTAGCGAGTTTTAACTTCCTACGGTATAATCTTTTCCCCCTAGAGGGAGCTGGCTATTTTTATTCGCTTTGTAATGGAGTTGTCGCGAGGACTGTTTGAGCAAAGCGAGTTCCGCAGCGCCATTACAAAGCGAATAAAAATAGGTACCCGAAGGGACAGCGGAAAGGGGTGCCCTTTCTTTTGGTTCTGTTTTCTTTGGGCAAGCAAAGAAAATGCACGCCCGCCCCGGCGAGGGGCAATAGACAAAGAATCTCTATTCTTGCCGATTTGTGGCAATCTGATATACACAGGTACACACACCTGCCGATCCTACGTATAGCCAAAAGCACCTAGTCAATACACAAGAGACACACGTTCCCCCTTAACGTAAAAAAGGCCCAAGCGCACCAAAGCGAACGGATAAAGCGCCTGCGGCCAAAGTGCGCCAAAGCGCACGTATAAAGAACATACCTAAAAAAAGCGCCTTGGTCGTAGGGACCAAGGCGCCAATACAAACTAAATACTGTAGGGGTGGGGTATATTTAGTTTGCTCTTCAAATGAAAAACAACTGTGGCATTGGCTCGTTCTTTCCAAGGCCACAAAGTACTTATATCAAATAAACCTGATGGACATGTGTTTATTACTGTCGATTAATCCAAATTTAATCATTTGGTTAGGAAATCGTAACTTTTGACATCGGTAAGCGCATTTTCTTGCCAAATACGGGTTAGACCTAATAGCGAACGGCCAATACTAGATATTCGATGACCTCAGATGCGATCATCACTGCAACTTCGTCACCAACTTGTTTCTTCAGTAGTCCTTTGGCCAGCGGCGAGTCGATGCTTATATAGCCGCGTTTTGCATCTGTTTCATCAGGCCCTACGATTCGGTAATTTAACTGGTCGCCATCTTCTTTTGCCACGCTTATATAGGCACCAAAATAGATCTGAGCTTTGTTGCCAACCTTATCTATCAGCTTTAAGTCGGGTAAACGCTTTTGCAGATAACGTATTCGTCGGTCAATGCCTGCCTGTTCCTTTTTTCGATAGATGTATTCAGCATTTTCAGACCGGTCGCCCTCGGCGGCGGCGGCGGCTAATGCGTCGTTTACTATCCTGCGCTTGGCCCAAAGCTCTCTAAGCTCTTTTTCAAGAGTTGCGTAGCCTTCAGGCGTAATGTACGGAGAGGATCGAGGTTGAGGGGGGCGCCAGCGAGACATAGTTCAGTTCGGTAGTTGCGAAAAGCAATTGTGAGTCTAACAGACTCATTCGGTGAATTAAGCATTAGAAATATGCATCCATTTGCGGGTCTTGCCAGTGAGCTGTTATATAATCTTGCTCCGTCAATTCACAATGGCCTGGTGTTTCAGGTCGCAGAGTTTAAATCATGGGCAATATAGTTTGGTTAGCGTCGTACCCTAAGTCGGGGAATACTTGGCTGCGCGCTTTTATACATAACTTGTTGCACGACCCGGTACAACCTTCGCAGCTAGATGCTGTTAGCGGTTTTTTCGAGTCTGAAGCCGAACCAAAATGGTATCAGCCATATTTGACTGAGGCTGTTGCAAATACTCCTTTTGACCAGCTAGCCGCGCTGCGGCCGAAGGTGCATGGAGACATCGCCGCCAGTGTAGCCAGAGGCAGCGTGATGACAAAGACTCACAATCAATTGGCTAACTACCAAGGTGCTGCTTTACATAATTTGCAAGTTACCGCTGCAGCGGTATATGTGCTGCGCAATCCTTTAGATGTGGTAATTTCGGCGGCAGATCATTTTGGATTGAGCATAGATCAAGCAATCGAGTTTATGCGCGACCCGAATACGGCCAAGCAAGCTGATGAGCAAAGCGCTGGCGGTTTTCTAGGTTCTTGGTCGCAACATGTGGAGAGCTGGACCACTACGGCCAGCCCGAATTTTCTAGTGCTTAGATACGAAGACATGTTAGATAAACCGGTCGCCACGTTTATGCAGGTGGCCAAACTTCTTGGGTTGGACTCTGGTAGGACAAAGATTAAAAAGGCAATTAAATTTTCGTCATTTCGCGAATTAAAAAAACAGGAAATATCTGCAGGTTTCAGTGAGCGTAGCTTGAAAGCTGAGTCATTTTTTCGCCAAGGCAAAAAACACCAGTGGATAGAACGCCTTAATCAAGAGCAGGTGCTCAACATTATTGAACAACATCGCGAGCAGATGCTCAAGTTTGACTATGTGCCGCCGAAATTCCGTTGATTACTCGAACTGCTTGTTCTAATTAAGGTGAACGCTATCTATTTCAAAAGACATTTGCTGCCGTCATTAGCGTGTGTGTTATTGTTAATGGGTGTACTAAATACACCTTTTTATTCACCACTAACTCGGCAGGAACAAGGATGATCAACCGAGCAGAAGAGCTACTCAAACACACCTTTGGTTACGTGGATTTTCGTGGCCAACAAAAAAAGGTAATCCAATCTACCCTTGATGGGCGCGATAGCCTTATTTTGATGCCTACTGGTGGTGGCAAGTCACTTTGTTACCAAATACCGGGTGTGGTGCGCGATGGCATGGCGATTGTTGTTTCGCCGTTGATCGCGCTAATGCAGGACCAGGTGGGCGCCTTGCTGCAATTAGGCTTAAGAGCGGCTTATTTGAATTCTACGTTATCTCGTGAACAACATAGCGAAGTAATGCGCGCCATACATGATGGTAATCTAGATTTGTTGTATGTGGCACCTGAACGGCTTTTGCAAGAAAATACTTTGCAGCGTTTGATGTCTGTGGAAATATCATTGATCGCAATCGATGAGGCTCATTGTGTGTCGCAATGGGGGCATGATTTTCGCGCTGACTACTTGGGTTTGCATGTATTAGCGCAAGCATTCCCTAATGTGCCTCGTATTGCCTTAACCGCCACTGCTGATCAGCGCACGCGCGAAGAGATTGTGGCTCGTTTGGCGTTGCACGAGCCAGAAGTATTTGTCAGTAGTTTTGATCGCCCAAATATACGCTACATTGTGCAGGAGAAAGGCGATGCTAAAGCACAGCTGATTAAGTTCTTGCAGGATTACAGGGGCAAGGCTGGCATTGTTTATTGCATGTCGCGAAATCGAGTCGACGGCATTGCTGCTTGGCTAGAAGGGCGCGGCGTTAATGCCTTGCCCTACCACGCGGGGCTGGATGCACATCAGCGTGCTGATAACCAGCGTCGTTTTCTACGTGAGGAAGGGGTGGTCATGGTGGCAACCATCGCTTTTGGTATGGGCATTGACAAGCCTGATGTGCGTTTTGTTGCGCATTTGGATTTACCCAAGAGTCTTGAAGCTTACTATCAAGAAACCGGTCGTGCGGGCCGCGATGGTCAGCCTAGTGATGCCTGGATGGTGTACGGTTTACAAGACGTGGTGCGCATTGCCAAAATGGTTAATGATTCCAATGCCGACGAGCAACATAAACGCATAGAGCGCGGCAAAATTGACAGTTTGTTGGGCTGGTGTGAAGCCACCACTTGTCGGCGCAGGTCATTGCTGCAGTATTTTGGTGAATCAATGCAAGGCGCGTGTGGCAATTGTGATGTTTGTCTTAATCCGCCTAAAACATGGGATGCCACTGAGGCAGCGCAAAAATTAATGTCCAATATTTATCGCACAGGTCAGCGTTTCGGCTCCGGTCACGTGATCGATGTTTTGCGCGGTAAAGATACGCCAAAGGTAAATCAATTCGGGCACCACAAGTTAAGCACCTTTGGCATTGGAGAAGACTTAGGCGATAAGCAATGGCGCTCGATACTGCGCCAATTGTTGGTGCAAAATTATTTGTTAGTGAACGAAGCACAATACGGCGCCATTCAGTTAACCGAAAAGGCCAGAAGTCTACTCAAAGGCGAAATCAAAGTTTTTCTGCGCGAAGATATTGAAGCGATTAAACCAACACGCGCAAAGCGTGTGGCGAGCAAGGTGGATGAAGGTGATAGAGAGCTTTGGGATGCTTTAAGAGCCTGTCGAAAGACCTTAGCCGAAGCACAGGGAGTGCCTCCCTACACGATTTTTCATGACGCTACATTGATGGAGATGATGGAATTTCGTCCAAAGGACAATGCCGAGTTGTTGAGCATCAGCGGCGTTGGAGAAGTTAAGCTGCAAAAATACGGCGATGAGTTTTTGCAGTTATTAAGCGAATATTAGAAATGCCCAGAGTTGCAGCCAATATGAAGGCTATAACGATGAGTTGCGGAATGATAAAATTGCCACCACAAATCCCCATGCGATGGTAATCGCTAAAGCGATAGAAAGTACCCCCGACCAAGATAAGGTATAGAGCAGCCAGCCCGCAAAGAATGCAGCCACAGCTTGAAAGCCAAATATCAAAAAATCGTTGGCGGCCTGCACTTGGAACTTTTCATCTTCGCTATAAGCCGAGGGTAGTAAGCTGGTGCTGGTCATGAATATTAGGTTCCATCCCAGCCCTAACAAGAGAAGCGCCCACCAAAAATGCATCACCTGCGAACCACTGTAGCCGACAAACATCACTAAGGCGTAAATAGCCAGGCCAAGCAATAATAAACGTTTACGATAGCCTCGTTTGAGCAGGGCGCCTGAAATCAGCGAGGGCAGGAACATGGCAATAATATGGGTTTGAATGACCAGCTTTGTATGACCCAGAGAGTGCCCCTCTACCTCATGCATACTAATGGGTGTAGCTGTCATTACAAGCGCCATAACAGCATATCCAACCGCGGCAGACCCTGCAGCTAAGATAAACGTTGGTTGGCGCATAATGGTAAAAATCGAGCGGCGCTGTGTTGTTTGTTTAGTTATTACCGTTGGAACATTTTTGTAAAACGATAAGGCCACTAAACTTAACATTAAGGTGATTGAGCCAAGCAGGAAAGAGCCCGCAAAAGCGGTGTCGGCGCCTAGTAAATGTTCTCCTCGCAAGCCTAGCTCTGGACCTAAAAATGCGGCCACTAAATTTGCCATCAAACCTAAGGTTAAGCCGTCTGCAGCCTGCTTCTGATTGTTTGCATTTTCTAAAATGATGAACCGGCCTTGTTGGGTAAACGCGGCGTTTAAACCGAGCATGGTCGAGCCAACAATTAGCAAAGTAAAGTTAGCGATTACGGCTGCATAGCAAGCAAGGCCAGCTCCAACCAAGGCGATCGCAATACCTATGGCCATGCCGGCTTTGCGGCCTATTTTTTGCATCAATAATGCAGCTGGGATGGTGGCGGTTGCGGTGCCAACCACCATTAAGGCCATGGGCAGGGTTGCCAATTCGGGACTTGGAGCGATTTGGGCACCTAGAATGCCGGCGACCAAAACCATCATCGACGTGATGGTAAAACTAAGCGCCATAGCAATAGAAATGACGATAATGTTTTTAGGTAGCCCTAGCACGGTTTGAATCCTTCGAGTTGCTGACCGATCAAAGCCTGCAGCTCAAGTTTTATCTGTTGCGCCTGTTGCTCACTATACGCCTGCGCTGGCGCAGCGCCCCAAACTGCTTTTGGCCATGCAGCGTCATGTTTAAATCGCACTATGTGATGCAGGTGCAACTGCGAAACCATGTTACCCAGAGCGGCATAATTAAATTTATCCCCTTGAAAATGTTGCATCAGTAATTTGCTCAATGCCAGAGATTCATTCTGCATCTGTTGTTGATCGGCTTCGTTAAGTTCGAATAATTCGCGCACATCTACTCGGCGGGGCACCAGAATTAGCCAAGGATACGTTGAGTCGTTTACCAGTAATACTTCGCATAGCGGTAGATGGCCTACTAAAATAGTGTCGGCGGCAAGCTGCGGGTGGAGTGAAAACATGAGCGGTTAAGCCTTTGGTGAAAGAGGTTCTTGATTGACTGAGCGCTGACACTATAATCAATCGATGAACAGACTCAAAGAAATTGCCGCACAAATAGATCAACAATCTTCACCGCCTGTACATCTTTGGAAGCCTGATGATGTAGGCGAAATAGATATGCGTATCGATGCGCAAGGTTTTTGGTTTCACGAAGGTGGCCCAATCCTGAGAGAAAAGTTAGTAAAATTGTTTGCCAGCATCCTCTGGTTTGAAGATGGTCAGCACTACCTTGTAACACCGGTCGAAAAACTAGTCATCGAAGTGGAGGACTGTGCTTTTGTTGTGCACCAAATGGAGCACGTTGAAGATACCTGGGTTGCTGTCACTAATACCCACGAGCAAGTAATTGTGAGTCAACAAAACCCCGTTGAACTGCGCCTCTACCAAGACCAATGGGTGCCCTATGTGAACGTGCGCTATGATTTGTGGGCGCGCGTGAATCGCAGCATCTATTATCAGTGGGTGAGTGAGGCGATGCAGCAACAGGCTAGTGAAGACGCGCGACTAAGCTTGCACAGCGGCGGCTATTGGTTCGAGGTCGCGCGCTGAACACGCTCTTCAGGCTGCGAGTCGGCTTAGTTAAGGACTAAACCACGAGCCTGCTGATCCAAAATGGCGGCCTTTATTCTCTCGTAACTAGCAAAGCGAATAGCGCCTATCTCGCCAGAT
>JBLHME010000022.1:0-48495 GCA_047623225.1 Cryomorphaceae bacterium
ATCTCTACCTGATTGCGCCCTTTTTAAACGCTGCAAGCGCTAATATTACCAACGCCAGAATGGTAAAGAGCATAGGAACCCCGCCACCAATGAATGCGATTAGTCCGGCGAAATTAGTTTCGCCATACTCGTTAGCGTGGAACGAGATACCTCTATTGGGTGAAAGATTTCCGCCCCAGTAGAAAAGGGTGTTGCCCCAGCCTGTGGCCAGTAATGACCAAAAAACCAGTTTTATAGCGCGCGCTGTCAGTGGCAATTTAGCCATTGCCAATGCCACCACTATTATTAGCAGGCCGTTGGTTATGCCACCTACATGAGCCGCCTTCCACCCTCGAACGGTGCCTGGAAGTTCATGCGGAATATCCATAATTGGCCAAACTACGAAGCCTTTTAACATCGAAAAAATCAGCATCAAACCACTGATCAAACCAATTACCAGTACCAACGCCCCATGGCCCAGCAACTTTGCTTGGTAACGGACGATTAGTTCATGGTGCTCGCTGTGTGCTTGTTTCATCAGAATCTTGCCTTTGTAATTATGCGCTTAATTTTAATACTGGCTGACTTTGACTGAATTGAAAAGGACTAATCCAGCGCCTCGCAACAACCAAAGGCTTGATCAAGCTGCTTTTTGAGCTAGAAGAAAGGTCACACGCTATGCTTTAATGGGTGATCAGAATAATCGGCTTACGATAAGTCAGGGATTAGTAATGACAACAGCACGCAGCAACGCAATGGACAACATCGTGGTTAGGCGCTTGTCATTTGATATGCAAAAAGTTGCAGCCCAGAATCCTGTCTGGAGCTTCACTC
This sequence comes from Cryomorphaceae bacterium, assembly GCA_047623225.1. Classification (GTDB taxonomy): domain Bacteria; phylum Pseudomonadota; class Gammaproteobacteria; order Arenicellales; family Arenicellaceae; genus Arenicella. The sequence goes on from JBLHME010000022.1 coordinate 814, forward strand.
ACCCCTTGTTCTCAATTTACATCAACGCCCTGTCTATACACATCCCCTATTTTGAGCGCTATTTGGTGCTCGGAATGCGTAAAGTCAAAAAACAAATTGAAAACCAGCATTTACACAGTGACGTTACCAAAATCATTGGCCAAGAGGCGCATCATGCCAAGAACTTCATCGCCATAAATCAGGTGTTGGCCAAACGATACCCTGAAGTAACAAAGCTGGATATTGACGCCAAAGCTTATTTTAAGGAATCGATGGGTCGCGACAGTCTTAAAAAAACCATTGGGTTTATTGCCGGCTACGAAACCTTTACCTTTCTGGGTGGCATGATCATTCTTAAGAATTACCAGAAGTGGATGCAAGATGCCGAACCTGTGATGCGCTCAGTATGGGTGTGGCATCAGGTTGAGGAAGTCGAACACGGTGCAGTTGCCTTCGATGTTTATAAGTATTTTTACGCCGACCATGAGTGGTATCGCAAATGGATGATCGTTAGAGCGTTCGTACATGTTGGCATCGAAACGGCTAAAGCGTATATACCAATGGTGCGCAAAGAAGGCTATTTTAAGAACCCATTAAAGGCTGCCAAAGCCATCGGATTTTTCCTGAGCTTTTCAGCGCAATTGGCTTTCTCGGCACTGCCGGTATTCTCAAAAAAATATCACCCTCGCAATCATCCACTCGCCAATACAAATCAAAATCCCTTAGCTGTGTCGTGGACTAATTATTACTCGATGGGCGAAGATGTCTTGCAGATGGACAACGCCGATATGCAAAAAATGATGGAACTCTAACGCATTTGCGCGCTGATGAGGAGCAAGCGGCTGAGTTAACCTAACCGCCAAATAAACTTGCTCTTCACCGTTCGAGCCTAGGCATACAGCCAAATCCCTAGCTGTGAGGGAAATCTGCAAAGTGCTCTGCTTGCACCTTCTGCTCGCCGATTTGCTTGCCTATTTCTTGTAACTCACCCATGAATTTGATCGAGTCTAATTTGCTCACATCTTTGGGATTTATGTGGCTAAGCCCTAGTTCGTCAAGCCCTTTGCGTGAAAGCATTATATTGTAGCGTGCGTAGGTGAAAAGTTTCTCGTCGAGTAGACCTGTATTACCAGTGAGGTTTCCTAACTCATCATCAAGCACATCACCCGAAACACATTTGCCAAAAGCACGGCAAAGTAAATCCTGTTGATAAACAGACGAATTCATCAAACCATCTAATACGGTCTCAACCAGGTCGGCTGCATCCATACCTGAACTATCCCGTGCGGCGTGGTCCACTATCGCTTGCCCTGTACCAATCGATACAATCAACATTTTTTGTTCGCCAGTTGGCCATTCAAGTTTGTACGGCTTTAGTGTGCTCTGAATAAAAAGTTGAAAGGCTGGATTGTTATAAGGAGTGATGCCACCGTCAACGAAAGTGACCTCTTTTTTTCCAAGTTTTATTCTTTGCGGTGGAAATACCGTTGGCGCTGCCGAGCTTGCTCGCACCATTTGCCACAGAGGGGTTCGGGAATTACAGTCTTCGCGCGCAGGGTCGTTGTATTTAGCCTTGGGGTTATTGGTAACAGGCCAAGGTGAATCAGTGTCAGCATTACTTAAAACCATCATCAGCAGAGTCTTCAACTTAGTAGACGAGAACTGAATGTCTTCACCGTGTTCATCTTTACCCAATAGCTCTTGCAGGGTCTCGATCAGTGGCGTATCACGATATTCAGAATAGTCAGAAGTTTGATAATTAAGCCTGCTGAGAACTTTGTTGCCAAGCATGTTGGCGCCCACTTTCACGACTTTGACAATGCCATTTAATTTCGCAAATCGAGCCAAAATAGCATTTTTATGGAACATCTCTTCACCAACGTCGAGATAGATCTGACGAATCTCGTCAGTTGATTTACCCAAAGAGATCAAAGTGCCTATTACCGCACCAGTGCTGGTTCCGGCTACATAATCAAAATAGTCAGACAAGACCATTTTTTGCTCGCCACTGGTTTCGCGCAACATTGCCTCTATCTTTGCGAGCACTTCAATGGTGACAAGACCACGAATTCCTCCACCATCAAGGGCTAATAATTTTTTTTGACCGGTGTTTTTAAGTTTTTCATGGTACGACATATGTGGCTCCGTGATAGATGGCGGAAATTAACAAGAGTAAGCTTCTCTGAAGCTCTTGAGGTTACGTTAAGTTGCATGCCTATGCTAAATTTTTGTACAGCTTAATATCGATACATTTGACTGGCCACCTCCACTACTGCAGTGCAACCGCCACCCACAACAACAGATCCACCCAAGCAACCTTGACCAGTGAGGCGCTAATCCCTGATCCAAAGTAAGCAAAAGCAATAAAGGTCAACATGCTAAGAGTGCCTAGGCCGATCGCTAAACTATGATATGCGGGATTGAAAACAGCGGCGAAAAGGATAACGGCCACAACACCAAACAAAATCGCTCGGTGTTGTAACAACAGCAGTAGGTTTGGATCAGTCACCTGTAAGTCATACAAGGCTTTGATTCGATCTGAACCAAACACTCCTATAACTGGCATTGTGTGAATGGTGCCGGCAACTATAAAGGCAATCGTTAATAGGTTTAACCTCATGCGGCGGCGGTGTCAGAGGGGGCAGCAAACACTAAATACAACAATAGCTCAAAATGAGCCACCAACAAGCGTGAGCGCAACCCATGGCCAAGGATTTTTGCCATTTCGTTTCGCTTCAGGAATCAACCATACGAGTAATAGTACACAGGCAATAACTAGATCGGCAATTACTTGCCAACCGGCCGTGCTGTGCCGATGGTAGTCAAAAATTCCGATATAACCTACTTTGGAAACGGCATAGGCACTCAGAATAGAGAACGGAACAAGGATAATAACAGCGAGTGTTTTACGGTTCATGATATTTACCGGCAACGATTAATTTCGCTCATCGCGCAATAAAGCGTACGTAGCTGCAATTACCTATGAGGTCATTGAATTGAAGTAGTGGTTGATGGTTTACTAAGCCACATCGGGAGAAATATTATGAACATTCAAACTTATCACTTTACCAACACACTAAAAGGCTGGCGCAAAGTTCGCAAGATGTCTCAGCTAGATCTGGCGCTTGCTGCTGAAGTCTCACAGCGCCACGTAAGTTGGCTTGAGACAGGGCGGAGTAAGCCAAGTTGACAGATGGTGGTAAAACTTACTGAAGCGATGGAAATACCTTTGCGCGACCGCAACCATATTCTAAACGCCGCTGGTTATGCCGATATGTACACTACTAAAACTCTGGACGAGCCCACCATGGCGCCTGTAACGGCAATACTTTAAGACATGTTGCAGCATCACGAGCCTTACCCAGCATTTGTATTAGATCGCAGGTGGAATATCATCATGAAGAATCAAGTGGCCGATACGCTATTTGAGGTTATCAGTGATCCTGAAAAAGTCTGGCATGATATTGGCGACGATGGCCTGTATAACATTGCTTTGCTCACGGTCCACCCGAAGGGATTACGACAAGACATATCTAATTGGGATGATATTTCTGCAAAGTTTATTCGCAGGCTGAAAAAATAGGCCTTTGAATCGTCTGATCAAGAACTGATCGATTATTACGAGATATTGGCTGCCCACGTTGGCGAGTTGCCCTCAGAGCAAATTCATCAGGACTTGCTACCGGTGCTGCCAATCGAAATTGACTTAGGCGGTTTTAAACTAAAACTAGCTTCGGTGATTTCGACCTTTGGCACAGCTCAAGACGTAACCGCCGATGAGCTCAGAGTTGAAACCTTTTACCCCGCCGACGAGTAGACCAAAAAGTTCTTTACTGAATAAGGCTGTTTAGAAAAAAGCTTGAACGAATATTATTAAGCAAAAGACATTTTGTTATTTGGCCGCTGTATTCGATTACTCAAGCCATTTGTCATCAGTGAGTGCATGCCAATCTCTTCAAGCAATGCGTCCACAGCTTGCGTGTCATCCAGGCTCTGATAGAAATCCATAGGTCGTTGCAGCATCCACAGCGCGTACGGGATCACCATACGCTCTCCGCCCGCGTCGCCAATGGTGAATTTATGCTTGCCTATGCTACGAGGAATTTCTTCAGTGTCTGGATTCTGCTGACGCCATTGGTGTAATAGTCGATTGGTGTCGATCAGCACTGGCGCCTGTTCCTTAGCCATACGCTGCAGTATAGGAATAAGCGTTGTTGATATTTCATCGTTCGGCAACAAGGCATTGATGGACATGCTCGCTTGTTCGCTATTCATTCTCAAAATCCAAGCACACACAGCAGGCGCGATCTTGCGCATTAGCTTGCCTGGCGCTGGGTCGCGATAAAGGTGTGCGTACAACGGCCCCATAAAGCCGAAGTCGGCGATGCAGGGGCGGTCGCCCAATAGGTAATCGTGAATTTCTAAATGAGCATTCAGATCTTTCAAAAAACCAACATAGGATGTTTCTATGGCATTAATAGTCTCTGGCGTAATACCTAGGGCTGGTACAAAGCCTTTGAACTTACTACCGATCTTTTTGCCTAGCAAACGTTTAACAAACCGCGGCGCCTTAGGTGCAATCATGCCGCCAAATTCAGCATAGATGAATTTATCGTTGGTGGCGGAAAAATTCCATCTATAGTGCATCGCTGGAATCACCAGCCATTCATCGCCATAAAGCTCGAGCAAAAGTGCCACCAGTTTTTGCTTTGGCGACTCAGGGTAGACTGAGCTTTCAATAAAGCGCTTCTCTAACTCGTCAATGATAACGGTGGTGTCTTGCAATACCGTATCTTCTGGTGTTTGCAATACAGGCACATATCTAACGCCAGTGCGCGGAACGATGAACTTCTTATACACGCTTACAGTAGAAAGAACCTCGTCATAGACGATTCCCTTTTTGCGCAAATAAGAGCGGAGCTTTCCCGTAAAAAGAGAAAACTCCGACCCATACAAATTATATGACTTATCCAATTTAACCTCGTAGCACGGTCTGAATTGCAGCTACTTAGGCTACTTCAAACAGGCCAGCCGCGCCCATACCACCACCAACACACATAGTAACAACCACGTATTTAACACCGCGGCGCTTACCTTCAATAAGTGCGTGACCGATCATGCGTGACCCACTCATGCCGTAGGGGTGGCCAACGGATATAGCACCGCCATTCACATTCAACTTATCATTATCGATGCCTAGACGATCACGGCAATACATAACTTGAACAGCAAAGGCTTCGTTAAGTTCCCACAAACCAATGTCGTCTACACTCAGTCCATTCTGTTTAAGAAGCTTAGGCACAGCGAACACGGGGCCAATGCCCATTTCATCTGGCTCACAACCAGCGACTGCGATACCTCGATAGATTCCAAGCGGCTCAATATTACGCTGCTCGGCCAATTTCGCGTCCATTACGACTTGCGCAGACGCACCGTCAGACAATTGTGATGCATTACCAGCAGTAATGGTGCCGCCTTCGATAACGGTTCGCAGACCGGCTAAACCTTCAGCTGTGGTTGCGCGCAAACCTTCATCTTGACTAACCGTAACTTCTTGCTTAGAGGCTTCTTTGGTTTCTTTGTCATAAACAATCTTAGTGCAGGTTACGGGCACTAATTCATCATCAAACTTGCCAGCGGCATAACCTGCAGCGGTGCGCTGTTGTGATTGAAAACCATATTCGTCCATTGCGTCACGGCCAATGTCATAGCGTTTTGCCACGATTTCAGCGGTTTGCAACATAGGCATATATATGTTTTGGTGCATGCTTACCAATTCTTTGTCCACCGCGCGATGCATATTCATTTTTTCGTTTTGCACCAAGCTGATGCTATCAACGCCGCCGCCCACCACAGCAGAGTGACCGTCGACGATAACTTGCTTAGCTGCGGTTGCAACCGCCATCAAACCAGATGAACACTGGCGGTCTATTGTCATACCAGCTACTGACGCTGGTAGCCCGGCTCGCAAGCCAATTTGGCGCGCGACATTGCCGCCCTGAGCGCCTTGTTGCAAGGCAGCACCCATAATCACATCATCAATTTCACTCGGGTCAATACCCGCACGCGCAACCGCTTCTCGCACAGCGGCCGCACCTAGAGTGGCCGAATGTAAATCATTAAACCCGCCTCGATAAGCTTTACCGATGGGAGTTCTAGCGGTGGATACAATAACTGCGTCTTTCATATTATTTTCTCTGTCTAATAGTAATTAGTTTAATCTGGGCGATGTATATCTACTTGTTTAACGCGCAGCCAAGCCTTTGCTCGATTGCGTATCAATTAAATTCAGCCGCGTAAAAAATTTTCTTGGGTAAAGGCCGGCCTAGGATAAGAGTAAAAGCCCTGCCCTGTTTTAAAGCCAAGTTTTCCATCGTCAATATACGACTTAAGCAACTTGGCCGCTTTTTGGCTATCGGCATCTTGGTCCACACTCATGATGTGCCATGCGGTGTCAAAACCAATCTGGTCAAGCATACCAAACGGCCCGGCCATGGTGCCAAAGTTGCCCATAAATGAGCGGTCAATGTCTTCAACACTGCCTACACCATCGACGAATAACACAAGCGATTGGCGCAGAATCTGTCCAAAAATTGAATTGAATATATAACCTGGATTTTCTTTGCGAATAAATACTGGAATTTGGTTAATACTGCAGCCAAACTCCATCAGCAAATCGTTCACCCAAATAGCAGTATCAGGGTGTGGCATTACATCCACCACAACCTGATTGAACACGTCATGGAAATGAAAGCCGCAAAACAGCTCCGGCTCTGGCAAACAATCAGCGATCTTCGATGGCATCAAAAAGGAGGTGTTAGTGGTGACCACAACTCCTTTTTCTAACCTCGGAGCAAAGTCCGCGTAGAACGCACGCTTTACATCTATGTTTTCTACAATCGACTCGCTGACTAAATCAACATCGGTGGTGGCGAGCTCGATGTCAGTGGTAAAACTAAGATTAGCTTTAGCTTGTTCAACCTGCTCAGCTGAAACTTTACTGTCGCGCAACAACACTTTTACTAAATAAGCATGATTGTTCTGCGCCGCCGCCAGTTGTTCTTGACTAAGGTCATAAACCTTAACAACGTAGCCATCCAGAGCGCAACGCAGAGCAATGCGAGACCCTAAAGTACCCGCACCGACAACCAGCACAGAACTAATATCATCTAGGGTCTTGATCATTTCATCCTCTGCTAAGTTAATTATGCGTAAGCCACTTGGTTAAACTGGCTTTGAAACAGATCGCCATTGCCAAACATCAGGTTGATCATCATCAAGCGCTTAACATAATTGCCTACCGCCAGCTCGTCAGTCATGCCCATACCGCCGTGAATTTGAATTGCCTCATCGCCAATAAGCTTGCCATTCTTAGCCGTTAGAGCACGCAATGCATTGACCACTTTCTCTGCTTGCTTGGCATCGGTAGCGTCATCGGTCAACTCACATAAGGCTCCAACCAACAACGATTTACTCTGCTCGAATGCCATAAAGGTATCGACCATGCGATGCTGCAAGGCTTGAAAGTTAGATATTGCCACGCCAAATTGTTTACGTGTTTTAGTGTATTCCACCGTTGCGTGATTTAACTTTTCCATGATTCCTAAGGCTTCCGCACACAACGCCACATTAGCGGTGCGCATAGCCGATTCGACTACTGCGTATCCGCCGCCCAGCTCGCTGACTAACTGCCCTGAAGCATTAGAGAGCACAATGTCACATGCTTGCTGGCCGTCCATTAACTCAAAGCTGTTGCGCGTTACACCAGCCGAGTTTGCATCCACTAAGAATAAGCTCAAACCATCTTCATCGCGCTGCTCACCTGAAGTGCGCGCTAGAACGATAAGTTGCGCAGCATCTCGCCCGCCTAGTACTACCGACTTATTGCCTGAGATCTGATAATTGTCGCCTTGCGCCACTGCGCTGGTTGACACATTGCTCATATCAAAACGTGAGTGCGGCTCATAGATAGCCACTGCGCCAATCAAGTTACCATCGATGATTTGCGGAATAAGCTCAGCCTTAACGCTTTGGTTACTGCTGTTTTGCAAAACACCGCCAAATAAAATCAAAGTTGAAAAAATAGGCTCGACCACTAAGGCTTTACCAAATTCTTCCATAACCGCGGCCACGTCATCAACGTTGCCACCGTAACCACCATATTCTTCAGCAAATGGTACTGACAACCAGCCGAGTTCGGCAAAGGTGTTCCAATGATCTTTGCTGAAGCCTTGCGCAGAATCGGCACCAACACGACGCTGATCGAAACTGTAATTGTCTTGCGCCCAACGGACGATGCTTTCTTTGAGCAGACCTTGCTCTTCACTGTAATTAAAATTCATTATTATTCTCTCTATAGACCAAGCACAGCTTTGGAAATTACGTTACGTTGCACTTCGTTTGAACCACCATAAATAGTGGCTGCGCGGCCATACATATAGGCCCTGCGAGCGACTGAGCCGCTCTGATGCAATTCGTTTTGGAACGTATCTTGACGCAGCGAACCAGAATAAGCACCAATGGTCTCCATGCGCAATTCTTGCAATGCTTGCTGTATCTCAGTGCCCTTTATCTTCAATAATGAGGATTCAGGTCCAGGTGTTTCGCCGGACGAAAGCTTCGCCAATACACGCAACTCCATATATTCCAGAGCCATTAACTCAATTTCAATGTCCGATAACCGATTTTGATATTGTGGGTCATCCATCAGTGAACCATTGGCAGTAGTTTGCTCAGCAGCAAGCTGCTTAAGCTCTTCAAACCAATTACGGCTGTCTGCCACACCGGCAATAGAAGTACGTTCGTGCGCGAGCAATGCCTTGGCATAGGTCCAACCTTGATTCTCAGCGCCGATTCGATTTTCGACCGGCACGCGCACATTATCAAACACCACCTCATTTAAACTATGGTGATTATCAATAGTGTGGATCGGGTTCACAGTGATCCCCTCTGATTTCATATCGATCAGTAAAAAGCTAATGCCTTGCTGGCGCTTATCAAAAGTACCGGTGCGAACTAAGCAAAAGATCCAGTCCGCATGTTGGGCATAAGTAGTCCAAATCTTTGCTCCAGTCACAACATAGTCGTCACCGTCTAGTACAGCTTTAGTTTGCAAGGCTGCAAGGTCAGATCCAGCGCCTGGCTCCGAATAACCCTGGCACCACCAGTCTTCGCTTTTTAAAATACGCGGCAAAAACTTGGCTTTTTGCTCGTCGTTGCCAAAGGTGAAAATTACTGGGGCCACCATTTTAACGCCAAATGGCACTACATCAGGCGCGCCAACGTTACCGCGCTCTGTTTCAAATATAAATTTTTGTACCGGAGTCCAGCCAGTGCCGCCCAATTCTTTAGGCCAATCCAAGGCTAGCCAGCCTTTGTTATTCAGTTTGTTTTGCCATTCAATTGCGACGTTCTTGGTGTCGGTGCCAGTCTGCGCGCGTTTGCTTAGGTCATCAGTGTATTCACTTGCAAAAAACTCTCTAACTTCTGCTTGAAACTCGAGGTCTTGCGACGAGAGGGTGTTATCCATCGCTGGTACTCCGCTTATTATTTTGGGTTTAACAATTAGGCACGCATTGTACACAGACCACAGCGAAAATTTGTGAACAAATAATGAGCATAAGTTATGCTTATTTTCCTACTAGACGCGTACCCACAGTACCTTTGTGATTCGCAATATCAACAAACCCGCCCTTTTGACTAGCGTTACAAATAGCAATTGCGGCCACTCCATTACTCAATAAGCCAAGCGCTTCCTCAACTTTGGGAATCATTCCGTCGGTGATAATTCCATCATTAATCAATTTCCTTGCCAATTGCGGTGAAACTTCCGCGTAGCGGCTGCTGGGATCCTTAATATCAGCAAAGATGCCACCGACCATAGTGGACAAAATGAGTAAGTCTGCCTTGAGCGCAAGAGCAATGGCTGCCACCGTTGTATCGGCGTTTATATTGAATACTCGACCATCTTGGTTTATGCCAAGCGAGGCGATAACCGGTATTTGACCCGCTTCTAACAAACTATGCAGCAATGAGGTATTGATGCCAGTAATATCCCCTACCTCACCAAAATCAACCAATTCGGCACCGTGGCCAGACAATTTTATCGGCGGGCGCTTTTGCGCTTGAATTAGCTGCCCAGATGCTCCGTGGCAGCCAAATGCTGGTAAACCCTGCGCAATCAAAGCCGCTACTAAATCTACATTTACCTCGCCACAAAGCGCTTGTTTAACAACCTTAATATCCGCTTGGCTGGTTATCCTTCGGCCAGCTATCTTATTTGGCTTTAAGCCATAGAGCGCTTGCAGCGAATTCAATTGAGGCCCGCCGCCATGCAATACCACGCATTGCCAACCAGCGTTGACCAGATCTTTGAGATTGGCCGCCAAGCCCTCTCGATCAGCCGCTTTGAGCAACATGTCGCCGCCAACTTTTACAACGGCTATGGGTTTTGAATTTGAATTCATAACTAAGGTGTCTAACCTTTAGGCCTACGGCCACATTCCTGGTTGTTGTAATTGATAGGCATTTTCGCGCCCAGTCATCAAATTGAAGTTTTGAATCGCTTGACCTGCGCCACCCTTTATGAGGTTATCCAAAGCTGCGATAGCACAAAGCGTGCGTTTACCAGAACCTTCATCGACTTTAATATGCAAACCAATTTCGATGCGCAATGTGTTCTTTACGGAAACAACTTCCGGAGTCATACCTTTGGGTAAAACGGAAATGAGCGGGAAATCCGCGAAATAATCAACGTATTGCGTGCGCAGATCATCTTCACTAATGCCCTCAGGCGCATCTAATTGCGCAATCGACATCATGCCTCGGCTCAGTGGCGCTGAGACTGGCACAAAATCCAATGAAACATTGTTTCCGCCAGCGGCATTAAGCGTTTGCAAAATTTCAGGAGTGTGTTGGTGGTTATAAATCTTATAGGCTTTCAAGTTGTTGCTGCGCACAGCATGATGATTGCCCGCCGCCGGATGAACTCCTGAGCCGCTTGAGCCGGTTAGCGCTACCAATCGAACGGTCTTTTCAGATAGTTGGCCACTGCGAGCCAGCGGCAGTAATGAGGCCGCAATACAAGTAGCGAAACAACCAGGGTTAGCCACGTATTTGGCAGATTTGATTTGTTCGGCATACAGCTCTGGCATGCCATACACGAAAGTGCCTAGCCGCTCAGGGCATGGATGTTCTGGCGCATACACTCGCGTATAATCAGCCAAGCTTTTAAGCCTGAAATCACCCGACAGGTCGATAATTCGCACATCAGTATCAAATAACTCCATGGCCACCTTGGCGGTAATGATATGTGGCATTGCAAGAAAGACTATATCGGCTCCCTCAACACAATCAGTTGGTGGAATGTCTTCTAAAATCAAGTCACTCAAGCCATAGAAGGTGCGATGCACTTCGCCAATATTTTTGCCAATATGATCTTTGCTCGAAACACGCTGAATCTCTACGTCATCTCGAACTAATAGATTGCGCATTAGCTCGGCAGACAAAAAGCCTGAGCCGCCAATAATCGATACTTTAGTTTTCATATATTACTCATTAAGCCGTATGGTTTAAATCTCAGTGGGGGCAACCACCAACATTGCTCGATTGCCTATCGGCACGTTTTTAATAGGAAATACAAAACGTTCGCCATCTTGTTGGGTCTTGTACTCATAACCGGCATCCGAGGCCAAAACTGTTCCACGCGGATACTGTGTGAAGTTTTTTGCATCGTCTGGAATGTGAAGCTCAAATGCGTCGCTTTGCTTGATCACTTCTTCTAACACTGCAAAGCAGAGGATACTTTTTGGCGCGGCACTAAAGCGCTCTGTATTTTCAATTAATCGTGCCAGACCATTGCTTACTCGCGAAAAGCGACTCATGTCGTTTTGGCCAAAAGGCCTCACCGAGCCAAGCTCAACTGTGAATGAATCTGCTTTAAAAGTCTCTGCTGTGAAATATGAGAAAGTTGTACTCGGTTTATTCGACAGTAAAACTGCCTGAATACCACAGCCCTCCAAGAAGCCCAACTGTGGTCGCGACCACCGCCCGTCATGCCGATAGGGGTAGACCGCGAACTTCTCAAACTCCGAACCCCTAATGGCCGTATGTAAGTCGTAGTGCAGGCGTGGTAAATCATCAATGCTGAAGAATTTCTCGACAGATTTTTCGATGCTTGCCGCACGCATTGTCTCAGGGCTGTCAGCATATTGTTGGTGATCACCGGAAAATAAACGATTCATGTTATCCACAACAAATCGTTTTTGTAGATTCGCTGCAGGAGGGTTGCCAACGATAAACAGTAAGTGATTGCGAAGGTCCAGGCGACCAGTTTTTATATCGGCAACCAGCTGATCAACGATTTCCATAGGTGCCGTTTCATTGCCATGAATACCACTTGAGATAACAACCCTATGGCCCGCCTCATCACCCGCCGGCACGCAGTGCAGAACCCCAGTATCCCAAAGCTCTATATAGCCGCCGCTCAGCAAATCAAACCGCTGATACTCCGCGCTCAGCTCGTTTGTCAGAGTGTGTTCAAGAAAGCCAGTGTGCTCGAACGACATGTTGCTATTGCTGGAATTCGTAGAAAGCCCCAAGATCAAAAACCTGGGTAAGTTCGTCTAAAGCCGCAAAGCTCTCTTCAGCCAATTGTGGGTCCGCTAAGTCTTCTGGTTTGATTTCCTCACGATAATGCTTATTAATCCAAACGCTGAGCCTGGCGCAAAGATCATCATTAACTAAAAAATTCTGGTTTACGCCGGCCAACTCAGTTTCATTCAGCGCAACGCGTAAGCGTAAGCAGGCTGGGCCGCCGCCATTTTGCATACTCTGGCGCACATCAACAAAATTAATATGTTTGATAGGCGTGTCTTGCGTTTCCAACCATTGGAGATAGGCGTAAACCTCTTGGTTGTCTCGCGACTCTTCTGGCAGGATTAAAGCCATGCCATCATCAAGTTGAACCAATTGCGAATTAAATAAATACGACTTTACCGCTGACTGCAACGAGACTCGCTCGGTAGGTACTTCAATAAAATGTAATTCTTGCTCGCCAAATTTCTTTTGCAGCTCAGCCTGCATAGCCACTTTGTCTACAAACGCTTCTTCATGCATAAAGAAAGTGTTTAAGTTAGAAACGCTCACAACGTCGTTGTGAAACGCCCCAGCGTCAATAATATTGGGATTTTGTTGGGCATACACAACCTTATTCGGGTCAAGTTCATGTAGTCGACTAACCGCAAGCGATGCTTCATAAGTCTGCCGACTTGGGAACTTGGCTGGCGCCACCGCGTTGGGTCGAAAGGCATATCGCCCAAAAACAAATAACTGCACCCCTGGCTCAGCGTACTGGCTGGCAAATCGATTGTGATTGGCCGCGCCCTCATCACCAAAATGACTGCCTGCAGGAAGTGCCTTGTGGTGCTTAAAGTAACGCTCATCATTAAAAACCGACTGCAATAACCTACCCGTATTGGGGTGCTCAATGGCACGATGAAACATGCTGGATAAATTTGCAGCAGTGAAATGGGTTTTTCCGTCAAAGGAGTCGGCACTGGGTGACACGGTTGCAGCATTGGCAGTCCACATAGAAGATGCCGAGTAGCAACAGGCCAACAATTCAGGTGCCTGATTAGAGGCCTGTTGGATAATTCGTTTGTCGCTACCGCTAAAACCTAACGCGCGCAACGTAGGTATGTGCGGGCGTTGTTGTGGTAATAAAACACCCTGCTGAAGCCCGAGTCCGCGCAAATATTGCATTTTCTGCAAACTTTGCAAAGCCGCATTTCGAGGTTGAGAAATTCTTAGCGCGTTGTTTGATGAGGCGATATTACCATGCGACAACCCACCATAATTATGCGTAGGCCCGATTAATCCATCGAAGTTTACTTCATAACTTTTCATCAGATAGCCGCCCCTTAAACCAACAAAAAGCGCACTGTGTCGCCCAACTCTAACGCAAGTTCTTTGATTACTTCGCGCGGCAAGCGTACCCCACCTTTTTCTACCGAAATAGTGCTTAGGCAGGTCTTGAACGCATCAATATCACCATTGGCAATCATCGCAGTCTCATCACCCTCGTATTCGGAGATTCCTAATACCTCAGCAGTTCGGCTGTTCTTAACTGATTTCATGTCGTTAATTTTGGTGTCAACGCTTGGCGCCGCATCAAAAATATCAACGTGGCCATTCCAGCGCAAACCTTCGTCGTTGAGCATTTTCAAAGCTGGTTTGCCCTTGCCATTGGGTTGACCAATCACTTGCTGTGCCGACTCTGGCAACATGTTCACATACAGAGGCTGCTTGGGCATTAAGTCGGCGATAAATTGATTACCATTTATAGCTCCATACAGATCAGCCTCAGCGAAGTCCATTTCAAAAAAGTGTCGACCCACTGCATCCCAAAATGGTGATTGGCCATCTTCGTCAAAATAGCCGCGCAAATCAGCCATTACGCTTTCTGGAAAGCGCTCACGAAACTGCGCCATAAACAAATAGCGGCTGCGGGCGAGCAATTTACCATTGCCGTGTTGGCGATAGTCTTGATGTAAGTAGAGTGTTGCAACCTCAGCAAAACCTTCAAAGTGATTAGACAGATTGAGCATTTCAAAGCTGATTTTCTTGTCGAGCTCTTTACAAGAGTGAGTCACTTTATTGAGCTTATATGAATAAAACTCGTCAACGCTCCCCAAGCAGGCAATGATCGCGGCAGTGCCGACGATTTCCTTACTTTGGGTGTCTTCCATCACCAAAAAATAGTTTTCGTCAGCCGGGGTCTTAACCTGTTTGGCTATACTATTGATAGATGCATCTAGCTTGGCAGACAGCACCTCTTGATTGGGTGGCAAGGTTGTCATGCCTGGATAAGCTAATTGCGCGAGCGCCAAAACGCTGTCGATGTCCGACTCACGTACAGTTCTTACAATGATCATAAAATGGTTCTCCGTTGAGAGACCATTCTTACACGCGCAACACAGAATAAGGCGTTGAAGACGAGCGAGAAGCTGTGTGAATATTCTGCACAGCAGTGGATAACCGAAATAAATTCAGATCATCAACAGGAAGTTAAAATCATAGCAGGCCTTTATCTTGCTCCCGCAGCTTATGGGGGCGGTCATCTCACAGGCGATTTAATCTCTTCGTCTCGCGCGTCATACGCTAACGATCTATCCAGAAGTGATCGGGTTTTTCTTCGGTGTCTCCAGCACACAGCATCCTGCCATTAGGACATTGAATTAAAGAATGTCTTTAAGAAATAGTGCATCCTTGCATGGGAAAAATATTTTACCGCTGATTACAAATCGACTAGCGATTCGAGTGGGTAGCCAGAAAAATCCTTAGTCCGCTCCAAAATAATAAGCGTATTCATTTTACCAATGCCAATGCCGCTCTTAATTAACTCTTCGCTGGCACGGTTATAACTTTTTACATCGGTACACACAAATTTCAGCAAATAGTCATAAGCACCGCTGATTTTATAGCTATCAGTCACTTCATGGATATTTGCGATGGCAGCATCAAATCTTCCAAAATCCTCTGGAAAATGATTCTCCAGCGTGACTTCTGCAAATGCCTCCACGTGCGGTGCAAGTTTTTCTAAATCTATTTCCGTAACATAACGTTTCAACAAACCCTCTGTTTCTAAACGCTTAACTCGGCTTAAGCAGGCGCTCGCCGAAAGATGCACTTGTTCAGCTAACTGCTGGTTAGTGATACGCGCATTGGTTTGCAATACGGAAAGAATTTTTAAATCTATTTTATTAATCTTGCTCAGTTCGGCCATAGTCACTATTCCTATCGCAATATGTGATTGTCAAAGACGGGCAATAAAATTAAACGCGGCAAAGTTAAGAACTGCCCGCAGAATTATTTGTTGCTCAGTAGTTTTGAGAATCATATATTGAATTGATTTGTTTCGCTCGCTTGCTTAGTCGGTTGTGCTAACTTGAGGCAACACCACCTACAACTAAAGTGCTTTTTATGACCAATTCCGCAAAAGATTTGAAACAGATAGATGCTAACACCATCTTACACCCTTCGACCAATGCAAATGAGTTTGCCAAAACTGGTTCTAGGATAATGCAATCGGGCAAAGGTATCTATTTAAAGGACACCGATGGCAATACTCTAATCGATGCGGTGGCTGGCTTATGGTGTGTGAACGTTGGCTACGGTCGAAAAGAATTGGCTGACGCGATGAGTCAAGCCGCACAAAATATGGGTTATTACCATACGTTTACAGGTATGTCGAATGTGCCACAAATCGAGTTGGCTGAACGACTATTGGATTTGGCCCCTAACAACATGTCTAAAGTGTTTTTTGCCAGTGGTGGATCTGATGGCAACGACAGCTTGATGAAAATTGTGTGGTATTACCACAATCTGATTGGCAAACCCGAAAAACGCAAAATCATTTCACGTTGGCAGGCCTATCATGGTACCTCGATTGCCACTGCTAGCCTGACTGGTCTGCCGTCATTTCATAAGGACTTTAACCTACCTATAGAAGGTGTGTTGCACACAGAGTCACCAGATTATTTTCGCCATGGCTTGGAAGGTGAAAGCGAGATCGAATTCTCAAAACGCCGCGCGCAACAACTCGAAGACTTAATCTTACAACACGGCCCTGAAACGATAGGTGCGTTTATTGCTGAGCCAGTGATGGGAGCCGGTGGCGTATTAACTCCACCAGAAGGCTATTTCGCAGAAATTCAGAAGGTCACGAAGAAGTATGACCTGCTCTTTATTGCCGATGAAGTGGTGTGTGGCTACGGCCGTTTAGGAACTTGGTGGGGCTGCGACGTGTATGACATCCAACCTGACATGATTACCACTGCTAAGGCGCTCACCAGTGGTTACTTCCCTTTTTCAGCATCCTTCATAACTGAAGAAATTTGGGATGTAGTTAAACAGGGCTCGACCAAATACGGTAGCTTTGCGCACGGTTATACTTATGCGGGGCATCCTATCGGGGCCGCTGTTGCGATGGCTAACTTGGACATCATTGAAAATGAAAAATTAGTTGAGCAATCAGCTACTGTCGGCGCTCATTTTCATCAACAATTAAACGATCGATTTGCCAATGACCCGTTTGTAGCTCAGGTACGCGGGCAAGGCATGATAGCGGCGGTGCAACTAATGCATGATAAAGACAGCAAAAGCTTCTTCGGCCCTAAAACTAAGATCGCGGGCCTAGTGACTGCCGAGTGCTACCAACAGGGACTGATTGCGCGACCGCTGCCTTCAGTGGACTCGGTAGCGTTTTCTCCTCCGCTAATCACAAGCAAGGAACAAGCGAATCAAATTGTTGATATTTTTGAAAGATCAGTACGCAAAGTGATGAAACAACACCTCTAAGCGCACCGGTCTGAACGAGAGTTGGCAATCAAATTGCTTTCCATATCTCGTTCAAAGCTTTGCGCTCATTAGGTGTCTCAGCCGCACGCTTCTCGGCGTCAAGCGCATCTAAGTCGGCCAGTTTTCCGATTGCGAAACCCATAATGACCTCGCTTTGATGGTGATCTAGCTTCAGATACTCGGCTACTTCGCCTGCTTTAATCCCGCCCATGCCGTGGGTGTACAAACCTTCGAGGCGTGCCTGCAAGGTCATCGACATCCATGCAGCACCCGAATCAAAGCTCGAATATGCATTAGGCGTGTCATTGTGCTCAAAGTTCTTCTGACCAACTAGAAAGCCAATCACGCTGGTGTCTTTAGCCCAACCTTGATTGCCCTCAACCAAGAGGTTTAGAAAATCATCAAAGCTTGAGTCAGTCGAAGTGTAAAAACGCCAAGGTTGAGCGTTAAAACACGATGGAGACCAGCGCGCAGCATCCATAATTCGATTCATAGCCTCTTCGCTGATCGGGTGTTTCTGAAAAGCTCGCGGCGACCAGCGTTGAGTAAACATAGGGTCAAGGTCAGTGTTGGTGCTGCGGGCTGAAAAATCGATATTTTGAGAAGACATAATCACTTTTAAGGGTTTTTACAAAAACGCATCATGCCATGAACTTAGCAAAATGGACTAAGCAAAACAAACGAAAAAAAAGCCCCATATAAATGGGGCCGTTAAGCTTAGGGGGAACTGATTTTTAAAACTACTCTCTCTTATGATTCATACTTTGCTATGGCATAGCTGGCCTTGAGCTTCACATTGCTAATAGAGCGACTAACTTTAGTAGCGATTTTGTCTCCAATAATCAATAGGGCCGGCACTAGAAACAAGGTCACAAAGAACGCGATCAATAAGCCGAAAGTCAATGCAATAGCAATTGGCTTCAACCATTCAGCTTGGCTAGATTGCTCGAGCATTAAGGGAATCAAACCGATAATAGTGGTCACTGATGTAATTAAAATTGCACGGAAACGTGATTTACCCGCTCGCACAATGGCATTAGTCACATTCAAGCCCTGTTTGCGATAATTATTAAATGAATCAACTAAAACCAAATTGTCATTAATCACAACTCCTGAGGCCGCAATGGTGCCAAAGTAGCTGTACAAAGAAATCGAAACATCAAACATGTAATGGCCAATAATTGACCCTACAAAGGCGAACGGAATGGCAATTAGTATTACCACGGGTTGGAAATAGCTTTTAAAAGCGACAGCCAAAAGAAACATCATTGCTACAAGGGCCATCGAGAGAAGACCTACAATTTCAACTCCAAACTCTTGTTCAGCCACTTGCTCGCCAACCGCTGCACGGGTTAGGCCTGGATATTTTGCCTCCCATTGTGGGAAAAAACTTTCTTCCAACTCTTGCATGATTTCTTCGCGTACCGGCTCTTTTAAATAACCACTGACACGAGCTGCACGCAGGCCATCCCAATGTCGAATTTCTTTAATACCTGGCCCATAACTAGTGTTCACAACTGACGTCAGAGGCACTTCTCGGCCATCATTCATTCGCACTCGAAAGTGCTTTAGGCTTTCCAGAGAGTTACGACTGGCAAGAGGGTATCGAACCATCACACGCACATCTTGTGAGGCGCGCGGCAATCGCTGCACTTCATCACCATAATAGGCTTGCCTGACTTGCCGCATGACCTGGCCTAACGTTAAGCCAAGCTGTTCGGCACCAGGTTTTAATTCAAAGCGAAGTTCTTCGCCTGCGCTGTTGAGATTATCTGAAACATCATACAAGCTTGAAAAGTCCCGCAAGCGCTCAGTTAGCTCATCAACTGCCAATTGCAATTGATCAAGATCTGGATGACGTACTGAAATATCCATATCGGGGCCGTCATTATCTAAACTATAGCCAACCGTGACCGATTCGGCTTCTGGTACCGGACCAATTAGCTCTCGTAACCTAACGGCGGCCTCTTTGGCGCCTAGAGCTCGCACTTCTGCGGGTGCTAGTTTTACAATCGCAATCACACTGTCACGGCGTGAACGGGTGTACCAGTTTTCTACTACTTTACTTTTGCCGTCTACAGCATTGGCTTCAACTTCGTCTACCAAGGCTTCTTGCGCGCGCTCCATTTGCGCTAAAATTTCGAGCGCTCGCGTATAGGTGGTTCCGTCGCGCAGATCAATATTAACGTGTATCTGCTCGGCCTCGACCTCAGGCATAAATGATGAGCGAACGTATCCGCCGCCCATTACACCCATAAACACCACAATCAGTATCGCCACAAACACAGTGACGGTTAAACCTGGGCGCTTTACAGCGCGCTCCAGCATACCGCCGTAATTGATCTCGCCAAAACGCACGATACTGTCAGCAATTTTACTTTGCACGCGCGTGAAACGATTATTGGTTTGCTGAGGCTTAATATTGGCTAAATGCGACGGCAGTATAAACAGTGACTCGACTAAAGAAAAACCCAATGCCAATATAACCACCCAAGAGATCTGCCGAGTGAACTCAGAGGTCACGCCGCTGATAAATATCCACGGTAAGAACGCAATAATGGTCGTTAATACGCCAAAGATCACCGGCTTGGAAACCCTAAATGCCCCATCTACCGAACCGGTTAAACCCGTATTGCCCGATTCGATCTCGGTGTGAATTCGCTCGCCAACAATAATGGCATCATCCACCACAATCCCCAGCACCAGTAAAAAAGCGAAGGTCGACAGCATGTTCAAAGAAACGCCAAGCGCGCCTAAAAACACGAAGGCACCTGCGTAGGCTGTCGCAACACCTATGGCAACCCACATTGCAACAATCGGTCGTAGAGTTAAAAACAACACCAGGAAAACTAAAATTAGGCCAGAAAACGCAGCCGAGCCAATGGTCGAAAGACGGCTTTTGAACTCAACCGCCGAATCCTGCCACAGGGTAAGAGACACGCCAGCTGGGAGCGTTTCTTTGCGCTCTTCAATCCATGCCTTAACAGAATCAGACATGGTCACAACGTCCATTATTTCACTGGACATCACCTGCACAAGCACCGCTGGCTCGCCGTTTAGAGTGGCTAGAACTTCATCTTCTTCAAAACCGTCAATTACGGTTGCCACATCACCTACGCGAATTGCTCCGCCGGTAGGCAACTGTCGAACTACTATATTGGCAAAATCCACTTCGGTATCAGCCAAATTATTAGTTCGTAATGTGTATTCTCCGCCTTCGGTTCTCACGTTGCCTGCAGTGAGATTGACCGATGATGCCCGAATCGCACGAGTAATCTCATCAAAGGTAATCTGGTATCGGCGCAATGCGCTCTCAGAGACTTCAATGGATATTTCTTCGGCACGTGTGCCAAATAATTCGACAACAGAAATGCCGTTAAGTTGCGCCACTTCACGGCGCATTTGTTCAGCGAGTCTTTTTAACTCGCGTTCTCCAACATGGCCATGCACTGCTACACGCATAGCCTCGTTACGAGCTATCCACTGGCTGATGCGCGGCTGCTCAATATCCGGCGGCAAGCTTGATATTCCTCGAACTCGGCTAGTTACTTCATCCATTACGGTAGAAAAATCAGCCGAGCTTTCAGCTACGATAAATACGCCACCCCAGCCTTCGCCGGATTCGGATCGAATCCAATCAAGGTTTTCTAGGTCTTTGAGCGATTCTTCAATACGAGAGACGATTTGCTCTTCCACGTCTCTAGGGCTAGCGCCAGGCCAAGACACAATGACCTGCATGCCCGGCACTGCAATGGTTGGAAAGATTTCGCGCTCTAGCTTTGAATACCCAATCACGCCCGAGATCAATATCGCGACCATGAGTAAGTTGGCAGCTACGTGATTATCTGCCCACCATGAAATTAAACTTTTCATTTTAAATGACCTCTTTTAGTCAATTGGTAGCTAATCTAGCTGGTTTGAATTTGCGCTTCTGGCTCGGTATCTGCGCCGGTGTCTGGCGCTACTAATTCAGGCTCAACGGTTTCCTTGGGCGCAATGACTTCGGGCAATTTAATCGGCATTCCGTCGTAGGCGCCTGGCACCGAACTAACGATTACTTGTTCACCGGAACTAAGTGTCGTTAGCTCACTGTCACTAACCACCACATGTTCAATCGAGGTATACACTACATCTACATGCTTTAACCTCAGAGTGCTGTCTTCCATTACATACACTTGTGTGCCATTTCTCAATGCAGCGCGCGGAATTTGAATGCCCTTCAGTGTTTGTGGTGAAGCGAGCTCGACATCAACAAATAAGCCCGGCACCAATGGCATTGCCTGACCGTCGTGTACGGCAAAAGGTTGTTCAACTACAATTGTAGCGAACAACAGGCGGGTTTCGTTGTCCACGCTTGCATCAACATTCTTTAAATATCCCTGCCACTCCCGTTGCTCAATTCCAAACAAGGCTGAAACGGTTGCCGGCACACCTTCAGATTGTGCTGCAGGCGCTGAATAGCCCAATGACACACCCAGCTCGCCAATTTGCACATCAGTCATTGGAATGCGAATTTCCATGGCATCGGTGGCGAATACACGGCCAACACTCGAACCGCGCGACATAAACTGGCCGAGTTCGGCTGTCTTAGTCATTATTCTGCCAGCAAAGGGCGCACTAATCTTTGTGCGATCATAGTTTAGCCGCGCGGCAGCTAACTCAGCTCTAGCAGCGTTTAAACGCGCTCGTGCTCGATCAATTTGGGGCTTATTGAGTCTCAGCGGGTTAGCTTCGTCAATTGGTCTTCCTTGTAGATCACGCCACTCGCGAGCATTGGTCGCGGCGGTTGCCAATTCAATGTCTACATCTACTTGGGCTGAAGCCACATTAGCTTCTGCCGATCTTAGGGCGACCAAATAATCAGCATCATCAATCTGCACCAGAGTTTCGCCTTGCTCAAACTGCCCACCTTCAATGAATTTATTTGACACAGACGTTACCTTACCGGTCACCTGAGACACTAATTCAATGTTGGTTTTGGCTCTCACCACACCCTGAAAGGTGGATGAAACGATTTGCTCTTGAAAGCTTGCCGTTGCTGTTTGAACTACCAAGGGAGGCTTTTGAGATTTTTCTTCTTCTGGCTTGGGTTTTAGGGCTTTCATACCCGCAACCAGAACAACAGCTCCGACTAAGATGCCAACACATAGAAAAAAAGCTTTGAACCGCGTGAAAAAATTGCTGATCTTTTCTTTTATCATTTTTTAGAGATCCTTATTATCCTACTCATAACATGCCTATCGAAGGTCCGCTACCCACCTTGGGGTTACTGCGAATCATCAATCATAGTGGCTAATGTCACAAATGCACTTAGCGTTCATAAAGTTAATGTGGGGATAATCCTTAAGAAATAAAGGACTTAGCGCCACGCTTCAATTGCATACAGTGTTTAGATGCAATTAGGGCGCGCTTGGATTCAAAAAAATGAAGTATTTTTAAGTTAAGCCTGACCAGCCTATTTCGACTGCACCTTGAGCTGTGGCGATATAGGCTGACTCACCGGTAATGGTCACCGAAATATCCATTGTTCGGCTTAGCATATTGGCAAATTCTTCAATTTTTAAATAATCAAAACGAAAGAACTCAGCGTTGAGCATGTTGAGTTTTGACCGCCCCTGCTGCCACCAAACATCGGATTTGGAATTAAAGCTATAAATCAACACCCTCTCGGCAAGGCGGCTGGCTTTCTTGACTCGATCGTGAGCAGGCTCTCCGAGCTCAATCCACAGCAAGGTTCTATCGTCCATAGTTCGCAACCATATATCAGGCTCTTCAACTTCACTCAGCCCTTTGGCGAAACTAAGGCCCTCCTGCGCGTGTATGCAGTACGCCAGCACTCGTGCCATCATTCTTTCTGGAGTTTCTGATGGGTGCAACGCCACTGTCAGATTTAGCGTGTCGTAGTAGTTGCGTTCCAGATCAGAGAGTGCAATCCTCAGCTTATAGATAGTTGGTTTAAGAGCCAATTTGGGTTCGCTTTTTCAGTTTGAGAAAGATGAGCTGTTTTATAACCTTAATTACTGCCTAGCGCGAGGAAAACTCATGACTATTGGTGTAGGCGGAAGTACCGCTGAACAAGAACTGGCTCGATTGAGCAATATGACCCTCGGCGTTGAGCCTATCAGCACTGGCGAATTTACAGCCCGAATCGAAAAGGCCTGCCAGCTTATGCGCGAACATGACATTGATGCCGTTTATCTAAACGCAGGCACTAATCTTTACTATTTCACCGGCACGCGCTGGGGAGTAAGTGAGCGCATGGTTGGCGCGGTGTTATCGGCAACAGGCACGCTTCACTACATTGCACCACATTTCGAAATCAGCACGCTTGACGGCTATATGCTGATCCAAGGCGAAATTAGCGGTTGGCAAGAACATGAAAGCCCATATGAGCTTTTTGGCATCATCCTCGCTTCGATGAACCTCAAACAAGCTGTTATCGGCTTGGATGAGTCTTGTTCTTTTTTCATTAGCGACGGCCTTGCCCAAGCACACGATGATATTCGATTGGTTAATGCCAAACCAGTCACTGCCGGCTGCAGAATGCGTAAAACATCATCGGAGTTGGCCCTATTGCAACGAGCCAAAGACATGACTCTCGAAGTGCATAAAAGTGCGGCTCGCATTCTGCGCGAAGGGATTTCCACCGGTGAAGTGACTGAGTTTATTAATCAAGCACACAAGGCGGTTGGCGCTGTAAAAGGCTCCTATTTTTGCATCGTTTTGTTCGGTGAAGACAGCGCTTACCCGCATGGTGTAAGCCACCCTAAGGACCTAGAACTTAACGATATGGTGCTAATAGACACCGGTTGCCAATTAGAGGGCTATAACTCAGATATTACACGCACCTACGTTTTCGGACAGCCTACTGAGCGAGATCGACAAGTTTGGAATTGGGAGAAAGCCAGCCAGGCTGCGGGTTTCGAATCTGCAAAACTGGGCCTACCCTGTGGCACAGTCGATGATGCCGCGCGCGGTTACCTGGTGAGCAACGGTTTTGGCCCAGGCTATGAGACACCCGGACTGCCACACAGAACCGGTCACGGCATCGGACTTGATATTCACGAATGGCCTTACTTGGTTTCGAGTGACAAAACACCCCTTGATGTAGGCATGTGCTTTAGCAACGAGCCGATGATCTGTATTCCTGGTGAATTTGGAATTCGCCTAGAAGATCACTTCTACATGACTGAAAACGGCCCTAAGTGGTTTACCGAACCATCGCATTCGGTAGACGACCCGTTTGGCTACGAAGCCTAAATCGGGCTTTACCCTCAGCCGTGAAAACTAAGCATACCGAGCCAATTAGCTGGTCACACTCGTCTCTAAGAGAGCTAAGTGCGATTGAGCTATTCGAAATTTTTAAATTGCGTCAAGAAGTATTTATATTGGAGCAAACTTGCCTTTACCCCGACATGGACGACACTGATTTAGTCGCCTTGCATTTATGCGGTCGTATTGATCAACAACTTGCTCTATATGCGCGAGTTATTCCCCCGGGCGTGACCTACCCGTATGCGTCAATTGGTAGAATAGTAACGGCGCCTAATTTTCGTGGCTCTGGTTTTGGTAAGCCATTAGTCAGCAAAGCAATCGAGCTAATCGAACAGCAATTCGGCAATCAAAAAATAAAAATCGGCGCACAATCAGGCTTGCAAGATTTCTATCATAACTGGGGGTTTGTAACCGTCTCCGAAGAATATATCGAAGACGGCATTGCACATATCGACATGCTGCGTGACGCTAAGCAAAGCTAGCTAGCGATTTTTGCTATGTGGCACTAGATCGCCGTGAGGTCGCTGCTAATAGATCACGATATCTACTCGCCGAAAACACCGTTAATCCAGTTACCAATATCCTTGATTTGCTCCATGACCACCTGATGCTCCATTGGGTAGGTTTGCCACCGAATGTTTTGGCCCATCGCCTTAAGCGCATCGACACTCGATTTGCCTAAGTGGATTGGCACCATTTGATCGAAGGTACCGTGACTCGAAAAGATCGGCGTTTGCAGATTGACAAGATCGTGTAGCTCTGCTGCCTGTTCAGCAAACGGCAGATAAGTTGACATCGCCAACATGCCAGCAAGTATGTGTTGGCTTCTAAGCCCAGTGTGATAGATCACTGCCCCACCCTGAGAAAACCCGGCGATAATTATACTGGTGCTGGGAATGCCTAAATCAATTTGCGCTTGAATTAGCCCATCAAGCATTGCTTGCGACTCAGCCATTCCTTGCGCATCTTGCTTATCAGCAATGTCAGTGCCTTTTATGTCATACCAACCGGGCATTTTCATGCCGCCATTGACGGTGATTGGTCGGTCGGGTGCCTGCGGAAAAATAAACCGAATTGGTCGGCTTTGGTGCAAACCCAATTCGGGCACAATCGGCGGAAAATCACTCGAACTGGCACCTAGGCCATGCAACCAGATAACCGCGTGCTGAGGTGAGCCCTGACCAAAAATTAGTTCAATATCTTGATTTTGCATAACGGCAGAATTTACCTTAGAGAGTGTGTTTGAGTGAGTGTGTTTGATTTGCGACAACAGCAATACCGCGGCGATCAATAAGATCGCGTAGAGCCCTTTTTCAAGTGATCTGGCGATAAAGGCTACTACTGGTGAATCAATCGATTTAACAACACAGCCGCCAACTTGGTGCGTGCTATTAATGACTTCACGCTTGCCGCTTCTCGTGAAGAGTGTGCGCCAATACCGTCCATGCCTAGGCTGTCCATGGTAGGCAAGCCAACCGCTTGAGCAATTGAGCCATCAGTGCCGCCGCCAGAATATCGCGTTCCTACAATAGGTTCACCGACCAACTTAGAAATACCCATCGCTTGACTGATCAATTGATCAACCATGTCGTTCTGAGCTTTGACAGGTCTGTGCAAGGTAGCCCAAGATTCAATTTGCGGAAATTCTGGGTAGCGAGGGTTAGTCACTGTGGCGCTCGAAGCGATTTCAATCAGGCGCTGCTTTAACTGTTCGCCATCTTCAGCAGTCGGAAATCGCATATCAATATACGCTTCAGCGCAGCCCGAAATAGTATTGCGTTTTTCCCCACCCGCCATAACGCCGGTATTCACGGTGACTTTGCGTTGGTAATCAGTCATCTGTTCGATCTCCACAACCTTGTGGGCAAGCTCTAAATTTGCCGAAACACCCTCTTCATGGGCTCCGCCAGCATGCGACTCGCGGCCAATGATTCGGATGCGCGCCTGGCCTAAACCTTTGCGCGCGCGCGTCACTTTGTTTTGATAGCTACCCTCAAACACTAAGCCTATATCATGCAGCTTTGCCTGTTGCTCAATCAACTTGCGCGATCCTAAAGAACCAATCTCTTCATCGGTATTGAGCAAAACGGTAAGCTTAGATCCATCCAGCAGTTGTTCTGCGTTTAAGGCACGCAAAGCATTGAGCATTATTACGATGCCGCCCTTCATATCCGCAACACCAGGGCCTTTTAATGTGCCATCACGCTCCACCATAAGCGTTTGAAATTCATCGCCTGCAGAAAAAACCGTATCAAGATGCCCGTTTAACAAAATGCTTTGCTTGCCAGCACCATCACGGGTGGCCAATAAATGGTCTGCGATCTGCACTTTGCCGCCTTCGCATGTGAGCACAGGTATATCAGGCGATGAGTGCGTACTGGTGGCAAAACCAAGCTGCACCAGCTCTCGTTGCAAAATGTCGCGATAATTATCTAAGCCGGCGATGTTGGCGGTGCCGGTATTGATATCAACGTGGCTTTTTAGCTCGCCTAGGATGTTTGCTTCGTTACCATCAACCCAAGATACTAAACGCCGCTCCACATCGCTAAGAGTGGTATTGATGGCCTGCAAGTCTTGAGCAAAACCTTGCATTGAATAGCAGGTGGCAATTAAAACAACACTTCGCTTGAAAAGATTCATTTGGCAGTCACTGGTTTAAATTTGGCGATTAACATTGGCAACATAATCAGGTTAGCAATGAGGGCGGTTACCATCGCAATACCGGTTAATACACCGAAGTACATGGTTGGTACAAAATTCGAAAAAACCATTATGAGAAAACCTGCGGTTATCACAATGGTGGTGTAAAGCATCGCCTGGCCAACATTATTAGTGGCAACGTCAATCGACTTTGCAAAGTCATGATTAGACTTGAATTCATCGCCAAAGCGAGCCACAAAATGTATCGAGTTGTCGACTGCTATCCCCACACTAATGGCTGCAATAGTGATTGTCATTAGGTCAAGTGGGATCGCAAAAATGCCCATAATGCCGAGCACAAAGCCAGCCGTAAACACGTTCGGAACAATCGCGATCAATGCCAATTTAAGGCTTTTAAACAAGACGATAAACATTAGAAAAATAACCAAAAACACAGTTCCCAGCGTTGCAATCTGTGAGCTAAACAAGGAATTCAACATATTGTTGTAAAGCACCAGCATGCCTGAGATACCAATTTGTTCATCAGCAATTCCATGTTCCTCAACTAGAATTTTGCGCACATCGGCTATCAACTGATTTCGATCCAAGCCTTTTTGCGTTTCAAACACGCGAATATTGATGTGTACCTGATTGCCGTCTGGCGACAAATACGGCACAAATAAAGTGTTTTTATTTTCTTCAGACAATACGTTGTACATAAAGCCCAAATCTATATTGTCCATTGGCTGCGCATCGCGCAGGTTGTCGAACACGCTCATGGTAGTCGCCAAAGACAAAATCTTGCCAGTGGCAGGTAAAGCCTCTAGCGAAGTTTGAATGGCCTTAAGTTTGTTAATGCCATCGACCGTAAACCAATAACTAGAAGCAGCGAGATTGGTGCTTGCGGTTGAATCGCCTTGTTCAGCAAGGTCGTCGTCAAAATCATCAAAGTCATCAAAGTCATCGAAATCGTCAAAATCATCGTCGTATTCGTCAGCCCCTAAGCCTTCAGAGACTGGTGCTGAGGCGGCTTGTATTATTGCTGCAGCAGAGGCTTTTTCAAAAAAGGAGGCTGGTGCATCAATAATAATATCCAACGGTGTAGTGCCGCCGAGTTCTTCATCGATGGTGACCATGCCTTTGTAGATTTCGGTTTCAGGTTTAAAGTAATCAATAAATCGATTTTCAACCGTAAGATTAGCCACGCCATAGAGCGCAGCCCCAGCGGCTAGAATAAAACCAAACGTCACAATTCTGTTTTTAAGGTGCAGCGATTGCGCACTAGCCAAAATAAGACGGCTTAGCGGGTCCTTATTATCTTTCACTTCGCGCGGCTTCATCATGATTGAAAGTGCAGGAAACACTGTAAAAGTAGTAATCAACGCCACCACGATTCCCAAGCACATGATCCAACCAAAATCGATCACCGGCCGAATGCCGCTCACGATTAACGAGGCAAAGGCAACGATGGTGGTCAGCGCGGTGTACAAACAGGGAATGAACTTTGAGCGAACAGTTTCACTGAGTAACTGTCGTTGGTCATAGGCTGGATTTAGCTTGGCCAATTCGCGGTAACGCACGATTAAGTGGATATTAAGAGACAGGGTGATGATAGCCAACAGAGACAAAAAGTTCGATGACACTACCGAGATCGGCCAATTAAGTAACCCGAGCAAGCACACCATCAAATAGCCAGTGGTGCCAACGGTTAACAACGGCATGATTACCCAACCAAGCTGTCGAAATGCGATAGTCAAAATTAAGATAATGACTGCCAAGGCGGCCAAACCAAAATTCTTCACATCGGCGTTAATGTAGCTTACAGAATCAGCCACGATCATAGGCAAGCCGCCCAAAAACAAAGTAGCTTGGTCACGATGTTGATCGATGATGCCGCGCACTGTCTGGATCATCGCGCTTTGCTTTTGCTGAAAAACTTCAGTCCTAGCTTGATGCTCTAGCGTTATGGAGTCGAGTGCTGCTGCTTGATCTTGGTTCAAACCGCCGGAGGCTTTTAACTCACGCAGTTCATTTCTTTGGTCTAACAAAGCGCTGAGCACGGTATCGCCTTCAAGTGACATGACAATAGCGGTGGTGGAAAAGTCGCGGCTCACCAGCAAATCTTTATACAAGGTACTGCTAACAAATTCATTTTTTGCCATCTCGCGATCAGTACCCTCGCCTAGCAACAAGCGCGGGCTACCAGTTAGCTCGGCCAGGCTCACGGGCGGGCTTTGCATCAAGGGGGCATCCAAGATTGAAATGATAGAGCTCACTTGATCGACTTCTATTAGTTTTTCGCGCAGCGACTTTAGGTCTTGCAGCACAGCATCGCTAAACAACTCTTGCTCAGGAGAATAAGTGACTAATAAGAGCTCAGCTGTATTGTATTTCGACACAACTTCGCGAAAATATTTGAGCGACGTATCATTCTCTAAGACAAGGGAATCAGAGGAAGCGTCGAGCCGAAAATTCCCTGCATAAGGAGACAGCGCCAGCAACAGCAGCACAAACAGTGCAAGAATCCATTTCGAATGTTTGAATACGAGCGAGTCGTATAGAGAGCTGAAACTATTTGTCATAATTCTATTTGGTAACTTTTAATAAGGGCCTACTGCTTGCAATCAGTGCCTTCAATCATCAAAGCCTACTGACCGTAAAAGGGGCAAAAATCTTTCTTATTGATTCCGCGAGGATAGCTAAAAGTAATGGCAAAGTCTCGGTTTTCAACCCTTGAACCTGCTAATCGAAATTGAGTTGGCGGCCTCAAACAAGCAATAAACTTACCTCAACTCAAGTGATGCGAGGGTAGAAGTCTTTGCCGAATACATTTAGGCTTAAGAAATATCATCAAAACACATTAAATTTTATGAAACACATACTACTAAGCCTACTGTTAATCATCCCTAGCCTAGGCTTTGCTGGCGATGCCACTACCTTCTACTTGATTCGGCACACTGAAAAGGATCTGACAATAAAGAACGACCCGCCTCTCACACAGATTGGGCAGTATCGCGCCAAAAAATGGGCAGAGGTTTTTAGTCACATTAAAGTAGATGCTGTATATTCAACCGATACCCTAAGAACTCGCGACACAGCCAAGCCAACCGCGGTTGCGCAAAATAAGGAAGTGGTTCTCTATTCACACCGTGACTTTGACTTTGAAGGTTTGATCAACAAACATCAGGGCGAGACTGTGGTTATCGTGGGCCACAGCAACACAACACCAAACTTCGCCAATGGCTTACTCGGTGAAGACAAGTATGAAGAAATGGATGAGTCTCAATATTCGAGGCTTTATCAAGTAGTGATCACCGGCGAGGCGAGACACGGTCAAATTTTACTGATCAACCCACTGTCTGAGTAGGTTTCGAGCAGACATAGGAAATCGAGCTGGAAAATGCCTAAACAGAGCTATTGAGTGCTTTAGGTCTAATTGGCAACGCCAATAGGCCACCCATAACAATCGCTAGAATACCGACTATTGCCAGCCAATTTAGTGCCTCAGCAAAAAACAATACGCCCCACATGGCACTAAACACCAGATAGCTATAATCAAACGCGGCAATTGTGGTTGGCGGGCCTTTTTGATACGCAATCGCTGCGCCCACACTTCCAATAACACCCGTTGCAGTAAGAATTGCGATGATAATCATCAACTTGGCGTTTAGAGTGGCCCAAGGGCCAAACAGAAAAGACCCTTCTTTACCCGACCAAATTGCCAAAACAGTGCCACCAAGCACCAACGCTATATTCAGCGCGACCACTAGCACTATTGGGTCGCTATCGCGGCATTTAAGTGAGGTGATTACCATGGCGGCGGCATATAGAATGGCCGCTAGTATCGGCAATAAAGTGACCAATTGAAACTCTGAAGTCTCTGGCCGCAATATCACCAACACGCCGATAAAACCAACAAAAATAGCTGACCAAATCCTCGCTGATGGGAATTTTTGCGCAATCAGCGCGCTCAACACCACAATAAAAATAGGAGCGGTGTAATACGCTGCTGCGGCAAATGACAGCGGCATAGTTGGCAATGCCAGATAATACAAAAGCCACATTACCACCAGAGTGAGGCTACGTATTGATACCCAGAAAACAGAACCGATTATTAGTGGTCTGCGAAAGACAAGAATGACCAATAAAAATGGCAGCGCCAATCCAGAGCGCAATATATACATCTGCCAAATAGGCAAAGAGAGCCCGGTCATTTTAATAATTGCATCGCTCAGCGATAACAATAGAACTGCAATGACTATTGAGGCAATCGCAAAACCTGTATTAGACCCTTGCGATTGCTCTTTAGGGTTCATCCGAGTTTTTATACACCAATAAATTGCTCAGCGGTTAGATCGTAGCAAGTGGTGTCCAGAGTGCTGACTAGGTCAAACTTAGAGATTGCGGTTGGTAGTTCATAACGATAGAAAAAGTTACAGGCCGCTAACTTGCCGTGATAAAACGGTTTATCCGCTGCGTTGGGTTTTTCCAACCCCACATTAGCCGCCACTGCTTGTTTTAACCACATCCATGCGATAACCACATGCCCCATACCATCTAGGAACAACGTAGCGTTAGCTAGGGCTAATGATGGGTCGTTGGCTTTGCTAACGGCTTCTAGTGTGGCTTGCACAGAGCCCATTGCCGCTTCCAACTGTTTACAATGTGCCAGTAAATTTTGGTGTGCACTCGCTGCGGTAATAGTGGCGCTAACTTCACCAGCCAATGCATGCATTGCAGCGCCATTGGCCATGCGCACTTTTCGCCCTAGAATGTCGATACCATGAATCGCATGTGTGCCTTCATGAATATGGTTCAAGCGGTTATCTCTATACATCCGCTCTACTGGGTATTCACGCGTATAGCCATATCCGCCTAGCACTTGAATCGCGAGCTTATTGGCCTCAAGGCAATATTCCGACGGCCAAGATTTACAGATGGGCGTTAGCAGCTCTAACAACATTGTCATGCGCTGACGCTCAGATTCGTCTGTCTCAAGCGCCTGCTGATCTACCAGTTTAGCGGCGTAATACAACAGCGCCTGAGCACCTTCAACATAGGCTTTTTGCGTCATTAGCATTCTTTTCACATCAGCATGCTCGGAGATCATCACCATTGGCGTCTCAGGATCCTTGTTGCTCAGATGCCTGCCTTGAGGGCGATTACGAGCATAGTCTAGAGAATAGAGATAGCCTCCCAAACCGGTAATAGCGGCGGCCATACCAACACCAATGCGAGCCTCGTTCATCATATGAAACATGTTCATCAAGCCTTGGTTTTCACCACCAACTAGGTAACCAATAGAGTCACCATTTTCGCCAAAATTGAGCAAGCAGTTGCTAGTGCCCCGATTGCCCATCTTATGGTTCAAGCCTGCCAGAGCAATGTTATTGGGTTCGCCAATAGAACCATCGTCATTCACTCGATGCTTTGGAACCAAAAATAGTGAAATGCCTTTTACGCCAGCGGGGGATCCTGGGATCTTTGCCAATACCATGTGCACAATATTTTCGCTTAACTCGTGATCGCCTGCAGAAATCCACATCTTGGCTCCCGACAATTTATAGCTACCATCGCCAACTGGCTCTGCCTTGCAACGAATATCAGACAAAGATGAACCCGCTTGCGGCTCAGACAAGCACATAGTGCCATACCAGTCACCGGCCCTCATCTTAGGGAAGTATTTACTGATTAGTTCTTCTGAACCACATGCCAGAAGCATGTTTGCGGCACCTTGAGTTAGAAAGGCGTAACTCGAAATAGACGTATTAGCGCAAACAAACATTGAACTCAGCGCCTGATTAACCATGATTGGTAATTGCATGCCGCCACGTTCAGCATCATAGCCGGCGGCAAAAAGACCTGCGTTTTTATACTCGGCCAGAGCCTGCTTTACTTCTGGGATAATCTCAACTTTGCCGTTTATAAATTCCGGCTCATTAGCATCTAATTTACCCGCACAAGGTTGATAGTGTTCTTCAGCAATCGATTGCGACACATCCAAAATCGCGTCAACAGACTCGCGGTCATAGTCGGCAAAACGCTCATTCTCTAGCAGCGTCTCCATGCCGAGTGTTTCATATAGCAAAAAATCAAGGTCACGGCGATTAACAATGGTAGACATAAGATGCAGCTCTATAGTGTTTCTAAATTAAGCGGGCAAGTTTACCCGAGGATGGGATTTTAGTCGTGAATACTGGGAATTTATAGTCGCCTAAGTGACTTTTCGAGACTTCTGATAGCCACTAATGCGCCTGCTAGCAGCATTACTAGAAGTCACACCTCGCCAAGTAGGCCAGCAAAAGCCATAAAACCATTTAAGTGCACGAAATCCTTAGGCTCATTTTAATCGATCCCGCAAAACCTTTTTATCTAATTTTCCGACCACAGTGAGTGGAATGGCATCCACAAAGTGAATTGCTTTGGGAACTTTGTAAGGAGACATATTAGCGCGGCAATGGGCAATTATCTGTTCTCGCAGAGCAACTGAATCCATTGCCTTAGCCTCACCCGTTAGCTCTACAAAGAGATTAACAATGTCGTTGCCCGGCCGAGCCTCATCGGGTACACCAACCACCGCCGTGGAGTGGATAAAATCCAAGTTATTCAACTTATCTTCTACCTCTACCGAAAACACTTTAAAGCCACCCACGATCAGCATATCTTTAGCACGATCAGAAATGGTCACGTAGCCTTCTTCATCCATAAACCCCACGTCACCGGTGTACATCCACGTTTTACCATCCAATTCACGCAAGGCCTTGGCCGATTCCTCTGGTAAGTTTAAATATCCCTTCATTACATGCGGGCCCGAAGTGATTATTTCTCCCGGTTCACCCACCGGCATTTCTTGAGTTCCGGTCTCAACATCGACAATCTTCACATCGGCGCCCGGTACAGGAATGCCCAGCGTTGTGGGCTTAAGCCGTTGCGGTGGATTAACAATGTAAACGGGCGAGGTTTCAGTCATACCAAAAGCATCGCAAAGCTTATCTTTGCCAATAACGGCTTCAACTTTACGCCGATCATCTGAGGTCAGCGGAGCTGCTCCTGTCACAGCCATCTTAAGTTCAGAAAAGTCGATTCGGTGAAATTTTTCGTTGCCCAACAACATTTGAAACATAGTGGGAACGGCTCCAAAGTATTTGGGTGGCGTTGCCAACATTTGATCACAGATATAGTCCAGATCACGCGCATCGGGAACTAACATACCGGTTCCACCATATCGCAAACCACTCACCACGCCGCCAGCGCCCGCTATGTGAAACATTGGGAATGGGGTCAAGAAATTGTCTTGGCCCGGAGTCATGGGTAAAAAGGCATATTGCGTGGCGGGGCAGCGCACCACATTACGCACTGATAACATGGCGCCTTTAGGCGCTCCCGTGGTGCCCCCTGTATATTGAATCAAGTAGGTGTCTTCAAGATCAACCTCGCGTTGTTCAAATTCTTCACTAGCAGCACTTGCCGCCGGATAGAAGGCTTGGCATTGCGCACCGTCAATACTCGGCAACTGAACATCGACAGGGGATAAATAGTCAGCGACACTTGCTACGATAACGTGTCGCAAGCAACTCGGCACTGACTCCATTTTAGTTAAATTGGAGTTTGCTAATGCATCCAAGGAAATTAGTACAGAGATGTTTGCATCGTTGATTTGATACGCCAACTCGCTGGGAGCCAGCATAGGTGACACACCAGAACCAGCGCAACCAATTTTGGCCACTGCCAAAAAGCCCATCACATATTGAGGAATGTTGGGCATGTGGAAGCCCACCACATCGCCCTTCTGCACACCACTAGCTACTAATACATTAGCCAACTGGTTAGCCATTTTATCCAGCTGACTAAAGGTGATTTCGTTATGAAAGTATTTAAGCGCTGGAAAATCAGGAATGTTTTTAGCGTGCTCTTGCACATAGACACTCAAGGGTTTTTCATCAAACGGAGGATTGATGATGCCTAATTCATCGTAAATAAATTCCCATGACTTGCGTGACTCTGTCATTCCAACTTCTGTCATTTCAACCTCTGTAATTGTCTATGCTAATCTACGTGCTTCTTTTTCAAGTTATTGCGTCGTAAGCGGCCCAATCTATATTGCCTAATCGGCGCACGTATTCACGCGTTCCGCCGACCCAATTATTGGTGATTTTATTACCATCCATATACCAACTTGAGGCAACTTTACTAAACGCCAATGTGCCCAATCTAGCCTGCAATTCTCGATTAAACTCCCCCTCTGCAGACGACTTAACATCGAGAGCTAACAAGCCTTGCTGATCCTGCCGTTGAATCGATTCAATGACAAACTTAGCTTGTGCCTCAAGCATGATGATTATTGACGAATGTCCAAGATTAGTATTCGGCCCATACATCATATGCATATTCGGAAAGCCATTGGTTGATACCCCTAAATAGGCCTGCGCTCCCTCATTCCATGCTTCGCGGATACTGCGATTGTTTAGCCCGTGAATTTCCATAGAAGATAGAAACGGATTGGTTTTGAACCCTGTGCCATAGATAACAACGTCGAACTCATGCTCACTGCCATCCGCCAAACGAAGACCTTTCTTGGTAAAAGAATCAATGCTGGTTGTCTCAAGTTTTACATTGTCGCGGGCTAAGGCTGGATAATAATGGTCGGTAAATAGAATTCGTTTTGCACCCATTTCGTAGGTCGGTGTTAATTTGGCAACCAGTTCGGGGTCTTTAACATGCTTGGTCAAGTCGCCCAAGCTCATACGCTTAACAAGCCACTTGGCAAAGCTTTTACCGCGAATAGCGTTAAGAACACCGTACTCGCCAATCGCCCACAGAAACCATCGATAAACTTTGGTGACCCACGGCACTTTGGCCGAAAGTTTTTTCTCCCACTCTGCGTAGGGCCTGTCTCCTTTAGGCAACATCCAGTTTGCGCTGCGCTGAAAAATAGTCAACTGGGTCACTTGCTTGGCTATTTCAGGAATGAATTGCACGGCACTCGCGGCATTGCCAATCACGCCCACTCGCTTAGACTGCAACGCAACGTTGTGATCCCATTTGGCTGAATGAAAAGCACTCCCCATGAATTTGTCTGCGCCAGCAATGGTTGGCGTGGACGGATGATGCAATTGCCCAACTGCGGTCACAAAGTGTTGCGCGATATACGCAGCACCTGTGTCGGTTAGGACCTGCCATTGTTTAGTGTCTTCATCGAACTGTGCACTTACCACAGCCTGATTAAACTTTAGGTGTTCGCCAAGGCCGTGCTTAGCGGCCGTATCGTATTGGTACTTTAGAATTTGCGCCTGACCAGACCATTTAAATTCCCATTCATCGTTGTGCTCAAAGGAATAACTGTAAAGAGCGGAAGGAACGTCGCATTCGGCGCCTGGATAAGTGTTCTCGCGCCATGTTCCGCCAAGATCACTGGCTTTCTCTAGAATTACAAAATCATCAATGCCCGCTTCCTTGAGCTTGATGCCCATGCATAAACCACCGAACCCAGACCCAACAATCACTACTTTTAACTTTTCCACCATCGCCTTTTTATTGTTGTTTTATTGATTGATTTTAGAATACCAGACTCGGCGTCTAGCTGGACTGCCATTGCAACGGTTGAAAAGATAATTCTGCATTCGAATTATCTTCGTATTACGCTGCTAAATTAAAATTCTCGACGGAAATTGGGCTCAATAAAACTAACCTATTTGCGAGTAAATAAAGCAAAATAGGTATCTTCTCAAACCGCTGGAGCCATTCATGAGCTTGAATACCTTACGCAGTGAAATCGCCGCTAACAAACACACTGCCGAACAAACGTTTGTTCAAGGCCTGCTCGATCAGACTAAGCTAAACGTTGGGCAGCGAGAAAATATTGAGCGCTCCGCCAGACATTTAGTTGGCCGCTGTCGTGAAGACACCCGTAGCCAAACCCTACTCGATTCCTTCTTGCAGGAATTTGGGCTGTCGAATAAGGAAGGTGTAGCGCTGATGTGCTTAGCCGAAGCCTTGTTACGCGTGCCTGATAAAATTACCGCCGACCGCCTTATCGCTGAAAAGATTGCCAGTGGCGACTGGACCAGTCATTCGGG
Source organism: Cryomorphaceae bacterium (assembly GCA_047623225.1). Classification (GTDB taxonomy): domain Bacteria; phylum Pseudomonadota; class Gammaproteobacteria; order Arenicellales; family Arenicellaceae; genus Arenicella. The sequence goes on from JBLHME010000022.1 coordinate 38,142, forward strand.
TAATTCTGAGTCAATTTTTGTAAACGGTGCAACTTGGGGCATGATTCTCACCGGCAAAATGATTCGCCTGGACCCTGAAATCACCGACCAACCCGGTAGCTGGGTAAAAGACCTGTCCTCGAAAGTTTCGGAACCAGTTGTACGCCGCGCCATTTTGCAGTCTATGCGCATCATGGGAGGTCAATATGTGCTCGGTCGCAGCATCGACGAAGGCATGCACAAAGGCCAACAACAAAACCCAGAAAGCACCCGTTACTCGTTCGACATGCTCGGAGAAGGTGCGCGCACCATGGCCGACGCTGGGCGTTATTATCAAGCCTATAGCAATTCTTTTGACGAAATCGGTAAGGTCAATGATAAAGATGATGTGATCACAGCCGACGGCATTTCAGTCAAGCTCTCGGCCCTTCACCCGCAATACCACTTCGCACACTACGACACTGTAATGGCTGAACTATTGCCAAAGATCACCGCGCTGTGTTTGAAAGCAAAGCGATACAATATTGGCCTAAGCATCGACGCTGAAGAAGCAGCTCGATTGGATATGTCGTTGGATATTTTTGAAGTCTTATGCCGTGATCCACAGTTGAGTGGCTGGAATGGTTTGGGCTTTGTGTTACAGGCTTATCAAAAACGTGCGCCTCTAGTCGCACAATGGCTGTGTGAGCTGGCCCAAGAGACTGAGCGAGGCTTGATGGTGCGGCTGGTTAAAGGTGCCTATTGGGATGCTGAAATTAAGCATGCGCAAGAACAAGGTTTAGAGGACTACCCCGTATTTACTCGCAAAGCGAACACCGATGTTTGTTACTTGCATTGTGCCAATATTCTACTTTCAGCTGGTCAGCCAATATTCCCGCAATTCGCCACACACAATGCGTACACCACGGTAGCGGTTATTGAATTAGCCAGTTCACTTGAAAACCCACGATTCGAGTTTCAGCGCCTGCATGGCATGGGCGAACTCCTATATAAACACCTACTGAGCCACCATGCGGAACAAGGTTTAGCCTTGCGTATCTATGCACCCATTGGCGAACATGAGGACCTTTTGCCCTATTTGGTGCGGCGCTTACTCGAAAATGGCGCGAACAGTTCGTTCGTAAACCGCTTTCTCGATGACGACACACCAATAGACGAGCTGATCGTTGATTTATACGACGACGTGACCTCGCACTCAAGTTTTCGGCATAGCAAAATCCCTCTGCCAAGCGATTTATTCACCAGTGTTAATGAGGCTCGAGCAAACTCGGTGGGCATAGATTTGGACTCAGCAGAGGCCGTGCAAAAGATAAGCCAAAGCACTCAAGCAATACTGCAAAAGAATCTTGAAGCGCATTCAATTGTTGGCGGCCAAGCTGCGCGCGGCCAAGCCATTACAGTTGATAATCCGGCCAACTTTGATCAAGCCGCGGGGCAATCAAGTTATGCAAGCTCAGAGTCAGTAGAGCAGGCATTGGCGCTGGCGGATCAAGCTTTCCCGGCTTGGAACACGCTCGGTCCTGCAGCTCGCGCCGATATGTTGGATAAAGCCGCTGATTTGCTCGAAGAACATATGCATGAACTGATCGGTATTGTGTCGCGCGAAGCCGGTAGAACCATAGCCGATTGCGTCTCCGAGGTTAGAGAAGCAGTGGATTTTTGTCGCTACTATGGATTGCAAGCAAGACACTCTCAGTCAGGCGCAGATGGCCTATCAGGCCGAGGAACGTTCTTCTGTGTTTCGCCTTGGAACTTTCCCTTAGCGATTTTCGTTGGCCAAATTTCGGCCGCTCTCGCGGCGGGCAACTGCGTTATAGCCAAACCCGCCGAGCAAACACCGTTGGTGGCAGCAAGGGTAGTGGAGCTGCTTCATCAAGCAGGTTGTCCGGTCAATGTTTTGCATCTATTGCTTGGAGAAGGCGCGGTAATTGGTCAACAAGTGATAGGCGATCCGCGCATTAGCGGAGTTGTGTTTACCGGTTCGACCGAAACAGCGACGCTGATCAATAAGCAAATCGCCAAACGCAGCGGTTCCAGCATTCCGCTAATTGCCGAGACTGGCGGTCAAAACTGCATGGTGGTCGATTCCACCGCTTTGCCTGAACAAGTAGTGGACGATGTGATTTCGTCGGCTTTTCACAGCGCGGGGCAACGCTGTTCGGCGCTACGTGTTTTGTACCTGCAGGAAGAAATTGCAGACAAAGTTATGACCATGCTCGAAGGTGCAATGCAAGCCGTGATTGTTGGTGACCCAAGCATGCTATCAACTGATATTGGTCCTGTAATCGACCAACGAGCCATCGCTGGGTTACTAGCTCATGTTAAAAAGTTTGAGGCATCGGCCAAGCAGACGCTCGCCATGCCGGTTAAGCAAGAGCTCCTTTTACAAGGAAATTATTTTCAACCTCGTGTGTTTGAAATCGGCTCAATCAGCGAACTGAGTCGTGAGGTTTTTGGCCCGGTACTGCATGTGATTCGTTATCACGCACGCGACTTAGAGAAAGTCATTGCTGAGATAAACAGCACCGGCTACGGGCTTACTTTAGGCGTGCACAGCCGAATAGAAGCCATTGCCAACATGATTTACCGTAAAACCAATGTTGGCAACACCTATGTCAACCGAAGCACCATTGGCGCGGTGGTTGGGGTGAATCCGTTTGGTGGCGCTGGCCTTTCTGGCACCGGTCCAAAAGCCGGCGGCCCACATTACATCACACGGTTTCAAAACTTTGTTTACAACGGCGAGACTGACTCGGGCAATGCTTCGGCGGTTCGAGAGTTTGCGCAAAATAAAATGCAGGAAGTGATTGAATACCCTGGCCCTACTGGAGAACAAAACTTAGGCGAGCTAAAGCCCAAAGGCGTCATAGGTTTCATAGTTCCTGAATCTGCAAATGTCGAGCTAAGCCCATTGATTGAACTCGCACTCGCTTGCGGTAATCAGGTAAAACTTTTGACTGACTCAGCCGAAAGTCAATCGCGAGCTAGTTCGATTAGCTCGAATCTTATCGATAACTCGAAGGTTGAATGCCTTTCTGCAGACCAACAGTCTATGCTGGTCGGGCTAACCGCTTTAGTCTGTGAAGCAGGCTCGTCTGAACGACAAAGCCTGCGCGTTGCGCTTGCCGATTCGGCCGGGCCTATTACGCCCTTGATCGAATATGCGGGCGGCTTAGATTCAATAAATCGCTTAAAGACTTATTTTGCATATTTTGTTAGCGAACGCATCAAAACTGATAATCTCGTTGCGCGCGGCGGCAATACTCAACTCTTTAATTTGGAAGAGTAGTTGCCAAAGCGGTGCTAGGGATAAAAGCTAGCGATCAAAGCGGTACTCAATTCCAGCGAATACAGATCGTGGCTGCCCTGGAAAATATCTCTCACCAGTAAAACCAGTAAAGTCAGCTCGCTCGGCATAGGCCGTGTCGCCAAGATTAAGCACTCTGATCGACGCTTGCCATTGAGTGTTAATTTGGTACTGCGCACGAAGATTCAGCACGTCATGGCCTGGGTACTCGTGCTGATTCTCAGGCTCTAAGTAATACTCTGCCAAATGCTGCCACTGCAGTTGCGCTGACAGCTTGGTGTTGGGTTGCCATGCGAGGCTTACACTGGCCGCCGTTTTAGGCGCAGTATCAACTTGATTGCCATTTATGTTAAGGCCACCGGATATCTGATCAGAAGCGTATTCATGATCAGCAACTGCCGCTGCGACTTGCATTGACCATTGGTCACTAAATCGATGTTTAAGCGATAATTCCAATCCAGTGCTTTCGGTTTTATTGCCGTCAACATTGAAAAAATCACTGTCGCGAATAATCACATTATCTAAATCGAGACTATATGCGGCCACGTTTATTTGCGTCGTCGAGTTAGTGTAATGAAAACCGAACTCGATATTATCGGCTTCCACGCTGTCTAAATCAGCAACTGCCTGCGCTCGTTGTAAGCGATATAATTCAGTGGCCTGCGGTGCGCGAAAGGAATTGGTATAGGATGCGTAGAATCGTAGTCCTTCATTTAGCTGATAACGCAGCTCGAGTTTGGGCGAGACGTTAGTAAAATCATCTTTGCGATCAGCCGGTCGGCTATAACGACACCCGCCAAATCCACAGGTGGTTCCATCGTCTTTAGTTCGGCCATCCAAAGCAAGATTGTCGTAATCATAACTCAGGCGTTCCAAACGCACCCCCGCAATCACATCCCATCGATCTGAAATCTGCCAATCTGCATGAGCAAAGGCCGCTACCTGAACAGCATCAACTTGATAATCGTAATGTGTGCCAGCCGGGATAGTTGCCTGCAAAAAGGCTGACCCTCTGGTTGGATCGTCTTGCGTTTGTGATAGCTCACCGTCAGAAACATCGGCGTCAAAACCAACAGCCCATTTCAGATTATCGCTTATCTGCGTGGTCAACGACGATTGCAGACCAAAGCCTGACTGCGCGTTTTGCTCAAGGGGGTCACCGGGAAGAAAGTGCAAACGAAAATCCATATCAGCATTCCGAATATACGGCGTTACTTGCAAGGTGCGCTGGTTCCATAACTCTCGGCTAAACCTAGCCCACGCGCGCAATGAATCGGTTTTACGAAAAGCGTTAGGGTCAAGGTTTTGTTTGGCGAGGGTTTCATCCCGATAACTATCAAGGCCAACGATAAAGCCCGCCGTGTCTTGATCCAATCGAGTTGCGGTTAAACCCGCATCCATACTCCATTGCGAGAATTCCTGTGAATGGCGCCAGCTGAGCTTTTGTTGGTTATAGCCAGACTCATCTCGATAGCCGCCATCGTCAGTTACGCTTAAGTATACGCGGCCTCGGCTAGCGTCTGATCCATAACTGGTAGCGCCGTTGGCTCTTACATATGAGTTCTCACCCAATTCCAATGACAGCACAGTTGGGCCATCAGAGGCCAAGTTAACATTCACTGCGCCGGTCAAACTGTTCGAACCAAAATAGGCAGTACTCGGCCCGCGCACTACTTCAATGCTGGAAGCTTGCTCAAAATGCGTATCGAACAATTCATTCACATTACAAAACCCAGGAGCACGCACCGGGATAGCCTCTTCCATCACCAACACGCTGCCGCACGCGCCAGCACCGGTTAGCACCGCAGATCGAATACCCGGCAAAGACTCTTGACCATTCCCGCGCTGCGTCACCACGCCAGGCACTTGACTTAGAGCCTGTTGGATGTGCTCAGCTGAAGTGCGGCCAATAGTTTGCGCATCGAGCACCGAGATATTGCTCGGCAACTCTGACAGAGGTGTTGCTGTACGGGTGGCCGTGACCACTTGTACTTCTGTTTGCGCCAATAATGGTGAAGCAATTATCGCTATTGCTGTGACGGTGCTAAGTTGGATTTTTAGATTGAGAGACATCTTTTTGAGCGGTTGGAAAATTTATCGTCGAATACTCTCATAAATTTTGTGTGAGGTCATGAAGACTGTCACTTGATTCCACTATGTTGTAAATTGCCACTCGCCGTGGCGGGCGTTCATCCTTTTGCTCTTGCAAAAGAACGGAACCAAGAAAACACGCCGCAAATGGAGGCCCTTCGGGTCCCTAAGACTAATATTTTTTATGCGCGTCTAAAAGACAAGATTTTGCAGAATCAAGGCAGTCAACTCCAAGGAAACGGACTATTCGAAACCGGATGCAACTTACCTTCTACATAGCGAGAAAACCTGAATGGTTTCAACAATTCTGACTCTTCTTCTCGGCAAATATCTTCTGCCACTAGCTTACCCACACCTAGCATTTTGTAACCATGGTTTGAGTCACAAATCACATAGCAATTTTGGTGATAGATATCAAAAACAGGAAAACTATCTGGAGTGAATGCGCCAATGCCACCTGATGGTTCGCGTTTGTATTTGGGCATGCTGCCCTCAAAACGCTTTTGGCAATGCGCCAGCGCTGACACCCACATACGAGAAAAATCAGGGCCCACAATGAATTCCGGGGAGGCCGCCCCATAGGGGTCTACAGCCACATCATCGGCGCTTTTATCAACTATAAACGGTGCTGCGCCGCCCTGTACTCCGCCAAAGTGAAAGTCCGGTTTGTAATATATTCCCCACATTTCATCGGTAATCAGCGACCCGTCTTCATCGCAATAAAGGGGCGCATCGGTGTCAACATGAATTACCGGAGGCATCTTGCCATCATTGGTGACCTGCAAGCCTGGGTCCACGCCCAGCACTCCTTCTTGCAAGGACCAGTAAACCCACATCGGCACATCCTGAGTCATCTCGCCTGATATTGGATTCTTGATGCTAATTGTCTTAGGTAACTCTAACATTTCCCAAAACTGTTTAGCCCAGGGGCCCGAGCCTATCACTACATAATCGCAGTCAATATCGCCTTTATCGGTAAGTACTTTGCTCACCGTACCGCTATTGTCCCGCTCAAAGCCCTTGACCTCAACGCCGGTCATGATTCTTACACCTTGCGCTTCTATCTTGTCGGCTAGGCCGTACATTGCTTTGGTATTGTTGGCATAGCCGCCTGGTTGCTCGTGTAAAACTGAGGTAATGTTTTTGGCTTGCCAATCGTGAAAGAGGCCTTGCATGTACTTGGTACAATCCGCCTCGCCTTCTATAAAAGTGGACTGATAGCCAATAGCTTGCTGCTGCTCATAAATAGTTGTGACGTCAGAATGCATGCTCTCAGAACTTATTTGCATATAACCAACTGGATGGTAACTATACGCCTCTGGATCGCTTTCCCACACGCTAACGCTGTGCGCCATAAGCTCACGCATTGCAGGTTGAAAGTAATTGTTGCGAATCACCCCACAGGCAATGCCTGTGGCACCTGCTGCGATGCCAGATTTATCGACAACTAAAATGTCTGCGCCACTGCCTTTACCCGTGGCTTTTAACTCAAGGGCCAAGTGGTAGGCGGTACTAAGACCATGGATACCTGCGCCCACAATTACGTATGGCGAAGAAGATGGGAATGCCATTTTTTATTTCCTCAGGAAAGAGTCTATTCGGGTAGTTGCTGTATAAAATCGATGAAATTTTGCGTGGGGAGCTTAACCGGCTGCAGTTCCGGCATTATTAGAAAAAAACGTGCTTCGGTCGTCACCTTGATGTCATTGGGTATTACCAATTGACCTGCCGCAAGATGTTGATCAAGCATATTTTCCCAAGCTAGGGCTAGACCTTGGCCATTCATAGCGGCCTGAATCAACAGAGGGTATTCATTGATCACCGTTTTGTTCGCCTGTTTACTGGGCTTTGGAAGCTCACATTTATCCAGCCATTCATCCCAGCTTACCCAGGGTTCTTCGTCCAAAACCAACAATTTGGCCTGACTCAAATTTATCGGATCTTTCACTTCAGGGTGATCCTTCAAAAACTGCGGGCTGCAAACTGGAAACACACTCTCGCCAAATAGAGGGATAGATTCATAGCCTGAGGGCCGCTCTAAACAATGAAACAAACCTATATCAAAGTCATAGTTACGTGCTCTCTCAATTGACTTAACTATCTTAATGCGCACATCGATACTCGGGTACTCCGCTTCAAAAGCAACAAATTTTGGCATCAACCAAAGCGCTGCGAGCCCGCTGGTGGTGGCGATGGTGATGTGCCCAGATTGTTGCCACTCAATCGCATCTGCGGTTGCACCAGCAATACCTGTTAGCGCATAGCGAATAGATTCGTAGTAGCGCTTACCCAAATCGCTCAAGATTAAATTGCGTTTCGAGCGCACAAAAAGTGTCTGACCAAGATAGTCTTCGAGTAAGCGTATCTGTTTAGACACAGCGCCTTGGGTTACTGAGAGTTCGTCGGCGGCTTGTGTGAAATTGAGATGCCTTGCGGCCGACTCAAACGCAACGAGGCTTTTCAACGGAGGTAGTGGTTTTATTTTCATCGTGCGGTTCCTCAGGTTAAATTAACCAGGACTCTTCAAATGGATAACTGGATAAGGGCTTATAGCCTCCTTCAGTTATAAGTACTTGCTGCTCTAGCTTAACCCCTTCGAGCCCACCTTCTTCACCAATATAGCTTTCCATACAAAGAACCATACCAGCTTCGAAAACACCGTCGTAGCCAGCTTTTTGCCAATCTTCACCCGCATGAGCTATGGCAGGATTCTCATCCCCCATACCCACGCCATGTGCGATGCAGCAATATCGGTTTTTATAATACTTGTCTGGGATAAGCCAAGCAGCTTGCGCAAACTCTTTATAACTAAGGCCTGATTTAACAAGGTCTAAATTGCTGTGAATCTGCTCAAACGCATCTGAGTAGAGCTTGCGCTGCAACTCGGTAGGCGCCACATGGCCGACCGTCCAACAACGAGAGATATCAGCGCAGTAGCCAAATGGACCGATCAGATCAGTATCAAAACTAAGCAAATCACCTTCATTCATAACCTGATCTGACGATTCACGCATCCAAGGGTTGGTGCGTGAACCGGAAGAGAGCAAGCGGGTTTCGATCCACTCTCCGCCGTGTCGAATATTCTCAAAATGCAGGTAGGCCCAGATTTCGTTTTCGGTCATGCCGGGCTTCAACTCGTCATGCATCCTCTGTATTCCGCGTTCGGCCACATTGATGGCATGCTGCATGAGCTTCAACTCATCGGCCGACTTAATCAGCCGAGCCTGCTCCATCAGACCTTCACTATCGACCATCTGGTGACCCAACTGAGTTAGCAAACTAGCCGCTTGTGCATGACAAATATCGAGCCCTAACTTGGCCGCGCCGCCCACCCGCATGCGTATCTGGGTGTCTACTTCAGCGGCCCAGTCTTTAGCGCGTTCTTGTTGTCGGTGGCCGGCACTAAAATAGGTCCAACTTATTGCGTTGAGTAACTTATCAATTTTTTTATTACCTTGGGTTAGATGTTCGCAGGCATGAAAATCCCAGAGGATAGTATAACCATCGGCAAACACTAGGGCATAACGAGTAGCATTGTGCAGCGTCCAGACCTGCATATTGGAGCTGTCCGTTGCATAGCGAATGTTGACGGGGTTATAAAGCAACACTGCGTCCAGATCGCTAATGCGCAGTTGCTGTGTAACCCGTTGTAATCGGTATTGGGTTGCTTTATCCAAACAGACATTTAGATCATCCGAGACATTCAGCAATCGATCTGGGCTATGCGTCATTGAATTATTGTCGAACATGATGCTGTGCTTTAAGGCCTTAAACGAATCGCCACATTCTTGGTGTTCACATAACTGTACAAAGCCTCTTGGCCTTTCTCTCGGCCGTAACCAGACAACTTGAGCCCACCGAACGGAGTCTCAACGCCGCCCGCGTACCATTCGTTTACAAAAACTTGTCCAGCTTGAAGTTCTCGCGATGCGCGCAGACAAACGTTCACATCATTCGAAAAAACACCCGCTACCAAGCCAAATTCAGTTCCATTGGCCAAAGCCCAGGCTTGTTGTTCGGTCGAAAAAGTGGAGATGGCTAACACTGGCCCAAACACCTCTTGTTTGAACAAGGTATTGTCAGGAGAAACGTTTTTGAAAACCGTTGGTTGGATAAAGTAACCAGCTCGATCTACTGCGCCACCGCCGGTAACAAGTTCCGCTCCTTGTGATTTGCCCTCCTCGCACATTTCTACAATCTTGGATTGTTGTTGCGCTGAAGCTACAGGGGTTAGCGTTGTTGAGCTGTCTGCACCATCGCCGATGATCTGGGATTCGGCAAGGTGCAAGATTCTGGCTACAACTTCATCGTGGATGTCTTCATGTACGATCAAACGCGACATCGCAGAGCACACTTGGCCTGCGTTAAAAAAGATACCCCAATCAACGCTTTGCATAACAGCATCGAGATCAGCGTCGGCGAAAACCACGGCGGCGGATTTGCCACCCAACTCCATCACACAAGGCACCGCTCGATCCGCGGCTGAGCGCAATATTGCTTTGCCTGTTGCAACCGAACCAGTAAATACGATTTGGTCGACTTGCGGGTGAGCCACCAATGCTGCGCCCGCTTCATCTCCATAGCCACAGAGCATATTCAAAGCTCCTTTTGGAAGACCTGCACGTTCGCAAGCGGTCACGATTAGGGTCATGGCCAATGGCGTCAACTCTGGCGATTTCACAACCACCGCATTACCTGCGGCCAACGCCGGCGCCAGCGAACGGCAACACAAATCAAACGGATAGTTCCACGGCACTATTTGTGCCGAAATCCCGACTGGTTCATAGACAGTAAAATCAACATAGTCTTCGCCAAGTGGAATCGACTTACCTTCAATCTTGTCGGCCATCCCAGCGTAATACTCAAAGTAGCGCGCAGCTACTTCAATTTCAGTCTGCGCTTCGGCTGTCGTCTTACCATTTTCGGCGACCAATAAAGAAACACATTGTTCAGCCAGCGCCAGAATCTCTTGACCAA
>JBLHME010000023.1:0-48487 GCA_047623225.1 Cryomorphaceae bacterium
TGGAAACCAAAATCTCAGCTGGCGTATAAGTTAGGTCATTATCACGCTTTAATTTGGCAACCACCGCTTGCTTCATCTCAGCAGTGCCATCATTTGGCGGATAACGAGTTTGCCCAGCTTTAGCAGCTGCATAGGCGGCTTCGACTATATGCGGCGGCGTGTCGAAGTCTGGTTCTCCCAATCCCATGTCAATCACATCGTGCCCTTGTGCTTTTAACTCTCTAGCAGCTTGACTGACCCAGGCCGAAGCTGACGGCTTAACTGGATCGAGACGCGAAGAAACATAATTCATGTCATAGCCCCTAATATTTTTGTTGATGTCATATTACCGCCTTCTCTACAAATGGTGTTCCATCCACCACACGTTGATAGTTAAAGTCAGATAAGTCCAAGCTACGATACTCGCCATAGGTAATCAGTTCTGCAATGCCGCGACCCATGGCTGGCGACTGCTGCAAACCGTGCCCAGAAAACCCATTCACAAAAATAAAGTTTTCTACCTTACTGTGTGGCCCCAAAATAGCATTTTGATCCAAGGTATTGAACGCGTAGTGCCCAGCCCATGAATTTATTAACTTAATGGCTTCGAACTGCGGAATTCGCCCAGCGACTGCGGGCCATACTTTATCTTCCCACAGCTTATGGTCTTGCACAAAGTCATCGTAATCAACCGCGGCATCCTTATCAGGCGCGCAACCCGCCAAGTAATAAGCGCCATCTGTGCGCATATGCACTCCGCTGGGGTCAATGGTAAGGGGCAAATCTCGATCGAGTGGCTTTTCAGCGGCGAAAATATAGCTGTATCGTTTTCTTGGTTCGACAGGTATTTCAATACCTGCCATCCGGGCAGTTAAGACCGCGCGTGGACCAGAAGCATTGACTACCATGCTGCATTGAATGAGCTCGCCGGAATTCAATGCCACTGACTCAACTTTGCTCCCGGAGGGAATCAATTGCATTGCCACCACTTCATTTTCAATGTATTCAGCGCCATGTTCGCGCGCTCCCCGCTTACACCAGTCGAACACAGTACCGCCGTCAAAATAACCTTCATTAACTAAGTTGTGACTACCAAGAATAATGTCATTAAGCTGATAGAAAGGGTAGTCTCGTTTGATCTCATCGGCGCTCATTATCTTGGTGCCGGCGCCACATGCCTGTTGCACCTTTTGATTTTTAATTAAGGAATCTGCGAAAGCCTGGTTGTCTGCCAGATACATATATCCATAGCTTTGAATTGGAATATTTGGGACTCGTTGGTCATTGCCCATAGACTCCCTTAAATTGGTCACAAACTCAGCGGCAAACTGCGAAATGCGCACATTTATCTCATTTGAAAATTGTTGCCGCATGCAACTATTAGTATGTGCTGTAGAGCTAAATTCATAACTAAGGTCTTTTTCAACCACTAAAATTGATCCATCAAAATCTGGGTTGCTTGCCAAAAACCAAGCAACCGAGGAGCCGAACATGGCCCCACCTACAATCACCACATCGTATCTTTGTTGTTTAGGACATCTGGCTAAACCAGCCGTGTTCACGTTTCGACTTGTCCGTTTTCCACTGCTTGTAGAATCGCATTAATCTCTTCTTCATTTAGACCGTAATCGCTGGCCGCACTCTGTGCAGAGATATAGCCTCTGGCAAGATCACGCTTAATAAGGTCTTTATCGCGTTCACTAACGTTGCCATAACCGGCGCCTCCTGGAAACTCCAACTTGACTCGTAGTCCATGTGGCACAAACTGTTTGCTTTTGCCCTTCATGGCTGCACCATCATCTCGTTCAATTTTGGTAGGCGCGCCCGGGCCTCCGCCTTGACGGCCTCTGGCGGGATGGTCTACGCGATCAAACATTGCAGAAAAATCAAACTCATAACCTTCTGATGCGCCAATTTCCATGTATTGTCCGAGACCGCCGCGCTGTTTACCAGCGCCACCGCTATCGGGTTTTAATTCTTTGCGCCAAATGATCACTGGGCCAGTATGCTCAGTTGCTTCTACAGGCATAGTCATAACGCCCGATGGGAATGCGGTGGCACTCATACCATCTTTTTCAGGTCTTGCGCCGGCGCCACCAGAATTGAAAGTCAATACTTCGGACCTGCTTGGGTTTTCAGGCGCAACATAATCATCTGACTCGAGATCTGTTCGTGGTCGCAAAGAAACCTGAAAATTGCACAAAGTGCCTGCTCCCTCAGCAGGGACTGTATTGGGCAATATTTTGTCTAAGGCATCATAAACAGTGTCCGGCAACATATGACCAATCACATGCCGCAATGCAACTGGCGCTGGATGCACCGCATTTAAAATTGAATCAACTGGTGCGCTAATAACAAACGGTGCCAAGGAAGCCGCGTTATTCGGAATCTCTGGTGCAATCGCACATTTCAAGGCATAACAGGCATAAGCTTGGGTATACACCAATGGAACATTAATGCCTTTTTTATCCAGGCCTGATGAGCCCGTGAAATCACACAGAATTTGATCCTTCTGGATTTCTAAACTCACTTTTAAGTCAACAGGCTTGCTATAACCATCAATACGCATCGAGCCCTGCGCTTTCGCGTGCGGCAGAGCATTAATACACTCCAGCGTGGCTCTGCGAGAATTATCAAGAATAAAATCAGCAATGCCATTTAGATTCTCTAGGTCAAACTCCTCCATCATCTCAGACAAACGAAGGTGACCAATCTCATTGCAAGTTGATAGCGCATACAAATCGCCCACCACTTGATCGGGTTCACGTACATTGCCGCGCACAATGTTGAGCAAGGTAGAATTTACTTCTCCACGTTCAGCGAGTTTCATAATCGGTATTTGCAAGCCCTCTTCGTAGATCGAGTTGGCGTCGGCACTAAAACCTCGCCCGCCAATATCGACCACATGCGCTGTGCAAGCAAAAAAGCCCACAAAGGTATTATTGTAAAACGACGGCGTCACCACGGTTATATCATGCAGGTGACCAGTGCCTTCCCAAGGGTCATTAGTGATATAAACGTCGCCTTCAAAGATGTTGTCGCGGCCGATTCGACGAACGAAATGAGCAACCGCATCGGCCATTGCATTTACATGCCCTGGAGTGCCGGTGACCGCTTGAGCAAGCATGCGTGCTTGGGTGTCGTAGACTCCGGCTGACAAGTCACCTGCTTCGCGTACTGAGGTTGAAAAAGCTGTGCGAATAAGTGCTTGTGCCTGCTCCTCTACTACCGAGATCATGCGATTCCACATCACCTGATAAGTAACCGTAGAAGTCTTCTTAGTCATTTCGTTCATCGTTCTTTCCTGTACTAGCGATAATTCGTTTAGTTTTTAAGCGTTACATCAATACAGCCATCAGACTGCCTTAAGGCGTTGCGACTGGATGGGAGAATAATAGTAGTTTCATCTTCGGTTATGGCCGCCGGGCCAGAGACCGTTGCACCGTCTTGCATACTTTCACGCAACACAATCGCAGCGTCAACTTCAACACCTAATGCAGGGTCAAAAATTGCTCGCCGTTTTTCTATCTCGGCAACGCCGCTAGCATTGCTTAATGCAATTTGTTCAACGTGCTCTCTTGGCGTTGTCGCGTTGACCGCCCAGACTGTAATTTCTATGTCCATGCCATCGACCACACGGCCAAATAGATTGACATAATCTTCTTCGAACAGTCTCTTGAATGTGTCGACATCTGGGTTCATGGCTTGCTCTTCATTTAACACCACTGGAATTTCCCAGCCCTGCCCGGTGTAGCGCATATAGACCTTGAATTCGGAATTGATTTGCGCAGTCTCATCGCATGAGCGCACAAACCGCGTGGCTTCAGCCTGCAATTCACTGAGCAGGGTTTTAATCGCAGGCGCATCAAACTCTGAGAGTTTCATATAGACGCTGCGATTTGCCTCGAAGCTAAATGGCGCGCGTAGAAAGCCAATTGCAGAGCCTACACCAGCGCCCGACGGGACAAGCAAACGGTCCACACCCAATTTTTCACACAACCGGCCAGCGTGCAACGGAGCCGCTCCACCAAAGGCAATCATGGTGTAGTCGCTTAAATCTTCACCGTTCTCAACCGCGTGAACTCGAGCGGCGTTGGCCATATTTTCATCAACCACTTCGACCAATCCGTAAGCGGCTGTCTGCGCTTCCATACCGAGGGTTTCGCCTAATACTTTTTCTAAGGCTGACTCTGCACTTGCGGTGTCCAGCACAATGGACCCACCGGCAAAATTGTTTGGATCGAGCTTTCCCAACACTAGGTCGGCGTCGGTCACCGCGGGTCTTTGCCCGCCTCGCCCATAACAAGCAGGGCCGGGTTCGGAACCGGCGGATTCTGGACCAACACGGATTTGTCGCATTGAATCGACATGCGCAAGCGAACCGCCACCTGCGCCAATTTCGACCATATCAATTACGGGTATGGAGATTGGCATGCCAGAGCCCTTCTTGAAGCGATAGGTTCTAGCCACTTCGAATACACGGCTGGTTTTTGGTGTTTGATTGTTGATCAGGCATATTTTGGCTGTGGTGCCGCCCATATCAAACGACAAGACCTTATCTAAGCCATAGCGAGCGGCTATATTTGCGGCAAAAACGGCGCCGCCAGCAGGGCCAGACTCGACTAAACGAACAGGAAATTCTGCGGCGCTTTCAATTGAGATAATACCGCCACCGGAATGCATCAAAAAGATTGAACAATCCACGCCTTGTTTGCGCAACTCGCCTTCCAAGCGCCCAAGATAGCTTTTCATTAACGGCTTGATATAGGCATTGGCGACAACCGTGTTAAACCGTTCATACTCACGCATCTGCGGAGACACTTCGCAAGAAATCGAAACCATCACGTCGGGCACTATTTCTTCAAGAACATCACGCACCATTTGTTCGTGTGCTTCGTTCAGATAAGAATGCAGCAGGCCGACCGCAACACTTTTATAGCCGCCACGCTTAATTTTCTCTGCCACCAGCACCACTTCTTCACGATTCAATGGAATCAATACTTCGCCACTGGCTCCCATTCGCTCGTTTAGCGTATAACGCTGCTGGCGCGGTAACAGTGGCTCGGGAATGGATAGGTTGAGATCGTACTGCTCGAACCGCGACTCGGTCCTCATCTCGATCACATCACGAAATCCTTGTGTAGTAATGAGCGCTGTTTTAGCTCCGCTACGCTCAATCAGAGCATTGGTTGCGAGCGTGGTGCCGTGAATAATTTGACCAATCTGTGATGACTTGATTGAAGCCTTTGCACAGACCTCTTGCATGCCCTGAATGATGGCATCTTCTGGCGCTGAGTAGGTTGTCAGTACTTTGGTGGAATAGGATTCACGCCCTACCTCTAAAACCACATCGGTGAAGGTGCCGCCGATATCCACACCTAAACGAATCGAGTGTTGCTGCATGAGAGCTAAACCATAATAATAGATACAAGAAGGTGCACTATATTATCGACTCTCAATAATTTCTAATTATTAAATTGTATCAATTAGATAAAGTATATTTATACTCTGGTATTCTGAAGAGATCGCCAAGCACAATAATCTACCAGCGCGCAGACAATCGGAGTTTAAGGCGAAAACCAAATAAAGATGGAGAAGAGTATGGAAAATCAGCGATTGCTGGCCTTTTCCTAGCATTCAATTGAATGACATCTGCCAAAGAGTTCCTTTCTCAGCTTAAAATCGCTAATGTATAGAGCGGATTATTTGGCGAACTACCAAAAATTAGGTGGCTAAGCTCGCTTAGCCACCCTCTATTTTCAGACTACCGTTCGACTTAGAAACGTTTGGTGAATTCCAATCCCCAAAAAGCTGGCTCATTTACAAAGGCTGTTGGATTTAAGAAGTCCAAGGCACCGTCGGCTACAATTTCATCGGTGATATTACGCCCAACCAAAGCCACGTCAATATCTTGCTCAGTATTGGTGTAACCAACTCTCACACCACCAATCCAACGTTTCTCGGCAACGAACTCAACAGATTCATATAGAAATATGTTTGAGTCGCTACGATAGTTCCAATCGGTCTGTGCGTAGATTGTGCCACTGGCCACTGGGCGTTCGTAGTTAAGCGCAAAGTTGAACAACCACTCAGGCGCACGCGGCAATGGGTTGCCGTCTACAGACACTAAGTTCACAGTTCCGAAGAAGCCTGGAAATGTGTCCACAATTGGATCCAAGGAAGTACACAAAGGTGTGGAAGAACACAGTTCTGTGTTGAGGCTCGAGTCTTTGATTTCAGTATCGTTATAACTGAGGTTAAGGTTGAACCGAAGGTTCTCATTAACCAGCATTTCAAACTCAGTTTCAAATCCAGCGCCATCCACTTTGTCCGCGTTGAGCAATTCATTGGTATTACCAGTACCGCCGGTAGCGGTTAATTGCTGATCATCGATAGAGTATGAATAAATTGCCGAATTCCAGCGTGCACGACCCTCTAATAAGGTGGCTTTAAAGCCAACTTCAAACGACGTTATTTCTTCAGTATCTGCTTGGCTAGTGAAGCCAAAACGACCTAGTGTTACTGGGCCACGCGATGCAGTGGCAAGCCGAGTGTAAAGGCTCATATTGTCAGTGTAATCATAGTTAGCCGCTAGTTCCCAACTAAAGTAATCATCTTCGGCATCAATTGTGGCTGCAGGCGCGAATGATCCAGCGCCTGGAATCACTTCCAGGTCTTTCTCATCATCTGTGTAGCGCAAACCTGCTGTAAGAGAAAGCTGATCGCTTAGGTTGAATTCGGCTTGACCAAATACGGCAAAGGAAGTTGTGCCTTGCTGCGCTTGAGTTAACTGAATTCGTGAACCATCATTATTGAAATCGACACTATCAACCGTAATATCTTCGTCTAAGTAGTAAACACCAACTTGGTAGAAAATCTGATCGGTTTCACCAGATAAACGCAGCTCTTGAGTTAGCTGGCTATGATCAGAAAGACCATCGCCTGAGGAAACGCTAAAGAAGGCTTGACCGCCCAAGGTACCAATTGCCGCTGGGCCACCCTGAATACCGCCGTCGATATCAGCCTGACTGAAGTTATCAACAGTTTCGTAGGCAGTGACTGAAGTCAATGTAAGGCCGCCAGCTAAGTCATACTCGATTTTTGCACTTGCACCTATTTGATCAAGCTCCATACCTGACACTTGAGTATCATGCGAAGCTAATTCTTCGTTAAATCCGCTTCGCAAGCCCTCGGTACCGGGGGTAAACGCATTAGCGTAAAACACCTGTGGCTGATCACCCTCTTGATGAAAACCGTGTAACTTGAATAACGCGGTTAGCTTTTCGTTGGGGGTGGCCAATAATTGTAAACGGTAGGCAAATTCATCGAACGAGCCAAAGTCATCGCCCGGGCCATTAAAAGAATTGTCTATCCATGCGCCACGATCAAGGTATTTAAATGACCCACGAACCGCAATAGTGTCTGACAATGCGCCACCCAGAGCGCCCTCAATACCTGCGGTATCGCGACTGCCATAGCTAGCACTCACGTATCCAGTGGATTCGTGAGAAGGCTTAACTGAATCGATCTTTACAACGCCAGCTGTTGTGCTGCGTCCAAACAAAGTCCCTTGCGGCCCTTTGAGCACTTCAACACGCTCAATATCAAACAATGGAATGCTTTTTAACACTGGATTCTCAAGTGCCACCTCGTCAAATATCATTGAGACTGGCTGTGTTCCGTTTACATCGAAGTCGTAGTTGCCCAAACCGCGGATGTAAAAACGTGGCGACTGACGCCCGTTAGATGATTCAATCTGCAAACTCGGGACTCTACCCGCTAAGGCTCGAATATTTTCGCCAGCGCCAAGCAAGTCCTGTATCTGTTCAGCCGCTATTGCTGAAACAGCCGAAGGAACGTCCTTGAGGCTTTGCTCACGTTTTTGCGAAGTAACAATAATCTCTTCGAGAACGAGTTCGTTGGATTGCGCAACAACTCCAGTGTTGGCAATAAAAGTGGCACCGAGTACGATCGGCAGCGTAAAAAATTTCTTCATTTTTGATTTCCAAAATATGGTTTTATATACTTTGCAAATTGGCGTTGGGAAACACCTATTCACTCTCTCAATGCAAGAATACTCCGTCTTTGGAGCTTATGCTGTATGGATTTTGCTGAAATTAGCTAAAAATTACCCAGTCTGCAAGGATTTCCGCTTGTGCAAATGAACAAATCACTTTTCGGAGACTTCTAAATAGCTCGCCACTGGGCATAAATTTGAGTCAAATGAGTATCATTAGTCAAAAAACCACCAAAGCAGTCAGCGTGTCGGTCAACAACACCCATCCCTAGCCGAAGTTGGCAAGCTGGTTGCGGATGACTGTATTAAACAACACTATTGCTTATGTAGCCCTTCGATACCTCGGCCGCTATCAACGAAGCCCGAGTGACCATTAAAGACGATTTTTGAGCATCAAAACGCGCAAAGAAACTTAAATTTTGCGGCGTCCATGGATAATCCACCTGGAACAACTCACCACTTTTCAACTCTTGCTTAACCATTGGCTCAAGCAGGGCCGCAACGCCGAAACCGTCTACCGTCATGTGCAAACATGCTGACAGATTAGTTGATGGTACGAGCCGCGCATGCAGATCTGGTCGAGCGGCAAAATGTTGTGCTACTTCAGCATACGGCTGGGTATTTCTAGCATGCGTCAAGATCGGCAGGCTCGCTAACTCCTCGGGGCTAATAACGGCTTTCGAGCTTAGTCCCGTTTTTGGTGAAGCAACCCAAATAACTGGATACGTTCCTAATGGCTCGCTACCGGAACATTGAGTTGCAAATGGTCCACTTTGGAAGGCGATATCGATCGCTCTCGAACTAAGTTCTTGCTCCAGGTTTACCGACAGATCTACTGTTAATTCGACTGTGATATTTGGACTTCTCTGTTTGTGTATCCTGAGGAAATCACGCAACCATGTATGCACTATCATTTCGGTAACGCCAAGTCGTAACACACCTTCTATTTGTATTATTTCATCCGCGGCTTCAACAAAAACCTCCACTGACCTAAGAACATTTCTAGCCTGCTCCAATAAGGTCTGGCCTTTTGATGTCAAACGCACGGAACCCGCATCGCGCTCCATGAGTACGGTATTAAGTTGTGTTTCCAGTGAGGCTATTCGAGATGATATGTTTGGCTGGGTTGTGTTGAGGCGATCAGCCGCCTTGCGAAAGCTGCCAAGGTCAGCAACCCAAATAAATGTTTCTAGTTGTTTGAGTGTTATATTCACTGCATTAAATTCGATAAATATTATTGATCGTTGAAATAATACTCCATTATTTTTAATCATGCTCCATGCAATCTTTTTTTCCATTGACCAAAGTATGGTTTAGTATGCCTATTAAACAATAAAAATAATAATTCCATCACATCAGCCAGGAGCAAACCATGAGTTCATCGTCATCAGTAACCCCGCAATGGTCATCTAAACTAGTATTTATTCTCGCGGCCATCGGTTGCTCGGTTGGCTTAGGCAATCTCTGGCGGTTTTCTGCGGAAGCTGGCTCCAATGGCGGCGGTGCGTTTATTGTGGTGTACCTGGCCTGTGTAATATTGATAGGCATACCAACCATTATGGCTGAATTCATGATTGGTAGAGCTGGGCAAGCTGCTAGTCCGATCAATAGCATTCGCGATCTCTCTAAACGCAGCTCGGTGGGAAAGTTTTGGAGTCTTGGCGTGTGGGCGGGAACCTTGAGTGCCTTCCTAATATTGTCTTTCTACGCCGTGGTGGCGGCGTGGGTGATGTCCTATATTCCGCGCTTTCTTACCGGCGCGTTCGACGGCCAAACGCCGGCTCAAATCGCCGCACAGTTTGACCAAATGATTTTGAGCCCCATCGATCTCATGCCGTGGTTTTTAGTATTTTCAGGCCTAGTGATCTGGCTGGTAGCAAGAGGCCTCAACCGAGGTATCGAATTGGCCTCTAAAGTTCTAATGCCTGCCTTTTTTATCCTCTTAGTTCTCTTGTGTATATACAGCATGGTCTCCTCTTATGCCTCCGGCGGAACCCAGCAAGCAATCAGCTTTTTATTCAACCCCGATTTTTCCAAAATTAACGGCGAAGTTGCTATTAGTGCACTTGGCCAAGCGTTCTTCTCGATTGGCTTGGGCATGGCGATGATGATTGCCTATGGCAGCTACTTACCTAAATCTTATAGTCTGCCGCAATCCGCGTTCATCATTGGGCTGGCCGATACAGGCGTAGCGCTAATAGCCGGTTTGGCGATTTTTCCAATCGTATTTGAACACAATCTCGACTTTACTGCGGGTGCCGGTCTGTTCTTTCAAACATTGCCGACGGCGTTAGTAGAAGCGCCTGGCGGCAACATAGTCGGCGCCGCGTTCTTTTGCATGGGCTTTTTCGCTGCCTTAACCACCGGTGTTGCGCTGCTTGAACCTTCGGTTGCCCATGCTTCAGAACAAATGAATATAACGAAGCCTAGAGCCGCAATTTACATGGGTATTCTAGTAATTTTAGTCGGCTTGGGCAGTCTATTCAGTCTTGAATTTATGGACTTCGTGGATGCTCAACTTACTGCATCTTACCTGCTACCCTTTGCTGCATTATTGACTGTCCTATTTGTTGGCTGGAGATTGGATAAAACCATACTCGAAGACCAATTAAGTGATGCCGATCGCAAGCTAGGCAAGCTACTTCTAGTACTTGTTCGCTATGTTGCGCCAGTAATGATCTCTGTCATTTTCATCGCGGGCATCTTAAACTAAGCTATCGCTATAGCCCCAATAGCAAACAGTTATGCTGTATCTAAACCTCGAGCAAACAGTAACCGCCCTACCTTGGCATGAGCTTATTGAAGCCTTAGAAAGAGGCTTCAAGCAAGGTTGTGACGCACCGGCTCGCCATCAGCATCAATTTAAAATTAGCGGCGAGCAAGACGGCAGTTTGTTGTTAATGCCGGCATGGATCTCAGGTTCATTTATTGGCGTTAAACAAGTTTTAGTGGTACCAGAAAATGGCACACGCGGCCTGCCTGCAGTCAATGCTAGTTATCAGCTATCCTGCGCTAAAACTGGACAGCTTCTAGCAATAATGGACGGCGAAGCTCTCACGCATAGGCGAACTGCAGCCGCTTCGGCGCTAGCTTCGCGCTTTTTATCTCGACCTGATTCAGAACATTTGCTGATGGTTGGCACTGGCGGCATGGCTCGTTCGTTAATCCCCGCACATTGCTCTCAACGACCTATTAAGTCGATATCTATTTGGGGGCGAAACTTTGATAAAAGCAAAAAGCTGGCTGATGAAATCACCCATATGGGATACCCGGTTCAGGCTGTTAGAGACCTAGCATCTAGCGCCGCCAATGCCGATATTATCAGCTGTGCAACCTTGGCTCACAAGCCATTAATTAAGGCCGAATGGCTTGCCCCAGGCACCCATATAGACTTGGTCGGCTCGTTTACACCTTCTATGCGCGAAGCCGACTCTGCGACAATGAGTACTTCATCAGTATTCGTGGACACTTACGCCGGAGCCCTTGAGGAAGCCGGAGACTTACTAATCGCGATAGAAGAAGAGGTATTTATGGCCAAAGACATTTGCGCCTCTCTTGAGGAATTGTGCAGACACCAACACCAAGGGCGCGTTACCGACACCGAAATCACTGTCTTCAAATCGGTGGGCACTGCGCTAGAAGATTTAATGGCGGCCATTCTGGTTTATCAATCTAGTGCCAAATCTTGCATTCCATATGACTGAATCCACTGAAATAGTTGTTCCTGCAGAGAAATGCCCTAATTGCAGCGCGCCTTTGCACGGGAAATACTGTTCCAAATGCGGCCAGCTTCAAGTTCGAACTGATCGTCTTTTGGCAACCTTGATAAGCGAAGCGTTTGAAGGAGTATTCAGCTTTAATTCGCGAGCTTGGCGAACAACATTTGCGCTCTTTTTTAAACCTGGATTTCTAACTACAGAGTATTCGGCTGAGCGCCGCCGCCGCTACATTCAACCTCTGCGCTTGTACCTCATCACTAGCTTGGTTTTCTTTTTGGTTTTATCAATCACTAACTTTCTAGCTCCTGAGCCTGCGGTAGTTATAGAAAGCCCTAATCAGGCTGAGCAAGAAGACACCGATGCATCATCTGAAGGTCTTGAAACAGAAATAACTGAAACCAACAACGCGACTCCACCACCGGAGATCACTGACACTGTTAATAGCGAATCAAGCAAACAAAATAAGACCGATTCGCAAGCAGTGTCAGATGACGAGATTAACATAAACATTTTAGATTTCGACATACCCTTTGTCAGCCCCAAAGACCCGAAGAAGATCGAGGCAGTCCTAGAACGCCAAGTACGAAAGGCAGTGGACATTGGCAAACAACATCCTCGCGAACTCCTCGCCCAAGCAATTGATATCGCGCCGCCAATTGCGTTTTTCTTATTACCCGTTTTTTCGCTTATCATTATGCTTTTCTATGCCCTACAGCCCAAATACTATGCTGAGCATTTGGTACTTGCAGTACATAACCACAGCTTCGCCTTCGCATCGCTGACACTCATAATAATAACACCGCCTTTACCGTCGATAATATTGTTCATTTGGATGCCGATCTATATGTATTTGGGTTTACTGAGGGTATACAGACAGAGCAAATTTGTAACCATGGTCAAGTTTTTGCTGTTATTGCTGAGTTACTTGTTCCTCCTTGGCTTAGGTTTGCTATGTGTGACTCTGATAGGCTTGATGGTGTTGTAATGATTCATCTCAGCTAAGACTTCAGAGTCTGCTACCTTGGCTAAAGTTGATTGACCTGAAAATTAAAACATCATTGCTTAGGGCATGCTCATGGGCCTGCTTGGTGAAACTCACCTCGCAATAAAACAGTAACCAAAGCAACCAGTTTACATTCTTATGCAGATGCCATTAAACTTCAAAACGCTTGCAGACGAGCAAATGCTGCAGGAATCTGAAACGTTTTACCAGAATATTAAACGCCGAAGAACTGTGCGCGATTTCTCTGATAAACCGGTTGATCAGGCTGTGATCGAAAACGCCATTCGTGCGGCTGGCACCTCACCTAGTGGTGCGCATAAACAGCCCTGGCATTTCGTTGTGATAGCAAATCTAGACATTAAACGAAAGATACGTGTTGCGGCTGAAGCAGAGGAACGTGAATTCTATGGTGGGCGCGCACCGCAAGCATGGCTAGACGATTTAAAGGTGTTCGAAACCGATGCAGACAAGCCTTTTCTTGAAACCGCGCCCTATTTGATAGCCGTATTTTTACAAAGGAATAGTGTTGATGCGGATGGCAAAAAACATAAGAATTACTATATGCCCGAGTCAGTTGGAATTGCCACAGGATTGCTGCTCACCGCGCTACATTTTTCTGGCTTAGCAACACTCACCCATACTCCTAGCCCGATGAAATTTCTCAACGAGGTCTTACAGCGACCAAGCAATGAAAAACCCTACATGCTAATTGTTGCGGGTCACCCCGCAGAAAATGCCCAAGTCCCTGATCTAGAACGCAAACCATTTGAAGAAATTGCTAGTTTTTTTTACTGATTCACTGTCGTCTGCCAATTTTAGTAATACTGGTTGAGGTACTGCGAATCGAGTCAATATCGAAGTTGGCCTTGCGCCACTGCTTATTCACAAACAGACTCGCTTGATCCGCGTAGTGCTTTGAGTTTTTATCCAAGGTCGCGCTACCGAATTGATGCAGCACGTCGGCATTGATTGCCCCAGATTCATCCCACTCAACCAAGGCCATCCAAGTATCGCCATGGGTTGCATAAGTTTCGCCTGGTTCGAGGCCAACTGAGTAAATTGCGCGCAGAACGTCTGGGCCCCCATCTACAGGCAGATTCACATCGCCACGTTGTAGTCGATTCACTTCGCCCCACTGAGGATCGATTCGGCCAAACTTGTCCATCAAATGATCAACAGCATCTTGCAGCGCTAAGGTTAGTTTTTCCGGCGATTCATCTTTAGGATTTTGAGCTTGGTATAAGTGGCTTATAATCAAACCCGCCAATGCGGCGTGTGTATTCTCTTTATCAGTGGATAAATCCCATTGCCTTAGGTGTTCTACAGCAGAGGCGAGTTGTGGCTTACCACTCCAATCCATCGCCGCTATCTTTTGCATGGTCTTGCTTGAATTTGAGTTCACCGAATAATCGTCATCGAACTTTAAGGTGAGTAACTCACTTCGACCAATGACACTCACGCCGTCATTAAGTTCCATCAACCGAAGCGCTCGATTGGTTTGGTTAGTTGCTAAGCCCATCGACTGTGGAAAATCTTGTGGGCGTAAATTATCTGGCCCGTCGGTGGCTGAATAAGGCGTATTATTGGCATTGAAAATCAATCCAGAACTGGGGTTTACTAATTTAGGAATCTGCGAAAATTCTCGATACCCATCCCAAATCAAATCAGAACGATCGCCAGGTAAATCTTTCAGCCAATTCCAATCGTCATTGCGATTGGGATATTGGGCGTTATGCACAAACGCAATATTATTGTCTTTATCCGCGTAAACATAATTTATGCTTGGCAGCGCATTCAATTGCATTGCCGATATAAACTCATCTTTGCTGCTAGACTGATTGAGTCTGTAATATTGCTCTAACTGCTTAATCTCACCCATGCCGGCGTAGCGCAAGGCAAACCAATCATCGCCAGACTGTATCGCTGGCCCGTGTTTAGATCGCAGTAATAGGCGCGTTGCTTTGAAAGTAAACGGGCCAAATAGCTTGACGTCGATATTTACTTTTTGCTCAACGAAATCTTCCCACCGACCGTCTAATTGATATTGTTTTGGATTGTCAGGATTAATCGTTAGTCGATAAGTGTCGGCCAGATCGATATGATTTACTGTATTCGCCCAGCCGATATTTTTATTGAAACCATGCAAAATTACTGGTGTGCCTGGAAACACTCCCCCAATGATATCTAAACCCTCATCTGACTTAAGGTGCGCTTCGTACCACGCCACCGCGCCATTCATCGGCTGATGAGAATTAATCAACAACCGTGTTGTCGCATCACCCGAACGATGCGCCGCAACCGCAATCGCGTTTGAGCCAAGTTCTGCCCCGCTGCGCTGACGAACTCTGAAGGCCTTGCCTAGCGAACTAGGCTCAAGCGCTACTTCAGCGCCCCGCTTATTTTCAAAAAGCTCAAGCAAAGTTTTATCCAAACCGTAAAAAAATGGTGTTTTAAAAACAAAGCCGGCAATAATATCTTGCGCTTTAAACGGAGCCAATCCTTGCCACGTCTGTTGCGGGAAGCGCGAAGCATATAGATTGATTCCAGCCGCATAAGCTTCGGCAATAGCCTTTACATCGGCCGGAATTTTTTGCTCATAATCTCGTTCAACAATGCCCCATACATCTAACAAAGAAACAATATAATCGGTTGGCGCAGCGCCCTTTCCTCGGTAGCGGGCCAATACTCCTCTGGTCGCAGCCACTGTCTCTTGAATGGTTTCGAAGTCATCCTCAGCATGCGCATACGCCAAGCCAAACGACGTGTCTGCATCGCGCGGGCCAACAATGTGTGGCACACCCCATTCGTCTCGGACAATCTCGGCTGAATAATTTTCAGCATTTTTAGCCAGTTCCGTAGCCGTTGGGTTTTGCGGCAGCGGATTATAAAGCCAGATCGCTATACCAATAATGCCTGCAAAAATCGGATAACATATTTTTCGAATCACTGAATAGGCCTATTTTTCAAGATTTAATTTTGCAGCCCACAATGAGAGCTTATGCTTCATCGATGGCAGCGATAACTGCTCATTTGGCAAGGGCGTTATCAGTTTGTCATGTACTAATAAACGATATAAATATTCAATTTTTTCATTAGCAGAATCTGTTGCTTCAAACTTGGCCACTCCGCGATTCTCGGCATAGCGCATGCCAACACGGAGCGCCAATTTGAGAAGCTCCTTTTCATCTTTTAGCTTCGACATTTTCTTGACCCCTAAACTGATAAGTACTTTTTATGAAACACAATATGCTCTTCGATAAAGCTACTAATAAAAAAGTAAGAGTGATCATAACCCTCTTGATAGCGTATCTGCGCGGAAAACCCTGCGTTTTCTACCGCTTGCTCAAGTAAATGAGTCTTTAACTGCTCTTCTAAAAATCCATCGGCTAAGCCTTGATCAACCAACATTGGGAGTTGCGCTCCATTGGCAATCAACTCACATGCATCGTACTGCTTCCATGCAGATTTATCCTCTCCAATATAATTGTTCAGCGCTTTGACTCCCCAAGGACAATTCAATGGCGACACGATCGGTGAAAAAGCTGAAACCGATCGATACTTATCAGCATTAGCTAAGGCTATGGTGAGTGCACCATGCCCGCCCATTGAGTGACCTGAAATGCTACAGCGGTCCGCATCAACAGAAAAATTTTGCTCAATTAAAGCTGGAAGTTCATTAGTCACATAATCGCCCATTTGATAATGCTGATCCCACGGTGATTGTGTGGCATTGACATAAAACCCTGCGCCTAAACCAAAATCCCAAGCGCCTTCAGGGTCGTCAGGCACTGAGTCCCCTCGCGGGCTTGTGTCTGGGCAAACAATCGCTATTCCGTGCTCGGCAGCAACTCGTTGTGCTCCGGCCTTAGTCACAAAATTTTGATCATTACAGGTCAAGCCCGATAGCCAGTAGAGAACTGGCACTGTTTGACCATCAGCCTGCGGAGGCAAAAAGACTGAAAATTGCATATCACAATTCAAACTTGTCGAAGCGTGTTTGTACTGCAATTGTCTGCCGCCAAAGCATAAATTTTCTGCCAGCAATTCCACTAGTACAACACCACGGATCGGATCGACTTACCTTCATGCATTAAGTCAAATGCCTTGTTGATATCCTGCAGCGGCATGGTATGGGTAATCAAGTCATCTATATTGATCTTGCCATCCATATACCAGTCGACGATTTTGGGTACATCAGTACGGCCCCTTGCGCCACCAAAGGCGGTACCTTTCCACGAGCGACCTGTGACCAACTGAAATGGGCGCGTGGAAATCTCTTGGCCAGCTCCCGCAACACCAATAATATAAGACTCGCCCCAACCTTTGTGACAGCACTCAAGCGCTTGGCGCATTGTGTTTACGTTGCCAATGCATTCAAACGAGTAGTCTGCGCCGCCGCCTGTGGCGTCAATAATCGATTCAACTACATTGTCGACTTCTTTGGGGTTAATAAAATGTGTCATGCCAAAGGCTTCAGCTAAGCCTTTTTTACTGTCATTAATATCAACACCGATTATCTTACTAGCACCGACCATACGCGCGCCTTGAATAACGTTGAGACCTATACCGCCTAATCCAAACACTACTACGGTTGAACCTGGCTCTACTTTTGCATCAAAAGCCACAACACCAACACCAGTGGTAACGCCACAACCGACGTAGCATATTTTGTCAAAAGGAGCGTCTTTTCGAACCTTTGCCACCGCTATCTCAGGTAGAACCGTGTAATTTGAAAAAGTAGAACAACCCATATAATGCAAAATTGGCTCACCGTCTAAGC
This sequence comes from Cryomorphaceae bacterium, assembly GCA_047623225.1. Lineage (GTDB taxonomy): Bacteria > Pseudomonadota > Gammaproteobacteria > Arenicellales > Arenicellaceae > Arenicella. The sequence continues at coordinate 17,499 of JBLHME010000023.1, forward strand.
TAAAACGACTAGTGCCATCAGGCATAAGACCTTGGCCTTGAGTTTCGCGGATTGATTGGCAGAGATTGGTTTTAGGGTTTAAGCAAAAGTTGCATTCTCGACACTCTGGCGTGTACAGCGGTATCACATGGTCGCCGACTTGCACCGAAGTAACACCTTGCCCTACTTCAACTACTACTCCAGCGCCCTCATGCCCAAGAATCGCTGGGAAAGCGCCTTCGGGATCATCTCCTGATAAAGTAAACGCATCGGTGTGACATATTCCGGTCGCTTTTATCTCAACCAACACTTCTCCAGCACGTGGCCCTTGAAGTTCAACGTCAACAATTTCCAATGGTTTTCCAGCCTGAAAGGCCACCGCAGCTTTAGTTTTCATAAGTATTTCTCGCATGATTAAATATGGCTTAATTTCCCTTAGTATATTCTGCTTTTAAGGATTGTTTAAAGCCTCATTTCTTCGCTCGTTGCGCCCAAAGCACAAAGACCAAAATCAGTCGCATTTAAAACATTATTGATAACACTGAAACCTCCATCATTGCATTCATGGTTTATACTGGGCGGCCACGAAAAAAATAAGAGCATCAACACTATGTATAACAATATTGTCGAAGCCATTGGTAACACCCCGATCGTACGATTAAACCGCGTGACGGAAAATAACGGCGTAAATGTCTACGCAAAATGTGAATTCATGAACCCTGGTGGTTCAATAAAAGATCGAATTGGATATTGGCTGGTTAACGATGCCGAAAAACGCGGCGCATTAAAACCCGGCGGAACTATTGTAGAGAGCACCAGCGGAAATACCGGTTTTGGCTTGGCAATTGCGGCAGCGATTAAAGGGTATAAATGCATATTCGTTCTGCCAGACAAAATGTCTGAAGAAAAAATCAAAAATTTACGCGCTTTTGGAGCAAGAGTTATTGTCACGCCGACAGCCGTTGAGCCTCACGACCCTCGCAGTTATTACTCAGTATCCAAACGCATGGCTGAGGAAACACCAAACGCTTTGTATATTAATCAATACAACAATCTTGCCAATCGTGAGTGTCACTACAACACCACTGGGCCGGAGATTCTCAAGCAAATGCCAGACATCGACGTATTTATTGCCGGCATAGGCACCGGTGGCACTATCACCGGCGTTGGCACCTATTTAAAGGAGCATAAACCCGATGTTGAAGTGATTGCAGTGGACCCTGAAGGCTCGATTGTGCAAGAAATGTTTCGAACTGGCGAAAACAAAGTCCCCGCTAAAACCTATGTTATGGAAGGTATTGGTGAAGACTTTATCCCAGACAATTATGACTTCACAAAATACGACGATGTGGTGCAGGTAGGCGACAAAGAGACCATGGTCATGACCAGAGAGCTATTGGTCAAAGAAGGTATCTTTTCGGGCATGTCTTCAGGCGCAGCCGTGGTTGGGGCAAATCGTTGGATAGCAGCGCAAGGTGACCGGCTCAAGGGTAAGAACATTCTTATTGTCTTGCCTGACAGCGGTAACCGCTATCTTTCAAAAGTCTACGATGACGACTGGATGGAAGAGAATGGCTTCATAGAAAGCACCAGCGGTACAGTTGAAGAATTGATGCATTTTCTACACAAAGAACCTGGTCAAGTAACCATAGCCCACCAGAATGAGAAAATCGGCAAAGTGGTCGAGATTATGAGCGAGCTTGGCATCAGCCAACTGCCAGTATCAGATGACAAAGGCTGGGTTAAGGGGGTTATTCGCGAACGCGCCTTATTGCAAGCTTTGTTCAAAGAAAAATCCAGTGCCGATGAAAGCATCAATAGCTTGATCGACACATCGATCGAATTCGTTGAGCCCAGTGACAGTGTGGACAAAATTTCCAATCTGATAACCCAACACAAAGTTCCTCTGGTGGCGAATCCCGACGGCAGCGGCAGCCTACATGCCATTATTACAAACATTGATGTATTAAACTATTTAGGAACGCGGCAAACATGATTGACCCAAAGCTCTTCACCACAGTGGTTCACGCGGGCACTCACCCAGACCCTACGACCGGTGCGGTAATGACGCCCATCTACCAGACATCTACTTTTGCTCAAGAAGCACCAGGGGTACACAAAGGGTGGGATTATTCGCGCGGCACTAACCCCTCGCGCGATGCTCTTGAGGAGGCGTTAGCGGCAATAGAAGGCGCCAAATATGCCATCGCATTTTCATCCGGTTTAGCCGCTGAGCATGCCATTGTGCAAAACCTAAACCCAGGTGATCACGTTCTAGTTTGTAACGACGTTTATGGCGGCAGCGGCCGATTATTTCGGACCTTGGTGGGTAAATTTGGTATCGAATTTGAATTCATTGACATGTCTAATCTTGACCTAGTTGAATCACACATGCGAGAAAATACGCGCCTATTATGGATCGAAAGCCCTACCAATCCGACTATGCAGGTTTTGGATATTAGCTCCCTGTCGAAAATCGCTCATAAAGGAGGGGCAATTTCGGTGGTCGACAACACTTTCGCCACGCCAATCTTTCAGCGCCCGCTTGAACTTGGCGCCGACATTGTCACTCACAGCACCACAAAATACATTGGCGGGCACTCTGACCTAATCGGTGGCGCTGTCATGCTAAACAACCCTGAGTGGGAAGAGAAGATTCGTTTTGTGCAATTTGCCGCCGGTGCGGTTAGTGGGCCAATCGAATGCTTCTTGCTGCATCGGAGTATTAAGTCGCTAGCGGTGAGGATGGCTAAACACGCCGAGAATGCGCAAAAAGTCGCTGAATACCTGAACACCCACCCGAAGATCACGGCTACATACTACCCAGGTTTGCCTGATCACCCGCAACATGTCTTGGCACAAAAACAGATGAGCGGATTTTCAGGGGTTGTAAGTTGTGATATTGATGGCGACCTGGACGCAGCAACGCGATTCACTCAAAGCTTGAAGATATTCACTTTGGCAGAAAGTCTCGGCGGCGTTGAATCTTTGATAAACCATCCACAACAGATGACACATGCTTCAGTTCCCGAGGCCTTACGCCGAGAACTTGGCATTGGAGAAAGTTTATTGCGCTTGTCGGTGGGTATCGAAGATGCTCAAGATCTGATTGATGATCTCGAACAAGCTCTAAGTAAAATCTAGACGATCCTAGCTTAAGCTGGCGCCACTCGATCTCGATTGAGAATATTCTTGGGGTCAAGGGTATTCTTGGGTATTTTCATCAAGCTAATTTCAGCATCACTGCGACAATAAGACAGTCATTTAATTTTGTTGCGACCTATTCCATGCTCAGTTGAGACAGTGCCTTGATAATTCTCTAACTCGGCATCGACCATTGAGTCGATTACAGGACTGATTTGGAACTGGTGAAAGGGAGTTGTCTCAGACGATAGGTGATATGAAGCCTAGCGCTTAATCAAAACAATTAAACGCTAGGCCGCATGCAGATGAGCGGGTTAAACCGCCCGACTGACTATCACTTCTATCGTCGTGAATTCCTAGTTTTCTTTTCAGAATCAATACGCGCCGCGGCGCGCATTCTTAGCAATTCCCAATCAAGTACAAATTCCATCGCACAAGGCTCACCAGCACAAATGCCGGGTTCGAATTCGGTGTCCCACAACGAAGCTGAGACCAACTGACTCATTCTTTCGTCTGGACTTGCATAAACAGCAACTTTTGACACCTTTCCTAGCTTATCAATACTGGCTACGGCAAATAGCGGACCTGCCTTGCGCATTTTCGAATGCGCATCTTTAACATCTGCAGCAATCTGTCGCATGCCATTAGCAGGGAATGGAGGCGTATTTGCTGCTGGGATGTCTTCGTAGTAAGAACGAAAAGTTAGCTTGTCAGTGTCGCTTAAGCTTTTGTAGCTTTTATTAAATGGGATCGTCGATTTAATGAGCTTCATTGGAATTCTTGAACCAGTACTTTCAACTTGAATGAAATATTCATTCTTGTCGACAGCAGCAGTTGCAGCAACTGCATAGGTGCTTAGAACGAGGACGGCGAAAATTAGGGTGATAAGAGTTTTCATAATGGGTACCCATAGTTAGTTATAACAACCCTATTTCGAGAAGTGAAGATGTTTGGGCATCTTCGGCCAACTCTTGGCTGTATTAATATATCCATAAGGTCGAAACCGTCTGGAACAAGTGTACTCAAGTGGAAATCTTGATTACGCGCATTATGACTAAGAAAATAATTTTAGCAACACAATATTTCAATTAGAAGCGGAATCATCCTGAAAGCCCCTCTGTGTATGACTTTGCGCACATAAATCTGTGCCAATAGAATTGCATTTTGATCGATTGGCTGAAAAATATCTCTTTCTCTGCGCAGGGCTAGCTTTTCTCTTTTTTTACAAACCGTGACTGAACTTTGCTCATTATTGGTACAACAGGTGTCTGGCTTAGGCAAAAATAGGCGCCAATGTGATACTGATTAGCTAATTAAGCATCGGAGTCCACCCGCCAGAGTATTTCAAACGAGATGTTTCGCCGCCAGCCAAGAAAACTCGGATTCGATACCGCGACCAGATATCGTCAAATAAAACACTCTGATTTTGCAGTTTTTTGTGGTTGATTTCGAAATCAGTAAGACTTAAGTCACTCAATCGTATAAAACTACAACCTGAAATTAAGATCCTGTTAGAGACGAAACCTTGAAAACAATTATTTCCTTACTAGTTCTGGCCGCTAGCACTTGCTGGTGGACACTAATATTTGCTACTGAGGGCGAAACCAGCTACAGCCAAATATGCGCGAGTTGCCATGGAGAAAAAGCTGAGGGAAATGACAACCTAGGAAGCCCAGCACTTGCAGCTCAGAATTCTGAGTACATTGTTCGCCAATTGAGCAATTACAATAGTGGTTTACGCGGCACACATTCAGATGACACTTTTGGTCAGCAAATGTCAGCCATGGCAAAAACGGTTGCCGACCCGGCAAGCCAACAAAAAATTGCGGATTTTTTGTCGACGCTCGTTCCTGTCAAGGTTCCACTATCTGAGGGTGATACGAAGAATGGATTCAAATATTATCAGAGCTGTGGCAGCTGTCATGGTGCGAAGGCGCAAGGCAATCCGGCACTCAGCTCGCCTCGATTGGCGGGGCTAAGCACCGCCTATTTAGCGCGCCAGTACCAGCACTTTAACGCCGGCCTGCGCGGCACTCATACTGATGATCGTTATGGTCGACAAATGAAGATGATGGCCGGCACACTGCCAGATGAAGCGACCCTAAAAGATGTATTGGCCTACATCAGCTCTATTACACAATAAAAAATGCAAGTGATTAGAAAACAACTAGTTTTACTATGCGCGCTTGGTGTAACGATTGCCGCCATGCTAATTGCTACTTCGATACAGAAAACTCAAGCCAGTGATCAAACATTCATACTAAATAGTCATTGCCCACCAGGGTTTGAGTTAATGCAGGATAATAGTTGTGAGTTGCGCAGCCTATATCAATTTTATAATTCCACCCAGAATAGAGGCGTGGGCGGCACCCAAACGGGCCTGCCGCCGTATACCGACGGCTTTAGCCCTCAACAAATTGACCTGGGTCGATATCTTTTTTTTGACCCAGTGTTGTCTGGCGATCAAAGCGTATCATGCGCAAACTGTCACAATCCGCAAAAAGGCTTTGCCGACGGGCGTGATGTTTCAATAGGCGCGCATGGAAATAAAACCAGTCGCTCCGCCCCTAGCTTGTGGAATAGCGCATTTCTAACCCGAATGTTCTGGGATGCCCGCGCCACCGACTTTGCAAAACAGGTGCAAGAGCCACTCTATGATTCTAACGAAATGGCTAACACCCCTAGCGGGCTACTTAAAGCTTTAAACAAAAACCCTACCTATAGACGCCTTTTCACACAGGCCTTTAGCCATCAAAAGACGAGCACTGAAAGCCTGTTCGATGAGATACAGATTGAGGATGTTTATTCCGCGCTAACGGCGTTTCAAACATCGCTTATATCGCTAAATAGCCGTTATGATGAATACGCGCACGGTAATCATACAGCTTTGAACAACGAGGAAATTGCTGGTATGAACGTCTTTAGATCCTTCGTTGCACGATGCTCAGAATGCCATACACCACCGCTGTTCACTAACAATCAAATTGCTGTTATTGGCACCCCTGAAGCCGAAGGCAAGGCGCTGGATATAGGCGCAGAAAAAACATTCAATGCGCCACAACTCAAGGGCGGCTTTAAGGTTCCCACTTTACGCAACATCAGCAAGACCGCACCGTATATGCACTCCGGTGTGTTTGAAAATTTGCGCGAAGCAACCCAATTTTATAACAAGGGCCGCGGCCATGCAGTACCCGAAGGTGTGAACTTGCTACTGCATTGGCATATCAGCGAACCCGATTTAAGCGATCGTGAAATTGATCTAATTGTCACCTTTATGGGAGCACTGGATGATGAAAAATTCATGCCCGAGATACCAAATAAAGTGCCCTCGGGTTTAACCCCAATTACCCGCAACAGCAGTCTCGCAGTCGACAACAATTACCCTCAATAGGAGAACAATAGTGAACTTTAAAACCCTACTCACCCTGGTATTATTGGTCGCTGCCTTTGCCGGCGGCATGTTTTATGCAAAATCCTCAACTCCCACTGTAATGACTAACTCTGTCGACACCAGCTATACTGGCGGATACGATAAAGACAATGACCTTGAGCTTGCCAACATCGCATCTCAGTCGAGCCCGGCCGGCAGCATAGGCGATGTAATGGTGATCGTGAAGGAAGGTGAATCAATTCAGGAGGCTGTAAAGGCAGCTGTTACCGGCACCACCATTCAAATCATGCCTGGCACCTATTCTGAGACTGTCTATATTGACAAAGACAGCATCCGTTTGATAGGCGTAATACAAGAGGGTAGGCGCGCCACGCTAGATGGAAACAAGACCTTAAATGATGCAATTCTCTTTTCTGGCAACAACATCGTGGTTGAGAATCTACTGATCAAGGGCTACAAAGGCAATGGCATTATGAGCCAAGCTGGCAACAACTTTGAGATACGCAACAATATCATCGCCGACACTGGCGTATACGGTATTTTTCCGCAATTGGGCAAAAATGGAGTCATAGAACACAACGTTGTTTCCGGAATTGAAGACGCGGCGATCTACGTTGGTATGAGTGATAATATCCACGTTGCTCACAACGAGGTGTTCGACAGCGTGGCAGGCATTGAAATTGAAAACAGTCGCCATGCAATTGTTGAAAACAATTATGTGCACAACAATACAGGCGGCATTCTGGCTTTTATCACGCCTGGCTTACCCATCAAAACCACCTTCGATGTAATCATTCGGCATAATTTCGTGATTGGCAATAACCACGAAAATTTTGGCGCTCCAGGCTCTACCGTCGCTGGAATTCCCGCCGGAACCGGCATGCTGATAATGGCCGCCGATGACGTAATCATTGAAGACAACATTATCTCTGATAATAAAACTGCCGGAATTCTAATCGTTGATCACGCCAATTCATCTAATGTAACCATGGATCCTGGTGCTGAGCCCAACCCAGATAGGGTGGCCATTTTAGACAACACCATGATTCGCAATGGCTACAACACAATCGCAGACGTGAAAACATTGATGTTACTTGAATTAAAATCAGTTGAGCCCGACATCGTGCACGTGAGCAATGGTAAAGATAGCTGTATTGCAAACCGTCAGCGCTATAAAACTGTAGGCGTTAAAAATTTCAATGATTGCACCTTTTCTAATACCGACGATATAGAAACCTACTTATTGGACACGCCGGTGCCACCGCGAGATATCAAACCGTCGGAGCGTGGTATGATTGCTTATCTTGGTGTCTGCACTGGGTGTCACGCATACAATGGCCGCCTGATAGGACCACCAATACAAACCATCCAAGCGTTGTACATGGATAACCCTCAGGGCTTGGCCGATTACATTGCTAATCCAATCAAGAAACGAGAAGACTACCCAGAGATGCCTGCACAATCGTATCTTGGTGATGAAACATTGTTAGCGGTTGCCAAGTATGTGCTTAGCCGTGAAAACTAAGGAGTTAATAAATGATCAAAGCATACGCTGCATTTAAGCCGGGTGGCCCACTACAACCTTTCGAATATGACCCTGGAGAACTTGCACCAGGAGATGTAGAGATCGATGTCAAGTACTGCGGTGTGTGCCACAGCGATCTTAGCGTCATCGAGAGCGAATGGGGGAATACCCGATATCCGCTAGTAGCTGGTCATGAAGTAGTCGGTACCGTAGGTAAAGTTGGGAGCCTAGTGAAATCGCTTGAGATAGGTCAAGAGGTTGGGCTAGGCTGGCATGCTGGCTACTGCGAAAACTGCGATATGTGCAGCACCGGTGACCACAACCTGTGCGGTAGCATCAAGCCCACCATATTAGGTCGGCACGGAGGCTTCGCTGACAAAGTTCGAGCGTCAGCGACTTGTGTGGTATCAATCCCTAAAGGCATTAATATGGAAACCGCCGGCCCGTTGTTCTGTGGCGGTATTACCGTGTATAACCCGCTGGTTCAATTTAATATTAAACCTACCGACAGAGTGGCGGTAATTGGTATTGGCGGACTCGGCCACATAGCTTTACAGTTTTTAAATGCTTGGGGTTGCGAAGTGACCGCATTCACCACCAGCGAAGACAAAAAAAAGGAAGTTCTCGAATTGGGTGCGCACAAGGCTCTTAACTCTTGCAATGACGATGAAATTAAAAGTGCCAAAAACAGCTTTGATTTGATTATTTCCACCGTAAACGTCTCCCTCAATTGGAAAGCCTATCTGGCAACGTTGGCACCTAGAGGCCGTTTACATTTTGTTGGTATCACCCTTGAGCCACTGAATATTGGAGTGACTTCGCTGATGAGCAAACAGCTATCTGTATCTGCTTCACCAATTGGCAGCCCATCCACCATCAAGCAAATGTTGGATTTTGCCAATCTACACAAGATTGAACCCGTAATCGAGAAATATGCATTTTCAGATATCAACGCCGCTATGGATCGGCTTCGCAGCGGTAAAGCGCGTTATAGAATCGTGCTCGCTCACCAATAGCTGATCAACAGAGAAGGCTTTTCCAACAATGTCCAATCTTGCTTTTTCGCATGCTTTTGGTCGACAAAAGAAAGTGTTTCGTATCAAATCAACAATAGATGTGAACACAGTCTCGAAAAAAAATTATTACCTTGTTATAGTTTTTGTTATGAATAAAACAACCACCCACAACTCTTGGTTAAATAAGTGCCTGCGACCGGTTCAGCTCGGCGTGGCACTGCTCACGATTATGGGTTTGTTTGGTATTGCCACCGCACAGGCTCAAGTCGTATCGATGAGCAAAATCACAGAGGTTCTAACCGATAGCGGTTCGTATCGTCAGTTTAGTGTGAACTGTGGGTCGCGCAGTGAAAACCGCTTTCTGCGCAAGGATTCAGACAGCGCTTTATGGTGCGATGCAATTGTTGGTACATTTTGCGCAAGAAAGCGTTTGCAAGCAGCTGAAATTGTTTGCGGGCGACGGTATAGCTCAGCGCTGCGAAAGCTTTCTAAGAACGCAGAAACTTCCTCTCAAATCACTCAAACCGAGACAAGCCCTGAGGTCGTCACAGTCGCCAAGACTGACACAACTGCTGAGGTGGCCTCAACTACTAAGGTGGCCACAGCGTCACCAAGTCAAGTTGATAAAGAGACCATTCAAGCTGAACCGAGAAACACTGAAATCGCTATTAATGGCACGGAATCTTTCAATCCAAGAGAAAAGCAACAAGTAAAAATGGCGGATGCCTTAGATACCAAGGAAAAACCCCAATCACGCGAAGCGCTGGAGCGGGAGCTACGGGATATTGAATCGAAACTAATCGATATTCAAGCTCAAAAGTTAGACCTCAGGGCAAAAGATTTGCAACTAATGAAAAGCCAACTGAATCAAGCTGGATAAGTTGTTGGCTAGTATATGAGCTGCTTGCTTGTCAAAAAGCACATAAGCCTAGCGCCTCTATTTAGCATCACTAGTTACATTTTTTTCTCAACTCTGTTTTTTGTATTTTTCCCGTCGCAGTTTTTGGCAGTGGCCCAAATATGACTTTCTTAGGCATTTTGAAACGAGCCATATTTTCGCCGCAGAACTCAATTAGCTCACTTTCAGTGGCCGAGGCTTGAGACTTTAGTTCAATGAATGCGCAGGGCACCTCGCCCCACTTTTCATCTTGCATAGCAACCACGGCAGCTTCGCCGACAGCGGGATGCTTATACAATGTATTCTCGACTTCAACTGAAGAAATATTCTCTCCACCAGAAATGATGATATCTTTTGCTCTATCGCGAATTTGAATGTAGCCATCTGAGTGAATCACAGCCAGATCACCACTCGAAAACCAACCATTTTTAAATGCCTTTTGAGTTTCCGCTGAATCTTTCAGATAACCTTTCATTATCGCATTTCCGCGCATCACAATCTCGCCCATGGTTTGCCCGTCATGTGGAACCGGCTCACCGCTATCAGGGTCAAGCACATCCACTACCTCCATCATCGTCATTCGCACGCCTTGGCGAGACTTCAATTCAGCTTGTGCCTCGGCAGATTGATTTGCCCACGAGTCTTGTGGGGCTGCTTGCAAAATGTGCCCGTAGCTTTCAGTAAGACCGTAAACGTGCATCACATCAAAACCAAATTGGCTCATACTTAGTAAAACACTCGCCGGCGGTGGTGCCCCAGCTGTCATAACCTTGATAGGTCGATCAAATATCTTCTGATCTGATTCAGGCGCATTCGCCAACATATTCAACACAATCGGCGCGCCGCCAAAATGAGTAATCTGATGTTTCTCGAGCAAATCGAAGAACGACTTGGGTTCGAACGCACGTAGACATACCACCGTGCCTGCGACAGCAGCCATAGTCCAAGCATGACCCCAGCCGTTACAATGAAACATTGGAACCGAATATAAATACTTTGGCTTTAACGGAATATTCCATGAGCTGATAGTCCCCATGGTCATCAAATAGGATCCACGATGGTGGTAGACCACGCCCTTAGGCCGCCCGGTTGTGCCCGAAGTATAATTGAGTGACAAAGCCTGCCATTCGTCTTCGGGTCCTTGCCATTTAAAATTCGGGTCGCCCTGCTCAACTAGATCTTCATAACGATCAAATTCCAAACCGGCTGGCAACTCGTATTGTTCGTTGGCCGGCGCGTAGGGGTCATCGATCAGAACAATCTCTGGCTGGCTCACCGATACCTCTAAAGCCTGCGAGAAGGTTGGCCATAGCCCCCGATCAACCATGAACAGCTTCGACTCTGCGTGGTCAATAATGTAAGCGACTGTTTCAGCATCCAAGCGGGTATTAATGGTATTGAGAACCGCACCAGCCATGGGTATGGCAAAGTGAGCTTCGTACATTTGCGGCGTGTTATGGGCAAATACAGATACTGTGTCATTCTTTCCAAAGCCGCGTTGGCTAATAACCGAGGCTACTCGCACGCAACGTTCACGTGTTTGCGCCCAGGTGAACTCTAGATCATTGTAAATAAGTGAGGGCTGATCAGGGTAAACATCCGCTGTACGATGTAAAAACGAGATAGGCGTTAAAGGCACAAAGTTGGCCTTATTTTTTTCCAGCTGATCGTACTCAATAGTCATGATGTTGGCCTTTTATCCATTCTAATTATGTTTTTAACTCTACAGCTTGCTACAAACTTTCTGCTACGAAATTTAATTTTGTATGGTAACACCTGTGTCTAACATAGAATTTATTCGCTCACGCGTTGCATCAGTTTGAACCAATTTCGAAAAGGCGCTTCGTTCGGCATCATATAAATCTTGCTCGCTCATCATAGTACCCGCGTCGATTTCGCCGCCAGTGACAATGCGCGCTAATTCAGTCGCCACCACCACATTGTGTGGGGATAACTTACCTTCGACGTGAGCCTTTTTCAACCAATCAACCATAGCACTAAACACTTCGCCACCAGGCATGGGCAAGAAACCACGCGCAAAGCTTCTTTGCTCGCGCGGATTTGCAATCGCGCTTAACGCTTCAGGCAATAGGCGATCTCGATTACTTAGAAACCGATCATTGTCACGTAACATGGCCTGCTGGCGAGCCAAAATGGGTGAGGGGCATGTGCGCCCATAACCAAGGTTCATAAAGGCTTTCCACGCGGCTTCACTGACCTGCTCTGCACTAATAGCATCCGTAGCATCGTGCCCTAACTGTTCAATCCAGCGATACAAGGTTTCTTTGCACCCACCACCTGCGGGAATCACGCCGACGCCAGACTCAACTAAGCCCATGGTAGAGTTGGCATGGCAAATGACTTGCTTGGAATGCAGCACAACTTCAAAGCCCCCGCCTAGCGACATGCCGACGGGTGCGCAAACAACTGGAAAACTAGCCACCGACAGACGCTTCACGCTGTTCTGAAAATACGCCAAAAACTTGTCTAAACCATCCATGTCCTCTGCTTTGAAAAACTCTCGTACGGCCTGCAGATTTACCCCACAAGAAAAATGCTGTGCGTCGTTATGCACAATCAAACCCTTAAGGCCATCACGCTCCACGTGATCAATAGCGTCTGCCAATATTGACATTGAATCGCCGTCCAAGGCATTGGCTTTACTATGGAATTCAACCAAGGCGACACCTTCCAAATTAAACCAACTGGCTACCTCACAAGTGTTCTGGGCTTTCAAGGTTTGGCGCTTTTCATTGAAGCGAGTGACGCCCTGAGGGCGTTGTATTGCACTCCAACCGCCACCAACCTGACGCGTTTGCAGCTCGCCCGCATCCACCCGGTAGAAAGTTGAACCTTGCGCCTCACGTAAAAAATCCGGAACTTCTCGCGATTCAGACTCCAATCTTTGGATAAAATAGTCTGTGCCAATGTCATCAATCAATTCAAACGGGCCTTTAATCCAGTTATAGCCCAACTTCATCGCATCATCCACACCAAGCGGATTGTCTCCAACTTCAGGTATCAAAGAGGCTGCATAACTTAAAGTACGTGAAAGCACTCGCCAAGCAAATTGACCGTAAATCCCATTATCTTTAAGAAGATGCATAACACCTTCTTTTTCGGCTTTAAGCGCCAGTGGCAGCATTAAGCGTTCTGCCGTCGCGTATTCTCCAGTGTTAAGGTTGATCGCTTGGCGAACGCCTTTAACCGTTCGGTAAAAGCCCTGCCCTTGTTTGTTGCCTGTTTGACCATTGGCAATCATCTCTACCATTAAAGGAACTTTGGGAGACTCAACATGGAACCTATCTTCAGGCGGCAATGTGTTTACTAAGCTCTGAGCAACATCTGACATCAAATCAATGCCGATGAGGTCGTAAAGCCCAAATACACCGGTTTTCGGAATGCCCATCGGTCGGCCGAATATGGCATCTGCTTGCTCGGGACTTAGGCCCATCTCAAGTGCCGATTGTAAGGCGCATTGAATAGCGAAGCATCCGACGCGATTACCAAGGAAGCCTGGTGTATCCAAGCAAGAAACAACGCCTTTACCAAGCTCTTTATCACAAAAACTGGCAAACACATCCATAACTTCTTGGCTGGTGTCTTCACCACGAACCAACTCAAGCAATGGCATGAACCTAACCGGATTGAAAAAATGTGTGATAGCGAAACGCTGTCGAAAGCCACTCGGCATATCTTCTACCAGCAGGCGGATCGGTATACTTGAGGTGTTGGAGCTAATCAATGTGTCATCACCGCAGACTTGATCTATTTGCTTATACAATGTCTTCTTAATATCAAGCCGCTCAACCACAGCTTCAGCAACCCAATCACATTGCGCCAGTTGCTGAAAATCATCTCGGGTATTGCCTATGTGGATATACGATTCATAGTCCTTACTCATCAAACCTTGGGTTTCACGCAATCGCTCGAGCCCACGCTCGGCCAAAGCATTGGCATTACCCTCGGTCGGTAAGTCTAATAACCATACTTCAATACCCGCATTGGCAACTTGACCTGCAATACCAGCGCCCATAGTGCCTGCGCCGATAACAGCGACTTTTTTAATCGTTTTCATTATTGTTAAATCCAGCTTTATTTAGTTCGATTGCGCGGTAATGAATTCACGCAATGCGTGCAATACCAACTTGGGAGCCTCGACTGGCAACATATGCCCGTACTCCTTCAATACAGTGACTTTTGCTGACAAGCCTTCAGCCGCCGCCTGACCCGACTTCAACGGGGTCATCTTATCCTTGCCTGCTAGAATCATGGAACTTGGCATTGAGATCTTATCGATTGCCTTAGCGCCATTTTGATAATCGGCACAGGCCTGTAAATCCACGCCCAGTGGGTTATTGCCCATTATTTGCCGCCCAACAGCAATTGGTTGCATGCCAGGAACCGGACTCACACCCATGTGTATGCTCGGCCCAAATGCCCACTGCACCATCATGTCAGCAGCCTGCATAGTCGATTTTTTCGCTGTTTCGATCAGTGCTGGGTTAACAGGAATGGCCGCGCCAGTACCTATGCCCGTCAAACTCTTAACCATTCCAGGCTTTGCTGCCGCCATCTCCAATGCAGTTAAAAACCCTTGAGAATGAGCCACTATGTGCGCTGACTCCACGCCCACTACATGTAAAAAATCAGCCAACCAAACCGATGATTCTTCAATGCTCGCCAATGCGTCACCCGCCGATAAAGAATGCCCCGGAAAGTCAGGCGCCAGAACACCGTAGCCATTATAGGCAAACCAACGTGTCTGCAAGGCCCAACTACGGTGATCCAAGCCACTGCCATGCAGAAACAATACTGTAGGCAAGCTTGAATCAAACTCTTTGCCACCGGTTGCCGCGTGTATTTCAATCCCATGTACCGACACCTTCATTAGTTTGCTCCTGCTTGTTTACTCGCCAGACGTTGGGCAGTCTTAAGACCAACCGAAAAATCATTACAAATGTCTTTGATGTTTTCTAAACCAACCGAGACCCGAATCAAATCTTCACTGATTCCAGCCGCCTGCATCGCCTCTACGCTTAAGCGTGAATGAGTAGTGCTACCTGGGTGCAGTACGAGGGTGCGAGAATCGCCCACGTTGGCTAGATTAGAAGCCAACTGCAAGGCATCAATAAACGCTGCGCCACCGTCTCGCCCACCCACTACACCAAAACACAGCATAGAACCCGCACCGTCTGGAAACAGTTGTTTGGCAACAGCATTACTCGGATTAGTTTCTAAATCTGGATGATTCACCCAGGTTACCTGCTCTTGAGCTTGTAACCATTCGACCAGAGCTTTGGCATTTGCCACATGTTGTTTCATACGCATGCCTAATGTCTCTAAGCCTTGTAAAATCAGAAAGGCATTATTCGGACTTAAGCACGCACCAAGATCACGCATCGACTCAGCGCGAATTTTCATCACCAGCGCATTGGGGCCAAACTCATCCCAGAACTTAATGCCATGAAAGGGTTCATAAGGTTCGGTTAGTTCTGGGAAACGACCACTGGCTTGCCAATTAAAATTTCCACCATCGACTATTACACCACCAATCGCAGCGCCATGACCGCCCATCCACTTGGTAGCAGAATGCACAACCACGTGCGCGCCTGCTTCAAAAGAGCGGGTTAAAACGGGGGTTGCAAAAGTAGCGTCGACCACCACGGGTACGCCATATTCTAGTGCAATTGCGCTAATTTGAGGTAGGTTGGCGACTTCCAGGCCCGGGTTACCTATTGATTCACAGAACACCATTTTGGTGTTGTCTTGGATCGCATCACGCAGGGCCTGCTGATCATTGATCGCCACAAAGGTCGTTTCGATGCCTAGGCGCTTAAGGGTGTGTCGCAGCAAAGTGGCTGTAGAACCGTAGATTTGGCCCGACGAAACTATGTGGTCACCGGCCGAGCATAGAGTAATAAATGTAGTGAACAGCGCACTCATTCCAGAAGCCGTGCAAATCGCCCCCGTACCGCCTTCAAGTGCGGCTATTCGTTGCTCCAATACCGCAACCGTAGGGTTGGATATTCGGCTGTAAATATGGCCGCCTTGCTCAACGTTAAACAACGACGATGCGTCACTAACACTTTCAAACACGTAGGAAGTGGTTTGATAAATAGGCACGGCACGTGAACCGTGATCACTTTCTGGCACATAACCACTGTGTAGGGCGATGGTATCGGGGTGGTAAAAAGAAGATCGACTCATGCGATTGCTCCGGAAGCGTTAAACGTAGAAATTTCAGCATAAATGCAGCAGCGGATAAATTGCCCAATTAGTTTTCAATAGTTTGCTAAAAATTAGTTTTCTAACAAGATAGGGTAATCGCCCGCTGTAGCACCTAGTTTCTAGATCATATTTGAAAAATATTAGATATTTATCTTTAGCACTGGAAATATGTCAATGTTTCTGCTTTATCAAAATTAAAAGGGATGGGGTGAAACGCACTGGTTTGCCCATCGATGGTAATACTATGATTTTGGTTTATGTACGACAGTGGCAGCATAGCAATGGCGAGGTTTTTATTGTACCTATAAGACCAAGCTTGTGATCGAATTTCGCCAATTATCTGACCGTCCACCTCAATGTCATTGCCGCCTAAACGACTCGCAGGCATAGACGGAGATCTATCGAACGCCAGCCCAACAAGCTTTCGAGTCTGCTTACCAGCCATAGCTCTGAGAGCGGGTAGACTCAAGCTTTCGATATCGGCATCAAGGTTTAGGTATGAGTCTAGACCACACTCAAACGGTGTGTCGCATTCGTCCATGTCATTACCGTAAGATAACAAGCCAGATTCCAGTCGCTCATTGCCTTGCGGGCAGCCAGCACGTACATCTAGATCTTCGCCGTTAGCAAACAACTCGTCCCAAAGTGCTTCGCCTAAAGACCAATCAGGCATGTATATCTCAAAGCCACCTTGCTTACTCCAGCCAGAGCGAGCAACGTACATTTCGATACCCTGAAATTCAAGCATCTCACCTCTGAAGAAACGAATGTCGCGCACTCGTTCGCCAAACACTCTGGCCATTAAGTCATCAGCCTTGGGACCTTGTACGGCCAATGGAGAAACATCGGGCTCGAATACTTCTACGTCTAAGCCGTAGCCTTGCGCTAACCCTTGTGCGAAAAACCTAACATCGCTATCCGAGATTGACAGCCAAAAACGGTCTTCGGCTAGCTTAATAATAATCGGGTCATTTAAAATAAATCCTTCGGCATTACAAATTGGCGCGTACTTGCCTTGCAGTAGATCAATCTTAGATAAATCACGAGGCGTCATCAACTGAGCTAGTTTAGCCGCATCAGGGCCATTGAGTTCGACTTGGCGCTCACCTGACACATCCCAAACTTGCACATGTTGACACAAATGCCAGTAGTCACTCTCAGGCGTGTCAAACAGGGTTGGCAAGAGCATGTGGTTATATACAGTGTAGGCGGCTACGCCTGCCTCGTCGACGCGGTTTGAATATGGCGTTTTGCGCACACGGCGATTAAAGAAAAACTGTGTAGAGTTCATTGAACCCTCCTTTAGATAATAATGTTGCTGACCGGCTACTATGTGCTCGGCCTTATTGTTTTAAATTTTTAGCTTAGATTGAAAAACCGCCTAGCTTAGTCTCTAGATATTCAGCTAGCCCTTGACGTGCGCCTTCTCGACCCAAGCCACTTTCGTTCATCCCACCAAATGGTGCGGCAGCGCTGGTAGGGTTGATATCGTTGATTCCGATTATCCCAAAATTAAGCGCTTCAAAGGCTCGCATGGCCCTCGAGAGATTTTGCGTATAAACATAGGCCGCCAAGCCATAGTCGGTATCATTCGCCATTTCGATTACTTCTTGGTAGCTATCAAACGCAATAATTGCCGCTACTGGGCCAAAGGTTTCCTCGCGATAAATAAGCATATCGGGTGTCACTTCACTAATCAGAGTCGGCGCATAAAAATGCCCCGCGGCTAATTCATCTTGGCTTAATGTTTTGCCTCCTTCATGTAGGACTGCACCTTTGGCTAGGGCATCCTGCACCTGCGCTGATACTTTGTCGACCGCCGCTTGGTTAACTAACGGACCAATAGAGACGCCGGGCAACATTCCATTACCTGCTTGCATTTTTTGTACACGAGCGCTGAATGTTTCAATAAAGGTTGGCAAAATTTCACGCTGCACGAAAATCCGATTGGGACTGATACATGCTTGGCCAGTGTTCAAAAACTTTACTAATGATGCTCCCTTGGCTGCGTGCACGGGGTCAGCATCATCAAATACAATAAACGGTGCATGCCCGCCGAGCTCCATGGAGACCCGCTTCAATTGGGGCGCTGCATCAGTCGCTAGTTTTTTACCTACGGCAGTAGACCCAGTGAAGGTGAGTTTTTTAACCTTTGAGTTTGTACAGAACTCCTCGCCTATAGGGCCCGGTTTCGAGGTAGTTACCAGATTCACTACACCCGCTGGCACTCCTGCGTCATGCAGCACTTCAAAAACGGCTTTTGCACACAGTGGCGTTGCTTCAGCAGGTTTCAAGACAATAGTGCAGCCCGCGGCCAAGGCCGGCGCCACCTTTCTAGTTATCATCGATACTGGGTAATTCCACGGCGTTACTGCGGCAACCACTCCAACCGGCTGGTAGCGCACCATAAACCTTTGATCGACGCGTGCCGAGGCAATAGTCTCGCCATAAACACGCTTTGCTTCTTCGCCAAACCAACGAAAAAAATCAGCCGCATATTGCACTTCATTCAACGCCGCTTTAAGCGGTTTTCCTTGTTCACGAGTCATTAATTCGGCTAACGCTTGCTTCCGTTCAAGCATCAAGTCATAAGCTTTGTGAAGCACTGCTGATCGCGCGTACGCAGTTGAACTAGACCAAGACTGGAAGGCCTCGGAAGCTGCATCAATCGCTCGCCTTGCGTCATCGCGACTGCCATCTACAACCAATGCTATGGACTCCCCTGTGGCAGGATTAAAGACTTCGAACTGTTGCTCTGAGCTTAACCACTCACCATTAATGTACATAATTGAAAACCCTGATTGATTTTGAAATGCTTGTTCGTGCATCGCCATAATAGTTAGGCGGAGAAAGCATCTGAGTGGCGAGTTTCCTAGCCTCATCGAATATTGATTCGCACAACTCAGTGTCTGGTCCGTCAAAATCCAACAACTTGCTGATCACAAAGTTTAAATCGTCGATAGGTGCTTGATAGTCAGACATTATTCGCTCTTAGACAAACTTAGTTTTAATTTTCTCGCGGCTCAAAATATACCAGCCCGTGGGGCTTTGCAATGTATAGCAAGGAAGCAAACCACTACATAAACCTAGTCTGAGCCCACTAAATTTTTGTGCCTAAGCTCGGACCCACTATTTTAACAAATTAGAAATGGACTTAGCGCAGGCAATTTCACCTTCACCGACATAGCGTTCGTGGTTGTCTGTGATGTTTTTGAGCGAATAAATATAATTTACCATTAAGCCCATCGATTGTTTTTCACCCTTTTCGGATGAGTCCGCGTGCAAATTGAGTCTCGCCAGTTCTGCACCATTGTTTAAGTGAAAGCGTGCCACTGGATCAAGAGGCTTGCCACGCTCGTTCTTGGCATGCAAGAAATACTCTGCCGCCGACTTTAAAAGCTCGCTGTTTTCTACCAACAAAGCGTTTTGGGTATTCTCGTTCGCAGCCAAGCTGATGCTGAGGTCAGGGCGCTCGCTGTTTTTAAGCCATTTGCTAAAACCTGGCGCAGGGGAAAGCGTTGCATAAGTTTTGATGTTGGGGAATTTAACCACTAACAGAGCAACCATTTGCTTAATTAAGAGATTGCCGAAAGAGACACCAGCCAAGCCCTGATGACAATTTGAAATCGAGTAAAAGATTGCATGATTAGCCTCTTCAGGATTAATGTCTTCATGTCTTGGGTCCAATATTTCAGCAATATTATTGGACAAGTTTTTGGTCAAAGCAACTTCGATGAACACCAGAGGCTCTCCCTCCATGGCCGGGTGAAAAAAGGCATAACAGAGCCGATCTCTAGGAGCGACCCTTGCTCTGAGTTCTTCCATATTCGAAATCGCATGCACCGCTTCATAAGACACAATTTTCTCTAAAATATTTGCCGGCGAGCTCCAATCCAGCGGCCGCATATATAGAAAACCACGATTAAACCATGCTCTAAAGAGATGGCGAAAATCAGCGTCAATCTTGGCAAGCTCAGGGTGGGTTCGAGACAGTGCTAAGAGATCCTCTCTCATTTTTACCAGCTGTGGTGTTACGCCGTCAGGCATATTGAGACGGCGTAACAACTCTTGACGTTTGGGTTCAGAGCTTTTAGTTAAATGATTAAGTGACTCAAAGGTAGGTGAATTCTTATAATCTCGAGTGGCTTTGATTAAAACTTCTATGTCTACGTCGTAATCCGAATCCAGCTTGAAAAAGAATGCTATCCGACCTGCAGCGTCTAATCGTGAATATTCTTGCAGTATTTCCTGAGCTAGGAGCAAACTAGAATACTCCCCATCTGACGCCATCATTGCCTCACAAAGCGCATAGATATCTATGGCTCGTTCCGAAGGAAAATTTCGTCGCACAAGCTCGGCTGCCCAAGCATTGAAGCTAAGGGAAGGGAAAAGTTCAGAGATTGGATTCATAAACTAGCTCGAGCGGTGAGTTTTGTGGCATAGACCCGAAGACCTAATGTCCAATATTAAAATCAATTGGCCTTATCACACTAGTAAATAATTTCACCCCTAAGGCACGATTAAATTTGTGGCTACGGTTGCTTTCGCATTAACTTGAAAATTTGGTAAGATTCTATTTACCTGAACCCCAAACGGCGGTCGCGCAGTGAACGTGAAAATAACTGAAATGCAAGAACTACCTGAAGTGCTACCTTTTTATGATACGGATAGCGGAACCATTTCCTATATCGTTAAGGATCCAAGTTCGAACTCATGTGCTGTCGTTGATTCGGTGCTGGACTTCGATTATGCAGCTGGTCAAATCCACTACGAGAGCGCGGACAAAATCATAGCGTGCATTAAAGCAGAAGATTTACAACTAGAGTTATTGCTCGAGACCCATATTCATGCGGATCATTTATCGGCAGCCCCGTATATCCAAAAACAACTCGGCGGAAGAATTGCGATAAGCAAACACGTAGTGGAAATTCAACAAGAATTTGGCAAGCTGTTCAACGAAGGCACAGAGTTCCAAAGAGATGGCACACAATTTGATATTTTGTTTGACGAAGATCAACACTACTCAATAGGTGGGCTTGAGGGATTAGCGCTGTATACACCAGGGCACACAGCTGCTTGTATAACTCATGTGATTGGTGGGGCGGCTTTCGTTGGCGATACGCTCTTTATGCCAGACGCCGGAACCGCGCGAGCCGATTTCCCAGGCGGCGACGCACGGACATTATTTAAGTCAATTCAAAGAGTTCTAAGCTTGCCTGATGATACTAGGCTCTACATGTGCCATGACTATCAGCCTGATGATCGGGAGCTGGCTTTTATCAGTACTGTGGCCGAGCAAAAAGCCAACAATATTCATGTCAACAAGTCGATTAGTGAGCAGCAATTTGTAAACATTCGCGAGGGTCGCGACGCAGGATTGGATATGCCTCGATTAATTCTACCCGCACTGCAAGTAAATATGCGTGCAGGCCATTTCCCTCTCGCGAAGAAGGGTGAAAAGCCGTTCTTGAAAATCCCCGTATCAGGACTGAACTTCGAATAAACGTTAGCCCCCCCCCTTTAGTCTGGGTCGACCTGCCAACCTAGTTCCTCTATCCGGCTTTCGCTAGCAATTTCAGCAGGCATGTCGGCTAGTGTGAGCTCTGCCTCGCAGGCCACAGAACCATCAGGCAGAAAAATTTGCCCATGAGCCTTACCGATGCGGCCCTTCATGCGAATCGCTTTAGCAAGCACTCTAACTTCAGTATCTACCGGAACGGGTAAGCGGTATTGCACCTTCATATTTACCGTCATCATAAAATGATGGTGGTCTCCGACCATCGCCACACGCCCAACAGCCTCGTCTAAAATCGAAGCCAAGATGCCTCCATGCACAATTCCCGGGTAGCCCTCATAACGCTTATCGATTCGGTGTATTGAACAAACCGTGTCCTGATCGTCATCATAAAAATGCATATGCAAACCCGCTTCATTGTGACGACCACAAACAAAGCAATTATTCGCACTCGGTTGTTTAATGTGACACTCACTCATAACAGATAATCGCTATTGGGTTATAGATATCCTCGAGTTTCGCACAAAAAAGATATTCCTGGGTTAGAAATGTGTGAGACATTGACAACACAAAATATCCCAAATGAATAACCGCCTATGGACTTCAATACAATTGCACAAGAGTTTGCCAACGATGATTTAGTCTACCTTTTTGCGCCGCTGTTTTTGTTAGCGTTCGTGCTGGAATTTTATTACGCCCGAGCAAAACAACTTGAGTTGCATGATAAAGACGACACCAAAGCATCTCTTTGGATGTTGTTGTTTGTATCTATTGTCGACATAGCACCTAAGTTTCTATTCTTTGCACTTATCTATCTACTTGCTGAACTGAGCCCGCTAAGAGATGTGGTGCAACGACAATGGTGGGCATGGGCCCTGCTGTTCTTATTGGATGACTTTACTTATTACTGGTTCCACCGACTCAATCATCAGGTGCGCATTTTTTGGGCTGGTCATGTCAGCCATCACTCCGCAATTAAAATGAATTACGGCACGGCATTGCGGCAGGGTGTGGGCGAACGAATTCACAAGTACATGTTTTGGCTACCCTTGCCATTGCTTGGCTTTGATGCTTTGATGATTTTTGCCATGATGAGTATAAATCTGTTTTACCAATTTTGGATCCACACCGAGTTAGTCAAGAAAATGCCAAGCTGGTATGAGGTCATTTTCAACACAGCCTCGCATCACCGCGTACATCACGCTTCAAACATCCGCTACCTCGATCAAAATCACACGGGAGTATTAATACTTTGGGATAGACTTTTTGGGTCGTTCGCAGAAGAAAAAGACTCCGAGCCGACGCGCTATGGTCTTACTGAGAACTTGAAATCACAAGCAGCGGTGCACGTAGCCACACATGAATATTCGGCGATTTGGCAGGATGTGCGCCGAGCTAGGAAATGGTCTGACAAATTGAAATATGTTTTTTATGCACCCGGCTGGAGTCATGACGGCGAAGACAAGCGCTCAGATACATTGCGCGCTGCGGCTGAGCACGGTGCACGTTAAGTAACAAAATCAGGCTCAACTCCAATCAGCATCACTACCGGGCGCTCATTAAGTGGCGCGAGCAATATTGGTTCTCGCCACTGTGCTACACACTATAGGAATCATTCTATCGGTAGAAGTTAGCAATACCGCTCGGCAAAAGGTCGATAGACAGTAGAAAAGTCGAAAAATGCTGATAATTTACGCAATTTATTAGGCGTGTCAGGCTGATTGATTTATTATGTCCGCCGCTTCAAAACCTTATTTTACAACCATTTGTAGGAGTGCATTGTGCGCTTAAATTATTTTAATACGCTACCACTGCGTGTACAGCTCGAAGAACTTGGCAAATGCCGCTTTATGGACCGTGAAGAATTTGCCAATGGTGTGGATTACATCCGCGGCAAAAAAATCGTTATTATCGGCTGTGGCGCGCAAGGTCTAAATCAAGGTTTATGTCTAAAAGACTCTGGTCTAGACGTGAGCTATGCCCTGCGCCAAACGGCGATTGATGAAAAGCGTCAATCTTATCTAAACGCAACTGAAAATGGTTTTACTGTCGGCACCTATGAAGAACTCGTTCCCACTGCCGATATCGTAATGAACTTAACACCCGACAAACAGCACAGCCCGGTGGTAAATGCCGTTATGCCTCTAATGAAAGACGGTGCTACCTTGGATTATGCGCATGGTTTTAATTTGGTCGAAGAAGGCATGCAGGTAAACAAAAACATTACTGTTGTTATGATGTGCCCTAAATGCCCAGGCTCAGAAGTTCGTCATGAATTTGTACGTGGCTTTGGTGTGCCAACCTTGATCGCGGTGCATCGAGAAAATGACCCCAATGGCGATGGTTTGGAAATCGCCAAGGCCCTCGCGGCCGGTACAGGCGGCCATCGCGCTGGCGTATTAGAATCATCACCCATTGCTGAAGTAAAATCAGATTTAATGGGCGAACAAACCATCTTGTGCGGCGTGTTACAGACCGGTGCATTGTTGAGCTTTGATAAAATGGTTGAAGAAGGCGTTGATCCAGCCTACGCAGCCAAGTTTATGCAATATGGTTGGGAAACAGTTACCGAAGCGCTAAAGTATGGCGGCGTGACTAACATGATGGACCGATTAAGCAATCCAGCTAAGCTGCGAGCTTATGACTTATCTGAGCAGTTGAAAGATTTGCTCCGTCCATTATTTCAAAAGCATCAAGACGACATCATGTCGGGCGAGTTCTCAAGCACCATGATGGCCGATTGGGATAACGACGATGTTAACTTGCACAAATGGCGTGCTGAAACACTGGAAACACCGTTTGAGAAGCAAGCCATCACTGATGACGAAATTCCTGAACAAGAGTATTTCGACCATGGCATTTTGCTGGTTGCGTTTATTCGAGCTGGGGTTGAGTTGGCGTTTGAAACCATGGTTGATGCGGGGATCATTGAAGACTCTGCATACTATGAGTCTTTGCATGAAACTCCGCTGATTGCTAATACCATTGCACGTAAGAAACTTTACGAAATGAATGTGGTGATTTCAGATACGGCTGAATACGGTTGCTACCTTTTTGACCAAGTTGCCCGACCTCTTCTAGCCAAGGAATTTATGCCTAATATCAAAACCGATGTGATTGGCAGAGGTCTAGACAACAACAACGGCAGTGTTGACAATAGTCGTTTGGTTGAAGTGAACCGTGCGATTCGCGAGCACCCGGTTGAGCTTGTTGGCCAAAAACTACGCAGCTACATGAAGGATATGAAAGCGATCGTATAAACCGATTCAGATATTTCTTCCTAGAAGGCCGAGAGTTCACTCTTTCGGCCTTTTTTATTGCCAATTACCTTTACTTGGTTAGGCTTAGGCCGCTCTGTGACTAGTCTGATTCAATCGAGTTAGATAGACTGTGGGTATAACAATAATGAGAGAAGAGTATGCCAAAGAGTGACGTCAGCAAAAACACCCATCTGAGTATCGAAACAGCAGACTCAGGCTTTTACCAAGGTTTCAATAAAGTCGTTTCGATCACACCCAAGGTATTGGTCATCGCGCTGATCATTTGGGCAGGCTTCTTCCCTGAAAGCTCAGGCCCAGCACTTCTTACTATGCAGAATTGGACCACAGATGTGTTTGGTGCTTGGTATATGTACGTGGCGGCACTTTTTATGATCGCCACTGTTTTGCTTGCGATCATTCCAAAGTCTGCACATACAAAACTTGGACTGCCAGACGACACACCTGAGTTCTCGAATTTTTCGTGGTTTTCGATGATGTTTGGCGCTGGCATTGGCATTGGCATGCTGACCTACTCAACTGCTGAACCAATTTTTCATTTCGTCTCAAACCCCGACACCATTCTCGGCTTTGCAGAAGGCTCAACCGCGGGCAATGTTCGCAATGCCTATAAATGGGCATTCTTGCACTACGCTCTTACACCTTGGGCATGCTATGCAGTGATCGGCATCACTCTTGGCTACCTAAGCTATAACCGCGGCTTTCCACTTACCATTCGCTCTTCTTTGCAGCCATTGTTTGGCAAGGCGGTTTCAGGTCCCTTAGGCCACATCGTCGATATCGTTGCTATTTTGGCCACTATTATAGGAGTCGGCGTTACCATCGGTTACGGCGTCTCTCAATTCGCCTCAGGCGTGTTCAATATCACACCCGCAGCATGGCTAATGACAGATGGTAAACCCAGTCTTGCCGCTCAAATCACGGCGCTGTCGATTGTGCTCATTGCCTCGACTATTTCTGCCATGTCAGGGGTAGACAAAGGTATTAAATGGTTATCCAATATAAACATGGGCTTATCATTTTTCTTGTTGATATTTTTTGTGTTTTTCGGGAGTCTGCTATTCGCTGCCAAAATATTTGGTTTTGCAATTTATGATTATGTGACAAATTTAATGCAAATGTCGTTCACCGTTTGGGATGCTAAAGAGGTAGCCCCCAGCGCCGACTTAGCCGCATGGCAAGGGTCATGGACTATATTCTATTGGGCTTGGTGGATCGCTTTTGCTCCATTTGTTGGCTTATTTTTAGCCCGTGTATCGCGTGGCCGCACCATTCGCGAATACGTGATCGGCGCAATGGTAATTCCATCCATCACCTGCCTAACCTGGTTCACACTAATTGGTGGGACTGCAATAGATCTGGAGCTAAGTGGCATCGCCAATGGCAGCATCGTGAATTCCGATATTTCGGCTCAGCTCTACCAAACCATTAATCTAATTTTGTCCTCTCCTTTTGCGGCGGCAATGTCGGTTGTGATTGTGATCTTATTACTGACCTATCTGATAACGTCAGTAGATTCAGCAATTCTAATCGTAACAACCCTTGCTTCCGGCGGTAATCAAGCACAGAAACACGCTCGGCACATTGTGATCTGGGGCGTGCTATTCATGGCAGTAATTGCATCTCTGCTGGCAGCAGGCGGCTTAGATGCGCTGCGATCAGCCATGATTATTGGAGCGCTGCCATTTTCATTCGTGATGGTTCTGATGCTGATTTCGCTAGTGAAGGTTTTGTTTTTCAGTAAGGACTGAATTGGCGCAGGATCACTTGCCTGCTATAGAAGTCACTCTAGAGCATTTACCAAAATTGAATTAAGGGTCGCTTCGGCGTCCCTGAGTTTAGAGATTTTCTGATAGCCTTCGGAGGTCATCCACTTAATTGCACTGCCTTTTGAAGGGAATTCAACCAGCACCGAACGAGCAGCATTCCACTCGCCAGCTAATACCGTTGGTTCTTCATCGACACTCAACATCTTACCGTCGAACTGATTGAACACGGCTTCGAAGCCGTCTGAATACTTGTTGCATTCTTCACGGTCATGGATGGTGAGCTGAGTAATAATGTATGCCGTCATGGGGTGTGTACGTAATTTGTTGTCATGTCCTCCTGTCCGAAAAAGGCTTGCAAACTGGAGTTTGTAACTGTTTGATCTTGGGTGATAATTCCAGTCTAATAAAATATCCAACAAAGAGTACATTTTTGGACAGTGATATAAAGCCCTCTACGATGCGTCGACCGGTTGAGTTCACAACTCAAAACGGGCATTGCCTATTGTGGGTTTCAGTCGAGTTCAATCCTTTTGATTGCATTGTAAAGACAAGCGATAGACTTTACCCTAGCTCCAAATAGTTCGTTCACGTGTATCTTTAGGGACAAATATCATGAATTACATATCTGCTTTTTTAGTAACATTTGTTACGCTTTTTGCTATTTCTACGAATACTTTTGCAGCAGACCCGCTGCGGCCAGACCAAGTTGAGTTCCGTAGTCTTCTTCAGGAACTTGTTGAAACCAATACGACTCTGTCATCAGGGAGTTGTACTTTAGCCGCAGAGCGCGTAGCTGCACGACTCAAAGCAGTTGGTTTTGACGATAGTCAGCTGACCTTGTTCTCGGTTCCCGAATTCCCTAAAGAAGGAGGCCTCGTCGCCATCTATCCAGGCGTTTCTGAAACCGCGAAACCGCTTTTACTAATCGGGCATCTAGATGTGGTCGAGGCGAAGAGAGAAGACTGGGTCCGCGACCCGTTTAAAATGATTGAGGAGAACGGGTATTTCTATGCTCGCGGCATTGCAGACATGAAGGCACATATAGCGGTCTGGGTCGATACGTTGATTCGATTCAAAAAACTGAATCATAAACCTAAACGTACGGTTAAATTAGCCCTTACGTGTGGCGAAGAAACTAACGGGGCCTTTAACGGAATTGAATGGTTAGCGGCCAACCAGCGAGAGCTAATAGATGCTGAATTCGCTTTGAATGAAGGCGGCGGTGGCGACACAGATGGCAAAGGCAATGTTGTTGGCCAATCGATCCAAGTCGGTGAAAAAACGTTCGCGAACTACCGGCTTGAAACTCGCAATCCAGGTGGTCATAGTTCGGTACCAGTACCCGACAATGCGATATATCAATTATCACACGCTCTTACCAAAATTGAGGGGTATCAATTTCCATTAGAAATGACCGAGACAACTCGTAACTACTTCTCAAAATCAGGTGCTGGCCGCAATAATGGGCTTGGCGATGCCATGGTAGCGCTCGCGGCAAACCCTGCAGATAAGGCCTCTGAGGCTATAGTCAACAATGACCCTTTCTTGCATTCTAATCTGCGAACCACGTGTGTAGCCACATTACTGAGCGGTGGGCATGCTGCAAACGCACTGCCGCAACGCGCCCGTGCCAATGTCAATTGCCGAATTTTCCCAGGGCACAGTATTGAAGAAATCCGCTCCACACTTGCTAATCTGATTAACAACGATGGAGTGAGTATTACCGCCTTAGCACCAGTGCGACCATCACCGCCCAGTCCGTCTTTAGACCCGAAAATCACTGGTCCAATTGAGCGTATTGCCGCTAAATACTGGCCAGGTATTCCGGTTATTGCATCAATGGCCAATGGGTACACCGATGCTACTTTTCTAGGCGCGGTTGGCATCCCGACGTATGGCATCCCTGGAATCTGGTACGACCCTGACGGCAACGGTGCACACGGATTGAATGAACGGATGGAAGTGCGTTCTATCTATGTAGGCCGAGACTATATATTCGAGCTCGTCAAAGCGTACGCAGACTAAATATGCTCTTCATATAACGTCTTTTCTAGGGCCTTGGCAGCCTTGTCTAAAGTATTTAGGGGAATCAAAGCGGGACTGATCAGGGCTTCCACTGTACGTAATGGGCAATTTTTTGCCTTTTCGCTTACAGATATTTGATTAAGTGAAAAGGCTGTAGAATACTCAAAATGGACATTTCACACTAATTTTCCGTCGCCGTCTCAGGGCTCATGAGGTGTCAATTGTCAAAACCACAGAAGGATTAAATAAATGACTGAATATGAAATAGCCGCTCTAGCGCTTGCAGAGGCTTCGGAGAAGCGAGAATTATATCAAGGTCTCTCAGATAGCTTACAAGGGTTCGCTGGGCTCTTAATAGAAACAAATATTGAGTTCATTTCGCTGTTCTCAGGTTACCTTGCCGTGGTGTATTTCCTCGGCAAAAAGCTCACGAAAGTACAGGCGATAGGCGTATCTATTTTTTATATTCTGATGGTGGTTTCAAATAGGCTTCTTTTCTATACCCTTAATCTTTCAGCCATAGATACTAGGCAGCATCTTCAAACTCTCATTGATAATGAGTTAATGGGTGCTGGAAATGGTGAATTATATCTTATTGTCACAAGTTTGATGGGTCTCGCTAGCTTGTTTTATATGTGGACTGAACGTCGGCAGTCGTAGATATTTTGTGTATCCATAACTAGTGACTCAGTGCCGAATTAACTTGATCGTCAGCTGAGGGCAGCAACTTTCGGCCTAATTAGAAAATCCTGAACGGGCGTTGTATACTCACAACGCTCAGTCACCGCTTGCAGGAGCAATTCTGACTAGCAGAAAAGCGGCCATTGAAAGGCGTTAGTTTAAGGAATAAAAATGATTGTTATGCTGTTTCAAGAAAAGAGCAACATTCATTTTACAATAGGACAAGAACATGAAAGAACAGCAATCAAAAACACGCAGAACAGGCAAGGCTAAAATCAGCTTATTGGCACTCAGTGCATTATTTTCAAGCCAAGTTACATTGGCACACAATAAAGTGGTAGTCATTCCAATGGCGGGGGATGATATCCCCGCTATTTCACACCCGGTTGCAGCCCCTTTTACCAACAGCATTGGTATGCAGTTTAATGAATTGCCAGCGGGCAGTTTCACCATGGGCAGCCCATTGGATGAGCCAGGCAGAAGTGGTAATGAAGTAGAACACACGGTTACCTTAACTCAGGCGTTTGGTATGCAAGTCACTGAGGTAACCAATGCGCAGTGGAATGATGTGATTGTGGATACGGCCTCTGATATTAACCCTTCGTCTAGTCACCCAGGAGACAATAACTACCCAGTTGAAGGAGTGACTTGGTATGACGCCGTTTTTTTCGCTAACCGTTTGTCTTTGGACGAAGGCCGGAGCACCTGCTATATCTTTTCAGGTATGTCAGGAACCGCTGGTAGTACCTTAAGCATCACCACGGTAACGCAGAACGCCAGTTGTACGGGTTACCGCCTACCAACAGAAGCCGAGTGGGAATATGCGGCTCGCGCGGGCACCACAACGGCCTATGCGAACCCCATTGGTTTTGATGCCGCTGATACCGAAACTGGAAGTGGTTTTAATGGTAATTTGCATGCCATGGGTTGGTATTCCTACAACCGCGTGATGGATAATGGCAGTGCGGTGCCGGCTTATGGAGACGGCACTAAACCAGTCGCCAAAAAGCAAGCCAATGCCTGGGGTTTATACGATATGCACGGCAATGTGTTTGAATGGAATTGGGATTGGTTTGCCGCTGACACAGACAATGCAACCAACCCTACTGGGCCCGCAAGCGGCTCTCTCCGCGTGGTCCGCGGTGGCAGCTGGTTCAATGGCGCGAGTGATGCGCGTTCGGCGGATCGCATCAATACGTCGCCGGGTGATCGTGTCAGCAACCTTGGGTTCCGGCTTGTTTTGCCCCAAGTTCAGTAAACTGGCTGGTAAGTAGCGTAGCATAAACGCAGGCAAGCGCAGTGGCGGGACGCCGCGAAGTGGGCTGTGCTTATGTGAAGCAGCGGTATACGTAATGACTGTCTGCTTTCGGAGTTGCTCGAAATTATTAGTGACTTTACGACTGGCAGCAAAGGGCAATTAGCTGCCTCTGAGCTACATCAGATTTGATTTAATCGACCGCCAGCTACATACTCATAACGGACAATCGACAAGCGTGACCTTCCCATATTTTTACTATACGAGGCATCAGCTTAACGG
>JBLHME010000024.1:0-43836 GCA_047623225.1 Cryomorphaceae bacterium
GCTTGTGGCGTCGTGCGTCTAGGGTAACCATATGCAGACAGATGATTTTTATTTACCGACTCCCCGATAATGAAAATCGAAAGATTATTCTCGTGCTTCTGATCTTGCACAACACTAGAAGCTTGCGATTGCCTATTTTGGTTAACCGCTTCAAATTCATCTATTTCCTTCTCATAGCTTTCGATTGATTGACTAATTAATACTAGGCTTGGGCTGTTTGCTGTAAATGTCTTATGGCTGTATAAGCCAAATGCCAGTACTACTGCGCCTACTAATAGAGAGGCAGTTGAAACTTTAGTGTTGCCGAGTGTTCGAAGGATTGCTGCGTATAACATTGCGCAGGCAATAATTGCTAAACCAGTGTTCTTAAATCCCACAAAGCTGCGCCAGAACTCTATTGCCCGTTGAGGGTAACTTTGTAGCACAGCAAAAACTGAATTCTCTGATATAGGTGCGCCGAACAGCCCTTGGTGGGCCAAGAACGCTGAAGGAATCTATGCGAACGCCAGTATTACTAACGAGCAAACAGCGGTTTTGAAAAACCGATTTAGGCGCGCGGCCAAGATGGTATTCAAGAGTCCAAATAATATTAGTGAAAAAACCAGAGCATCATTGAATGCCATATAGTTAATCGAGCCAATCGTTATCTCCCCCAGTAATTGCCAAACATTAAGCCCGGCCGCAATGGTTGCAAGTGATGGTGCGAACCCTAGCCAAGCGCTCAGCAGAGCCAAAACCAGCCATACGAGAGTGAATGTGAATATTGCTATGAATTTAGAATGATGCTCAAGAATTATTATTCTTGCGCGGCCACAGCTCGAAGATTGGGGGTTTGAAATACTAACCTTAACAATTTAACCAGCAACCACGTTAAGACTAAGTTTTTTTGCTGCTCCGTCTACTACATCAACTGTCTGTATGGAGTGTTGTTGGCTAAAAGATATCTGGGCTCTATTGTGGTAGCCTTCTCTTTGATATTCACCGCGGACCACAACGTTTGCCATCTTCTTGATTGCAAACTGTATTCTCAGGTCCAGCGAGCGAGGGCTAGGGCTGGCAAAAAGCTAGCGCCCAGCATCACCACGCAAAGCATAATTGCTGGGCAGCAGTTTATCATCGGTAACATGAAATAAACTAGTCCCTTGAATGATTGTGGATTCTTCAAAGTTCGAACTAAGGACTTGAGCGTGCAGCCACCAGCTCAACACCAATATTCCAATCAGTGAAAGTGTCAGGTGGTACTTGGATTGATTCATTACCGTCCTTGAGTCAGAGAAGTGAATAGGTATGGCGGCGTCAGTAACCTTGGATTTCGATTGTAGCAAATTCGCTATCCTTTAGTTGGGCTTGCTAGTGGCGTTTGATCCAGCAATTAAAAAAGGCAGCCTAAGCTGCCTTTTTAATCAACGTAAACTCGGGTTCTAGCCGAATTGATTCATGGTGTTATCTTCACCGCTTGCTTTGAGGGCAGCATCACCAGAGAAATACTCTTTGTGATCGTCACCAATGTTAGAGCCAGCCATGTCTTGATGCTTAACGCAGGCAAGACCTTGACGAATCTCTTTGCGTTGCACGCCTTTAACATAAGCTAACATGCCTTCTTCACCAAAATAACCTTTGGCAAGATTATCGGTTGAAAGTGCGGCCGTATGATAGGTTGGCAGTGTGATCAAGTGATGGAAGATTCCTGCATCACGTGCGCCGTCACGTTGGAAGTTTTGGATCATGCTGTCAGCATGAATGGACAGCTCTGAATCGTCATACTTTACGTCCATTAATTCATCGCGATTGTAGGCGCTAACGTCTTGGCTGGCTTCAACCATAAGGTCATATGCTTGTTGACGAAAGCTCAGTGTCCAGTTGAAAGAAGGCGAGTTGTTGTAGACTAATTTGGCATTTGGAACAGATTCGCGAATCCGGTTAACCATTGCGCCAATTTGGCCAACGTGTGGTTTTTCGGTTTCGATCCAAATAAGATCTGCGCCGTTTTGCAAACTAGTGATGCAGTCCAACACACAGCGTTCTTCACCAGTGCCAGCTTTGAATTGAAATAGGCCACTGGCTAGGCGTTTTGGGCGAACCAAGCTGCCGCCACGATGAATTACCACGTCGCCATTGCTCATTTGACCAGGTGTTAGCTCTTCACAGTCTAGAAAAGCATTGTATTGGTCGCCAAGATCACCTGCTTCGTTAGTGACAGCGATTTGCTTGGTTAGGCCTGCACCCAATGAATCTGTACGAGCAACAATAATGCCATCATCCACACCTAGTTCCATAAAGGCGTAACGCACAGCGCGAATCTTAGCTAGGAAGTCAGAGTGGGGAACCGTTACTTTACCGTCTTGATGGCCGCACTGTTTTTCATCAGAAACTTGATTTTCGATTTGAATCGCCGCTGCGCCAGCTTCTATCATTTGCTTAGCAAGCAGATAAGTCGCCTCCTCGTTTCCAAACCCAGCATCGATGTCGGCAATGATTGGAACAACATGTGTTTCAAAGTTGTCAATCTTGCCTTGTAACTCCGCGGCCGCGGCTGTGTTGCCGGCGGCGCGGGCAGCGTCAAGATCTTTGAACAGATGGCGCAATTCACGTGAGTCTGCTTGGCGAAGAAAGGTGTAAAGCTCTTCAATAAGTTTGGGTACCGATGTTTTCTCGTGCATTGATTGGTCGGGCAATGGGCCAAACTCTGAACGCAACGCAGCAATCATCCAACCAGAAAGGTATAGATAACGTTTACTGGTTGTGCCGTGATGTTTTTTAACCGCTATCATCTTTTGTTGGGCAATAAAACCATGCCAGCAACCTAATGATTGGGTATAGCTAGCTGAATCCTGGTCGTATTCAGCCATGTCAGTGCGCATGATGCCTGCCGTGTACTTGGCAATTTCTAAGCCAGTTTGGAAGCGATTTTGCAGCTTCATGCGGGCCGCGTATTCAGGGTTGATGCCCGCGAAAGCGGTACCATTTTCACTGACTAATTTGTCAGCCGCGTCGATCGCGTTTTGATAAGTAGACATATTGGACTCCAAGCGTTTCAAATAGGATTAAAGGGTCTAGTAAATTTGCAGCTGGTGTTAGCTGAAGGCGCGACTTTACGCGTGATTTGTACCTTCAGAAAGAGCTAAAAGCATATAATTAGCATTCGCAAAGCGAATAGTGGTGCGGGTCATTCACGGATCAATCGAAAAAATAATGATGTATTGATTAAACGAATAGTAGTCATTCAACCGATTAGTTGAGAACGCGGGTAAACTTCGACTCTATTCCGGTTGGCAAACACCAACTTCATTTATAATCGGGGGTAATTAGAACCCGACTCAACCCCTTTACGAATATTATGAGCGCATATAGTGAACGATCTGGCTTACAGGTAAGCCCAATCATGACTGACTTTATTGAAAATGAAGTATTGCCAGGTCTCAACACAACCGCCGATCAGTTCTGGCAATCGATGGCCGCTGTGATGGCAGACTTGGGGCCCATTAATATGGCTCTTTTAGCCGAACGAGATGATTTACAAGCCAAGCTTGATCAATGGAACGTTCAAAATGCCCACAGTTTCGACGCGCAAGCCTATAAGCGCTTTTTGGTCGAAATTGGATATCTGGTGGAAGAGGGCGATGATTTTGTGATTACCACAGAGAATGTGGACGATGAAATCGCCAAGCAAGCCGGGGCCCAATTAGTGGTGCCCACTTCAAATGCGCGCTTTGCCCTCAATGCAAGCAATGCTCGTTGGGGCAGTATGTACGATGCGCTTTATGGAACCGATGTTATCTCTGAAGAAAATGGCGCGCATAAAGCCGGCGGATATAACCCTATTAGAGGTAATAAGGTCATCGCCTTTTGTCGAAATTTTCTAGACGCACATTTTCCGTTGATCGCAGGTTCACACACAAACGCTACAAATTATCAGGTTGGTGATACTGGCTTAGCGGTTGCCATGCAAGATGGCTCAATTGCTGATTTGGCCAATCCAGACCAATGTATAGGCTTTCAGGGCAAGCGAGATGAGCCAACGTCGATACTATTGCAACACAATGGCTTGCGCTTAGCGATAGAAATTGACCCAACATCAGCCATTGGCCAAACTGATTTAGCCGGTGTAAAAGACTTAACTAGCGAGGCAGCGCTAACCACTATCCAAGATTTTGAAGACTCAGTTGCCGCAGTTGACGCTGAAGATAAAGTAGGCGTTTATCGAAACTGGTTGGGTCTGATGAAAGGTGACCTGCAAGACACCTTCAAGAAAGGCGACGCAATGATGACGCGCGATCTAGCGGCCGATAAAGTCTATACGGCGCTTGATGGTTTAGATCTGGTTCTACATGGCCGCAGTTTATTATTCTGTCGGAATGTGGGTCATTTGATGAGTAACCCAGCTATATTGGATCAAGCTGGAAACGAAATCCAAGAAGGAATCATGGACGCCATGATTAGCGTTTTGATTGCCAAGCACGATTTGGAAAGAAGCATAGGGCGCAAAAACTCACGTGCGGGCAGCGTTTATATTGTAAAACCGAAAATGCATGGCCCTAAGGAAGTAGCCTTTGCCAATACCTTGTTCAATCGTGTGGAAGACGAAATGGGTTTAGCGCGCCATACGGTGAAAATTGGTGTTATGGACGAAGAGCGTCGCACCACAGTCAATCTTAAAGAATGCATACGCGCGGTTAAAGACCGAGTCGTGTTCGTTAATACTGGTTTCTTAGATCGAACCGGTGATGAGATTCACACCAGTATGCTGCTTGGCGCTATGGCGCCAAAGAGTGAGATCAAACAACAGCCCTGGATTTCGGCTTACGAAGACTGGAATGTGGACATTGGTCTTGAATGTGGTTTTTCTGGGAAGGCCCAAATAGGCAAAGGAATGTGGGCCATGCCAGATGAAATGGCTGAGATGTTGGTGGCCAAGATAGGCCACCCTAAGTCGGGCGCTAACACTGCTTGGGTTCCATCGCCGATAGGCGCTACGCTGCACTCTATTCACTACCATCAGGTCGATGTGTTTGCAGTGCAAGAGAAGCTAAAGCAGCGTCCACGAGCGTCGTTAGACGATATTTTAACTGTGCCCTTGACGCATGACGCCAGCGCATTAACGGCTGATCACATACAAAAAGAACTCGACAACAACGCACAGGGTATTTTGGGCTATGTAGTGCGCTGGATTGATCAAGGCGTGGGCTGCTCGAAAGTGCCGGATGTCAACAATGTTGGTTTGATGGAAGATCGCGCCACATTGCGCATTTCCAGCCAGCATATCGCCAACTGGATAGAGCATGGTGTTACCAATGAGGCGCAGGTGCATGAAACTATGCAGCGCATGGCCGCGGTGGTCGATCAACAAAATTCAGACGACCCTGTGTATAAATCCATGGCAGGTAACTTTGAATCCAGTTTTGCCTATCGTGCTGCCTTGGAACTTGTTTTAAAAGGCAAGCAACAACCTAATGGCTACACTGAGCCACTCTTGCATCAATATCGCCTGCAGTTAAAAGCTGCCAGTTAAGCCTTGCTTTGAAGTGCAAATATTCACTTGAGCCTATTTGCTTTAAAGTGAATTTGGTGAATGGAGAATTGTGTGGTGGGGTGTTAGCATTAGCCCCTGAATTTCCTCATTTACCACACCTATGTCTGAGCAAATAACCTCCGCGGTAACCAATCAACTGCACGCAGTCGTTGACCCCTATACCAATACAAAAATAACCGCTGGGCGTGCCTTAAAATCGGTCGTTGTTACAGACCAATCGGTGTTGGTTCGCTTGTCAAAAGGCTATCCAGTTGGTCGAGTGGTAGAAGAGTTGAATGCTTTGGTTTACGAGGGTCTTCGCGAGCTGCCGTTTGACAATCGAGACCTCGAAGTTGAGATTGAGCAAAGCATTATTTCTCATTCTGTACAGCAAGGCGTGCAATCAGTGCCAGGCGTTAAAAACATCATTGCGGTGGCTTCTGGTAAAGGCGGTGTTGGTAAGTCCACAGTGTCGGCTAATCTTGCTTTGGCGCTTAGCGCTGCTGGCGCTAATGTTGCAGTGCTCGATGCTGACATCTACGGCCCAAGTCAACCGCGTATGTTAGGCGCTAAAGGCAAACCAGAGGCGCTCGAAAATAAGATGTTGATACCAATGAAGAACCACGGTATCAAAATCATGTCGATCGGTTTCTTAGTGGAAGAAGACACGCCAATGATTTGGCGCGGGCCGATGGTCACGCAGGCACTTGAGCAAATGTTACGCGGCACCTCTTGGGATGAAGATGGCAACGAGGTCGATTATATGATCGTCGATTTACCACCAGGCACCGGCGACATCCAGTTAACACTTTCGCAAAAAGTGCCGGTCTCAGGCGCGGTCATCGTTACTACACCACAAGACATTGCGCTATTAGATGCGCGCAAAGCTTATAAAATGTTTGAAAAGGTTGATGTGCCTATCTTTGGTGTTATCGAGAACATGAGCGCCCATATATGCAGTAATTGTGGCCATGAAGAGGCTATATTTGGCGCCCACGGTGCGGCCAAAATGGCGAGTGATTTCAACTTAGATGTGTTAGGCGAAATCCCTCTTGAAATGGCGATTAGAGAGCTTGCTGATTCAGGTACGCCAACCGTTGTAGCGCAGCCCGAATCGGACACAGCGAAACGTTATCAATCGATCGCACTAAAAATTGCAGGGCGGCTTTCGGTGAAGAAGAAAGACTTCAGTGCGGCGTTCCCCAATATCGTTATAGAACAATCATAGTAAGAGACCTCAGCATAACTCGATGCGCGAATCGAAATTACTGAAATGTTCCCACTTTTCGTTGAGAAACTAGTCAATAGCCAGCTATTACTGTCGTTTCTCGCCTCAATTGGAGACATTTCATCCTATTTTTATTTCGGCCCTGACTTATGCTGAGGTCTCAGTAAAAAAACATCCTAAAATAGAGCAGCCCCATGAGCGACAGCAGCATCGGTAAATTATTCAGGGTCACCACCTTTGGCGAAAGTCACGGCAAGGGCATCGGTTGCATCGTCGACGGTTGCCCGCCCAACTTAAGGCTGTGTGAAGCAGATCTTCAACCTGATCTAGATCGCCGTAAACCCGGCCAATCAAAGTTCACCACTCAACGCCGAGAGGCTGATGAAGTGCATATTTTGTCGGGTGTGTTTGAAGGTAAAACCACCGGCACATCTATTGGTATGTTAATTCACAACACCGATCAAAAATCCAAAGACTATTCGAACATCATGCATAGTTTTCGGCCTGGTCATGCCGATTACACTTATCATCATAAATACGGCAACCGCGATTATCGTGGCGGTGGGCGCTCTTCAGCTAGAACAACTGCAATGTTGGTTGCTGCCGGCGGTATAGCCAAAAAATACCTATTTGAGAAAGAGGGCATTGAAATAAACGCTTACTTGGCTCAAATGGGTGACGTGAAAAGTGAGATAGTTGATCTGGCCGAAGCGCGTAACAATCCCTTCAATTGCGCCGATGCGTCGAAGGTTCAAGCCATGGAGGACCTAATCACAAAACTTCGTCGAGATGGAGATTCCGTCGGCGCTAAGATTACCGTAGTCGCCAGCAATATGCCGGTTGGCTTAGGTGAGCCGGTTTTCAATGAGCTCGATGCCGATATAGCCAAGGCCCTTATGAGCATCAATGCGGTCAAAGGTGTAGAGATTGGCGCTGGTTTTGAATCAGTCGTGCAGCGTGGTTCAGAGCATCGTGATGAGTTATTCCCCGATGGTTTTGCCAGCAATAATGCTGGCGGTATTCTAGGCGGTATATCCTCAGGGCAAGATGTTATCGCGAGTCTTGCTCTTAAACCAACGTCGAGTATTACCAAGCCAGGTAACAGTATCGACGTTGACGGTAAGCCTATTGAAGTTGTTACAAAAGGGCGGCACGACCCATGCGTGGGCATTCGAGCTGTACCGATTGCTGAAGCGATGCTGGCGATTGTGATCATGGATCACTATCTAAGGCACAGAGCTCAAAACGCCGATGTGTCTGTTGCTACGCCTCAGATACCTAGGCAAAGAACTTAATTAACTTTGAGGGAACAGAATCAAGTCTTAGCAACAAATGTTAGCAGTTATCATTTGGTTTGAGCGCCTCGGCGCCGGCACCGGCATGTTCACATTCCCGTTAGCCATCTCGACTAGAATCCGCCAATGAAAACAATTGTTTGGTTTCGCGAAGACCTCCGTTTGCATGACAATCCTGCGTTGCACTATGCAGCAAGTGCCGGCAGCGTGGCAGCAATTTATGTGTACCCTCGAGGTTTAGGCGGTGCAAGTAAATGGTGGTTGGATAAAAGCCTATCTCGATTGTCAGAAGCATTGAATGAGCAAGGAATAGAGCTGGTTCTTAAAACTGGTTCAGCAGAAGAAATTCTTAAACGTGCTTTAGATGAGTCCTCAGCCGACAAAGTTGTGTGGAATCGTGTTTATTCTCCACAAGGAATTGCTTTAGGCGAAGCGGTTAAAAATAACTTGGGTGTTGAATTAACGCGGTCGTTTAACGGCTTATTGCTGACAGAGCCGAGTAAAATTTTTAATAAACAAGGCACGCCGTTTAAGGTGTTTACCCCTTATTGGCGGTATTGTCAGTCAGTAATTCAAGCAAGACCGATAAGAGATTTGCCTGATTTGAAAGCCTTCGATTTGGATTTGAAATCTGACGCACTGATCGATTGGGGTTTGCATCCGCAGCAACCTGACTGGTCGCAGGGACTAGAAAAGCGCTGGGTTCCTGGAGAGCAGGGCGCTCAGCAACGCTGGCAAAGGTTTCTGGATTCAGCTGTTCGAAACTACAAAGAGGGTCGAGACTTTCCCGCAACAGACAACACCTCATACCTGTCAGCACATTTAGCATTCGGCGAAATCAGTGCTAATCAATTGTGGCTAGACACTCATGAAGCAATTGCCACAGGCCACTTAGATTCACAAAACGGCTTAAAGTTTTTGTCGGAGATTGGCTGGCGTGAATACAGTCGCTATTTGCTCGTGCACTTCCCTGAAATTGAAACCGAACCGTTCAATAAAAAGTTTCGCAATTTCCCTTGGCAGTCAAACCCACAGTTACTTAAAGCCTGGCAGTCTGGTCAGACTGGCTACCCCATAGTAGACGCCGGTATGCGAGAGCTTTGGCACACCGGCTATATGCATAACCGTGTGCGCATGGTGGTTGCTTCTTTCTTGACCAAGCATTGCTTGATCCATTGGCGAGAAGGCGCTGACTGGTTCTGGGATACGCTGGTTGATGCGGATATAGGCAGTAATACTGCGAGTTGGCAATGGGTAGCGGGCTGTGGCGCTGACGCTGCGCCTTACTTTCGGATATTTAACCCCACGCTGCAAAGCGAAAAATTTGATAAAAATGGTGAATATCTG
Organism: Cryomorphaceae bacterium; assembly: GCA_047623225.1. Classification (GTDB taxonomy): domain Bacteria; phylum Pseudomonadota; class Gammaproteobacteria; order Arenicellales; family Arenicellaceae; genus Arenicella. The sequence continues at coordinate 9,380 of JBLHME010000024.1, forward strand.
AAGCGATGGCTACCAGAACTTAGAGATTTGCCAGCAAAATACATTCATAAACCCAGCAGTGCTGAACAATCTATTTTAACCGCGGCTAATGTGGTGTTGGGTAAAGATTATCCGCTGCCTATTGTGCATCATGCTGCTGCACGGGCAGATGCACTACAAGCCTATAGTTTGAGCAAACAGCCTTTTGGATAGATATATAGGTTAGAGCTATATATTATTATGGAATAAACGATTTATTAATTTGGACCTTGTTGAGTAAAATCTCCTTCATCGAAATTAATCTAGTTTTAGGAAATTCAAATGAACAATCCAGCAATATCAATCGTCGCACCAAGCATGCAAGGTCAGCCGGTTCCAGAAGTCACGTTTAGAGTAAGAAAAAATGACCAATGGCATAACATCACTAGCACCGAACTATTCGCGGATAAGACCGTGGTGCTATTCTCCTTACCTGGTGCTTTCACCCCAACCTGTTCGTCTACTCACTTGCCGCGCTATAACGAATTAGCCGCTACTTTTGAGCAAAATGGTGTCGACGATATTATTTGCATGAGTGTCAATGACACATTCGTGATGAATGCATGGCAGCAAGATCAAGAGGCTGAAAACATTACAGTCGTACCCGATGGTAATGGCGAGTTCACCGACCGCATGGGAATGTTGGTAGGTAAAGAGGATCTGGGCTTCGGCAAACGTTCATGGCGCTATTCAATGCTGGTTCGTAATGGCACAGTGGAAAAAATGTTTGTTGAGCCAAACCAGCCTGGCGATCCATTCGAGGTATCTGATGCCGACACAATGTTGGATTATATAAATCCTCAAGCTAGAAAGCCCTCGTCTGTGGCAATAATCACTAAACCTGGTTGTCCGTTTTGTGTCAAAGCCAAAGCATTACTTAACGACAAAAATATCTCTTTTGAAGAGATTGTCTTAGGCAAAGACGCAACCTCGGTTAGCGTAAAGGCAATCTCGGGTAATACCACGGTGCCGCAAGTGTTTTTTGATGGGAAAAACATTGGCGGATCCGATGATTTGGAATTATTTTTGCAAGATTACTAGCAAATAACCGTTCTCTTTTAGATGGCCCGACGTGCTTGGCGCCTCGGGTCGATTTTATTTATGACACAAGATGATACTGAACACCAAGGGCTGGATTTAGGCTTTTCTAAAATGCATTTGGTTAAATTGGCACGTTGGAAAATGCCGTTTGGAAAATACTCTGGCACTGTTCTAATTGACTTGCCAGAAGAGTACTTATTTTGGTTTGCTAAGCACGACTTCCCAAAAGGGGAGCTTGGAGAGCTAATGAAACTGTGTTTGGAACTAAAAATTGAAGGTTTAGACAGCGTGGTAAAACCACTGAAGTTTAACAATCAGGCTACCTAAGAGAGAATCATTGAATATTCGGGACTTGCAGTATTTAGTCGCAGTACACGACCTTAATAATTTTAGTAAAGCGGCCGAACGTTGCTTTGTAAGCCAACCCACGCTTAGCGGGCAGCTAAAGAAGCTTGAGGAGGAACTTGGTAGCCCTTTAATGGAGCGCTCAACTCGGCAAGTGTTGTTTACTGATCTCGGCGAAAAAGTCGTGCAACAAGCACGCGGTGTACTTTTATCAATTGACCATATACGGGACTTGGCTCGTCAGAGTGACGACATAATGGCGGGCGATCTGCACATTGGATTGATTCCCACTGTTGGGCCATTTTTACTGCCAATCATCATGCCTGCACTCAGTGAAAGTTTCCCTAAGCTGAATTTATTCTTATACGAACTGCAAACCGATACACTGATTGACAAGCTGCTCAAGGGCGAATTAGATGCGGCCGTGTTGGCCAAGCTTGACTGGGATCATCCGGTGCGTGAACTAGCACTTTATTCTGAGACTATGAATTTGGCTGTGTCAGATCAAGACCCTCTGGCGGCAAGTTCAGAGCCAGTGGTGAAATCTGTATTGCAGGATCGAGCTGTCTTAATGCTCGAAGACGGGCATTGCTTGCGAGATCAAGCTCTAGGGGTTTGTTTTGCTGCGGGCGCCATAGAGGACCAACGATTTCAGGCAACCAGCATGGATACTTTGTTGCATATGGTTGGCGCTGGCGCGGGCATTACTTTAACACCGGAGTTAGCCTGCAGAGGCAGCATAGCGGGAGTTCGATTTTTACCTTTCGCTGATCCTAAACCGATGCGCGAGATCGTAATGTTGCACAGAAAGAAGAGCGCGCGTTCTAAGGCACTTAAGAATATTGCAGAGGTTATTGCTAAAAGCGTGGCCGCGCTTTAGCAGAAATTTGTCAGCATTTGTGAGGCCTCTATTAGAGAAGATAAACTATTTAGCGGTTTAAGATCATCAGCTCCAGTACATTTAAACTAACGTCATGCACGGCATTGGGCCTATTGTTTGTTTTGTTTGCATCAGCTCAAAGCTAGGCGCAAACCTTTAGGAGCGCTGAGCAAGCGGTGCCTCTAATAGAGCTGTTCACTTCTGAGGGCTGCAGCAGTTGCCCACCCGCGGATCGTTGCATGAAGGGCTTGGGCAACAGCGAGCACCTTTGGAATAAGTTTGTACCTTTGGCTTTTCACGTCGACTATTGGGATTACATTGGTTGGAAGAATCCATTTGCCAGTCGTGAATACAGCCAGCGGCAACGCCGGTACGCAAGTGCCTTTGATGAATCAACGGTGTATACACCCGGTGTACGTCTGGGTGGCAAGCAATGGCGACGTTGGTATCTAAACGACGTCCCTGATGAGCTTGAAAGCGAAAAGGTAGGGCGAATTACAGTGGTGGTTACAAATAGCACTGAGTTCGTTGCCAGTTCTTCGCAGCACGATGATGCTATGCAACTAAACATAGCCATATTCGTCTTAGACATGAGTTGCCACATAAAGCGAGGAGAGAATCGCGGCAAGACCCCACAGCATGATTTCGTTGAGTTGGGGATATCTCGATACTTAAGTGCTACCGTTGGTCAGTGGCGGGCCCTACTGCCGGAGCCCAGCGTGGTGGCAGGAAGCTACGCGATGGCCGTATGGATAACCAAAGGCGGCTCTCAGAGGCCAATTCAAGCCACCGGCGGCTACCTAATAGCGTCAAATTAGGCTGCATGCTAGGTTTGACTCAGGGTGACTCGATGCTCTCGATTAGTGATCTAAGCGTAGGTGTACTCAGCAGCGGCAGCAAAGTTGTCTGTGCGCAGAATTCCTTGTGATGAAATCGCCCAAAAGTTAGACTGTGATCTACGATTTCTAGAATAAAAATATAAAACCAAAGGAACTCACTCTATGTCTAAGAAACGCGAACAATTTGGCTCTCGACTCGGTTTTATTCTTGCAGCAGCTGGATCAGCGGTTGGCATAGGTAATTTAGTTGGTTTTCCAGTGAATGCCGCAAAGAGTGGCGGCGCTGCTTTTCTACTCGTTTATGCTGGCTTTGTGGTGTTTATTTGTTTGCCAGTGATGATGGCGGAAATGTCATTGGGGCGACACACTCAACGTAACCCACTGGGAGCATACAACGCCGTGTCAGGTAATCAGGGTCGCTGGCGTGTTGGCGGTTGGTTGGCTTTGATCACGCCATTTATGATCGCAGTTTTTTATCAGGTATTGACAGTGTGGTTGCTGGGCTATTTTATTGGTGCTGTGAGTGGAAATCTTGAAGCTATGTCACAGCCTGGTTACTTTAGCGAGTTTATCAATGGTAACGGCGTATTCATCTATTTGGCAGTGTTGACACTGCTCATCGGCGTGGTACTAAACTCTGGAGTGCAAGACGGCATAGAACGGTTGGCCAAAGTATTGATGCCCACATTGTTTGTAATGTTGTTGCTGCTCACCGCTTTTGTGCTCACTTTGCCCAATGCAATGGTCGGTGTTAAGTATTATCTGATACCTGATATTTCAAAAATTACGCCGGAGATTGTCAATGTCGCGCTAGGGCAGGCATTTTTCTCGCTTTCATTGGGTATGGGCATTCTAATCACCTACGGCTCTTATGTGAGTAAACGTGAAAGCATTGCTACAGGCGCAAAATTGGTCGCCTTAGTGGATACTTCCGTTGCATTTTTTGCGGGCTTGCTGATTCTGCCAGCGATCTTTGCCTTCAATCCAGAGACCAATACCTCTGAGTTATCAACCTCGTCAGTGTCTTTGGTGTTTACTTTCCTTCCCAAAATATTTTTGTCGCTGCAATCGGTGGTGGGATATGTGGGTGCATCGCTATTTGCCAGTTCGTTTTTCCTACTGGTGTTTTTTGCCGCGCTTACGTCGCAGGTTTCGATTTTGCAGGTACCCATCTCTGCGTTTCAAGATGAGTTGAAGTTCAGCCGTCTTAAGAGCGTTTTGTCCCTTGGAGCTTGCGCCGCTTTAATGGTTATTGCCTGCACTGTGTCGTTTGGCATGGTGCAGTATTTTACTGAATTTGTAGATTACGGTGGCTCTACCAAATCTATTTTTGATCTAGTGTACGATGTTTTCTACGAAACAATTTTGCCGCTCAACGGCTTTATCGTTTGTTTGTTCGTGGTATATCGCTGGAAGCGCAGTCAATGGAATGAGGAGTTGTCCATTGGTGATGAAGGGTTTGAAGGTTCGTTTACGCAAAAGTATGTGAACTTTGCTCTGGGCACATTTATTCCAGTGGTGTTGCTGGCGGTGTTTTTGAATACCGTTCTGATTAAGTTTTTTCAAGTCAATATCTTCGGCTGATAGGCTCCAAGGAGCCGGTTCTTTAGCCTTTAAGAATTCTCTGTTGTTCTCGTTTCCAATCTTTTTCTTTGATTGATGCGCGCTTATCGTGCTGTTTCTTACCCTTGGCTAAACCGATTTTAAGTTTAGCTCGGCCGCGGATCCAATAAAGGCTCAGTGGTGCGAGTGTATAGCCCGCGCGCTCCACTTGGCCAATCAGGCGGTTAATCTCGTAACGTTTCATCAGCAACTTGCGCGAACGAACCGGGTTTGGATCAACATGCGTTGAAGCAGAGAGCAATGGCGAGATATGTGCTCCATACAAATATAACTCGCCGTTGTGGATAGTCACGTAGCTTTCCGTCAACTGAATTCTGCCAGCGCGCATGCTTTTAACTTCCCACCCTTCCAGAGCTAAGCCCGCCTCAAATTCTTCCTCAATGAAGAAATCAAAGCGCGCTTTTTTGTTACTCGCGATAGTATTGGAAGATGCTTTCTTAGGCTTTGCCATTGTTGCTTAGCAGGTATACTGATTAGGCTCAGGATGATACCGCTGTTGGCGCTAAAACGAAATAAAAACCACTTGTCTTCTAAACAAACTGTCAAATCAAGCAAATTAGCCCGCCCCAAGTGGGGATCGTACGGGGCTTTTGTGCTGGCTGCTATTGGTTCCTCAGTGGGTTTGGGGAATATTTGGAAGTTTCCCTATGAGTTGGGTGCACACGGTGGCGGTACATTTCTGTTAGTTTATATCCCCTGTGTGCTGTTGGTTGCCTTCCCATTAGTGATGGCTGAACTGATGATCGGTCGCATGGGGCAGAGTAATCCGGTGCAGGGAATCCGAAATATAGTCCAACGAGAAAGGCTCTCAGGTCTATGGCAGTCGATTGGATGGCTGGGCATGCTGACGAGTTTTTTGATTTTTTCCTATTACAGCGTAGTTGCCAGCTGGATTCTGTTTTACATAATGAAGTCCTTATCTGGCGCGTTTGTCAACATGCCGGCCGAAATCGTTCAGCATTCATTTGGAGCGCTGTTGCGTAATACTGATCAGTTACTAATTTGGCACACCGTGTTTGTGCTGATGGTGGTGGTTGTATTATCGCAAGATGTGCGCCATGGCTTGGAGCGCGCAGTTCGGTTGTTAATGCCTTTGTTTTTGACCTTCCTCATTGGTCTCTGTATTTATGCCAGTAAAGTGGGTGATTTTGACCGAGCCTTGGAATTTATTTTTACCTACGATGTAAATGCCATCAACGCAGAAATGATTGTCAGCGCACTCACCCAAGCACTTTTTTCTCTAGGTATAGGCATCGGCATTCTAATTATGTACGGCTCCTACCTTTCTGAGAGCAGGCCTCTGTTTACCGGTGCTGCGGCAATTATGGTTTTCGACACTGCCATTGCGCTGATCATGGCTCTAATAATTTTTTCAATTGTCTTCGCTTTCGATATGAGCCCAGACTCTGGCCCAGGATTAATCTTTGAAACATTGCCGGTTGCATTTGCTCAGATCGAAGATAGTGGCGCGCTTTGGAGTGCCTCATTTTTCATCTTTTTACTGGTAGCGGCGCTAACCTCAGGCTTTGCTTTGCTGGAACCATTTATTGCCTGGTTGGTCGATCGGTTTTCAATGCCACGACGCGTCGCGGCTTGGTTAGCGGGTGCACTTGCCTGGTTGAGTGGCGTGGTGTCGGTTTACTCGTTTAGCGATTTAAGGTTCTCATTTTTCTATTTTGGTGAGGAGCGCCTAAATGGGTATTTTGATTTTCTCAATATCCTGACCACGCATATCCTAATGCCGTTCACTGCACTGCTTATCTCCTTGTTTGCCGGTTGGCGCCTGTCGCGAACTGAATCCAAAGAGGCTTTGAATGTTGGGCTTCAAATTGCGTATAAGGTGTGGCGCTTTTGCACAAAGGTGGTGGCACCGCTTATAATCGCCACGGTATTAATAATTGTGTTGTTTTATCCGGCCTGATGCACTCTAATCTACTCCAATCATGAAAGTTTCCCGTTCAGCACTGCTGCCCTATAATGCTCATCAAATGTTTGATGTGGTGTCTGACGTGCGCTCCTATCCGGGGTTTTTGAACTGGTGTAATGATATGCAAATAATTAGCGAAACCGATAGAGAGGTAATCGCTAAGTTGATGATTTCATATGGAAAATTAGATTTTTCTTTCACCACTAAGAATGTCATGGTAAAGGATGAATCAATTCAAATCAGTTTAGTCGATGGGCCGTTTTCAAACTTAAAAGGTGAGTGGCTTATTCACCCATTGAGCGAACAAGGTTGTAAGGTTTCTTTGGAAATGGATTTTATGTTTGATAGTGCTATTACACACAAACTGTTTGCCGGAGTGTTCCAAAAAGTGATTATCGCGCAGCTCGATGCATTCCAGTTACGCGCTCAACGCTTATACGGTTAGAGGCTAATCTTATGCATCAAATAGAGGTGTCATTGGTGTATGCCACAGAACAAAAGCAACATCGCTTTGAAGCCAAAGTAAAGCGCGGCACAAGTGCGTTAGACCTAATAGTAAAAGCCGGCTTTATGTCAAACATAAGCGCTTTGGTGGGAACACCACTCGAAGACTTAAAGATTGGGGTATACGGCCAGAAGGTGGCTCATGATCATTTATTGGAAGAGGGTGATCGAGTAGAGATTTATCGACCGTTACTGGCGGATCCCAAAGAAGTACGGCGCCAGTTAGCGTTGCTCGGCAAGACTATGGGTAAAAAAATAGGAGATTAGCCTTGGTTGTTAACTCAAAAAAGTGGGCAAACACTTCGCCTGCCCACTGTGTAAATTTCTGATCAAAACTAACTATCTAACTTCGCCAAACGTTCCCAAGTCTCAATCACTGAGTCTGGATTTAGTGACACTGAATCAATCCCTTGGCTGAATAACCACTCCGCCAATTCAGGATGATCTGAAGGCCCTTGGCCACAGATACCAACGTATTTACCCGCCTTATTGCAGGCTTTAATAGCCATAGACAACATCTTCATAACCGCAGGGTTACGTTCGTCAAATAAATGCGCAACGATGGCTGAGTCACGGTCTAAGCCCAAAGTGAGCTGGGTCATGTCATTTGAACCAATCGAAAATCCGTCAAAGTATTCTAGAAATTCCTCCGCCAATAAGGCATTCGCAGGCAATTCACACATCATAATGACTTTTAGACCATTCTCACCGCGCTTCAAACCATTCTCAGCCAGCAGCTCAATAACCTGTGCTGCTTCGTCGGTAGTGCGCACAAACGGAATCATGATCTCAACGTTGGTAAGGCCCATTTTGTCTCGCACATACTTAACCGCCCTACATTCCATTTCAAAGCAATCGCGCATGTTGGGCGCAATGTATCGAGATGCGCCTCGAAAGCCCAGCATAGGGTTTTCTTCATCCGGTTCGTAGTCATGACCACCAACCATGTGCGCGTATTCATTAGATTTAAAATCAGATAAGCGCACTATTACTCTTTTCGGGCTAAACGCGCAGCCTAAAGTGGCAATGCCTTCGGAGAGTTTTTTAACAAAAAAATCAGTCGGCGAATCATAACCAGCCTTGTATTCATCAATAATGGCTTTCACGTCGGGGGATTGTTTGTCGTATTCAATCAGAGCTTTTGGATGCACACCTATCATACGATTGATAATGAATTCCAAGCGTGCCAAGCCGATCCCTTCGTGTGGTAGCTGTGCAAAAGTGAAGGCTCTGTCTGGATTGCCGACGTTTTGCATGATTTTAAACGGGATCTCGGGCATAGAGTCGAGCTTGGTTTCATGCCTAACAAAATCCAGTTCGCCCTCGTAGATAAACCCAGTGTCGCCTTCAGCGCAAGATACCGTTACTGCAATACCGTCATCCAGTCGTTGGGTAGCGTCGCCGCAACCGACGATGGCCGCGATTCCCAGCTCTCGAGCTATGATTGCTGCATGGCAGGTGCGCCCACCGCGATTAGTGACAATGGCTGAGGCACGTTTCATCACTGGCTCCCAATCTGGGTCAGTCATGTCGGTAACCAAAATATCGCCGTCTTGCACAATATTCATTTGGTCGATGCTGGCAACTTTGCGAACCTTGCCAGAAGCAATGCGCTGGCCTATCGAACGGCCTTCGGCTAGAACTGTGCCAGTTTCATTTAATTGGTAGCTGATCTTGATATTGGCATCGGCTTGACTGGTCACCGTTTCAGGGCGGGCTTGAACGATATAGAGTTTTTGATCATCGCCGTCTTTTGCCCATTCAATGTCCATTGGGCGGCCATAGTGCTTCTCAATAATTAGTGCTTGTCTGGCTAACGATTCGACGTCTGCATCGTTGATTGAAAAGTTTCTCTGATCGGCTTTATCCACATTGACAGTGCTAACCGATCTTCCAGCGGTAGTTTCATTGGAGTAGATCATTTTGATTAGCTTGCTGCCAATGTTGCGGCGCACCACAGCCGGTCGACCGGCTCGCAGGGTAGGTTTGTGAACGTAGAACTCGTCTGGATTTACTGACCCCTGCACCACGGTCTCGCCAAGGCCATACGAAGAAGTGACAAATACAACGTCATCAAAGCCGGATTCTGTATCGAGTGTGAACATCACGCCAGCAGCGCCAGTCTCGCTGCGTACCATGCGTTGAATTCCTGCCGATAGGGCAACATTTTCATGCGCATAGCCCTGGTGTACGCGATAGGATATTGCTCGGTCATTAAACAGCGAGGCAAAAACCTCGTGAACGGCATGTTTTACAGCTTCCACGCCTTCGATATTCAAAAAGGTTTCTTGTTGGCCGGCAAAGGACGCATCAGGTAGATCTTCTGCGGTGGCCGAGGACCGCACTGCCACCTTGAGGTTCTCGTTACCGCCTTGCATTTTTATGAAGGCTTGTTCCAAGGACTTACCAAAATCAGCCTGAAAAGGTGTTTCAATAATCCACCGACGAATGTCCGCACCGGCCGAGGTAAGCTCGTCGATATTATCAACGTCGAGCACGTTTAGGCGATCATTGATTCGCTTGTCTAAGCCGTCGGCAGCAAGAAACTCACGATAAGCGTCAGCGGTGGTGGCAAATCCATTGGGAACAGAAACTCCCAGAGAGCTAAGGTTGCCGATCATTTCACCCAATGAGGCATTCTTGCCTCCGACTCTTTCAACGTCGTTTATGGTAAGCTGATCGAACTCAATTATGTGCTTGTTCAATATCTAACCCTCTCTGGTGGATTATGGTTTTTGGTGGGAAGGAGAGTTTAACACGCAGCACAAAATAGTTATATTTGTCAGGTGCAGTCTAATCCTGAAATACGCAGTTTTGGCGCACAAACGGCACAATTACAGAGTATGAAACGAAAAGTATTTTTTCTCTCCGACAGCACTGGCATGACCGCCGAGAACCTTGGCAAGAGTCTGTTAGCGCAGTTTCCTCAGATTCGGTTTGAAAGTGTCACCAAACCTTTCGTCGATTCGCCCGAAAAAGCGCAAAGGATAGCGATCGAAATAAATAATGAACAGCAAACGTCGTCACAGCGGCCAATCGTGATTGACACCATTCTTAATCATGACGTCAGCAGCCTAATACGGCAGACTAACTGTTTTTATATCGATATCTTTTCCACTTTTCTATCTCCTCTTGAGGAAGAATTGGGCGCTAAATCTGCACATAATGTTGGCCACCCGGCTATTTTTCAAGAAGACAGCCGAATTGCAAATCAGGCCTATATGGAACGCATCGATGCGGTGCATTTTGCTCTGGCTAATGATGATGGCATGCACCTGCACAGATACGCAGACGCTGACATTATCCTGATTGGCGTGTCTAGAACCGGTAAGACGCCGTCAAGCGTTTATCTGGGGATGCAATACGGTGTAAAGGCCGCCAACTATCCCCTGATACCTGACGACCTGGAAATCAATAAGCTGCCTGCAGCTTTGGTGGATTATAAGCGTAAGCTTTTTGGCTTAACCATACGGCCAGCGCGCCTTGCTGAGATACGCAATGAACGTAAGCCTAATAGCCAGTATGCAAATCTGAGAACCTGTGTCGACGAGGTTCGCCAAGCCGAAACCTTGTATCGCCAGTACCGAATTCCCTACATCGACACCACCCAGTTGTCGATAGAAGAAATATCAGCTCGAATGTTGCAGCGCGCAGGTATCGAGAGGCGTGTCGCTAGCTTATGAAGCAAGATGATTTGCGCTGGATGTCTCAGGCCATGGGTCTGGCAGCACAAGCACAAGAACTTGATGAGGTACCAGTTGGAGCATTGATCGTTCGTGATGGTGAGATGCTGGGCAGTGGTTTTAATGCGCCAATTCGCAGTCACGACGCCAGTGCTCACGCCGAAATTCAAGCAATAAGAGCGGCCTGCGCTGCCGCCGAAAATTACCGGATTCCAAATACTACCCTGTACGTAACACTCGAGCCTTGCGCCATGTGTGCAGGAGCAATTGTGCACGCGCGCATATCTAGGGTGGTGATCGCGGCCAAGGAGCCGAGGGCCGGCGCAGCAGGTTCGGTGCTAAACTTATTACAAAATGAACAGCTCAACCATCGTTGCGAGCTCGAGTTTGGTGTGATGCAAGAACAAAGCGCGAGCATGCTCAAAAGTTTTTTTAAGGCAAGGCGCAATAAACTAGTGAGCTAAAACAAAGATTCAGCGCCTAAACAAGTTGCGCTCTTATTTTGGCTGCTGCGAGTTCTAAACTTTGTTGATCCGCCCTCATAGATGCGTGATCTCGCGCATCCATAATTGAGCCAGGCAAAATATGAAAATGAATATGCGGTACCGTTTGCCCAGCTTCTTCACCATTTAGTTGAAATATAGTGATGCCGTCAGCTGCCATAGCACTTTTTACCGCCGCGGCGATGCGTTTTACTTTTATGATTAAATCCGCTGCTGCTTCATCCGATAGGTCGAGCAATGTCACCGCGGCTTGCTTGGGAATCACCAGAGTGTGGCCTTGCGCTTGCGGCATGATATCCATAAACGCTAGGGTAGAGTCGTCTTCGTAGACTTTAATGGCGGGTATTTCGCCGGCGAGGATTTTCGCAAAGATATTGCTGTGGTCGTAACTCATTATTTTTTCCGTTGAAATTGTTAAATGTGCCATTAAAGTGATTAATTAGAGGCATTGTTAAAACAACATAGCGAATCGCTGTGCTTGTTTCAATCATTCACGAAAAAGATGATAATGCCTGCCTAATAAAACGGAAGCTCCTTATCTCCATGACCAAACAACCCAACCACCGATCGCTGCGCGATGCATTTGGCCAATTTGCCACTGGCATCACTGTTGTGACTACCATCGACAGCCATGGAAAGCCTATCGGCCTCACCGCAAATAGCTTTGCCTCGGTGTCACTCGAGCCGCCATTGGTGTCGTGGTGTGTGGATAAGAGTTCAACTCGCTATGAAGAGTTTTCAACCGCAAAATATTACACAATCAGTGTTTTGACTTCTGAACAGCAGGCCGTGTCAGATTTATTTGCCTTGCGCAGTTGGGATGAATCTGTGTTTGACGATGTTGAATGGTTTGAGGGCCCGCATGGGGTTCCTCAATTCGCTGATGTGGGAGCTCGATTTCACTGCGAAACCAAGCACTTGTATGAAGGTGGAGATCACCTCATTATTGTCGGTGCAGTGCATGATTATTTTAGTGACGCGCAGGCACCATTGATATTCTCGCAAGGCCAGTATAGGACCTTGAGCGAATAGTTTTAAAACGCCCTTTATGGGAGGATAGTCAAATGAAGAATTTGGAAAATCGAATCCCACCTCCCTTAGTATTAGTAATAATCCTTGTTTTGATGAAGATTATTGCAATGGTTGATTCGAATAAATGGCAATCCCTAAATCTCAATTTGCTTGCAGCGCTGTTGGCGATACTCGGCGTGGCTTGCGCGGTGGCGGGCGTGGCAGGCTTTCGCAAGGCCAAAACAACGGTCAATCCTCTAGACCCAAGTCGAGCCAGCAGTCTGGTAACTGGCGGGATTTATAATTTTTCTCGCAACCCTATGTATTTGGGGATGCTGATGGTCACAATCGGTTTCGGAATTCACCTAGCTAGCCTTCTGAGCTTTATTATGGTGATTCTATTTGCGATGTTTATCAGCCGTTTCCAAATTGTGCCGGAAGAACGTGCAATGAAGAAAATATTTGGCGCTGAATTTACTGAATTTTGTTTAGAAACTCGCCGATGGCTTTAACTATTTGCTTGGTTTGATAGCTTAAAGGGCTTAGTCCGAAAAATAATTTTTGCGGCTACCGGCTGTTTTCTATTCGACAATATCCGATATAAGCAGCTCGATTTGGTTAACGCTACTATTCGAACTTGGAGTTGGTTTAGATTGTAAATCTCCAGACTGAGCAATTGGATTGCCTGACTTGGCTACCCTGGCACTGATCACCACATCCTCAAATAAAGACAGTTTGAGTTGTGCCATCATGGCGTCTGCGTCACTCAGAAGCACTGTGGTAGGAAGGTCGGCAACGGTAAGTCTTTTTACTGCTAGGGGAGCAGGGGGGCCTTGTTGTGCTCGTGCAAAGACAAACACTAAATCATTTGAGTTAGTGTGAGCGATGAGCGATTCAGCCAAAGCCACACGCACCTGTAAACCTGCGGTGACATTAGTGCTTTCTTGGACGCTTGCAGGATCATTGTTAGTGATCAAAGGCTCCTCAGTTTTTCTCAGGTTACTGGCATCAATACCTGATTCAGCTACCGTTTGCTGAATGATTTCGCGCAGCTCCTGCTGCTGTTGAGGCTTGTCCTGCAGTAGGGGTAAAAGCTGGTTCCAGTAATCGCGTGCGCGTTCAAAGTCATTTTGCTGTGCGGCACTCAAGCCCGCCAACCAAAGTGCTTGAGGGTGTTTGGGTGCAAGCGTCAATGCTCGCTGAATATAGGAGTTTGGCTCTCCCTCTATATTGCCGCCTGCCATCAGAGCGCTGGCATCGGCCAACGAGGTCAACGTGTCTATACTCTCGCCTTGCAGCTCTAAAAGCTTGAGAAACCCGTTCTTGGCTTCGGCGTAACGACCCAAAGCGAGGTAAGTGCGTGACAATATGTTCCAGGCCTGCACGTCTTCAGGGTTTTGCTTTAAGCGTGCTTCTACTGAGGCAACCATGCTATCAATATCTTGCTCCGATTCCGCGGCAACAGGGCTGGCTTTAAATGCCTCTGGCGTGCCCAGCAGCCAATAGCTGCCGAGGCCCGCCATAGGGAGCAGAATGATGAGAGCAATTATCATTACCCTATTAGACTTAGTCGAGATGGGTTGGGCGACTGTATCGGCGCCTTTTATGTCAATATCATCGGCCAGGGTATTTTCAATTTCGAGCTTAAGCGCCTCATAATCAGTGGCAGAGATGCTTGCATTTTTCAATTGCTGTTCAAGCTCGGCAAGGCGTTCTTTGGCGAAGTGAATGTTTTGCGCATGGCGCTCAAAAGAGACTGTATTTTGAGTTTTATACAGTGGTCGCAACAGTATTACTAGGGCGGCTAACGTAATCAGCAGTGCTGCAATTATAAAAGTGGTCATAGAACAGCCTAGTCGTCTTTATGCGTTGGTGGTGTGCTTGAGTTCAGTTGCGGAGCCTCACGCATTAAATTGCGTACTTTGACCCGTTGAGCTTCGTCATTCGCACGGGTTGGGCGCAAGGCCTCATCGTTTTGGCGGCGCCTGATATTAAACACCAAGCCAAGTAAAACGAACAGCAATACGGCAACTGGGCCTAGCCACAACAGCGCAGTCCGGGCGTTGAATGCGGGCCGATAGGAAACAAAATCCCCGTAGCGATCTCGCATGTACTTGCGTATATCAGCATCGCTGTCGCCGGCCTTGAGCAATTCTGCCGTTTTGCGTCTAAGGTCTTTCGCCAGTTCGGCGTTAGAATCTGCTAGGTTTTGGTTTTGGCAAACCAGGCAGCGAAACTCCGCGATGAGGTCACTATAACGTTGCTCCATTTCCTCATTAGGGAAAACAACTTGTTCGACAATCGCAAAACTCCCTAAACTATAGAGTGCCAAGCAGACACTGAGTAGCAGTTTTCTAAACAACATATTATTCAGCTCCTGACGAGTTTGTAGCTGAGGGCTCGAACAATGGCAATATTTCATTGTTAACAATGTCAGCAGTAATTGCCCCTGTGTGCTTATAGATAACCAAGCCAGCTTCATTAATTACAAACGTCTCAGGTACTCCGTACACCCCCCAATCTATGCCGGCATTGCCAGCGATATCCATGGGGCTTCTATCGTAGGGGTTGCCGCGCTCTTGTAGCCACTTCTTCGCTGCAGCAGGGTCATCCTTGTAGTTAAGACCGACTAATGGAATATTCGTTTTACTGGCGATCTCATTAAGCAGAGGGTGCTCGTATCGACACGCCACACACCATGAGGCCCATACATTGAGGATCCAGCCCTGCCCTTTATAATCAGCAGGTGAAAAAGTTTTTTCAGGTTGCTGTAAGAGATTGAGGGTAAAAGCCGGTGCCGTTTTGTTGATCATGGTTGACGGTAAGTCGCGGGGGTTTAAGGTCAAGCCTATGCCCAGCAATAAGCTCATTGCCAAAAAAAGAATCAGAGGAATTAAATGCTTTGATTTCATAAATTAGCTGCCAAGCCTCAGCTGACTTTTATCTCAGAGAGTTGTTGCTTACTTATACGTTTGGTGGGCCGGCGATAGCGTCGATCTGTGATAGCAATCAAACCACCCAAAGCCATAAAGAAACCGCCTAGCCAAATGCACGCGACAAAGGCGCGTAAATACAAGCGGATGCTCCATGCACCATTACCAAGATCGTCACCGAGCGAGACGTACAAATCGCGCCTCAACGTAGTGTTGATAGCGGCCTCGGTCATCGGCGAACCAGTCGCGTACACGCGTTTTTGAGGCTCAAGTACAATTGCTTTGTCTGAGCCAAAAGTCACAAGAAAATGGCCTTGATTAGCTTGATAGTTCTGTTCATTGACTTTGCTGACTCCTTCAAAGGTAAACTTATAGCCGCCTAAAAGGTAGGATTCACCTGGAGACAGCCTTATGTCCTTCTCTTGGCTGTAAGTATTAACATGGGTAACACCAATTATAAACACCGCTATGCCAAAATGCGCCACCGCCATGCCCCAAAAAGAGGCAGGTACTTTACCCAGACCTTGTAGCCAATTGGCGTGGTTCTTCAAGCGTTCGATAATGCTGTAAATGCTCCAAAGCATTACCCAAATGCCTAATGCCAAGCCGGCAAAGCCTCCAAAAGCGAATTTATCCTGACTGAGCATGGAAGTGAATATGCCACTAAGTATCAGACTGCTTATCAGTATTATGAGGGTCTGTGATGCAAAACGCCGAGGCTGATCGTGTTTCCAACGACTGGTGGAACCAATGCCAACCAGCAAGGCTAGCGGAATGGTCAATACCACAAACATAAAGTCGAAGTAGGGCGCGCCTACCGAGATTTTGTTGCCCCAAACAGCGTCCACGAAGAGAGGTGCAAGCGTGCCCATCAATACCATTAGCGCGGCTACCACTAAACATAAATTGTTAATCATTAAGCTGGTTTCTTTGGAAAACACACCATAGTGAACATCGCTGCCTAATTTATGCGCGCGCAGCGCATAAAGAAGTAGCGACCCGCCCACTACAATCAACAAGAAACACAGAATAAACAGGCCGCGCTCAGGGTCGCTGGCAAAAGAGTGCACTGAGGTGAGCACGCCAGAGCGAACTAGGAAAGTGCCAAGTAAGCTCAAGGAAAATGCCATAATTGCGAGTAACACGGTCCAAGCTTTGAACGCGCCACGTTTCTCAGTGACTGCAAGAGAGTGGATTAACGCTGTGCCAACCAGCCACGGCATAAACGAGGCATTTTCAACCGGATCCCAAAACCACCAACCACCCCAGCCGAGTTCGTAGTATGCCCACCAGCTACCAAGAGTGATGCCAATGGTTAGAAATAACCAAGCGACTATGGTCCAAGGGCGAGACCACCGAGCCCAGGCGGTATCGAGCTTGCCGCTGAGCATGGCAGCAATCGCGAAAGCAAAGACCACACTAAAACCAACATAGCCCATGTACAGCATGGGCGGGTGGATTAGAAAGCCCGGGTCCTGCAATAAAGGGTTTAACTCTCTACCATCCAAAGGTGTGGGAAAGAGTCGTTCAAACGGGTTAGAGGTAATGAGCGTGAAGGAAACAAAACCAATGCTTATCATGCCTAATACAGCGAGCACTCGTGCCACCATGTCGCGCGGAATGCCGCGGCTGAATTTAGCCACCAAAGCGCTCCAAGAACTCAACATCAATATCCACAGCAGTAGAGAGCCCTCATGGCCTCCCCAAACGCCGGAAAGGCGATACATCAATGGTTGCTCTAAGTTAGACGTGTTAGCAACGTACTTGATCGAAAAATCGTTTAGATAGAAGGCATAGGTAAGTGCGGCGTATGAGGCCAACACAAGTAGAAATTGTGTGTAAGCGGCCGACCGCCCAAACATCATCCAGCTTTGCCGATTGGTGCTGGCTCCGACAATTGGGATTATGCTCTGGCAAACTGAAACGCACAGCGCTAATACCAAACAATAGTTTCCGATCTCTCCAAGCATAATAATTTCTAGTTTGTGCGTTAGGGTTTAGTACTTAACGGGGCCGTCGGTGGTGTCACACTTATTGGCTTGTGCCAACATCAATGCATCGGCTGCTTCGTTGGGCACATAATTTTCATCGTGTTTGGCTAGAACTTGTTGAGCGATTAACAATGGCTCAGAGGTGAATTTGCCAACGGTCACAATTGCTTGCCCTTCACGAAAAAGGTCAGGCAAGATACCTGTGTATTGCACCACAACGTCTTGTTCGCAGTCGGTTATGGTGAAGCGCTGGGTGACGCCATCTTCCATTCGAAGCAAACTGCCTTTCTTAACCAAGCCCGCGATCTTGAACGTTTGTTCGACGTTGAATTCGCCATTATGGATTTGCGATGGCGTGCGGAAATATTCGATGCTGCTCTTAACCGCCATAAGGCCAAGAGCGGTGGCAATACCCATGCCTATTAACACTAGCGTGACGATAGTAAACCGTTTTTTCTGTGTAGGGCTCATGCTTGTCGTTCCTCGCGGGTGATCTGCCGGGCTATGTCATTAAGGATTTTTTTATTGGCAAGTTTTGGTTGCAGGTAAAGCCACAGCAATACTGCGATGCTTAAGCCCCAAGACGACCAAACGTAAAAGGCGTAACCGCCCATATGGAAAAATTCAGACCAATTCATGTTTTTAATTCACTCACTAACGCACGCACCCATTTGCTTTTACGTTCCTGTTGTAAAACCATATTCTGAGCGCGTAAAAATAGGGTGTAACCATAAAAAAAGCTAAACCCAACGGCCATCAATAATAGCGGTATCAACATACTCGGAGGCATGGCTGGCCCGCCATCTCTAAATACCGTGGCGCCTTGGTGCAGACTACTCCACCAGACAACTGAATAATGAATGATTGGTACGATAACGACACCCACCACTGAGAGCATTGCCATTGCCCGTTCAGCTGTCTTTCGTTCATCAAACGCGTAGTACAGAGCCATAACCCCAAAATAGAGAAATAGCAGAATGAGTTCAGAGGTTAGGCGCGCGTCCCATGCCCACCATGTCCCCCATATGGGTTTGCCCCATAATGAGCCGCTAACGAGCGTAAGTGCGGTAAAGGCTGCGCCAATTGGAGCAGAACATATGGCAATCACAAAGGCCATTTTCATTCGCCAGATTAGACCGATGGCTGAAGCGGTTGCCATAACTATATAGATAAACAAAGATAACCAAGCCGATGGTACATGAACGAATAATATTCGATAGCTATCGCCTTGCTGATAGTCCGCAGGGGCTACAAACAGCGCATAGTAAGAGCCAACGAGGGTGAAGCCCAGGAATAAAATACCGAATATGGGCGTTACATAGCGACTGATAGTATAAAACTCACGCGGCGACGCCAGACGATGATAGGTCCGTGCTAGAAAATTCCAAATTATGCTAAAGGGGTTCAAACTGTGAGTACGTCGTTGGCTTAGTGGTTTGCTTAGGCGGTTGTTTAAGTAATTATATTCAGTGTCTATTTAGGTAGTTATATTCGGAGTTTATTTAGGTAGTTATGTTAGATATTTATTTAGGTAGTTATGTTAGATATTTATTTAGGTAGTTATGTTAGATATTTGTTCGGTCTTAAATTCTGCTTTGAGTCTAACTAATGGTTGCTCGCAGTGCGCCTGCAATTGCAAACGGCGCTAGGGTAATCGATAAAGCTAATATGGCAGCCAACGCATAGAGCTGGCTTGTCACATCACCGCCTTGAGCAACTTGCGTGAGCATGCCTGCTCCAAAGATTAAAATAGGCACGTACAGCGGCAAAATAATGATCGCTATTAATACTCCACCACGATGCAATGTGACGGTCAATGCGGCGCCTATTGCCCCAATTAAACTAAGACTAGGTGTGCCGAGTAAAAGGCCGATAAATAATACCCAAGTTTGTGTGTAGGGGATATCAAAAGTGAGGCATAAGAGGGGCGAAAATAGGCTTAAAGCAAGACCAGTTGCAGTCCAGTGGGCCAGTGTTTTGCCCAACATAGCTAATGGCAGTGAACGCGCTGAAATAAGGCTCTGCTCCAAGGTGCCATCGGAGTAGTCTGATTTGAACATTGCCTCAAGGCTAAGCAAGGTCGCAAGCACTGCTGAAACCCATATCACGCCTCCGCCGATGCGCTGTAAAAGAGCGTTTTCGGCGGGCAGACTAAAAGGAAATAATAGGGCGATAATCACGAAAAACATCAGTGGCTGCACTAACGAGCTGGTGTTACGGAACATCAGTTGCCACTCACGACGGTAGTACAGAAAAAACGTACTACGCATAATGTTCTCCGGCTTGGCCAAGTTCTAGAAAACGTAAATATTGCGCCAGTGAGCTGTTCTGCAAATCCTGATGATGAGTCAAGACAATCATGCCGCCATTACTCAAGTGGTGCTCACATAAAGCCTCTATTAGTATCCGGCCATTGGCATCGATACCGGTAAACGGTTCATCGAGTAACCATAGTGAATAATTATGCAGTAATAATTTAGCAAAGCTCAATCTACGACGCTGACCAAAGGAGAGCTTTTGTGCGCTCAGGTCAGCACATTCGAGAATCTGCATTTGTGCTAGGCAATCATCGAGTTTTTGCTCGCTTACCGTCTCGACCAACTGTTGATGGAAACGCAAATTTTCAATTGCCGTGAGTTCATTCTTCAACGCATCTTTGTGACCTATGTAAGCGCTGTTTGAAAAGAAAGTTTGGCTTTGCTGCAGGTTCTTGTCACCCCACTGAACAGATCCAGAATCGGCTTGTGATAGCCCACAGAGAATTCTAAGCAAACTTGTTTTACCCGAGCCATTGGCTCCAGATAAATGCAGGCACTGGCCTGCATGCAACTCATAGTTAAGCAGCGAAAATAGGTTTCGCTCGCCACGAATGCAGCATAAATTTTGGATTAGAAGGCTGGTTTTGCCGGGCATTAGAGTTTTCGGTTTTGCGCTAAGGCACTAGTTTTGCAATGCTAGCAGTTTATCAATACCATTATGCTCTTGCATTAGTTAAATTGGCATTAAGTTGTTACTCAAAGAGGGTGAAGATGGACTTTGAAAAATTTAAAGTAAATGGTCAAAAGGCGGTTAAATTAAGTGATTTTAAAACTAAATTTGATGCCGGCTTGGATAATAATGACCTTAAGCGAATGCGCAGTAATCTTTGGTCAGAGATCGCTGAATTACAGCAAAAATTATATGCCGAGTCCAAACAGTCATTGCTCATTGTGTTGCAGGCTATGGATGCGGCTGGCAAGGATAGTACCATTGCTAAACTGACAAGCCAGCTCAACGCACAGGGTTGTCATGTTCACAGTTTCAAGAAACCCTCGAAGTTGGAGTTATCGCATGATTTTCTTTGGCGAGTTCACGCAGCGGCGCCGGCAGCCGGCGAAATAACAATCTTTAACCGTTCTCATTATGAAGATGTGTTGGTGGTTAAAGTGCACGGCTGGGCGAGTGAGAATCGAATTAATGCACGCTACCAACATATAAACAATTTCGAAAATCTATTGGCTGATCGAGGGACAAGCGTTATTAAGTTTATGTTGAATATTTCGCCTGAATATCAGCTAGAGCGGTTTAAGCGTCGTTTAGATATGCCGGGTAAGCACTGGAAGTTTAATCCAGGCGATTTGGATGAACGTAAACTTTGGGGTGACTATATGCAGGCCTTTGAAATTGCGATGACCAAATGTGCATCAGAGCGCGCGCCTTGGTATGTGGTTCCTGCTGAGGATAGGCGATTTCGCGATGTCATGATAGCCATGCTGGTGCGCGATCAGTTAATCGCAATGCAACCTGAGTTCCCGGCACCAGAATTTGATTCTACCGTTTACACTTCAAGCAGTATTGGCTAGAAAAAAATTATAGGTCTTATTGAATATAAAGTCATGCAACGGCTCAGGGCTATTTAACACCCATGGCTTCAAGATTTTTCTGAGCCACTATATCGCCTCGCTTGGCTGCTCTTTGAAACCATTCAATAGCTGTGCGGCGGCTGGTAGTAACGCCTCGGCCCCGAGCATACATTATGCCAAGATTGGTCTGCGCACCTGGGTAGCCTTCCTCTGCCGCCGAGCGATACCAATAAACCGCTTCGGCATAGTCTCTAGGAAGCACTAAGCCGTCTTCATAAAGACTGCCTAGGTCAGATTGCGCCCAAGTTCGGCCTTCATCGGCGAATTTTTGAATAGCGGGTAATGCGGCTCTAATGACCCTATCGGCTTCTTTTCTGTCGCGATTAAAGCCTCGACCAAGGTAATACATGTAGCCAATTCTAAATTGCGCGCGCGACACGCCTTTGTCCGCCAATGGCTGCAGTAGAGCCGCCGCCGCATCGTAATCAGCGCGATAATAAGCTTCAAGGCCACGGTCTAAATATTGCTTATCAAATAATGCCTGCTCACTGGCTTCCTTTCGCGGAGTTCGATTGGGCGAAATTTGTTGTGATGGGGCTGGGAGAGTATTTGTAGGTTCTTGTAGTGCGGTTAAACCAGTCGGTTGGGCAGCTCCATTCTTATTAGCAATATCTGTACGCTGAGCGATAGGTGCTGCTTTGGTTATCATTGCTTCGAGCAATGTAATGGATGGATGCTTCGGGTCAATTACACTTACTGTTGCCAGATAGCCGGTAGCGGCTTCGTATCGGCCCTGAATAAGCTCGTTATTCGCTCTATCGATAAAAATGTTGGCAATGTCGTTGATACCACTGCGTGCTGCTTGGTTAGCTTCATCAAGGATTAGCGCTTGCTGATAGTAAAATAGCGAGTTTCCTCGAGCAGGTAGAATCAATTTTTCGGTATTCTTGGCGATATTAGCTTTACTCAAAAGATCGTCTATCTCGGTTTGGATCTTCCAATTTTCCAAAGCCGCGCTGAGTTCAATATATTGATCAGAGTCAGCATCAATGCCGGCGAGTCGGCTTAAGGAATTTTCGGCTAATGTCAGGTTGCTGTCGCTGATCGCTTTATTGCCGGCACGAAGAAAGCGACTATTGATGTAATCAAGTCCTTGTTTTGCATCTACATTCCGATCATCTATCTTCAAAATACTCCTATACGCAATCACCGCATTGGCTTTTTCTGGCTGGGTATAGGCTCCTTTTGCGATAAAGGCCTTGGCGGCGGTAATTAATTTTCGAATCTGTAGTTCTTCAGCATCCGCTTCGCGAAAGTCACCAGCTCGATCGAGATCCGTGACGCGGCTAAAGTTTTGTGTTTTAATTTCAGGTGCGGCTTCATCATCTAGGCGTGATTCTGTGTAGATAGATGGGCTTTCTATTCTGTTAGCGCGATCTTGAACTTCTTTGATGGAGTCGCTTTCGCGCGGCCAAAAGAATGCTGCGACGATCAGTATGACCAACAAAACGGCCACCCAATTGGCAATACTTATCTCGGCGTAGCGGCTGAAAATACCAGGCTTTTTGCGTTTTGTAACCCCAGTAAGATCGCCGCCTATTACTTGCTGTCGCCTTGGACTTGCTTCGAAATTAACGTCAGCTGAGTGTGTACGCCTTGCATGCTTGGGCGGCACTATAGCGGTTCGGCCCGATAGTGCGCTTTCTATTTCAGATCTTGAAGGTTTGCTTGGCGCTTCGGATGTCATAAGTTGTGGCTATTGTCGCTGAGTAACTTTGCCGCTAGGAGCGGCGGCTTAGTGCTAAAGCGTATTACATCGTTGCATTCAACTAGGTAATTATGGGGCTAATACTAGCATAAGCACATCAAAAAAAAGTCAACCTTATAGGTGAAAATTTTACGCACCAACTAATTCTAATTTTCGCGAATAAAACCCTTTTGATGTGACAAAGATTCAATTTTAAACCATCCATCTTGTATTGCGATAACATAAATGCCAGTGCCAGGGTGCAAAGTTGTTAGCACTTCAGAGTAAGGATTTGCTTTTGCTAGAACAGAATAGGTTTGCTCAACGATGATTAACTGAGGCGATGATGATAAGGGCACTTTAGGGTCGATTTTTGCAGCAAGGCTGCGTGCCTGTCTAATGCTCGACTCAATATCACTTTTCGGAACTTTGGTTGCTTTGCTTAGAGTGTATAAGTTGAGTTCAGAAAGCGCACCGCCAGCACTTGCTAGCTTTCGGGTCTTTTCAAAGGCGCGCATTGCTGTTTCTGAGCGGCTGCCCCAAAAACCATCGATCTCGCCAAGGTTATAGCCTAATTGGTTCAGCGCTGTTTGAGCAAAACGCACATCGCGCTCAGAGACCTGTTTTAGAGGCAGATTGCTTGGTTCAGGATGCTGGGGTGCTTGCTTCACTAGTGCTGGCGAAACAGGCTCTGCTTTCTTTGCAAAGTTGTCGCAACCGGACACTAATGCACAGGCAAAAAAGGCCAGGCAGGCAAAACCTTTTGATAATATTAGAGCAGAGGCTTGCTTGGTTGTGCCTGAAGAAAAATATATATAGGGCTTGGCCAGACGCAATTCTCGTACATTGCCTTTTTTAATGATTAATAAGAGCCATGGAAAATGCCGGCCTATCAAAGCCGCCGATCTATGTAACATATTTGATGTCATTGTTAGCCGAGTTTATATGAATCGTTATCTAGCTTTCGCGATGATGATTAAAACCCCCTACGCCTTATCCAAACTGATCACGATTATTTGGCATGCGTTCCTACTCCCGCGCCATTTATAACCTATTTAGTGGTGAGGATAAAGTCTCTTATGGGGTCAGCGTGCGATTTCCCATAAATGTGTAAAATTCTATAGTTGATTAGCGATTGCCAGAGCTCTGCTGGCTACATTTTGTTTTGAGTGTCTGACCAAAACTACAAGATGTTACACGTAACTCAAGTAGCGCTTTCCACTACCGCTAATTTATCTTCGCACGTGCCAAATCGAGCTGTCTGCAGGTTTTTTGAATGCCTAATAGCAACCGGACAGTGTGGCGTTGTAGATGGTCTGGATTAACAAAAAAGAGGTTTCCCTGTTGCACTGCGGTTAATGAAGGCCATTGCAGCCACTCGTCCAGCCACTCGGGACGAGCATCCGAGACGCCGCTGGCAATGATGGCTTTGGGGTTGCGTTCGAGAATCGATTCGATATTAATTATTGGCGCCACAGCATACTCGTCAGCATAAATATTGGTGCCACCGCAGGTTTCTATGACGTCGCTAATAATATGGCTACCATTAATAGACTGCAAAGGTGAGTTCCAGACTTGATAAAAAGTAGTGACTTTTACAGCGTCTCGATAGGCAAATTTATACTTTGCTAACTCTTGTAAATAGTTGTTTGCTACGGAATTCGCTATTTTGCTGTGGCCACTCAATGTGCCAATATCGCGAATGCTTTTGGCAATATCTTCAAGATTATTGGGTTGATCAATATATATAGTGAAGCCCAATTGAGTCAACCTGCCCACACTTGAGCTCGAATTCCCAGTCTCCCAAGCAATAATTAAGTCTGGGTTCAGTTCTATGATTTTTTCGTAATTAGTTTTCTCATAACCACCGACGATTTCAATGCTCTTGGCTTGCTCAGGATAGTTGCTCCACTCAAACACCCCCACCAATTGATCGCCAGCGCCGGCGCTGAAAATATTCTCGACCACATGCGGTGCCAGCGCCACGATCTTTTGTGCAGGCTGAGCTAATTGAACCTGCTTGCCTGTGAAGTCGGTCACTATAATCTGCTTCGAAATGGAGTCGTTGCTTGGGTTTTGTTGGTGTTGCTCGCAGCCTACTAAACAAAGGCCAACAACAAGGCTTAGGCATAGCTTATTCAAGTTCATTTGCTTACAACCAAAGGCGATGAATTGCTCGGGTGTTCGACTATGTCTACTTCAATATCGAATAGGCGGCCCATGGTCTCTGCGTTGATAACCTCTTTGGGCGTACCATATGCAATCGTTTGGCTGCACAATAGGGCTAACATTCGATCTGCATACTGAGCGGCAAGATTAATGTCGTGCAAAACCACAACTACCGCGACCCCTTGCTTGGCAAGAGTCTTTATCGCGCGCATTAAGGCATGTTGATGCCCTAGGTCTAGCGCTGTTGTTGGCTCGTCTAAAATAAGCAATCGAGTGGCATTGTCCGCATCTTCTGCGGACCAGATTTGCGCCATAACCCGCGCTAGCTGCACCCGTTGTTTTTCTCCGCCTGACAATTCAGTGTAAAATCGGTTTTGTAAAAAGCTCACGTCCATTAATTCTAGCGCTTGCTGCATAATGGATTGATCAACCTTGTTACCAGTTTGGTGGGGTATTCGACCTAGCATTACAACCTCAGAAACCCTGTATGGAAAATTGAGTAAACTAAATTGTGGAAGTACCGACATTTGCCGAGCGCGTAATTTGTGCTCGGTGCTTAAGTTCGGTGAGGTGATTTCACCGCTATAGCCCCATTCGCCAGTGATGGCTTTGAGCAGTGATGATTTGCCTGCACCATTAGGGCCGATGATGGTTAGTATCTCACCTGCGTTAATTTCGAAACAAGCCGAATCAACTAATAGGTGATCACCCGCGCCTGGTTTGAAGACGCTTACATTGTTTAGTGTTAGCACGCTCATCTTATTGCATCCCAAAGCTATGCCGCTGGCGCAGCAAGGAGATAAAAAATGGTGCACCTAAGAAGGCGGTCACCAATCCCACTGGTAATTCTATGGGCGCGAACAATGTGCGGGCTAACGTGTCAGACAACAGCAAAAGTACCGCGCCACCAATTGCAGACATAGGTAACAAGTAGCGGTGGTCAGGGCCTATAAGTAGTCGAATGATATGCGGAATTACTAGGCCGACAAAGGCGATGGTGCCGGCCAGTGCAACCGAAGTCGCCACCCCAAATGCGACCAATATAATGATTTGAATCTTGATTCGTTGCACCGAAATACCAAGGTGGCGGGCTTCTGATTCACCTAGCAAAAGTGCGTTCAAAGCGGTGCTGAAGCGAGGTAGTAAAGTGAGGCTGATCGCTGACGCAATGGTCGCGATCACCACTCTTTGATAGCTTGCTCCATCCAAGCCACCCATGCGCCAGAGGCTGATGCGTCGCAGCATTTCGTTGTTTGCAAAATATTCTATCAAGCTAGTTAAGCCACCGGCAATTGCGGTTATCGCAATCCCCGCAAGCAACATTGTTGCCACTGATGTTCCGCTGGGGCTGGTGGCAAGGCTATAGACAAAAATAACCGCGAGCGCGCCGCCGATGAAGGCACCCAAAGAAATTAAGCCAAGCCCCGACAGGCCTTGTAAACCGGCAAATGAGCTAGCAAAAAAAATGGTGAGCGCAGCACCTGCAGATGCGCCAGCAGTGACTCCAATTAGCGAGGGGTCGGCAAGTGGGTTGCGAAATAGGCCCTGAGTGGTTGCTCCACATATTCCCAGCAGCGCCCCTACAAACACTGCCAGAAGCGCACGCGGTAAGCGAATTTGGTTTACGATCAAATCAACACGGCTTACCGAGTCAGAGTTAATGAGTGAACCCAATACATACGTAAAGGGTACAGAGACCGCTCCAAAAGACAGGGCTATCAGAAAGCTAATGGGCAGTAGCAACAGTAATACGACTATCACAATATATCGTCGTGTGTAAGTTAGATTTGGTGTTTTGAGCTGGCCAGACATTAGCTCGCCGCTCTCTTGTTGTTAGCTTTTGATCTAAGCCTTTTAACAAAATCTTTATCCAGGCATTGCGCCAAACAATCAGCTAATCGATCTAGTTGCTGTTCTCTGATCTGATCAAGGTCAATCGCACGAGCCTCCCTAAGACCGGCCCATTTTAAGATGCTGTTACAGGCTTCAGGCAAGTCAAATAGGCCATGTAGATAAGTGCCTAGAACATTGTTGTCACTGTTAAGCACACCATCGGTGCGGTGGTCGTCAAATTCAATTAGAGCATTTTTCGGTTGCGTGCTGACCCCACAATGGATTTCGTATCCGCTGACTTTACACGCACTAATGTTGGGGTGAATTATGCGGCCGCTGACCTTACGTAATTGCTTGTCGGGTTCGATTACCGTTTCAATATCGAGCAGTCCAAAGCCCGCTACACGTTGGCCAACTGTGCTCTCTACGCCACTGGGGTCTGCAATCAAATTGCCGAGCATTTGGTAACCGCCGCAGATACCGATCACCTTGCCCCCATAACGGAGATGTTTTTCTAACGCGCTTTTCCAACCGGCTTGTTCAAGCATGGCAAGATCAGAGATCACATTCTTTGAGCCAGGCAGAATCACCAAGTCAGCCGCAGGGCAGCCTGGTTCAATCGAAACAAATTCTAAATCAACATTGGGGTGAAGGCGCAGCGCGTCAAAGTCTGTGTGATTGCTGATTCTAGGAAGTACTGGCACCACTACTTTTAGTACCATGCCATCTGTATGCGTGGCCTGTGCCGAGGTAATTGCGTCCTCAGCGTCTAAGTACAAATCATGCAAATAAGGGACCACTCCCAGTACTGGTTTGCCTGTGCGCTGTTCAAGCCAATCTAGGCCTGGTTCTAATAACTTAATTTCACCGCGAAAGCGGTTAATGATAAAGCCTTCTATTCTGTTTTGTTCTGATTCAGATAATAAATCGAGGGTTCCAACCAAGTGTGCGAACACTCCGCCACGGTCAATGTCAGCAATAAGCACCACAGGGCAATCTGCCGCCTCAGCAAATCCCATGTTAGCGATATCACCCTCGCGCAGGTTTATCTCAGCAGGGCTGCCGGCTCCCTCAACAATGATATTGTCGTATTGCGACTGAAGCCGATTGTGGGATTCCAACACCGCCTGCATTGCGACTTTCTTATATTCGTGGAAGGCACCAGCTTGCATAGTGTCGATAGCGTGCCCATGCACAATGACTTGAGCGCCAGTATCGCTTGATGGTTTAAGTAAAATCGGATTGAAATCAGTATGTGGTTGCAAATAACAGGCTTGCGCTTGCAGGGCCTGAGCTCGGCCAATCTCGCCGCCGTCTTCGGTTACAGCGCTATTTAACGCCATATTTTGTGGTTTAAACGGCGCTACTGATAAACCATCGCGTGCCAATACTCTGCACAATCCAGCCACCATTATGGTTTTCCCCGCATCTGAAGTGCAGCCTTGAATCATCAAGGTTGAACCTGATTTGTAGCTGGAAAACAAATTAGTAGTCCACGCCTTTGCGAGCCTTTATGCCTGATTTATAGGCATGTTTAATATCTTTAATTTCTGAAACAGTGTCCATTATCGCGCGCAACTGTTTACCACCACCGCGGCCTGTAACCACAACGCTTTGCTCATAAGGGCGATTAGAAATTGCACTAAGAACTTGTTCGTTCGAAAGGTATTTATAGCCCAGCATATAGGTTAGCTCGTCCAAAATTACTAAATCATAGCTGGCGTCTGTCAGCATATCTTGCGCCACTGACCAACTTGTCTTTGCTGCGCGAATGTCACCAATTTTGTCTTGTGTGTCCCACGTAAAGCCAGTGCCCATTTGATGCAGTTTTACCTGTGGGCAGGCGCTTGTTAAGAAGTCTGCTTCTCCACAGTTTTGCGCTCCCTTGATAAACTGCACAACACCCACTTTTTGGCCGTAGCCTAGAGCTCGGAATATCATTCCAAAGGCCGAAATAGTTTTGCCCTTGCCGTTGCCAGTCAATAATATTGCCACACCGCGTTCAGTATTTGCAGCTGCAATATGAGCGTCTACTTTAGCCTTTTGCTTCTGCATTTTCACTTTATGCAGTTGTTGTTTTTGCAGTGTCTGTATGTTGCTCATGATGTCACTATAGCTAAAAAGGACTTTTGACCAAACTAATGCTTAGCAACAAAAGCCCTGTTAACCTTAAGCAATGTGTTTAGAAGTTGTATCGCAGTCTTAATTGGGCTAACCGACCTTCGGTGTTATAGCGATTGTTGGCGCCAATTAAATTGAGTGTGTAATCTTTGTCTAAAACATTGTCGATGTTTGCGAGTAAAGATAAATTATCATTGAATTGGTATTTGGCGCTCACGTCGAACAAACCGAATCCGGAGAGCTCAGTGCCAGAGTTGTCGTGGCGGCCACTTTCTGCTTTTACGTCAAAGCGCAGATCTAATTTGCCAAAATTCCGATTAGCCGTGATGGTAAGCGTTTGCTCAGCGCGGTCATCGAGTTTAGTGCCCGAATCCTTATCCTCAGCGGAAAGCAAGTCAGCGTTCAATGCTAGATTCCATTCGGCCCATTGTGTGTTTAACTCTAACTCCAAACCTTTGAATTCGGATTGTCCGACATTGACTGCCAAAAAGGTACTAGGGTCAAAACTAAATAAATTTTTGATGTCGGTTTGATAAACTGAAACCCGCCAGTCAATCACGCCCGATGTTCCGATTAAGCTGAGTTCAATATTGTCTGATTCTTCGGGTTGAATATCTGGGTTGCCAAAGAAGGGAAAATATAGAAAGTTGAAGGACGGTGCAACGAAGGCACTGCCGAGGCTAACAACCGTGCGTAGATTTTCAGAGAAATTATAATCTAACGCTAAGCTGCCATTGCTGGTCGAGCCATATGCTGAATTGTCGTCGTAACGCAAGCTGCCAACAAAGCCAAAGTCACCCAGGCCAGTTTGAACTTGGGCATAGATGCCAGTGTTGTCGCGGTCGGAAACTGGAAAGTTATTTGATGATTCAATATCTTCTTTATAGTAATCAAGGCCAACGGTAAGCAAGCCTTTTTCAGTAAACGCATAAGAAAGTTCACTTCCAAAACTATCACGATTGGTCACAAATTCTGATGGAAAGGCACCATTTGTCACTAACTCATCTTCATTTGAACCCAGTAGATTATTCCACCTAAGATATTCCGACAACTGTGTGCTGACGTTAAGCGCAGCGCTGAATGTTTTGCCTTGGTTGATGAGTCCTGGATCAGATCCAAAAGTATTGTCGAACTCAGCGGTACTGTCGGTGCTCAAGAGGGAGATGTTGGCCACAGTGTAATCACCCAGGCTAAGCTTGGCTCCAAGGCTAACAGCGGTTTCTTCGTAGCCATCTTCATCGGCATTACCATCACTCAGAATACTAGTGCGATCAATGCCATCGGTATCTTCTGTTTGTGCGCTGATGTGAAAGCTATTGCGCTCGTTGCCGCCATTAAAAGACAGGCTATATTCTTGTAGAGAATTGCTCCCCATGGTTGCCGCTAGTGTGCCTAAACCTTCACCACCTTTTTTGGTAAACAGCTGGATCACACCACCAACAGCATCAGCACCATAAATTCCTGAAAATGGCCCTTTGACCACTTCGATACGTTGAATCGCTTCAACCGAGTAGGCATTTAGTGCTGCAGCTCCCAGTGTGGCACTGCCCACACGAACACCATCAATTAGAACGATTATTTGAGAGTTGGAGGCTCCGCGCACGAACACACTGGTTTGTGATCCGCGGCCACCGGAATCGCGCACGCTAACACCTGGCAACTGATCTAGCAGTCCAGTTATATCTCTTACCTGCGCAGCTTCAATATCATCTAAAGTGAATACGTAGGAAGTAGCTAGCACATTGGAGATGGATTGATTACCTTTAGCAGTAACCACGATTTCATCGGTCTTGGCTGATACAGTTGTCGCGCTTGCCAGAATGGCTATGGCAACTGAAGTTCTTAATAAATTAAACATTTTTTAACACCTTACTGGAAGAAAGTTTTAAGGTGATAAAGCGAGGAATTCAAGGGGAGGGCGAAGAGGCAGATTTTCCACAAACAAATCGCTTTGCCTTGGATGAGAGCCCTCCGCTCCATCAACGGTCTAGAACTCAACGAATTAATTCTTTCGAGCTAACTCGCCTGTAGGCCGGTTCCGGACTTACAGCTTAAAACAGCTGAGTACCGTTGCGGGGGCAGCGTTGGACTTTAACCAACTTCCCAGTTTAACCGCGCTAGATACAAATGGCGGGACCTAAGTTCTGCGGCGATTATAGATTCGGTTGGGCGAATGTCAATCTATTTGCAGCGATAGGTCGCTCACAGAGCAATGCTTTGGCAAATACTTTGGTCAATAAAAAAGCCGCTGCAAGAAATATTCTTACAGCGGCCTGATTAATGCAAAAACGCCTAATTACTGAGTAGTTTCACTATGCAGCTTTTTCCTCATGAGCGATAACTCGCGCGCCAGCGTTATTGATTGATACGTTGCGCGGCTTCATTGCTTCGGGCACTTCTTTGACCAAAAACACAGTCAGTAAGCCATCTTCTAAATCGGCGTTTACCACTTCAATATGGTCAGCCAGGTTGAAACTGCGTTCAAACGATCGAGTTGCTATGCCTTGATGCAGGTAGTTGCGGTTGTCTTGTGCCGCTTCTTTTTTGCCACGCACGGTCAGCACGCCATTTTCAACTTGAATGTCTAACTCAGCGTCTTTAAAACCGGCAACCGCTAGGGTAATTGAGTAGGAATTTTCTTCCACAACTTCAATATTGTACGGTGGGTAGCCAGTAGATGTTTTTTCGGTTTGGAATGCGGCGTCAAGTAGTGATCCAAAACGATCATATCCAACGCTGCTGCGGTAAAGGGGGGTAAGGTCAATTCTATTCATGGTTTTCTCCAGTCTACGCTCTGACATGTTCTAACAACACATCGAAATGAGCCATAAAGTTTTAACGTAATTCGCTGCTTGCCTCTGATGAGCGCAAAGCTTGAATCGGCTATGTCGGCTCCACATGGACACCGACAATCAATATCTGGAGATGGCTAGTTATTTTTCAATAGTCGCCAACAAAAAACTAGCCTGGAGCTCGAGGTTTGGCATAATCGAGGCGGCCTAATGACTTGCTTGTGTGATATTCATCCAAGCCGGTTACAGCAAGTGATTGGGCTGCTACCAAATCTATCTTGCCGTCTTCATGCAGTAAATCGTGGTCCAGCATTACTTCAGTGACTTGACCGATGATCATGACTAATCCGGGCAAAGGCAGTTCAATAGTTTGCTTGAATTGAAGGCCAATTTTTATCTTACTTTGACTAACATAGGGCGCCGCCATGCTACCAAATTGGGCATCAAAACAAGTATGGTCAAACTCAGAAATGTCGCCGTGATAGCGCGCAGAAGTGTGGTGCGCATCGTCTAAGTATTCGGCTGTGATGTGGTTCAATGTAAAACACTCAGTGGTGAGTATATTATCCAGAGTATTACTTTCTACATGAGCATGCTGCCGATAAATGAAACCAATTAGGGCAGGATCCGTGCCCAGGTTGATCACTGAGCTGAGCATACATAGATTAGTGATTCCGCTGGCGCTGACGGTGCCAATTAGGTTTGCGCTCTTAAAGCCAGTCAAAGAGTTAACGAAGTGCACTTTGTTGCGCTGTTCCATATTGGCGATATCCGCAGCGGAGTATTGTTTTTGAGTCATGGCCTTAATATTTTGAGTAGCAGTGAACATAATAATAAGCTGCTACGCAGAGCTTTGATATCACTATGCGTTGTGAGCAGATGAAATTGTTACGCTGTGTTTTTAACAGTCTTGGAATAAGTCATAGTTCTGCTATAGTTCGCAGCCTTAAAACCCCCTAAAAATCTATGAAACCCGCAGCCCAGCTACAAGCATCAATCGAACTTCTGGACGAATTAGCCGCACATCGCTATCCAGCGGATAGAACAATGGCGCAGTACTTTAAGCAGCGCAGATATATTGGCTCTAAAGATAAAGCTGCTATCTCCGAGTACTTGTACACAGTTTTACGCAACCGCCTGAGTTTTGAGTATTTATTAGATCGAGCTGATCTAGGCATCCACAGTCGAATGCTCGCTGCATTGATGAAAAAAATTGATGGTGAGGACTTAAGGGAATATTTTGATGGTGATAAATATTGCCCTGTGCGATTAAGACCAGAGCAGCTCGAAGCATTTGAGTCATTAGACACCGATTTGTCCACCGCTCCTGTGCATGTTCGGCTAAACGTACCGCAATGGATCGCTGCGCGGCTAGAGGCGGCTTTGGGTGATCGCTATGAAGCTGAGATGCAAGCGTCAAATCAACGAGCGCAGACTGATATTAGAGTGAATACGCTCAAGTGTTCAGTGGCGCAGTTAAGCGAAGCACTGGAAAGTTCTGGTCATCACTTTTCGCCAAGCAGCTTGTCTCCTTGGGGGGTTCGATTTGAAAGTCGTGTGGCTTTATTCGGTCTCGACTCCTTTAAACAGGGGTGGTTCGAAGTGCAAGACGAAGGCTCGCAACTTTTGGCCTTAATGAGCGGTGTAAAAGCCGGCCATAAAGTTATCGATTTTTGCGCTGGAGCTGGCGGCAAAACACTCGCCTTGGCGGCCATGATGGATAATAAGGGTGTCATCTATGCTTGCGATGTTCACTCCAAACGCTTGGAGCAGTTGAGCAAAAGAACTAAGCGAGCCGGCGCACATAATGTACGCACACATATTTTAAGCTCAGAAAACGACAAATGGGTCAAACAACATAAGCAAATTGCCGATGTGGTACTTTTGGACGCACCGTGTACAGGCACTGGTACCTGGCGTAGAAGTCCTGATAGCCGATGGAATCTAACTGAGGAGAATCTCTCTAATTTAGTCGAATTGCAACAATCTATAATGCAGAGTGCACAGCGCTTGGTGAAGCCTGGAGGGCGGTTATTGTATGCAACATGTTCTTTGTTAGAGGAAGAAAACGAACAGCAAGTCGAACGCTTTTTAGTCAACAATGAGCAGTTTGAAAAGGCTGATTTAGTGATTCCTGAAAAGTGGAACAAGCAACTAGAGCAGGTTGTGATTAACTCAAACCAATTGCGTACTTATCCAGGCCTCAGCGGCACCGATGGATTTTACGTTGCTGCTTTACAGCGCAAGCCAGATTAGACAGCGCAAGCCAGATTAGACAGCGCAAGCCAGACTAGCTGTTTACGGTTCTTCAGTCGGTCGCGGGGGCTTAAAGCGGTCTCTAAGTTTGTCCCTTAGTTTATTGCTGACTTCGCCGGCTTTTTCTTCTAAGGAATCTAAAGCACGTTTTTTGAATTGTTTGCCTAGATGTTTTTTTAGTTGCTTGCTCACGTGGCTAATTAATCGAAGCGAAATTTTGTTGGCAATTTGATCAGACGTACCACTCAAATTATTAATCACCATGTCGTCCATAACAAAGCCTTGTTGCTCGATACCCATGCCCTGTGCAAGCAAATTTACCTGCGCGTCTGATAGACGAAACACCTCAATAGTAATCTCATTCTCTTCAGTAGTCGGGTCGCTGCTGTCGCCATCTTC